>NZ_NHSF01000061.1 GCF_016653295.1 Halochromatium salexigens | reverse complement strand
ACGCTCTATACCGTCTATGCCTCATGGGAGGAGCTGTTGACGTTTATGCTCGAGGCGCTCGAACCGGCCCAGCCTCCACCAAAAGCGCGGCGCTTAAGGCGGTGACAGGGCAAATTTGGAATTGCTGCGCCTGCCGAGCGCCGGCGCCGAGGGCGGAGCGCAAACATCGAAACACGACGAAGTTCCCTCGCTAAGGCTATAATCCGCCAAACGTTAGGAGAATGCCGTGGAACAAGCGACTCGACTCAGACAGCCCCGTTTCGGCGATTATCTGGAGCGTGCCTGGCGCGAAGGTGCACTCTGGGCCGTCATCCTCATCTCGCTGTATCTGGTGCTAGCACTGGCCACCTATTCGGCACATGACCCCGGCTGGTCTTTCGTGGGGGCGGAAGGCGCCGTCGACAACGCCGCCGGAAGACTCGGTGCCTGGTTCGCGGATCTGGCGCTATTCCTGGTCGGCGTGCTCGCCTACCTGATCCCGGTCGCGCTCGCCGCCAGCGCCTTCCTCGTCTTTCGCGACCACGAGCCAGAGCCCGAGACCAAACTCTACTGGCTGGTGCTGCGCTGGATCGGCCTGCTGCTCACCCTCGGCGCCGGCGCCGGATTGGCGAGCCTGCAGATCGCCGGTCCCTTCGGCGACCTGCCCAATGGCATCGGCGGCGCCCTCGGCCAGTTGATCTCGGACATGGCCAGCGCGGGCTTTGGCATCGGCGGCGGCTCGCTCGTGCTGCTCGGCCTACTGCTGACCGGGCTATCGCTCTTCACTGGGATGTCCCCCTTGCTCATCGTCGACGGCATCGGCGATCTGACCCTGATGCTGCTGCGCGTCCCGCCGCGTCTGTATCAGCAAATCCAGGCAGCACGCGCCGAGCGCCGCCAGCACCCGCATCAAGAGGACTGGGAGACTGATTGGTCAACCGATTGGGATGACGACGAGAGCGAGAGCGAATTCGAGAGCGAGGTCGAACCAGCATCGGATCTCGCCGCGACAGCGGTCTTCGCCCCGACAGTGGACAGGCAGGTCGAACGCAAGGCGGAGCCGAACGACTGGATGGACTCGGCGAATGAACCTTGGATAGGCGAACCGGAGGAGGCGGAGGCGGAGCCGGAGCACGCGAAGCCGGAGCACATGAAGCCGGATAACGCGAAGCCGGATAACGCAAAGCCGGAACACCCTAGGCGGCATAGCGGCCGCGTCAGTCGCGCCGATGCGCTCGACCCCGCCGAGGCGCGGGTCCAGCGGCAGGCGCCGGAGGAAGAAGCTCCAGCGCACAGCCCGGAGACGGATGCGCAACATTCCGTGCATGCGCACCAAGCGCCGCAAACCATGAATGCGCCGCAGAATGCCATCCGCACTCTCATCTCGCATCCGACCGCAGCACCTCTGCTGGGGACAGAGCAACCTCTCGCGATCGGGATCGGTGCGGGCTTCGAGGCGGGCGCGGTACCCGCTCGCGAAGAGACGGATGCCAGGAGTCGGCCAGCGGCCTCGGAATCAGCCCTTGCCCCCCAGATTCAGAAGCCAGCGCCAGCAGCCTTCGCGCCAGTGCCAAATCCTGAACCGGAACCGGAACCGGAACCGGAGCCGGAGCCGGAATCAACGCTAGAGCCAGAATCAGAACCGGCGCCAACACCAGAGCCCTCGCTAGAGCCAGAGCCAGAGCCAGAGCCAGAACCGATGCCAGAGTCGGAATCGAGGCTAGCACCAGAGCCAGAACTGGCACCAGAGACGACTCCAGAGCCGGAATCAGAGCTAGGATCGGCCTTCAAGCAGGAGCCAACGTCCTCGGCCGAGCAAGACCCCAAAGCAGCCACTCCCCCGGTCACTGCATTGGCCCCACCGCCCACTGCGGTCGAGCCAGTCTGGGCCGACGGCTCGGCGCCAGCGCCGGCAGCAACGCCTGCCGCGCCCACGCCAAGCACGCCGCCGCTGGCGAGTCGCACCGCCTCGATGCGCGGCGATTTCAGCGAGCGCCCCCCACTCGACCTGCTCGATCCACCCCGGCGCAGCGGCAATGCCGCCACCCCCGAGCAGCTCGAGACCATGTCGCGCGAACTCGAAGCGCGCCTGGCCGAATTCGGCGTCATCGCCGAGGTCGTCGAGGTGCATCCCGGGCCGGTCGTGGCGCTGTTCGAACTCGAACTGGCCCCGGGCGTCAAGGTCAGCAAGATCACCGGCCTGAGCAAGGACATCGCCCGTGCGCTGTCGAAGATCAGCGTGCGCGTGGTCGAGGTCATCCCCGGCAAATCGGTGATCGGCCTCGAGGTGCCGAACGATCAGCGCGAGATGGTCACCCTGAGCGAGATCATCGGCTCGCGCGCCTATCACGAGGCGAAATCACCGCTCACCATCAGCATGGGCACCAACATCTCCGGCGAGCCAGTGGTCGCCGATCTCGGCCGCATGCCGCATGCGCTGATCGCTGGCACCACCGGCTCCGGTAAATCGGTCGCCATCAACGCCATGATCCTGAGCTTGGTCTACAAGGCCGGCCCGGATGATGTGCGCCTGATCATGGTCGACCCGAAGATGCTCGAACTCTCGGTCTACGAGGGCATCCCGCATCTGCTCACGCCCGTGGTCACCGACATGAAGGAGGCCGCCAACGCGCTGCGCTGGTGTGTCGGCGAGATGGAGCGCCGCTACAAGCTGATGGCCGCCCTCGGCGTGCGCAACATCGCCGGCTACAATCGCAAGGTGCTCGACGCCATCGCCGCCGGCGAACCGATCGCGGACCCCACCTATGCCCCGATCGTCAATGCCGCCCTCGCCGAGGGCCTGGAGCCGCCCGAGGTGCCGACGTTGGAGAAGCTGCCGAACATCGTCGTCATCATCGACGAACTCGCCGACATGATGATGGTGGTCGGCAAGAAGGTCGAGGAGCTGATCGCCCGCCTGGCGCAGAAGGCGCGCGCTTCCGGCATCCATCTGCTACTCGCGACCCAGCGCCCCTCGGTCGACGTGCTTACCGGTCTGATCAAGGCCAACATCCCGACCCGCATGGCGTTCAAGGTCTCGGCCCGCGTCGACTCACGCACCGTGCTCGATCAGATGGGCGCCGAGCATCTGCTCGGCCATGGCGACATGCTCTACCTACCCCCGGGCGGCAGCATCTCGCAGCGCGTGCATGGCGCCTTCGTCGACGACCATGAGGTGCATAAGGTGGTCGCCTTCCTCAAGCAGCAGGGCGCGCCGGACTACATCGAGAACATCCTCCAGGAGCCGTCCGAACACCTGCCCGGCATCGACCCGGAACCCAAGGGCAATGGCGATGTCGAGGATCAGGACCCGCTGTTCGACGAGGCCGTGCAGATCGTCATCGAGAGCCGGCGCGCCTCGATCTCGGGTGTGCAACGGCGACTGAAGATCGGCTACAACCGCGCCGCGCGCATGATCGAGGAGATGGAGCGCATCGGCGTCGTCGGCCCCGCCGAGAGCAACGGCAACCGCGAGGTCCTCTCGCCTCCACCACAGGATTGAATCTTCCCATGCTCAGCATTCCATTCGGCCCGTTAGCCTCTCATCGATCACTCGCAGCGCTGCCAGCGCGGCTCTTATTGGTGTTATTGCTGCCGCTGATGACGCTGCTCAGCACGCCGCAGGCACGCGCCGACGGCATTGCCGAGCTGAAGGATTACTTGAGTGGCCTCAACAGCCTCAGCGCCGACTTTCGCCAGATTACCCTCGGCGCCGATGGCGAGCAGATGATCGAGTCGAGCGGCACCTTCTACCTGCTGCGCCCGAATCGCTTCCGCTGGGACTACGACACGCCCAACGAGCAACAGATCGTCGCCGACGGCTCGCGCATCTATGTCCACGACCAGGATCTGAACCAGGTCACCCACAGCAGCCAGAAGAAGATCCTCGATGGCACCCCGGCCCAGCTCCTGGCGAGCGAGAAGCCGGTCGAGGACTACTTTGAGCTGCGCACGCTGGATGAAGGCGACGGCCGCACCTGGATCGAGCTGACTCCGAAGGCCGAAGACACCGAGGTCGTCAAGCTGCGCATCGCCTTCATCGACGGCCAGCTCGACACCTTGCTGATGGAAGATCGCTTCGGCCAGCTCACCCGTTTCATCTTCGACGACCTCGAGCGCAACCCACAGCTCGACTACGCCCTATTCCGCTTCGAGCGGCCCCCAGGCAGCGATTTCTTGCAGGCGGATTGACCCAAGGGGCAGGAAAACTTCGGGATCGAGCAGCGGATGCCCGGCAGCAGGCTCTTATGCTACCCGCGAGTTCAACAGGGTCGGATCGTGCTAGCCTTTGGCTCGGGCATCGGCCAGCAGCTTACGCACCGCGTCGAGCCCAAAAGTCGTTAATGGACAGTTACATAGTGCCGCGCTCAGCAGATTGAACCCGTTGTCTAACAGCCTCATACAGACAGATGCCCGCCGCAACCGACACATTGAGACTTTCGACGCGACCACGCATTGGCAAGGACGCGAGCAGGTCGCAGCGCTCTTGAGTCAAGCGGCGCAGGCCGGTGCCCTCGCTGCCGAGCACCAGCGCCGTTGGCCCTAAGAGATCGGTCTCGAATAGGGTCGATGGAGCCCGATCAGCAAGCCCAATCAACCAAAGCCCATGCGCTTTCAGCGCGTCCAGGGTGCGCGCCAGATTGGTGACCTGAACAAAGGGCACCGATTCGGCAGCACCACTCGCCACTTTTACCGCCACCGGCGTCAAGCCAACCGCCTTGTCCTTGGGCGCCATCACTGCCGTCGCACCGGCACCGTCAGCACTGCGCAAACAGGCCCCGAGATTATGCGGGTCGGTCACACCATCGAGCACCAGCAGCAACGGCGGCTGCTCGATGGTCTCGAGCAGGAGTTCAAGATCTTGTTCGGTCAGTGCTGCCGGCATCCTGACCCAGGCCAAAGCGCCCTGATGATTGCCACCCTCAGCAATCTGATCGAGTTCATCGCGACTGATTTGACGAACGGCGATGCCGGCCTGGCGCGCCATCGCGGCCAGCTCGGCCAAGCGTCGATCACGCCGCGTTCGGTCAAGCCAAAGTTCCACAACACCCTCGTAACCGAACTTCAGCGCAGTGCGGACACTGTTGATACCGACCGTGGTGGCGGTATTCGAGCGTTGGCTCATCGTAACCCCTCTCTCAGTAGCGGCCGATGTCCATCGGACGTCATCGGAGCGGCCTCTCAGGCCGCTGGCTTCTTGCGGCGTCTTGAGCGCGAACGCCGCTTGGGCGCTTCGGCAACGATCGGCTTGGCCAGCACGAAGTCGATCTTGCGATCCTCGAGATTGACCGCCGCGACCTTGACCCGCAAGCGGTCCCCGAGCCGGTAGACCTGGCCCGTGCGCTCACCGGTGAGGCGATGGCCGACCGGATCGAAGTGGTAATAGTCGTTATCGAGCGCGGTGATGTGCACCAGCCCATCGACATAGACCCCATCCAGCTCGACGAACAATCCGAACCCTTGCACGCTGGTGATGGTGCCGTCGAACTCCTCGCCCAGCTTGTCGCGCATGAACTCGCACTTGAGCCAATGCTCGACATCGCGGGTGGCCTCATCGGCACGCCGTTCGGTGCCCGAGCAGTGCTCGCCGACCTGCTGCAGCTCCGGCTTCGAGTAGTCGAGATCGGCCGCCGTTCCGCCGGCGAGGAGGTGCTTGATGACGCGATGGACGATGAGATCCGGATAGCGGCGGATCGGCGAGGTGAAGTGTGTGTAGGCGTCGTAGGCGAGCCCAAAGTGGCCGACATTATCGGAGCTGTACATCGCCTGCTGCATCGAGCGCAGCAGCACGGTCTGGATCAGATGGAAATCGGGGCGTCCGCGTACCGCATCCAACAGGGTGCCGTAGTCCTTGGCCGTCGGCTTGTTGCCGCCCGGCAGGTTCAGGCCCAGCTCGGCGAGGAACTCGCGCAGGTCGGAGAGCTTCTCCTCCTTGGGCGTCTCGTGGATGCGATAGAGCGCCGGCATCTTCTTGCGCTGGAACAACCGCGCGGCGGCGACGTTCGCGGCCAGCATGCATTCCTCGATGATGCGGTGGGCATCGTTGCGCACCGTCGGCTCGATGCTCGCGATCCGTCCAGCGTCGTCGATCACGAACTTGGTCTCGACGGTCTCGAAGTCGATCGCGCCACGCGCGGCGCGCGCTTCGAGCAGCGCCTGATACATCGCGTACAGCTCGTGCAGATGCGGCAGCACTTCGGCATAGTGCTCGCTGAGCGCGCCATCGCTGTCATCGAGCAGCGTCGCGACCTGTTCGTAGGTCAGGCGCGCGTGCGAGCGCATCACCGCTTCGAAGAAGCGCGTGCGCGTGACCTTGCCCTCACGGCTCACATAGAGTTCGCAGGCCATGCAGAGCCGGTCGACCTGCGGGTTCAGCGAGCAGAGGCCGTTCGAGAGCACCTCCGGTAGCATCGGAATGACCCGGTCCGGGAAGTAGACCGAATTACCGCGCTCGAAGCCTTCCTTATCCAGGGCGCTGTCGGGCGTCACGTAGGCCGAGACATCGGCGATGCAGACCAGCAGCTTCCAGCCCTTGGGCTTGCGTTCGCAGTAGACCGCGTCATCGAAATCGCGCGCGTCGGCACCGTCGATCGTGACCAGCGGCAGCGCGCGCAGATCGGTGCGGCCGGCCTTCGCGGCCTCCGGGACCTCTTCACCAAAGGCGCTGATCGCCTGCTCGACCTCGGGCGGCCAATGCACGGGCAGATCGTGCGCGCGAATCGAGATATCGGTCTCCATGCCGGCGGCCATGTGCTCGCCGAGCACCTCGGCGACGCGGCCGATCGGCTGGGTGCGCTTGGTCGGCTGATCGGTGATCTCGGCGACCACGATCTGTCCCTGCTCGGCGCCGCCGAGACGGTCGCTCGGGATGATCACATCGTGCGTCAGGCGCTTATTGTCCGGCACCACGAAGCCGACGCCGCTCTCCGAGTAGAGCCGCCCGACCACGCTGGTGGTGCTGCGCTCGAGGATCTCGACCACCGCGCCCTCGAGGCGACCGCGGCGATCCTTGCCGGTCACCCGCGCGACGATGCGATCGCCGTGGAACAGCGCGCGCATCTCCTTCGGGTAGAGATAGAGATCATCCCCCCCGTCGTCGGGCTTGACGAACCCGAAGCCGTCGGGATGGCCGATGACGCGGCCCGCGACCAGATCGCGCTTGTTGACCAGGCAGAAGGCCTCGCGGCGATTGCGCAGCAGCTGGCCGTCGCGCACCATCGCGCCCAGGCGGCGCTCCAGCGCAACGCGATCGTCTTCGGTGGTGAGGCCGAGCAAGGAGGCGACTTCGTCGAAGGCCGCTGGCGCGCCGTGTTCTGTCAGTGTTTCGAGGATGAACTCCCGACTGGGAATCGGGTTATCGTATTTCTTCGCTTCCCGTTGCCGATGCGGATCCAGGTCCCGAGCGGATTGAGCCTTTTTTCGTCGTGCCACGCTGTACTCGTATTGCGTCCAAAGATTCCACTAGTCTACCGTTGACAAGCCCTCGCTGTCTCTCTAAGCTTGTCGACTTGTCACGGTTGCAGCCGTCGACGCCGCACCCTGCCGAGGTGGCGGAATTGGTAGACGCGCATGGTTCAGGTCCATGTCTGGGAAACCAGGTGGAGGTTCAAGTCCTCTCCTCGGCACCATTAAGAGTCAGTAACAGCAACGCTAAGCTAGTGGTCCACAACGGTGGTCCACACTAATCCTTCCCTTCTTTCTCTTCCTCAAACTCCGCCGTCTCAAATCCAAGCATGCCGGAGTTCTCCTTGGGTTGAGCAGTCCAATGGCTCATTCGAGCAGCGGATCGAGTACCGGCCAGACCGTCTCCAAGATCAATGGCTGAGCTTCGGCAGTTGGATGCAGGCCATCGGCTTGCATCAAGCGCGGATCTTCGGCGACATCGGCGAGCAGCCGCGGGACTAGAGCGACCTCGGTTCGCTCGGCGACTGTTGCGAACAGTTGTTGAAAGCGCTCGGTGTAGGCCGAACCATAATTAGGCGGTAGGCGCACGCCGATCAGAACAACATCAGCATCGGCCGCTTGCGCTTGCTCGACCAGCGTCACCAGAGCGTCTTTGATCCTTGCAGGCGCGAAACCGCGTAGGCCGTCATTGGCACCAAGCTCGATCAGCACGATTTTTGGTTCGTATTCGGCAAGCAAAGCCGGCAACCGGCTCAGGCCGCCGGCGACCGTATCCCCCGAGATCGCGGCATTCACGACCCGATATGGCAGATTGCGTTCATAGATTCGGGCCTGCAACAGATTCACCCAACCCTGGTCCAATGGCAAGCCGTAGGCGGCGCTCAGGCTGTCACCGAGCACCAGCAGCACCGGCGTCTCGGTGGCCTCGGTGACGATTGGCGACCCGGCAATGCGATCGACAGCGCCATCATCGAGAGTCCGATCACTCGCCGCCGCCCCCGGCGGCACCTCGGTCATGGCGGCGAGGGGCAGTAGCAACAGTAACGACAGGAGAATGCGCAGCATGCGGGATCAAGCTCCGAAGAATGATCAGGATGGTCGTGAGCACAGCATGGGCTCGGTCGCGGGCCCCGCCAAGGGGGGCAGTGCCGAAGCCCAGGACATCAACGCCAAGGCGATGGGGCACAACACCGAAGTGGCTGATTCCCAGGCCAACACCGAAGCTGGCGAAAACGCCGCTGCCGCTCCCTCTTCCGCGACCAGGGCGAACCCCATCTGCCGCGCTCGGGCACTGGCCAAGCAGGTGCAGGGGCCGAGCGGGGTGCTCGACATCCTCACCGGCGTCGATCTCGAGGTCGCGCGGGGCGAGGCGGTGGCGATCGTCGGCGCCTCCGGCAGTGGCAAATCGACGCTGCTCGGCCTGCTCGCCGGCCTGGATCGCGCCAGCAGCGGCTCGGTCGAACTCTGCGGCAGCCCGCTCGAACCGCTCGACGAGGACGCGCGCGCCGCCTTGCGCGCCGGGCGCGTCGGCTTCGTGTTCCAGAGCTTCCAGCTCATCCCGACCCTGACCGCGCTCGAAAATGTGCGACTCCCGCTCGAGCTGGCCAGCGTCCTGAGCGCCAGCTCAGCACGGCGCACGGCCGAGGCGGCGCTCGAGCGCGTCGGCCTGAGCGAGCGCGGCGGCCATTATCCACGCCAGCTCTCCGGCGGCGAACAACAACGCGTGGCGATCGCGCGCGCCTTCGCGCCCGGCCCCGAGGTGTTGTTCGCCGACGAGCCGACCGGCAACCTGGACGAGGCCACCGGTGGGCGCATCATCGATCTGCTGTTCGGACTGCGCGAGGATGCGGGCGCGGCGCTGGTGCTGGTCACCCACGACCCGGCCTTGGCCAGCCGCTGTGACCGGCGGCTCGGAATGAGCGCCGGCCATCTGGAGGCCAGGTGATGAGCGATCGCGGCACCGATCCCGCCCTGACCTCCGACACACCGCCGTCATCGGACGGAAACTATCCACCGCGCGCCGACGCTGAGCCATTAGCGGCTGGGAATCCGCAGTCGGATGCCGCGCCCCCTGGCCAGGCGCCAAGCCAGCGGCCCGCTGCTGCCGGGGCGGCCTGGCGGCTCGCGGCGCGCCTGCTGCGCCGCGACTGGCGCAGCGGCGAACTCTATCTGCTGGCCGGCGCGTTGATCCTGACCGTGGCCGCGATCACCGCCGTCGGCTTCTTCACCGATCGCATCGAGGCGGCGATGCAGCGCCAAGGCAGTGAGTTGCTGGCCGCCGATCTGGCGCTCGAGGCCTCCACACCGATCCCTGCCGCGCTCGCCGACGAGGCCAACCAGCGCGGGCTCGAGCTGGCCCGCACCCTGACCTTCCGCAGTGTCGTCTTCGCCGACGAGACCAGCCAACTGGTGCAGGTGAAGGCGGTCGATGACGGTTATCCATTGCGCGGTCGGCTGCGGCTGCGCGAGCGCCTCGGCGGCGCCGAGACCGAGGTGCCGGGCGGCCCGCCGGCGGGCGAGGTCTGGATCGAATCGCGCCTGCTGCATGTGTTGGGCAAACAGGTCGGCGACCGTCTGACCCTAGGCGAGCGTGCGTTGCCGATGCGCCAGATCATCGCCTATGAGCCGGACCGGGGCGGCAACATCTTCCAGATCGCCCCCCGGGTGATGATGGCGATGGCCGATGTCGAGGCGACCGGCCTCGTTGGCGAGGCGAGCCGAGCCCGCCACCGGCTGCTGATCGCCGGGGATGCCGATGCCGTTGCGGACTACCGCGATTGGCTCGCGGATCGGCTGCCAACGAACGCGGAGCTGATCGATGCGCGCAACGCCCGCCCCGAGTTCGAGTCCGCGGTCGATCGCGCCAGTCGCTTCCTGCATCTGGCCGCCTTGACCACCTTGCTGGTCGCCGGCGCGGCGATGGCGCTGGCGAGCCGGCGCCTGGTCGAGCGCCAGACCGATGCGGTGGCGGTGATGCGTTGTCTGGGCGCGCCCCGGCATCTGCTGACCCAGATCTTCGCGCTGCGCTTGCTGTTGTTCGGGCTGATCGCCGGGCTGCTCGGGGTCGCGCTCGGCTGGTTGGCGCAGTTCGGTCTCGCGGCGCTGCTGGCAGACTGGTTCGATGGCGCGCTGCCGCCGGCGGGCGGCGCGCCGGCGCTGGTCGGGCTTGGCACCGGATTGGTGGCCTTGGCCGGGTTCGGCCTGCCGCCGTTGCTGCAGCTCGCCGACGTGCCGCCGCTGCGGGTGCTGCGGCGCGATCTGGGGCCACCAAAGGCCTCGGTCGCAATCAGCGCCGCCGGCGCCGTCGGCACGCTGGCGTTGCTGATCCTTTGGCAGGCGGGCGATACCAGCCTGGCCTGGAAGCTGCTCGGCGGGGTCGCGGCGACCGTCGTCGCGCTCGGCCTCAGCGCGGGGCTGCTGGTCTGGCTGGCCAGGCTCGCCACGAACCGCGCGCGCGGCGTTTGGCGGCTCGGGCTGGCGGGGCTGTCGCGACGACCGACGGCGTCCATCTTGAGCATTGTCGGCCTCGGGCTGGGCATCCTCGCGCTGCTGCTGCTGGCCGTGGTGCGGCTGGATCTGCTGCGCAGTTGGCAGGAGACCCTGCCGGAGGGCGCGCCGAACCGTTTTCTGATCAACATCCAGCCGAGCGAGGTCGACGCACTCGAGGCCTTTCTGCGCGACAAGGGGCTCGACTCCTCGGGTCTCTACCCGATGATCCGGGGGCGGTTGCGAGCCATCGGCGGCGAGGCGGTCGACCCTGAGGCCTATGATGACCCCCAAGCGCAACGCCTCGCCGAGCGCGAGTTCAATCTCAGCTTCGCCGTGCAACCGCAGAGCGACAACGAGATCGTCGCCGGGCGCTGGTGGGCCGAGGTCGAGGCGCCCGGGCAATTCTCGGTCGAGGAAGGCATCGCCGAGACGCTCGGCATCGACCTCGGCGAGGAGCTGCGTTTCTGGGTCGCCGGGCGTGAGGTTTCGGCGCCGGTGACCAGTCTGCGCCAGGTGCAGTGGGATAGCTTCAACGTCAATTTTTTCGTCATCGCGCCACCGGCGTTGCTCGCTGCGGAGCCGGCGACCTATGTCACCAGCTTCTACCTGCCACCGGGCGAGGAGGCGTTGGCGACCGAGCTGATACAGGCGTTCCCGAGCGTCACCCTGATCGATGTCGGCGCTCTGCTACAACAGGTGCAGGGCATCATCCGCCAGGGCATCCAGGCGGTCGAATACGTGTTCCTGTTCACGCTGCTAGCGGGACTGCTGGTGATGTACGCCGGCATCCAGGCGAGCCTGGCGGTGCGCCGTGCCGAGCATGGCGTGCTGCGGGCCTTGGGTGCACAACGGCGCCAGTTGCTAGTCGCGCTCGCGGTGGAGCTGACCACCGCCGGGCTCCTGGCCGGGCTGATCGCCTCGCTGTTCGCCGAGCTGACCGGCTGGGTGTTGGCGCGGGAGTTGTTCGGGCTGCCCTTCGCGTTCAGCCCTTGGCTCTGGATCGGTGGCGTGCTCGGCAGCGGCCTGCTGGTCGGTGCCGCCGGTACCCTGGGCACCTATAGGCTATTGGTGCGCCCACCGTTGTCGGCGCTGCGTCAATCGGGATGAATCGATCGAGTTGAATGGGTCGAGCTGAGTCGGTCCTGTCGAGGTTCAGGCGGCCGGCGGCGGCAAGGGGCGTGGTGTTCCTGCTATCATCGTTACTCGGTTCGTTTAGCTTGTTTGGAACGCTCCCGCATCAATACTGGTTCCGCTATCCGCTCGCCATGCCCTTGATCATCCCTTTTGCCGGCTTGCGCCCGGGCGCCGAGCACGCCGCCGAGGTCGCCGCCCCTCCCTACGACGTGATGAGCGCCAGCGAGGCGCGCGCCATGGTGCAAGGCCGACCGGCGAGCTTCCTGCACATCTCGCGCGCGGAGGTCGATCTGCCCGAGGGCACCGATCCCTATGCCGAGGCCGTCTACGCCAAGGCGCGCGAGAACCTGGAGCGACTGCGCGCCGAGGGCATCCTGCGCCAGGACCCGAGCCCGCGCTACTACGTCTATCGCCTGAGCCTGGGTGAGCACCGGCAGACCGGACTGGTCGCGGCAGCCTCGGTCGAGGCCTATCGCGCGGGCCGCATCCGCCGCCATGAGCTGACGCGCCCGGCGAAGGAGCAGGACCGCGTGCGCCAGATCAGCGCGCTCAATGCCCAAACCGGGCCGGTGTTCCTCGCCTACCGGGCCGCAGCGGCGATCGACAAGCGGCTGCAGGCGGTCAGCGAGCGCCCGCCAGCGCTCGACATCAGTGCACCGGATGGGATCCGCCATCAGCTCTGGTCGATCGACGATGGCGATGAGATCGCCGCCTTCGGTCAGGCCGTCGAGGCCCTCGAGCGCCTCTATATCGCCGATGGTCATCACCGCGCGGCGGCCGCCGCGCGTGTGGCCGAGACACGACGGAACGCCGACGCCGGCGGCCCGAGCGGCGAGCGAACCCGCAACGGCGACCGAATCCACAGCGAGGACAGCGATCATTTCCTCGCCGTGCTCTTCGCGCACGATCAGCTGCGCATCCTGCCTTACAACCGCGTGGTCAGGGATCTCAACGGCCTTACTCCCCAGGACTTCCTCGAGCGCGTGGCGGAGGCCTACCGCGTCGAACCGAGCACCCAGCCGGTGGCTCCAACCGCGCGCGGCGAGGTCGGGCTCTATCTGGCCGGACGCTGGTCTCGACTCAGCCTGGCGCCGGAGCGGATTCCAGCCAACGATCCGATCGGCCGACTCGATGTCAGCCTGCTGCACGAGCAGCTGATCGCCCCCCTCCTGGACATCCATGATCCGCGCCGCGATGAGCGCATCGACTTCGTCGGCGGCAGCCGCGGGCTCGCCGGGCTCAGCACACGCGTCGACAGCGGCGAGATGGCCGCCGCCTTCTCCCTGCCGGCGACGCGCATGGACGATCTGCTGGCGGTCGCCGATGCCGACGCGCTGATGCCACCGAAGTCCACCTGGTTCGAGCCCAAGCTCGCCGACGGCCTGGTCAGCCACCTGTTCGACTGAGCCACGCCGGCGCCGAGCGGGCTTGCAATCCGGTCGCGGCCAGGAGCAAGAAACAGATCACGCCATGGTCACGCATCACACCACCCTCCCCGATGCGGGCACCGACGATGCCGAGGCCGCCGCGCGCTGGCTCGCGCAGGTGCCGACGCATTATGGCGAAGACGGCCGCGCCCGCATCGCCGAGGCCATCGCATTGATGCAGCGCTGCGTCGGCGATGAATGGCTCGAGACCGGCGAGAGCGCCGCGCGCCATCGACTCGGCACCGCCGACATCTTGATGGGGCTGCGGCTCGACACCGAAACCCTCTGCGCCGCCCTGCTCGGCGGTTGCATCGGTCGCGCCGAGATCGATGCGGCCACCCTCGATGCCCAGTGCGGTGCCGGTGTCTCGCGCATGGTCCAGGATCTTGGCCGCATCGCCCAGCTCGCCGAGCTGGAGCCGAAGGCGCGCAGCGGCACCCGCGAGAAACCGCGCGAGCACGCCCGCCGCGAGGAAAACCTGCGCCGCATGCTGCTGGCCATCGCCGAGGATGTGCGCGCCATCCTCGTGGTGCTCGCCGAGCGCGTTCATCTGATGCGCGCGGCCAAGCAGCTCCCCGCCGAACGACGGCGCGCACTGGCCCAGGATACGACTCGGCTGTATGCGCCGCTCGCCAACCGGCTCGGGGTCTGGCAGTTGAAATGGGAACTCGAAGACCTCTCGCTGCGCTATCTGGAGCCCGACGAGTATCAGCGCATCGCGCGCCTGCTGCGCGAGCGCCGCGATGAACGCCAGCGCTACATCGCCGAGGCGATCGAGCGTCTGCAGCAGGAGTTCGCCCGCATCGGCCTGCACGCCAGCATCAATGGGCGCCCGAAGCACATCTACAGCATCTGGCGCAAGATGCAGCGCAAGCGCGTGGATATCGACGGCATCTTCGATCTGCGCGCGGTGCGCATCATGGTCGACACCGAGGATGACTGCTACACCGCGCTGAGCGTGGTGCACAGCCTCTGGCCGTACATCCCGGACGAGTTCGACGACTATATCTCCAAGCCCAAGGGCAACCTCTATCGCTCGCTGCACACCGCCGTCACCGGCCCCGACGGCAAGGTGCTCGAGGTCCAGATCCGCACCCCGGAGATGCACCAGCATGCCGAATACGGTGTCGCCGCGCATTGGGCCTACAAGGAAGCCGCCGGGCATGATGCCGCCTTCCAGCGTCGCATCGTGCTCATGCGCAACTGGCTCGAGCGGACCTTGGAGGCCGAGCCGGCCGCTGACCCAAGCGCTGATCCGGGCTCAGGCCATGGCGAGGCTGCAGGCGCCGATCCTGGTGCCAGCAGTGGCCGCTCACCGCCGGTGGGTGAAAGCGGCGCAACGCACCAGGAAGTCGCCGCAAGCATCTATGTGCTGACCCCACAGGCCAAGGTGGTGGAGCTGCCACCCGGCGCGACCCCGCTTGATTTCGCCTATGCGATCCACTCCGAGGTCGGTCATCACTGCCGGGGTGCGCGCGTCGATGGGCGCATCGTGCCACTGACCTACAAGCTCGCCAGCGGCCAGACGGTCGAGATCATCACCCAGAAGAACGCTGCCCCGAGTCGCGACTGGCTCAGCGTCCACCACGGCTATCTGACCACCTCGCGAGCGCGCAACCGGGTGCGCCAGTGGTTCAAGCAGCAGGACTACGAGCGCCATCTCAGCGAGGGTCGCGGCCTGCTCGACAAGGAGCTGACGCGCCTCGGCATCGAGACCAAGCCGGCGCTGGAGCAGCTCGCGGAGCGCTTCAACCTGCAGCGTGGCGATGACGTCTTGGCCGCGATCGGCCGTGGCGATCTTGCCGTTGGCACCATCGCGCGCCAGGTCGGTGAGCCGCGTCACGAGCGCCGTGATGCGAGCGCCGAGTCCGCACAACCGGTACCGCTCATCCAGGGTCGCCGCAAGCGCCAGCACCAGGATCGCCCCGAGGTGATCGTGGCTGGGGTGCCGGATTTGATGACGCAGATCGCAAGCTGCTGTCATCCCGTGCCCGATGACCCGATCATCGGCTTCATCACCCGTGGGCGCGGGGTTGCGGTGCATCGCGCCAACTGCACCAACATCACCAGCCTAGGTGACGAGGAGCAGGAGCGCTTGATCGAGGTGGAATGGACCGAGCAGCCGGACCATGTCGCCTATCTGGTCGACATCGTCATCACCGCAGCCGATCGCCGGGGACTGCTGCGCGATGTCTCCTCGGTGCTCGCCGATGAGGAAACCAATGTCATCGCCACCGAGACCCAGACCGATGCGGCCCATGATCGCGCCAGCATGCGCTTTCGGGTCGAGGTCAGCGACGTCGATCAGCTCGAGCAGGTCTGCAGCAAACTGCGCCAGCTCAGCGATGTGATCGAGGTGCGCCGCAGCGGCCGCTGAGCCCGCAATGCGGATGCCCTGCGGCGGTCTTGCCCAACGCGAGCCTCAAGCGAGGCAGGGCCTGATCCATGAGGTGGTATCATCCGCCACTGGTTCAGGACAGCCCCCTAGCAGACCATGCGCACCCTCCTCGTCACCGGCGGCGCCGGCTTCATCGGCGGCAACTTCGTGCATCTGAAGATGCAACAAGGCGTCGAGCGGATCATCAACCTCGACAAGCTCACCTACGCCGGCAACCCGGACACGCTGGCCGGGTTTGGCGATGATCCGCGCCATGTCTTCATCGAAGGCGATATCGGTAACCAGGCCTTGGTCGGGCACCTGCTGCGCGAGTACCAGGTCGATGCAGTGGTCAATTTCGCCGCCGAGAGCCATGTCGATCGTTCGATCGACGGCCCGGCTGCCTTCATCGAGACCAATGTGCTCGGCACCTTCAGCCTGCTCGATAGCGCCAAGGCGTACTGGAGCCAGCTCGAGGCCGGGCGGCGCGAGGCCTTCCGCTTCCTGCATGTCTCGACCGACGAGGTCTATGGCTCGCTCGGGTCGAGCGGCAAGTTCACCGAAACGACGGCCTATGCGCCGAACTCGCCCTACTCGGCCTCGAAGGCGGCCTCGGATCATCTGGTGCGCGCCTGGCATCACACCTACGGGCTGCCGGTGCTGACCACGAATTGCTCGAACAATTACGGCCCCTACCAGTTCCCGGAAAAGCTGATCCCGCTGATGATCGCCAAGGCTCTGGCCGGCGAGCCGCTGCCGATCTATGGCAACGGCGGCAATGTGCGCGATTGGCTCTATGTCGAGGATCATTGCCGCGCGATCGATCGGGTGCTCGAGGCCGGACGCCCCGGCGAGGTCTACAACATCGGCGGCGACAGCGAGCGTACCAATCTCGAGGTGGTCGACACCCTCTGCCGGCTGCTCGATGAGGCCCTGCCCGACTCACCCCATCGCCCGCACAGCCAGCTCAAGCAGTTCGTCACCGACCGTCCCGGCCATGATCGCCGCTACGCGATCGATGCGACCAAGCTCCAGACCGAACTCGGCTGGCAGCCGGCCGAGACCTTCGAGAGCGGACTCGCGCGCACCCTGGCCTGGTATCTCGACAACCAGGAGTGGACGCGCCGGGTCACCGATGGCCGCTATCGTGGCGAGCGCCTCGGCGGCCAGGGCCTCGGTGGTCAAGGCCTGGGAGGCAGGCTGGCATGAACACTGGCATGACACGCAAAGGCCTCATTCTCGCTGGCGGCTCCGGCACCCGGCTGCATCCGCTCACGCTGAGCATCAGCAAGCAGTTGCTGCCGGTCTACGACAAACCGATGATCTACTACCCGCTCGCGGTGCTGATGATGGCCGGCATCCGCGAGGTGCTGGTAATCACCACGCCGCACGATGCGCCGGCCTTCCACACGCTGCTCGGTGACGGCAGCCAGTGGGGCGTGCGGCTCGAGTACGCGGTGCAGCCGGAGCCAGGCGGCCTCGCGCAGGCCTACCTCATCGGTCGCGATTTCCTGGCCGGCGCCCCCTCCTGCCTGATCCTGGGCGACAACATCTTCTATGGCGGTGGCCTGCGCACGCATCTGCGCGCGGCGGCCGAACGCGATCAGGGCGCGAGCGTGTTCGGCTACTGGGTACGCGATCCGGAGCGCTATGGGGTCGCTGAACTCGACGCCGAGGGCCGGGTCATCGGGCTCGAGGAGAAACCGGCCAAGCCGCGCTCCAACTATGCCATCACCGGCCTCTATTTCTACGACGGGCGCGCCAGCGACTTCGCGGCTGAACTCACCCCCTCGGCGCGCGGCGAACTCGAGATCACCGATCTGAACCGACGCTATCTCGAGCAAGACGCCTTGCATCTCGAGCGGCTGAGCCGTGGCATCGCCTGGCTCGATACCGGCACCCATGAGTCGCTGATCGAGGCCGGCAACTTCATCGAGACGATCGAGAAGCGGCAAGGGCTCAAGGTCTGCGCGCCGGAAGAGATCGCCTACAGCAACGGCTGGATCGATGAACAGGCGTTGCGCGCGGTCGCCGAGCCGCTGCGCAAAAGCGGCTACGGCGACTATCTACTTGGCTTGATCACACGAGGTCCTGTCCTATGAAGGTCACCGCAACGGCCATCCCCGAGGTGCTGCTGATCGAGCCACGGGTGTTCGGCGATCACCGCGGCTGGTTCTGCGAGACCTGGCAGCAGCCACGCTATGCCGAGCATGGCATTGGCCCGGTGTTCGTGCAGGACAATCAGGCATTCTCCGGTCATGGCACCTTGCGCGGGCTGCATATCCAGCATCCTCATGGTCAGGGCAAGCTGGTGCAGGTGATCAGCGGCGCGGTGTTCGATGTGGCGGTGGATGTGCGGCGTGGCTCGGCGACCTTTGGGCACTGGGTCGGCGCCGAGCTGAGCGAGACCAACAAGCATCAGCTCTGGGTGCCGGCCGGTTTCCTGCACGGCTACCTGGTCACCAGCGAGACGGCGCTCTTCGGCTACAAGTGCACCGAGACCTATCATCCCGAAACCCAGTTCGCGGTGCGTTGGGATGATCCCGAGATCGGCATCGCCTGGCCGGCCGGGATTCAGCCGGTGCTCTCGGAGAAGGATCGGGATGCTCCCCTGCTGCGCGAGATCGCCCTCGAGCAACTGCCTCAGGCGCGTTGAAGGTTGAGGGCGCGCCATGGCCCCGGCACCGTGTCGACCCGGCTCAATGGCCGACACTGGTACCATTGGCATCGGCACCACTGATGCCAGCGCCGGCCTGCATGGTGGCCGAGAGGCGCTCGAAGACCTCGCACCAGGCCGCGCGTGCATCGGCATCGAATGCATCGCCGAGCGCTTCGCTCAGCGTCTCGAGCAGGACCTCCTCGAACTTCGCGTAGTCGGCGGCTTGCACACCGTATTCGGCGTGGCGCACCCCGAGGGTCTCGACCAGGGGTTGGACCCGTTGCGGATGCTCGAGCGCACTGATCACGGTATTGATCATGGTGACGAAGAGAGCGGCCTGCTGACCGATATCCGCCTTGAACAGGGGGCGCAGCTCGGGGTAACGGGCGAACAGGCGCTGATAGAAATCGCAGCAAACCGTTTTTCGTTGCGGCAGGATGAGATCCCAGGTTTGCCGAACACGCGAGGCCGTCTCAGGATGCATGGCTGTTCTACCGACGCTAGTGGACGCGCATCATACGCGCGCTCGCCCAATACTAGGCCAGAGCGCGCAGGGCTTCAACGCGATTCCAGCGTCACATCCGGAGCGTTTTTCCATGACTAGACTGCTACACGGGATCACCGTTGTCGACATCGCCGGCATGGTGCTCACCCTCTTCGCCATCTGGCTCGCCGCACAGGTGCCCTCGCTCGAGATCGCCTGGGTGATGGCGGTGCTGGTGCTCACCGTGTTCCTGTTCGCGTTCGAGGTGGTTGCGGTCGATGTCACCGCGCTGAGCATCCTGGTGCTGCTCGGACTCAGCACCTTGTTGGCGCCCCTCATGGGCCTGGATGCCGGATTGGTGCCGATCCAGGATCTGTTCGATGGCTTCGCCTCGAACGCAGTGATCTCGATCATCGCGGTGATGATCATCGGCGCCGCGCTGGACAAGACCGGGCTGATGACGCGGGTCGCGAGTGTCATCCTGCGCATCGGCGGCAGCACCGAGGCGCGCATCATCCCGCTGATCTCGGGCACGGTCGGCGTGATCTCCTCGTTCATGCAGAACGTCGGCGCGGCGGCGCTGTTCCTGCCGGTGGTCAGCCGCATCTCGGCGCGCACCGATCTGCCGATGTCGCGGCTGCTGATGCCGATGGGTTTCTGCGCCATCCTCGGCGGCACCCTCACCATGGTCGGTTCGAGTCCGCTGATCCTGCTCAATGATCTGATCAAGACCGCCAATCAAGGCCTGCCATCGGAGCAGCGGATGGAGACCTTTGGGCTGTTCTCGGTAACACCGATCGGTCTGGCGCTGGTCGCCACCGGCATCCTCTATTTCGTGCTCGCGGGCCGCTTCGTGCTGCCCGCGCGCACCAACGATCAGCGCCTACAGGCGGGTGATCCGATGGCCTACTATGCCGAGACCTATGGCGTCAGCGACTTCAGTGTGCACGAGGTTCGGGTTCCGGCGACCAGTCCGCTCGCCGGGCTCAGCGTGGACGCGATCGAGCGGCGCTGGAAGGTGCGCATCATCGCCGTCGACAAGGGCGATGGGGTGCGCTTCGGCGCCTCGGGCGTCGATCGTCGTCTCGGCATCGAACAGGGCACGCTGCTCGGCATCCTGGGCGGCGAGGAGCGCTTGGCGACCTTCGTCGCCGAGAGTGGGGTCGAAACCCGCCCTGAACTCGAGACCTTCGCCGAGGCGCTGTCTGCACACCGGGCCGGTATCGCCGAGATCGTGATCCCGCCCGGCTCTGGGGTGGTCGGCAAATCGGCGCGCGATCTCTTCATGCGCAAGGTCCACGGACTCTCGTTGCTCGCCATCCGCCGTGGTGACGAGACCCTCACCTATGCCACCGGCGGTGTGCGTGATCTACCGTTCAAGCCTGGCGATACGCTGGTGGTGCATACCGCCTGGACGGATCTGGTCCGGCTCGAGAGCAATCGCGATTTCGTCATCGTCACCACCGAGTATCCACACGAGGAGCTGCGCCCGCACAAGCTGCCGGTGGCCTTGCTGTTCTTCGCGCTGACCCTGGGGCTGGTGCTGTTCACCGATCTGATGCTCTCGGTGGCGCTGCTGACCGGCGCGGTCGGCATGATCCTGAGCGGCGTGCTCTCGAGCGAGGAGGCTTATGCGGCGGTGAGCTGGAAGACGGTCTTCCTGCTCGCCTCGCTGATCCCGCTCGGCGTCGCGGTCGAGACCTCGGGTACCGCGGCCTGGATCGCACAGGTGACACTGGCGGCGCTCGGCGACGTGCCGATCTGGATGATCCAGGCCGCGCTGGCGATCCTGGCGACCCTCTTCACCTTGGTGATGTCGAATGTGGGCGCGACCGTGCTGCTGGTGCCACTGGCGGTGAATATGGCCGTTGGCGCGGGTGCCAATCCGGCCGTGTTCGCGCTCACGGTCGGCATCGCCACCTCGAACTCGTTCCTGATCCCGACCCATCAGGTCAATGCCCTGATCATGGGCCCCGGCGGTTATCGCGTGCCCGACTACCTGCGCGCCGGCGGCATCATGACAGTGCTGTTCCTGGTCGTCTCGCTGCTGATGCTCAACCTGGTGTTTTGACGGGGAAAGACCAGACCTTCAGGCCGCCCCAGGACGCTCGAACAGGTAGTGCCCGACGTACCACTCCTGGCCCTGGTGCAGCCCGAACAGCTCGGCGCACGCCATGAAAAAGAGGCGCCAGCGCATCCACCAGGTGCCGACCTGATCCTTGCCGTAGGTGGTTTCCAAGATCGGCCAGACCTCGGCCCGCGCGGTATCCATCCGTGCCAGCCAGGCGTTGAGGGTCTTTTCGTAGTGCCGCCCGTCCCAGCGCCAGCGATCGACCAGCTGCAGCCGTTGCTGGAAATGCAGCGGCAGATCATCGCTCGGCATGATGCCACCGGCGAAGAAGTAATGGCTCATCCAGTCGTCCGGCCCGGTGTCCTCGTAGGGATAGGGATGGTCGCGATGGCAGAACACGTGCATGAAGAAGCGCCCGCCGGGCTCGAGCCAGTCGTGCACGCGGGCGAACAGGGTGCGCCAGTTGCGCATGTGCTCGAACATCTCCAGCGAGACGATGCGATCGAACCGCTGATCGATCGCGAAGGCGTTCATATCGGCGGTGATGACAGTGAGATTCTCGATCCCGCGACGCTTGGCCTCGCCTTCGATGTAGGCGCGCTGCGAGCTGGAGTTGGAGACGGCGGTGAATCGGCTCGATGAGAACTGCTCGGCGGCCCAGAGGCTGAACGAGCCCCAGCCGCAGCCGAGTTCGAGCACGTCCATGCCGGCATCGACTCCGGCGCGGAGGGCTGTTTCGGCCAATGATGCCTCTTCGGCCTGTTCTAGGGTGGTGACTCCGGTTGGCCACCAGCAGCTGCTGTACTTGCGGCGCGGCCCCAAAACCGTCGCGAAGAACTCGGCCGGCACCTCATAGTGCTGCTCGTTGGCACGCTCCGGCACGGCGGCCACTGGTGAGTCGTCCAGCATCGCGATGAAGGCCTCCTTGTGCTCAGCGGCGCGCTCACAATCGTGCATCGGCAGCTCCGATAAGGTCTTGCGCAGGCGCTGACGAATACCGGCACGGATGATTGGATCGGGCACGATGCCGCGCTCCACCAGCGAGATGATCATGGCCTCGGAAATCGGCATGCAATGCTCCAGGATGTGCGATTTCAGGATAATCCGTCAGATATCGGCAGCAACGGCTGGATACAACTCAGCAGGGCATCGCATCCATTCAGGGACGCAGCACGCGACCTGTGCGGGCATCGCGGATGAGGGAAGGTCGGGGATTGCCGCCGCAACGCGCATTGAGAATGAGGTCCGGGCCTTTGGGCAGGCGGTGGCGGACCTCGAGCGCGGTGCGTGCCGGCGGTCGGGCGGCAATGTTGGCACTGGTCGAGACCAACGCACCGCCACCATCACTGGCCCAAGCCGCGCACAGGGCACGGGCGATGGGATGGTCGGGGATGCGCACGGCGATGGTTTCATGCGCCCCGGTGAGCCAGGTCGGCGTATCGGGTCGCGCCGGCAGCAGCCAGGTGTTCGGCCCCGGCCAGGAGGCCTCGATATCGGCCATGCGCGCCGGCGCCAGCGGCAGGATGAATGGCCATAAGGCGTCGAGATCGGCGGCGATCAGGATCAATCCCTTGTGCTCGGGGCGGCGCTTGATCGCGAGGATGCGCCGCACCGCCCGGGCGTCGAGCGGATCGCAGCCGAGCCCATAGACGGCCTCGGTCGGATAGGCGATCACCTCGCCGGCGGCGATCGCCTGCGCCGCGCGCCGCAGGCCGAACGGTGAGGGACCGATGGTTCTGGTTCTCATGCCGCTTCGCCGCTAGCCATCAGGCGACCGGCTCAGGTGCCGGCTTGCTGCGGGCGCTATTCGCATCGGTATCCGGCCCGTCCGATCCGCCGTCCTCGTCCGCCGGCGCGCTATAACCGCACTCCTTCTGCGGACAGACCTTCTGCGCACCCTTGGACTTGGTGACCTTGAGCGTCAGCACCGGCCAGCCGCAGTTCGGGCAGGGCTCGGCGAGCGGCTCGTTCCAAACCGCGTAATCGCACTTCGGATAGGTCGAGCAGGAATAGAAGATCTTGCCGCGCCGGGATTTCTTCTTCTGCAAGGTGCCCGCCTTGCACTTGGGACATTCGACGCCGGTGTCCTCGGGTTTCTCGAGCGGCTCGATGTAGCGGCACTTGGGATAGGCGGTGCAACCGATGAACTTGCCATAGCGGCCGCGTTTCACGGCCAGTGGTGAATCGCACTCCGGGCAGGACTTGCCTTCGACGATCTCGGGCTCGTCGCTAGCGCCCTTCTCGGCATTCAGGTCGCGGGTGTAGTCGCAGTCTGGATACTTGGAGCAGCCGATGAAGAAGCCATTACGCCCGAGGCGTTTGGCGAGCTGTCCGCCACACTTGGGGCATTGCTCATCGATGGCCTCCTGGGTGACATCGCTGCGCTGGACATGCTCCTGGGTGTAGTCGACCTGCTCCTTGAAGGGTTTCCAAAACTGCTCCAGCAGCGGAATCCACTCCTCCTCACCCCGCGAGACGGCATCGAGGGTGTCTTCGAGCCGGGCGGTGAAGTCGTAGTCGACGTAGGAGGTGAAATGCTCGGTCAGGAACTTGTTGACGATGCGCCCGACATCGGTCGGCGTGAAGCGCTTCTTCTCAAGTTCGACGTACTCGCGCTCCTGCAGGGTCGAGATGATCGAGGCATAGGTCGAGGGCCGCCCGATGCCGAGTTCTTCCAGCATCTTCACCAGCGAGGCCTCGGAGTAGCGCGGCGGTGGCTCGGTGAAGTGCTGCTCGGGGCGGATGGCGACCAGTTCGACCGTCTGACCCTGCTCGAGATCGGGCAGCATCCGCTCCTCGTCGTCATCGGCGCTGCTGACATCATCGCGGCCCTCGAGATAGACGCGCATGAAACCAGGCTCGGCGATGGTCGAGCCGCTCGCCCGGAAGCGATGGCCTTCCCCGCAGCCGAGATCGATCGAGACCAGGTTCAAGAGCGCATGGGCCATCTGGCAAGCGAGGGTGCGCTTCCAGATCAGCTCGTAGAGCCGGGCCTGGTCCTTGGTCAGATGGGCCTTGATCTGCTCTGGCTGATAGCCGATCGAGGTGGGCCGAATCGCCTCATGCGCCTCCTGCGCGTTCTTCGACTTGGTCTTGAACAGCCGCGCCTGTGGGGGCAGGTGATCGGCGCCGTAGCGCTCGGCGATGAAGCCCCGTAGCTCGTCGATCGCCTCCTGCGAGAGATTGACCGAGTCGGTTCGCATGTAGGTGATGAGACCCACCGCGCCGCTGCCGATATCGACGCCTTCATAGAGCTGTTGCGCGGTGCGCATGGTGCGTTGCGCGGTGAAGCCGAGCTTGCGCGCCGCCTCCTGCTGCAGGGTCGAGGTGATGAACGGCGGCGCCGGATGGCGCTTGCGTTGCTTGCGCTCGACCTTGTCGACCGTCAGCGTGCCGTTGGCCGCCGCGAGTAGCCTCTGCTCGACCTCGCGCGCCCGGGTCTCATCGGTGATCGTGAACTGCTCGACCTTTTGGCCAGCGTACTCGGCGAGCTTGGCGGTGAAGGTCTTGCCCTGATCGGCCGCATCGGCCTCGACGGTCCAGTACTCGCGGCTTTCGAACGCCTCGATCTCCTGCTCGCGCTCGACGATCAGGCGCAGTGCCGGGCTCTGCACGCGCCCGGCGGAGAGCCCGCGGCGGACTTTTTTCCACAGCAGTGGCGAGAGGTTGAAACCGACGAGGTAATCGAGTGCCCGTCGTGCCTGCTGGGCATTCACGAGATCGTAGGAGAGTTCGCGCGGATGGGCCACGGCCTCATTGACGGCGCGCTTGGTGATCTCGTTGAAGACGACCCGATAGACCGGGCGCTCGCCGATTTGGTGGCGTTTGAGCAGCAGCTCATAGAGATGCCAGGAGATCGCCTCGCCCTCGCGGTCGGGGTCGGTCGCGAGATAGAGCGCCGTGGCGGTCTTGAGCTTCTTCGAGATGGCCTGGACGTGCTTCTCGTTGCGCTCGATGATCTGGTACTTCATCTCGAAGCCGTGCTCGGGATCGACCGCGCCCTCCTTGGGGATCAGGTCACGCACGTGTCCGTAGGAGGCCACGACGTCAAAGTCCGGCCCCAGATACTTCTTGATGGTCTTCGCCTTGGCGGGCGACTCGACGACGACGAGATTCATACAGTCATGCCAATGCGCTGAAATGGAGCGCTAGGAGATACGATCAGCGCCCCCTACGTCAAGGTCGATGCCGCAGAGATCTCGTGCCGTCGTGCTCGCCGTCGGTGCGCTAGTGCAGGTAGGCGGGCTCGTCGCCGTAGATGAGTTCTTCCATTTGGGTGAAGGCGTCTTCCTGCCCGGGACGATTCATCAGCACCAGCAGCACCACCCATTTGAGTTCATCCGTCGAGACGGCAGCCTGCTCGATGGCGATGGCGCGATCGATCACCAGCTCGCGGCTGAGCGGATCGAGGATGCCGTTCTGCTCCAAGAACAGCAGCAGCCCGCGCGCTTCGAGGTCCAACTTGGTCTCCTCGGCGGTGGTGTAGATGCGCATCGCACCGTGATCATGCGGGCGATCATCGCTGTGCTCCATGCGCTGCGCCAGATCGTCGAGCCAGGTCAGCGCCTGCGCCACCTCGTTGTTGGTGAAGCCGGCGCTGGTCAGTTCCTCTTCCAGTTCGCCATGCTCTTCCGGTGGCATGGCCTCACCGCTCATGTAGTTCTCGAAGAGATAGATCAGGACATCGACCATGTTGTCGTACATTCAGAGTCCTCGGATGGAGTCACAAGCCTCAGCCATTACGCGCCGAAGTGGCGGCAGTACCGTCCGCCCGCTAAGCATGATACATGGCCCTGCAACTCGAGGAGCAACAACATCGAGGAGACCGCCTGCGCCGAGAAGCCGGTGCGCGCTACCAGTTCATCGGGCGCGACCGGATCTTGGCCCATGCTCTCGAGGAGGCGGGCATAGTCCGGATCGAGGTCTGCCGTTGTCTCCGAATCGACGCCTGCCGGTGTCGCCGTCGGCGTCGCGGATGATCGGTGCGATGACTGTCCGGCTTTGGCCGGCGGCCGCGAGGGCCTGGAATCAGCGGACTCAGCGGGCTGGGCAGACTGTGCGGACTCGGCAGGCTGGGCCAGATAAGACTGTAGTTGTGGCGCCAGTTCTTCGAGCAGCTGATCGACGCTGTCGATCAGCTTGGCGCCCTCGCGGATCAGCGCATGACAGCCACGCGCCAAGGGATTGTGGATCGAGCCGGGAATCGCAAACACCTCGCGCCCCTGCTCGGCTGCATAGCGGGCGGTGATCAGGGAGCCGCTGCGCGGTGCCGCCTCGGTCACCAGGGTGCCCAGGCTGAGACCGCTGATGGTCCGATTGCGGCGCGGAAAATGACTCGCCTGCGGTCCAACGCCGGGCATGAATTCACTGACCAGCGCGCCCTCGCTGCTGATCCGATGGGCCAGCTCGCGGTGGGCGGCGGGGTAGACCCGATCCGGTCCGGTACCGAGCACGGCGATGGTGCGGCCCGTCTCCAGCGCGCCCAGATGCGCCGCCGCATCCACGCCCAGGGCCATGCCACTGGTGATCACCAACCCCAGTCCCGCCAGATGCGCGGCGAAGGCGCGCGTGGTCTGCACCCCGCCTGCGGTAGGGTTGCGGCTGCCGACGATGGCGAGCTGCGGCTCGCACAGCAGCGCCAGATCACCGCACACGAACAGCAGCGGCGGCGCCGAGGGCAGTTCAGCCAGGCGTGGCGGATAGGCAGAATCAGCCAGCGTCAGGATGTGCGCCTCGGCCTGCTCGGCCCAGCGCAGGGACGCCGAGATGGCGGCCGCATCCGGCGCGCGCAGCGCCGCGAGCATCGGCTCGCTCAGCCCGAGCGAGCGCAAGGCCGAGGTCGGCGCGGCGCAGGCCGCCTCGGCGCTGCCGAACGCGGCCAACAGCTTGGCGATCCGGCGCGGACCCAGTCCCGGCGTCGACACCAGGGTCAGCCAGGCGGTGAGATCGGTCTCGTCCATGGGCTCAATGTCCATGGGGTGCCGCGACCCTCTGGCCGACGCGCAACGCCTGATGGGCCCGCATCACCAGCCCAACGCTGACGCGCTCGAAGACCCGGAACACCAGGATGATCCCGACCTGGGAGTCGGGCACGCTGTAGGCGCCGCCATCGCTTACCTCACCACCGTCATAGACCGCGAACACCTGTCCGCTCTCCACCCCTTGGCGTGCACCGCGATCGAGCACCACGTGATCGTACTGGCCGATGCGCGTGACGTCATCGAGCACCGCGATGAGATGCCCCTTCAGCCCAGCCGGTGCCGGCCGCGGCAGGAAGGGGCGAAGCGCGACCGTGTCGCTGCGCAACGGACGCACGCGATCACCCCTGCGCACCGGCATGATGGCATTGGTCACCAACAAGACCGCCGGGTCGCCCGCCCGCCCCA
This sequence comes from Halochromatium salexigens, assembly GCF_016653295.1. Classification (GTDB taxonomy): domain Bacteria; phylum Pseudomonadota; class Gammaproteobacteria; order Chromatiales; family Chromatiaceae; genus Lamprobacter; species Lamprobacter salexigens. Next base: position 21,456 of record NZ_NHSF01000061.1, on the reverse strand, counting down.
AGCGCGCCTCGGCCACGAAGCGCGCTGGGTAACCGAGCACGTCTTGAGTGACCGGATCGCGCAAGGCCTCACCTGGGCGCAGGATCTCGTATCTGTCCGCTGGCGCTTCGTGGATCGGGCGCACGAAGAGGCGATCACCGGTCGCGACCAGGAGGCGCTCGCGCGGAAAACCGACCACAGAGGGCGCTTCCTCGAGCGCGCGCGAATCGGCGACCCAGGACCGCGACAGGAATGGTTCGATGGCATCGATCGGGATAGTTGGCACCGCCGCGTCCAGCGTGGTGATCCGCACGCGTGGCGACAGCTTCATCACGCGCATGCCGTCCGAGGCGGCCGTGGCGTGGCGCACACGCGGCCGGCTAGGACGGCTGGTATCGAGCAGGAGTCGATCCCCCGGATAGATGAGGTTCGGGTCCGCGACCTCGGGATTGCCCTCCCAGATTTCAGGCCAGCGCCAGGGATCACGCAGGAAACGCCCGGCGATCCCCCACAGGCTGTCGCCGGGGCGAACCTGGTAGACTTCGGGGGCGTTCGGCTGCAGTGCCACCGGTGCCGATGCTGCCGGTGCCGCAAGCAACGGCGAGCAGGCCGTCATGACCAGCTCGACGAGCACCATGCGTCCAACGCGAGGTCCAACGTAGGGCCCAACGCGGGAACCAGCGCACGCAAGGAACCGGATTGCACACAGCAGCGTCGACATCATCGATTCTGTTTCATGGCCTCATCCTATTGTCTTGAGCGCATTGAGGCGCCCGGCCTCGAGCCTGTGAGCCTCGGCGCTGCTGATCGCGCGCAGCGGCATGGCGTTCGTTGCCCTCAGTGATCTTGACCCGCACTGGTGGCACACTGACATGCGCTCACAGCAGGCTTGTACAATAGGGTATCATCGCAATGTAATCCCGACGTTTTTTGTTCGGCCCCGTGCGCGCCTCGAGCGGCGTGTCCAAGCGCGAGCGCCTCATGCTCGACCCGTCCCCTTGGCCCCGCCCGGGAGCCGACCGACGCCCCTGATAGTGTTATGGCCTTACTCGATATCCTCACCTTCCCCGACGCGCGCCTGCGAAGCACCGCGGAGCCAGTCGCGCAGGTCGACGACAGCACGCGCCAGCTGGTCAGCGACATGCTCGAGACCATGTATGCCGCACCCGGCATCGGCCTGGCCGCGATCCAGGTCAATGTCCCCCAACGGGTGATCGTGATCGACATTTCCGAGGAACACTCGGACCCGCTCTGTCTGATCAACCCCGAGATCCTCGAGCGCGAAGGCGAAGAGGAGATGGACGAGGGCTGCCTCTCGGTGCCTGGTTACTTCGAGACCGTCAAGCGTGCCGAGCGCGTGCGCGTGCGGGCACTGAACCCCGAGGGCGAGCCCTTCGAACTCGAAGCCGATGGCCTGCTCGCGGTCTGTATCCAGCACGAGATCGACCATCTCGATGGGCGCTTGTTCGTCGATCACATCTCCTCGCTCAAGCGCCAGCGCATCCGCAAGAAGCTGGAAAAGGAGCAACGCGCATCCCAGCCCGCCACCTCCGCCAGCGAACGCAAAGCCATCTGATGACCGCGGGCCGTCAGCCGCACCGGAGCCACTGATGGAAGCCCCTCTGGAATCCCCTCGCATCCTCTTCGCCGGCACACCGACCTTCGCGGTGCCCGCCTTGAGCGCCTTGATCGCCGCCGACTGGACGGTGGTCGCGGTCTATACCCAGCCCGATCGTCCAGCGGGTCGCGGCCGTAAGACCGCCAGCGGCCCGGTCAAGCAGGTCGCGCTCGATGCCGACATTCCGGTGTTGCAACCGCCGAGCCTCAAGAGCGCCGCCGCCCTCGAGCAGATGCAGGCCTTGTCGCCCGACCTGATGGTGGTCGCCGCCTACGGCCTCATCCTGCCGGCGACCATCCTCGCCTGCCCGCGCCTTGGCTGTCTCAACATCCATGCCTCGCTGTTGCCGCGCTGGCGCGGCGCGGCGCCGATTCAGCGCGCCATCGCCGCAGGTGACGAGTACACCGGCATCAGCCTGATGCACATGGAGCAAGGGCTCGACACAGGCCCGGTCTATGCGACGCAGCGCACCCGCATCGGCCCGCGCGAGACCGGCGGCAGCCTGCATGATCGACTCGCCGCCATCGGCGCCAAGCTGTTGCTCGACAGCCTGCCGGCGATTTGCGACCAATCCCTGACGCCGCAGCCGCAAGACCATGACGCGGCCACCTATGCGAGCAAACTGGACAAGCGCGAGGCGATGATCGACTGGCGGCGCTCGGCGCTCGAGATCGACCGCCAGATCCGTGCCTTCGAGCCCTGGCCAGTGGCGCAGACCCATTGTCAAGGCGAGACCCTGCGCCTCTGGGAAGCGAGTCCACTGGCGGCCGGCGAGGCCGGGGCGCGGCTCGCCGCCGACACGACAGGTCAGCCCCTCCCCGGCACCGTGCTCGGCAGCAGCAGTGATGGCATCGAGGTCGCCACCGGCGATGGCGTGCTGCGCATCGAGCGCCTCCAAGCCCCGGGCAAGCGCCCGATCAGCGCCGCCGACTATGCGCGCGCGCATGCCGTCGATGGCATCCTGCTTGGCTAACGCACACACTCAGCCCGCGCCCAGCGGGGCGGCGGTGCGCGCGCAAGCGGCCAGGGTGCTGCACGCGGTGCGCGCCGAGGGCCGCTCCCTGACCGACGCTCTCGCGGCGAGCGCAACGCCAGCGGACGCGCGCGACGAGGCCCTGTTGAGCGAGCTGACCTTCGGCGCCTTGCGGCTGTTACCGCGCCTGGAAGCGCTGACCAAGCACCTGCTGCAACGCCCGCTGAAGCCGAACGATCGCATCATCGGCTCCCTGCTGATGATCGGACTCTATCAGCTGATCGCCCTTCGCATCCCGGATCATGCCGCAGTCTCGGCCACCGTTGCCGCGACGCGGCTGTTGCAGCGCCCCCGCGCGGTGGGTCTGGTCAACGCGAGCCTGCGCCGCTTTCAACGCGAAGGCCCTGAACTGCTCGCCCTGGCCGAGCGTGATGAGGCCGCGCGCTGGCTGATGCCGACCTGGCTGTTGCGCCGCCTGCGCGTGGCCTGGCCCGAGGACTGGGAAGCGATCGTCACCGCCAGTCAGGGCCGCGCGCCGATGTTCCTGCGCGTCAACACCCTGCGCGCGAACCCAGCTGAATACGCGGCGCGGCTGAGCGCGGCCGAGATCGAGGCGCAGACGCTCGCGGACCAGCCGCAGGCCTTGCGTTTGGCGCGGCCCATCGCTGCCCAGGCGCTACCGGGCTTCAGCGAGGGGCTGGTCTCGGTGCAGGATGCCGGGGCGCAATGGGCGGCACCGCTGCTCTGCCCACAGCCTGGCGAGCGCGTGCTCGATGCCTGCGCGGCCCCTGGCGGTAAGAGCGCCCATCTGCTCGAACAGGCGCACGGCCGGCTCGCGCTGACCGCGATCGACGCCAGCACCGAGCGGCTCGAGGCCGTGCGCACGACCTGTGCGCGTCTGGGGCTGGAGGCTCGGATCATGGTGGGTGATGCCACACGACCAGACCCGGCCTGGGCCGACGCCCCCTATCAGCGCATCCTGCTCGATGCCCCTTGCTCGGCCACCGGCGTGATCCGCCGCCATCCCGATATCAAACGGCTACGCCGCGAGGCCGACATCGGTCCCCTGGTCGACACCCAGGCCCGCATGCTGGATGCGCTCTGGCCCCTGCTGCAGCCGGGTGGCTGCCTGCTCTACCTGACCTGCTCGCTCCTGCCCGAGGAGAACGAGGCCCAGATCGCCGGCTTCCTCGCCCGCCAGCGCGATGCCGTCGAGTCACCGCTGCCCACCAGCCTGGGCATCGCGCGTGCCCATGGGCGACAACTGCTGCCCACTGACGCGGGACCGGACGGGTTCTACTTCGCCCGCCTGCTGAAGCAATGATCCGAGTCCGAGCCCGAGCCCGCCCTTGGCGCTGGCCGCCGGCGCTGCTCGCCTGCGTCGCGCTGACCTTGTCACTGGTCTTGAATCTACTGCCGAGCCCGATGGCGCGCGCGGCGGACGGCTTCCATGTCATCGATGCCAAGACCCGCCGGGTCGACGGCAAGCATATCCTCTCGGCCGAGATCGACTATCGCTTCAGCGAGCGTGCGCTGGAGGCGCTGGAGAACGGCGTGCCCTTGACCATCCAGGTGCATCTGCAAGTGCGCGAGCAAGGCGCCTGGATCTGGGACGAAAGCCTGGTCGATCGGCGCCTCAGGTACCGCATCCGCTACAAGCCCCTGTCCGAACGGTACCTGGTCTCACGCCTGCCGAGCGAGGATGGGCGCATCTTCGTCACGCGCCAGGCCGCGATCGCCGCCCTGGGCGAGCTGAACGACCTCCATCTGATCAGCGCGCACCATCTCGACCCGCAGCAGGCCTATGAGGTGCATCTGCGCGCCTCGCTCGATATCGAGGAACTGCCCCTGCCGCTGCGCCCGATGGCCTATCTACGCGCGGGCTGGAAGCAGAGCACCGGCTGGACCCGGTGGCCGTTGACGCCTTGAGCATGCTGAAACGACAGCTGCTGCAGCCGAGCACGATCGCCGTCGGCATGCTCTTGGCGATCCTCATGGTCGCCCTGCACCTGATGACCAGCGCGGTGCAGAACTCCGAGGTGCTGAGCCGCCTCTTCGTGCCCCTGCTGGCGCTGGTGCTGATCGGCCTGCTGGCCCTGGCGCTGTTGGTGGGCGCCAATTCCGTGCGCCTGGTGCGGGCACTGCGCCATCAGGCCGCCGGCTCGCGCCTCGCCGCGCGGCTGCTGGCGATGTTCGCGCTGATCTCGCTGTTGCCGGTGGGCGTGGTCTACTACTACTCGTTGGGCTTCATGATGCGCGGCATCGATAGCTGGTTCGATGTCGAGATCGATAGCGCCATGGAGGATGCGCTGACACTCAACCAGGCCTCGCTCGACCTCAACCAACGCATCCTGATGAAGTACAGCGCTCAGCTACTGAGCGGTATCCAGGATCGCTCCGCCACCGCGCTGACCCTGACCCTGGGCACCTTGCGCCGCCAGGCCGGCGCGCTCGAGCTGACGCTGTTCGATCGCGCCGGCCAGGTCCTGGCCACGGCCAGCGATGACCCCTTGCAGTTAGTCCCCGATCAGCCCGAGCGCGAAATCATGCAGCAGGTGCGCCGTGGCGTCGACCACGTCGGCCTGGAGCCGGGGCCGGGCGGCGAGCTGGTGGTGCGGGTGCTGGTGCGCGATCCAAGCGCGCGTCCCCTGCTACTGCAGGCCATCTTCCCGACCTCGGCGCGTATCACCGAGCTGGCCACGCGCCTGGAAAACGCCTACAACCGCTACACCGAACTCGCGTTTTTGCGCCAATCGCTCAAGTTCAGCTTCTCGATCACCCTGTCGCTGGTGCTGGTCTTCGGTTTCATGGCCGCCTTGCTGATCGCCTTCCGCACGGCCAAGGCCTTGACCGACCCGATCGCCGATATCGCCCACGGCACGCGCGCCATCGCCGCAGGTGACTACGAGCAGCAGTTGCCGCTGCCGCGCCATGACGATGAGCTGACCTTCCTGGTCGCCTCCTTCAATGCCATGACCCGGCGCATCGCGCAGGCGCGCGACGAGGCCGAGCAGAGCCAGCAGGCAGTGGAAACACAACGGGCCTATCTGCAGACGCTGCTCAGCCGCCTCTCCTCGGGCGTCATCGCCTTTGACGAGGACAATGCGCTGCGCACCAGCAACGCCGCCGCGCGCCAAATCCTCGGCATCGAACTCGATGATGCCGCGCCCATGCCCCTGGCTACCTTGGCGACCCTCTATCCGCGCCTCGCGCATTGGTGCGAGACCGTCGGTCGGCGCATCGGCAGTGGTCGCGATTGGCGCGAGGAGATCACCCTGTTCGGCGTCGATGGGCGCCAGGTGCTGATGTGTCGCGGCAGCCCGCTGCCGGTCACCGCCTCCAGCGGCGCCGAGGATGCGCAGCCGCATGCCGATCACGTGCTCGTGTTCGATGACATCACCACCCTGATCCGCGCGCAACGCGATGCCGCCTGGGGCGAGGTCGCGCGCCGGCTCGCCCATGAGATCAAGAATCCGCTCACGCCGATCCAACTCTCGGCCGAGCGCCTGCGCCACAAGCTGTTGCGCACGTTGCCGGAGGCGGAGGCCAAGCTCGTCGATCGCTCGACCCACACCATCATCCAGCAGGTCGAGGCGATGAAAGCGATGGTCAACGATTTCTCCAGCTACGCGCGCAGTCCCGAGATGCAGCAGGAGCCGTTCGTGCTCGATGGGCTGGTCAACGAGGTCTTGGAGCTGTATCGCGCCGGACCGGTCAAGATCGACAAGGCGCTCGATGCCGGCGGGGCGATGATCCGCGGTGACTCCAAACGGCTGCGTCAGGTGCTCCACAATCTGGTCAAGAATGCCTCCGAAGCGCTCGAGGAGCACGCGGAACCGCACATCCAGGTCGCGACCCGCCGGGTCGATGACAATGACACCGAGAGCGTCGAACTGCGGGTCGAGGACAACGGCAACGGCATCGACCCCGACATGATCGGACGGCTGTTCGAGCCCTATGTCACCTCCAAGGTCAAGGGCACCGGACTCGGCCTGGCGATCGTGAAGAAGATAATCGAAGAGCACGGCGGTATCATTCGGGCGGATAATGCCGAGTCGGGCGCCCGTTTTACCGCACGGTTACCCGTCAGTACCGCGCCCAGCAGGCCGCAAACAGGAGAATCATGAGCGCAACCCACATCCTGGTCGTCGACGACGAGCCGGACATCCGCGAGACGGTTCGCGACATCCTCGAGGACGAGGGCTACGAGATCACCAGCGCCGAGCATGGGGAGGCCGCGCGGCACGCCCTGCGTGACCGGCGCCCTGATCTGATGCTGCTCGACATCTGGATGCCGGATCTCGATGGCATCACCCTGCTCAAGGAATGGTCGGAGAATCAGGGGCTGCCCTGCCCGGTGATCATGATGTCCGGCCACGGCAACGTCGAGACCGCCGTCGAGGCGACCCGGCTCGGCGCCTACGACTTCCTCGAAAAGCCGCTCTCGATGGCGAAGCTACTGCTGACCGTCGAGCGCGCGCTCGAGGCCGACAAGCTGGTGCGCGAGAACGTCGGCCTGCGCCGCCGGCCGGCGCTGGTGCTCGAGCCCGCTGGCCGCTCGGCGGCCATGCAACGCCTGCGCGAGCAGGTCAAGCGCATCGCCCAGCACGATACCTGGGTGCTGATCACCGGCGAGGCCGGCACCGGGCGCGAGACCTTCGCGCATTATCTGCACACCCAGAGCGCGCGCAAGGAACGCCCGTTCGTCGATCTCGGGGTTTCGGCGATCGCGCGCGGCAATGCCGCCCGCGAGTTGTTCGGCAGCGAGGAGCACAATCAGGTCCACTACGGCAGCCTGGAGCAGGCCGCTGGCGGCACCCTGTTGCTCGACGAGGTCGCCGACATGGACCTCGAGGCCCAGGGCCAGTTGCTCGGCGCCTTGGACACCGGCTCCTTCCTGCGCGTGGGCGGCAGCGAGCCGGTGGCGATCGATGTGCGCATCATCGCGGCCACCCAGCGCGATCTCAAGGAAGAGGTGCGCGCCGGCCACTTCCGCGAGGACCTGTTCTATCACCTCAACGTGGTGCCGCTGCACATCCCGCCGCTGCGCGAGCATGCCGAGGACATCCCGGACCTGCTCAACTACTACGTCGACTATTTCGCGACCCATGAGAAGCTGCCGTATCGGCGCTTCAGCGTCGGCGCGCAGAACTTCCTGCGCAACTACGGCTGGCCGGGCAATGTGCGCGAGCTGAAGAACCTGGTGCAACGGGTGCTGATCCTCGGCGCCGGTGACGAGATCACCCAGAACGAGGTCGAAACCGCGCTCGGTTCCAATCCGCCGGTGCCGAGTCAACCGCTCGAGGGGCTGGTGTCGTTCGACCAGCCGCTGCGCCAGGCGCGTGAGCAGTTCGAGAAGGCCTATCTCGAATATCAACTCGGCAAGCATGCCGGCAACGTCAGCAAGATGGCCAAGGAGGCGGGCATGGAGCGCACCCACCTCTATCGCAAGCTGCGCTCGCTCGGTATCGAGATCAAGGAGCGGCGCTGACCCGCGCCCAATGAAGATCATCATCCTCGGCGCGGGCCAGGTCGGCACTTCGGTGGCGGCGAATCTGGTCAACGAAGCCAACGACATCACCGTGGTCGATACCGACGCGCAGCGCCTGCGCGACCTCGCCGACCGCTTTGATCTGCGCACCCTGCAGGGACACGGCGCCCAGCCCGATGTGCTCATGCGCGCCGGCGGCGAGGACGCCGAGATGATCATCGCGGTGACCAACAGCGATGAGACCAACATGGTCGCCTGCCAGGTCGCCTACACGCTCTTTCATACGCCGACCAAGATCGCCCGCGTGCGCGCGCAGGGCTTCCTCGATCACCGCGAGGCGCTGTTCGGCGGCGATGCCTTCCATGTCGATGTCACCATCAGCCCCGAGCAGTTGGTGACCGACTACATCCTGCGCCTGATCGAGACGCCGGGCGCGCTGCAGGTCACCGATTTCGCCAATGGCCGGGTGCGCCTGGTGGCGGTACGCGCCTATTACGGCGGCCCGCTGGTCGGCCAGGAGCTGCGCGCGCTCTATGAGCACATGCCGCATATCGACGCGCGCGTCGCCGCCATCTACCGCCAGGATCGCGCCCTGCAGCCCGAGGGCGACACCGTCATCGAGGCCGATGACGAGGTCTTCTTCGCCGCCGCGCCCAAGCATATCCGCTCGGTCATGAGCGAGTTGCGCCGGCTCGACAAGCCTTATAAGCGGCTGATCTTCGCCGGCGGCGGCAACATCGGTACCCGTCTCGCCCGCGTCACCGAGCGCGACTATCGGGTCAAGGTGATCGAGAGCAATCTCGAGCGCTGCAAGCAGATCGCCGAGTCGCTCGAGCGCACCATCGTGCTGCATGGCGATGCTGCCGACGAGGAATTGCTGCTCGAGGAGAACATCGAGGATACCGATGTCTTCTGCGCGGTGACCGATGACGACGAGGCCAATATCCTCTCGGCCATGCTCGCGAAACGCCTCGGCGCGCGTAAGGCCATGGCGCTGATCAACCGCTCGGCCTATGTGGATCTGGTGCAGAGCGGCCCGATCGATGTCGCCATCTCCCCGCAACAGGCCACCATCGGCACCCTGCTCAAGCATGTGCGCCGCGGCGATGTGGTGATGGTGCATTCACTGCGCCGCGGCGCCGCCGAGGCGATCGAGGCCATCGCCCATGGCGACCAACACTCCTCGAAGGTGGTCGGGCGCACGATCGCGGCGATCCACCTGCCCAAGGGCGCCAGCATCGGCGCCATCGTGCGTGGCGATCAGGTGCTGATCGCGCACCACGATACCGTCATCGAATCCGAGGACCATGTGATCCTGTTCCTGCAGGACCGCCTGCGGGTGCCCGAGGTGGAAAAACTGTTCCAGGTCGGCGTCACGTTTTTCTAGCGCTCGGCGCGCCTCGCCAAGGCACGCGCTCTTTTTTACTCATTGACGCCAGACGTTTGCGAGAATCGGTCGCCCATGCTGAAACGCTTGCTTACCGTGCAGAAGGTGCTGGGTCTGCTGCTGATCCTGTTCAGCGTCTCGATGCTGCCGCCGGCGGTTGTCGCGCTGATCTACCAGGACGGCGCCTTGTTGCCCTTTCTCTATGCCTTTGCGCTCATTCTCGGTATCGGCGTGCTGAATTGGCTGATCGCAAACCACGCCAGCCATGAACTGCGGGTGCGCGATGGGTTCTTGGTGGTGGTGCTGTTCTGGGTGGTGCTCGGACTCTCGGGCGCGCTGCCGTTCTGGCTCTCGCCCGAGCCCAGGCTGTCACTCACCGATTCGGTGTTCGAGTCGATCTCGGGGCTCACCACGACGGGTGCTACCGTGATCCTGGGCATCGATGAGCTGCCCCATTCGATGCTCTGGTATCGCCAACAACTGCAATGGCTCGGCGGCATGGGGATCATCGTGCTGGCGGTGGCAGTGCTGCCGATGCTCGGCATCGGCGGCATGCAGCTCTACCGCGCCGAGATGCCGGGGCCGATGAAGGAGACCAAGCTCACACCGCGCATCACCGAGACCGCAAAGGCGCTCTGGTACATCTATCTCGGGCTGACGATCGCCTGCGCGCTCGCCTATTGGCTGGCCGGGATGGACGGTTTCGACGCCATCGGCCATGCCTTCTCGACTGTGGCGATCGGTGGTTTCTCAACCCACGACGACAGCATGGGGTATTTCGATAGCACCTTGATCGAGATGATCGCGGTGTTTTTCATGCTGGTCGCCGGGATGAATTTCGCGCTGCACTTCGTCGCCTTTCGGCGCCGCTCGTTGCTCGCCTATCGCCATGACAGCGAACTGCGGTTCTATCTGTTCTTGATGATCGTCGTGACCACGATCGTCACCCTCGCCCTGTTCTATACCGACACCTACATCCTCTGGGACGACGCCTTTACCCACGCCCTGTTCCAGACGGTGTCGATCGGCACCACCACCGGATTCACCACCGATGCCTTCTACTATTGGCCGCCGTTCATCGAGATCCTGCTGATCTTTCTCGCCTTCGTCGGCGGCTGCGCCGGCTCGACCGGGGGCGGTATCAAGGTGATTCGCCTCCTGCTGCTGATCAAGCAGGGGCTGCGCGAGATCGGCCGCCTGATCCATCCGAACGCGCAATTGCCAGTGCGGGTCGGCGGCAAGGTCATCAACCATCGCGTGGTGGATGCGGTCTGGGGGTTCTTCTCGCTCTATATCGCGACCTTCACGCTGATGTATCTGGCTCTGGCCGCTACCGGGCTGGATCTGCTGACCGCCTTCTCGGCCGTGGCCGCCTGTATGAACAATCTCGGGCCTGGACTTGGCACCGTTGGCGCCCATTATGCCGACATGCATGACACGGGCATCTGGATCCTCTGCGTGGCGATGTTGCTCGGACGCCTCGAGATCTTTACCTTACTGGTGCTGTTCAGCCCGGCCTTCTGGCGGCGTTGAGGGCTCGAGTGGCTTGCCGGAATCGTCGTAGCATGGAAACAATCAGCCTGCTCGATCGCACTCATTCACTAGCTTGAGTCATTGCAACCTCTTCATTGCGTTAACGCTGTGATGCTCGACCCCGATCGCCCGTAGGGCCTAGTTTTTTACTTGGTAGTGGCCATATGGTCGCACGCACAGCCGGTAGGCCAAGTAAACGCAGGGCATTATAGCCGCTCAGTTTGATCTCGACGAGGAAACACCCCCAAACGAGAAAGACAAATAATAAAAATATCAAATACTTAAAAGTTTCGCGTTCAACCGCAGCATGCAGGCCATTGTCGGCGTCTGTCTGCGGACCCATCAGCAATCACCGACAACGGACCAACCCATGGGTATCATCGACAATCTCGAGGCGATGCGAGCCAGGGGCCAAGACTCGGCGCTGTTGCGCTACAGCCTCGGCAACGAATATCTGAAGCAAGCGCAGATCGACCAGGCGATCGAGCATCTGGCCGAAGCGACACGGCAAGACCCTGACTATTCAGCGGCCTGGAAGCTCTACGGCAAGGCGCTCACCCAGGCGGAGCGCGCGGCGGAGGCCGTCGAGGCGCTGCATCAAGGTATCGAGGTCGCCGAGGCGAAAGGCGATGCTCAGGCGGCAAAGGAGATGCGGGTCTTCCTCAAGCGCGCTCAGAAAGCGCTCGCTGCGCATCGTCAATGACCCTGGCCTCGAAGCCACCTTCTGCCACTTGAACTCGAATGCGGGCGCCCGGCGGCACCTGTTGGGGGCGATGCACCAAACGGCCCTCGGTATCGGTGACGATGGCATAGCCGCGCGCCAGGGTGGCGAGCGGACTGCGCGCTTGCAGCCCACCCGCCAAGGCCGCGAGCTGTTCTCGGCGCCGTTCGATGGCCCGCCGGCCTGCCTGCGCGAGCCGTTCGCTGAGGCGGGCGAGGTGCTCGGCCTCGACGTGCAGGCGCTGGCCTGGCGCGACCCGTCGCAGGCGCTGCCCTAAGCGCTCCAGGTGCGCTCCCGCCTCGCCAACACGCGCCTCCAGCGCGCGCTCGAGCCGCCGCTGGAGGTCATCGACGCGCTGTTGCTGCTGTTCCAAACGCGCGCGTGGATGCAGCAACGCATGTTGGCGTTGGAGTGCCGACAAGCGTTGCCTTGCCGTCTCTCGCGCCCGCCGCGCCGCTGTCGCGAGGCGCGCGTCGAGCCCGCACAGATGGCGCCGCGCCTGCTCGGCATCGGGAGCCACCAGCTCGGCCGCCGCCGAGGGCGTCGCACCACGCCGATCGGCCACCAGATCGGCGATGCTGAGATCGATCTCATGGCCGATGCCGGTCACGATCGGCAACTCGGAGGCATGAATCGCGCGCGCCAGCGCCTCATCGTTGAAGGCCACCAGATCCTCGAGCGAGCCACCACCGCGCGCCAGGATCAGCAGATCGCACTCGCCGCGCCGGTTGGCCAGCTCGATTGCCGCGATCAATGCCTCCACGGCTTGCGCGCCTTGCACCAGGCTCGGATAGATGAGCACCGGCAGGAGCGGGAAACGGCGCCCGAGCACCGTGAGCAGGTCATGCAGCGCCGCGCCACTGGCCGAGGTGATCAGCCCGAGCTGGCAGGGATAGGCGGGTAGCGCGCGCTTGTGCGCCTCGGCGAACAACCCATCGGCGGCGAGGCGCTGCTTGAGCTGCTCGAGCGCGAGTCGCAGCGCGCCGTCGCCAGCGGGCTCCATCTGTTCGACGATGAGCTGAAAGTCCCCGCGCGGCTCATAGAGCCCGACCCGCGCCCGCACCAGCAGTTGCTGGCCGTTGGCGGGCTGGAAGCCAAGCCGCCGGCGTTTGCCGCGGAACATCGCGCAGCGCACCTGCGAGGCACCATCCTTGAGGCTGAAGTAGAGATGCCCCGAGGCGGGCTGGGAGAGATTGGACAGCTCACCCTGCACCCAGAGCAGCGGGAAGCTGCCATCGAGGACCGCGCGCACCTCGGCGTTGAGGCGCGAGACGCTGTAGAGATCGCGCGAGAAATCGATGATGGGGGAGGCTGGTGAGGTCGGCATGGGGAGAGAGTGGCCGCTCCGGCAGCGGTGGCGATTGCAGGATGTCGTTGCCGATAGCTGCTTGAATTCCTATGATAGTGAGTTAACTTTTCGGAATCCACCGCTCTGCGTGGTTCCAGCCCCAGCCCCCAGTTTTCGAGGTTCCGCCATGCGCCTGATCGAGGAAGCCCTGACCTTCGACGACGTGCTGCTCGTCCCAGCGCATTCGACGGTCACCCCCAACACGGTCGATCTCAGCACTCTGCTCACGCGCGAGATCGCGCTCAAGATCCCGCTGGTCTCGGCGGCGATGGATACCGTCACCGAGTCACGCTTGGCCATCGCGATGGCGCTCGAGGGCGGGATCGGCATCGTGCACAAGAATATGTCGGCCGAGCGCCAGGCGCGTGAGGTGCTGGCGGTGAAGAAATACGAGAGCGGCATCATCCGCGACCCGATCACGGTCTCGCCGGATCTCAGCATCGGCGAGGTGTTGGCGCTGACGCGCGCGCACGATATCTCCGGCGTGCCCGTGACCGAGGGCAGACGGCTGGCCGGCATCGTCACCGGGCGCGATCTGCGCTTCGAGCGCCGTATGGACGCCCCGGTCTCGGCGATCATGACACCGCGCGAACGCTTGGTCACGGTCAAGGAGGGCGCGAGCCGCGACGAGGTGGTGGCGTTGCTCCATCAACATCGCATCGAGAAGCTGTTGGTGGTCAACGATGACTTCGAGCTGCGCGGGCTGATCACCGTCAAGGACATCCAGAAGGCGACCGACTTTCCGAAGGCCTCGCGCGATGCGCATGAGCGCCTGCGGGTCGGTGCGGCGGTGGCCGTTGGTCAGGGCACCGACGAGCGGATCGCCGCGCTGGTCGAGGCTGGCGTCGATGTGCTGGTGGTCGACACCGCGCATGGCCACTCGCAGGGCGTGCTCGATCGCGTCGCCTGGATCAAGCGCCACTTCCCCGAGGTGCAGGTGATCGGCGGCAACATCGCCACCGCCGGGGCGGCGACGGCGTTGGTCGAGGCCGGGGCCGACGCGGTCAAGGTCGGTATCGGACCTGGGTCGATCTGCACCACGCGTATCGTCGCTGGCGTCGGCGTGCCGCAGATCACGGCGGTGAGCAATGTGAACCAGGCCCTGGAAGGGACCGGGGTGCCGTTGATCGCCGATGGCGGGCTGCGCTTCTCGGGCGATGTCGCCAAGGTCATTGCCGCCGGCGCTCACAGCGTGATGGTCGGCGGGCTCTTCGCCGGCACCGATGAGGCGCCCGGTGAGGTCGAGATCTATCAGGGCCGTTCCTACAAGACCTATCGCGGCATGGGCTCGCTCGGTGCCATGGGCCAGAAGGACGGCTCGAGCGACCGCTACTTCCAGGAGCAGACCGATAAGGAGAAGCTGGTCCCGGAAGGCATCGAAGGGCGGGTGCCCTACAAGGGCAGCGTGCTCAACGTCACCACGCAACTGGTCGGCGGGCTCGCCTCGAGCATGGGCTATACCGGTTGCCGGACGATCGAGGAGATGCGCACCAAGCCGATGTTCGTGCGCGTGAGCGCGGCCGGCATGCGCGAATCCCATGTGCACGATGTGCAGATCACCAAAGAAGCGCCGAATTACCGCATCGACAACTAAACCCCATGCCCAATATCCATGCCGATCGCATCCTGATCCTCGATTTCGGTTCCCAGTACACGCAGCTGATCGCACGTCGGGTGCGCGAGGCCGGGGTCTACTCCGAGGTGCATCCCTGGGAGATGCCGTCCGAGGCGGTGCGCGCGTTCGCGCCCTCGGGGGTGATCCTCTCCGGTGGTCCACAATCGGCGCATGCGCAAGAAACACCGCGCGTGGCGCCGCTGATCTTCGAGCTGGGCGTGCCGGTGCTTGGCATCTGTTATGGGATGCAGACCATGGCCGCCCAGCTCGGTGGCCGGGTCGCCCCGGCGCAACAGCACGAGTACGGCTATGCCCAGGTGCGCGCGCGCGGCCATTCGCAGTTGTTGCGCGAGATCGAAGACCACACCAGCCCAGATGGCTATGGGCTGTTGGATGTCTGGATGAGCCATGGCGATCGCGTCGAGGCGCTGCCCGAGGGTTTCTCGGTGATCGCCGAGACCGACAATGCCCCGCTCGCCGGGATCGCCGACGAGACGCGCCGATTCTATGGCGTGCAGTTCCATCCCGAGGTCACCCATACCCACCAGGGTCAGCGCATCATCGAGCGCTTCTGCCATGCCATCTGCGGCTGTCGGCGACTCTGGACGCCGTCCAACATCATCGATGATGCGATCACCGCGATCCAGGCGCAAACCGGGGATGACGAGGTGCTGCTCGGCCTCTCGGGAGGGGTGGATTCCTCGGTGGTCGCCGCGCTGCTGCATCGCGCCATCGGCGATCGGCTGATCTGCGTCTTCGTCGATAATGGGCTGCTGCGCCATGGCGAGGGCGATCAGGTGATGGCGACCTTTGCCCGCCACATGGGCGTGCGTGTGCTGCGCGTCGATGCCGAGGCCCAGTTCCTGGATCGCCTCTCTGGCGTCAGTGATCCAGAGGAAAAACGCAAGCGCATCGGTAATACCTTCATCGAGGTCTTCGAGGCCGAGGCGGCCAAGCTGCCGGGCGTCCAATGGCTGGCCCAAGGCACCATCTATCCGGATGTGATCGAGTCCGCCGGCGCCAAGACCGGCCAGGCCAAGGTGATCAAGTCGCATCACAACGTCGGCGGGCTGCCGGAGCGGATGCGCCTGGGTCTGGTCGAGCCACTGCGCGAGCTGTTCAAGGACGAGGTCCGGCGCATCGGCATCGAGCTGGGGCTGCCGGCCGAGATGGTCTATCGCCATCCCTTCCCCGGCCCCGGCCTCGGTGTGCGCATCCTCGGCGAGGTCCAGAAGGACTCTGCCGATACGCTGCGGCTGGCCGATCACCTCTTCATCGAGGAGCTGCGCGCCGCGGAGCTTTATGATCAGGTCTCGCAGGCGTTTGCGGTCTTTCTGCCGGTGCGCTCGGTCGGCGTGGTCGGCGACAACCGCTGCTATGAGCATGTGATCGCCTTGCGCGCGGTCGAGACCATCGACTTCATGACCGCGCGTTGGGCCCATCTCCCCTACCCGTTCCTGGATCGCGTGAGCACCCGCATCGTCAATGAGGTGCCGGGGGTCTCGCGCGTGGTCTATGACATCACCGGTAAGCCCCCGGGCACCATCGAGTGGGAGTAGAGCAGCCGCTGGATCAACGCTGGATGCGGCGCGCCCTTGAGCTTGGCGCCCGCGCCGCCGATGAAGGCGAGGTGCCGGTCGGAGCGCTGATCCTGCGCGACGGCGAGCTCCTCGGCGAGGGCTGGAATCGACCGATCGCAAGCCACGACCCGACCGCCCATGCCGAGATCCAGGCCTTGCGCGCGGCAGCCACGCGGGTCGAAAACTATCGGCTCCCAGGCGCCGACCTCTATGTCACCCTGGAGCCCTGCCCGATGTGTGCGGCGGCGATCGTCCATGCGCGCATTCGGCGCGTCATCTATGGCGCCAGCGATCCCAAGGGCGGCGCCTGCGGTTCGGTGTTCGATCTGTTGCCCTCGGATACGCGTTTCAATCATCGCACCGCGTGCGAGGGCGCAGTGCTCGCCGATGACTGCGCTGCGCTGCTGCGCGCATTCTTTCGCGCCCGTCGCTGAGTCTGCTTGCCGGGTCCGTGGCTGGAATTTACGGTATCATTCGCGGTTGATTCCGATGCGCTGGAACGACTGCCCCCAACTCGGGAAAGGACCGGATGATCAAGCTTCGCACCTACATCTATATCGATTCGCTCCAGCCTCAGCTCGCCGAGTACATGGGGACCGTCTCTCAAGGCTTCCTCCCGGTGCCCGGCGATGCCTGCATGTGGATCGAGGTCTCGCCGGGGATGGCGGTGCATCGCTTGACCGACGTGGCATTGAAGGCGACCCGCGTCCACCTCGGCCAGCAGGTCGTCGAGCGCGCTTTCGGCTCCATGGTCATCCATCAGCGCGATCAAAGCGATGTGCTGGAGGCCGGGCATGCGGTCCTGCGCACCTTACGCGCGCGCGAGGACGATCGCCAGAAATGCCGTATCGCCTGGAACGAGGTGATTCGCGCCATGACCCCGGATCATACGGTCTTGATCAACCGCCAGAATCGGCGCGGCTCGATGATCCTGCCCGGGCAGAGCATGTTCATCCTCGAGACCGAACCGGCCGGTTACATCGTCTATGCCGCCAATGAGGCCGAGAAGGCGGCGAACATCACCCTGATCGATGTGCGTGCGGTCGGTGCCTTCGGTCGCCTGACACTCTCTGGCAAGGAATCGGATATCGACACCGCTGGCCATGCGGCCGTGGCTGCCGTGCGCGCGCTCTCCGGGATTGAGCGCGCGGCGACCTCACCGCATTCCTAGGGCGGAAGCGCGCATGCACGCATCGCTCAGGAGTCATCGCGCTCGATGAGCAGTCGACCCAGGCTGTTGACCAACCCACGGCTCCATAACGGCCGCCTGCTGCTGACACCAGAGAACCCGATGGCCAAGGCAGGCCTGTCACACCTCTCGGCGCTCCTGCAGGAGGGTGGGCTCATCGAGGCCGCGCCGTCGGCACAGCCGATGCGCTTTGGACCCGGCGAGCGCCTCTTCGAATACATCGGCTTCACAGGCTGCGCCGTGCAACTCGATCAGGCGCCGGGAAGCCCGCATGCGTTCGCGATGGGTCTTGAAGGGCCTTTCGAGGCTCCGCAACTTCGCAGCGGCCGCAATAGCCGTCCACCGCGCTGTCCCGAATGTCGCAGCGCCGTCTCGAGCTGGCGCCAGCAGCTTGATCCAGAGATGGGCATTGGCACCAACGGCGATCACGCGAGCGACCTCTTGAGCTGCACGAGCTGCGGAGCCCGCGCTCCTGGTTGGCATTGGAACTGGGGACGCCACGCCGGTTTTGGACGCCTGTTCATTGGCATCGAGCCCGTCTTCCCCGGCGAGGGGCGGCCTTTACCCGCACTCTTCAATTTGCTGGAGCGCGTGGAGATTGGCCCCTGGCGTTACTTTTATATCCAGGATTGAGTCACGCACGGCCCCACCCGAGGGCCTTTCGTGCGAGCGTGATCAGGCGGGGACGACAAACCCTGTATCGGTGCTCATCAGACACACCCCGGCCGGAAGCGCCACTTCCATGCTGATCGGGAGATGGTCGGACAGTGCGTAATCGAGCACCCGGGCGCCCCGGATGCGCAGATCCGGAGAGACCAGGATATGATCGAGGTTGCGCTCGGGACGCCAACTCGGAAAGGTCTTCAACTCGCAGTCGAGGCCGCGCAGCCCAGCTGCGGCAATCGCGGCCCGGAGCATCCGTGAGCCGCAGCCGCAATTGAAGTCGCCCATGAGGACGATCATCTGGTAGTGACGCGCAATCTCGACCAAATAATCGAGCTGCCGACGCTGTGCGCGCCGTCCCAGGGCAAGGTGCAGCACGCAGACGGCGAAGGGCTCGCCGGCACTGGTCGGAAATTCGACCACCATGGCGCCTCGACCCGGCAGCCCGGGTAGCTTGTGCTCGATGACCGACCCGGGCTTGAATCGGCTCAGGAGTCCATTGCTGTGGCGGGCCAGCAGGCCAAGCTCGCGGTTGACCTGTGAGAGCCAGTAGGGGTATCCCGCTTGCTGGGCGAGGTATTGGCTCTGATCGATATAGGCGCTGCGCAAGCTACCAGCATCGACCTCTTGCAGGCCGACAAGATCGAACCCTCGCAGCAGCGCGCCAATACTGGTCAGGTTACGCTGGCGCTCGCCGTGGGGGATCAGATGCTTCCAACTGTTGGCCACATAGTCGCGGTAGCGGCGCGACTCGATACCGGCCTGGATGTTGAAGCTCAGCAGCCGCAGCCTATTCACGGCCCGTCCTCGAGGCTTCACCTCTTTCGCGATGTCGAGGCGCCCTGCCTGCGCAAGGGCAGCGGGCCAGCCTTCGCAACAGCTGGCCTCGCGGCGGCAACAGCGATAAGGGCGCTTAGAGGTTGAGACCCTCGATATAGGCGGCAACGGCTTCGATCTCATCGTCCTTGAGGTTGGCCGCGACACCGCGCATCATGCCGTTGGGGTCGTTGGCCCGCTCGGTGCTGCGGAAATGCCCGAGGGTTTGGGCCGTATATTCCGAGAACTGCCCGGCGATCCGTGGAAACTTTGCCAGGTTGCTACCAATCCCCGACGGACCATGGCAGCCGGAGCACGCCGGGACGCCGGTGTCTGGGTTACCAGCCCGGTAGATCCGCTCACCCTTAGCAACCAAGGCTTCCTCGGCCGCACCGCCGGATTGCTCAAGGCCTGAATAATAGGCTGCTAGATTGCGCATCTCTTCATCGCTGAGCGGCATCGCCATCGGCGACATCTGCGCATTCCAACGCTCATTGTTCTTGAAGTTCTGCAGTTGCTTGTAGATGTAGCGCGGGTGCTGGCCGGCGAGCTTTGGCCAGACCGGCTGACCGGGGATGCCGTTGCCGTCAAGACCGTGACAAGCTTGGCAGATCTGCCCGGCCTTCTCTTTACCTTTGGCTGCGTCACCGCCGACGTCGGTCGAGAGCCCGGAGGCCGATACGGCACTCGTGCCGGCGAGGGTGAGCATAGCGGAGGAAAAGATTCCGGCGATCAGCGATGTCTTCATAGTCACTACCGTTGCGTCGATATTCGTGGATGGCGGGCCACCGGCTTAAGCCTTGACCATGCAAATCCGGCTATATATATCAGAGATTAACGATTTAGGTCAACGCGCTGCCGCCTGAGCACCCTTGGATGGAGACTAGAGACGGCTCGCACGAAGAGAAGTTCCTACCCAGGCGAGGCGTAGACCCGATGCTCCCTCACTCGAACGCCCGTTTGACCGCCTGGTGATGCCCGAGCTCGGGATTAAGGTTCAGATTGATTCGGGCTCATTCAGATGGCGACGCAGGGTGGCGACGATCTTTTCCGCTGGTGTCGCGTGATCAAGCACCCGCACCAGTGAGCCGGACTCATCGATCACATAGCTGTGGGCCGAATGGTCGATCATGTAGCCCATCGCCGAGTCGCTCGCCTCCGCGCGCCGGTAAGCGGCCCCGTACTGTTTGGCGACGGCGGCCAGCGCTTGGTCCGTTCCCGTGACGCCGATGATATTGGGATGAAAGTAATCCACATACTCGGCCAGACGCTCGGGAGTATCCCGTTGCGGATCGACACTCACAAAGACGACCTGAACCCGCTCTCTCTCCGTCGGGGTCAACTCGCGTAACGCAAGCGCGATGATCGCAAGATTCGTTGGACAGATATCAGGGCAGGAAGCATAGCCGAAATACAGTAACACCACCTTGCCTCGGAGATCCGAGAGCTTCAACGCCCCCCGCGCCGATGTCAGCTGAAAATCGCCACCCGCTGGTTGCTCAGCCAGCTCGAGCTGCTCATGGCGACTGGACGGGGTCGACACTGGATTCCACGCCAACAGGAGCCAGAGCAGCAAAGCGCTCAACAGCAAGATTGTCATGATCGGGATGGTCTTCGACATCAGGCGATCGACTCGCGGCGAACAGAGGCAGGCCATGTGCTATGGGGAAAGTCGCCAGAGTCCTCTGGGCGATGCGGGTTAGTGTCCGTGCATTCGCCCATTGGCACCATGAGGATGCGCAAGTGTTCAAACGGCCGTGGCCCGATGGCTGATCGCCAGCTCGATGTAATGCTGCGCGGCGTAGTCCAGGTATTCGAGTTCGAGGTCGGTCAGCGTTCGCGCCGGCTTAGCGGGCGCCCCGATATACATAAAACCACTTTGCAGCATCTTGCCCGGCGGCACCACGGCCCCGGCCGCCAACATCAGGCGCGGTCGCAGCACCGCCCGGTCCAGCACCCGGGCACCGATGCCGATGAGGCAATGATCATGCACCTCGCAACCATGGAGGGTGGCGTGGTGGCCAATGGTGACGCGCTCGTGGACGATGGTAGGGGCGCCGCCCGGCAGGAAGCGGCTGTCATGGGAGACATGAAGCACCGAGCCATCCTGCACATTGCTCCCGGCGCCGATGTAGATGCGGTGGATATCCCCGCGCAGCACGGCATTCGGCCAGACAGAGGCTTGCCCTCGGATCTGGACATCACCAATGACGACAGCCGTCTCATCGATCCAGGCATCGGCCGCAATCCGTGGCTCGAGCCCTTGATAACTCCTTACATTGGTCATCGCGCTATCCTGGTTCCTCTAGGTCGTAGTGCATTCACTAAATGCTACCATGACCCTGGAAAGGTGCCGTGGTTCCCGAGCTCTTTAGGGAGACCACGCCCTAACTTTGCCCCATATGCCCCCCTGGCTTAAGACGCTGTACAGGAACTAACTATCTGATATATAATACATAATTTACGGCTCATGGGGCGATTTTTTGACCAAACCCCTTTTCATTCGGAGCAACCGGTATGACTTCAGACGGCGCTCATCCACG
>NZ_NHSF01000060.1 GCF_016653295.1 Halochromatium salexigens | reverse complement strand
CGCATCAAGCAGCGCTTTGAAGCGCGGCTCTTCCTCGTGCGCGACCGGGCGCAGGGTGATGTCGTGCACGTTCACGCCGCTACCTCGCCAACCAACAGTGGCGGGCAGTTTGGACCAGACGAAGGGAGTTGTCCAGAATCGAGGGTAAATCCCTCAACTGCTGGTCAGTCAGAGTCAGAACGGTTTCGCCCTGGTACAGCAGGCTTCAGGGCTTGCGCTTGCTACCGAGGCTCGCGGCCAGAGCAGCGCCCCGGCTCATCAGCGTCAGTCCCGCGTCGCCGTCACCCACAAAAACCGCTCGCCGCCGATGTCACGCAGGGTCAGGCTCTCTGGGCGTAAGCGGGCGGCTTGCAACTGCTCACGCAACGCTGCCGGGGTCGTATGGCTGTAATACAGGCGCTGGCCGAGGAACGGCTTCCAACCATCGAAGTGCTCGGCCCCGGTGTAGTCGACGGTGGCATAGGTGAACAACAGGTGCCCGCCGGGTCGCAGCCAGTCGTGAATGCGGGCGAACAGCGCAGGGTGTTCGGCGCAGGGGACATGGAACAGGCTGTAGATGGCGGTGACGGCATCGAACTGACCGGTGGCGAACGCGACCTCGCGCATGTCCGCCAGGATGGTGCGCATGGCCGGCACGTAGCGGGCGGCAAGCGCGAGCATCGAGGCGCTGAAGTCGACTCCGGTCACGTCCCAGCCGCGCTCGACGAAGCCCTTGGCCACTGGTTCTCCGGCCCCGCAGCCGAGATCGAGCAGGGCGCTGCTGCCTGCTGGTAGCTGCGAATAGAACGCATCGAGCACCGGCTGCATGTCAAACAGACCGCGGCTGGCATCGTAGCGGGCGGCGAGGGCGTCATAGGCCTGTTGCAGATCGAGGTCGGTGGCTATGGCCGTTCTCCGGAGGGGTGAGCGAGGCGTTGCCTGTGATGAGCCGCCTCATCGACGCGGCTCGCCGACGCGCTTTGCGGCGATCAATGGGTCGAACAGGACCTCCTGGTCCCTGGTGTCGAACGCGATGGCTGAGCGAGGCGCTTGGTCGTCTTCGCGGATCGGGCGGGCGTCGGTTCAACGCGCATCACCGCCTGATTCTGGCACCGTTAGATAGGTCTTGGGCAGATCGGTGCCAACGATTTCGATGACGCTGCTCTCAAAGAAGCTGCCGATCATCGCCGTGTTGCCCGCGGGATACTCGCCGATCGGGAACGCGCTTCCGCGCAGCGCATAGGTTCCTGCTCCGGGTGGCATCTTGAAGAAGACGCGGCAGGGATTGGAGTGGCAGACGCCGGTGTCGCCCGGTGCGAGGGTGATCTCGCCCCAGTCGCTGACCAGGTTGCCGGTGGTGGCACAGCTCGCAAGCAGCAGTGGGAGGAGTGCCAGCAAAGCCAGTGGAGCGGGCAGGGTGTTCACCGGGCAGGCCGTTCAGACAAACAGATCGATCAGGGTTCCGAGCGTCTCATCGGCCGTCTTCACCACCTTGGCAGAGGCGTCCGCCTCGAGTTTGCCGACATGCTGGTTGACCAACTCTTTGGCCACGTCGATCTTCGTGCCTGACGCGCCATTGGAAGCCGTGCCGCTGGTCTGGCGCGCGATGGCATCCGCGGCCGTCGCCACGCTGAGGTGACTGCGCTGCAGGCCAAGCAGGCCGGTATTGAGTGCATGGATCGTCATCTCGCCTCCTGATTAAGTTGTACGACGGGCGTCGAAGGTTTGGGCGCTGCCGTGTCGAGACCTTGTTCTGTCAAGTCTAGTTCAACAACACCGTTCCGCCGCGTTAGCCTGTGATACATGATCTGGATGAGCGGCATTTCTTGGATGCCGCCTCATTGTCGGCGCGATCTGCAGCATCACCGGCGCATTCTGCGGCATCATGCTGGCTTCGACGCCCCGGCTCAAATCGCCATCGCCCGACCGATCCGGCAACCATGATAGACCACACCCAAGATAAGCCCGCCTATCAGTGGCTGCTGCATCCAGACAGCGCCCGTGCGGTGGCCGACTACCGCCAGCAACTGGCCGAGCAGGGGCTGGCCCAAGCCGGTGCCTACCTGCGAGAGCAACTGAGTGATCAAGCCCCCGACAGCCTCAGCGATGCCGCCTTCCTCGAGCACCTGATCAACACCAAACGCCCGCTGATCTTCGCCGAGTCCGTGGTCTATGGCGATGGTCGCGACTGGTCAGCGAAGGAGCTGTCGCTGCTTGGCGATCTGGGTGTTGCTGTGCCAGTTCGGATCTTCGACGACGGGCGCCATCACCGTCCAGCCGTGCATCCCGAGCCGCTGTCGGGAACGCTCCTGTTCATCCCTGGAGCCCTGCTGCGCAATGGTCGCGGCTGTGTGCCGGCGGATTGGTCGGCGGTGACGCGAGACGATCAGCTCGACCCGGTCGGCTACCGCGCCGTCTACGAACGCCGCCTGCTGCCGCTGCTGCGCTACGCGGATCGCGATGCCGCCGAACGCGGGCAGGCGGCCCTGATCACCGTCCCTGGACTCGGCTGCGGTCAATTCGCTGGTCCCTTCGCTGGGAGGCTCGGCGAGCAGCTCAAGCAGGCCCTGATCGCACTGCTCGAACGCCATGCCGCGCAGCTCCCGCACATCCGTCTGATCTACTACGACCCCTACAGCGAATGTGGCAACGAACAGCATGCGTTTGGACCGCTCTCGCTGCGCGTGCGCCCGCTGCTGCAGGGCAATGCCGAGCGCCCGCAGCTCTGCGCACCGAGTGACTACGCCGAGCCCGGTGATGACCTCAGCGACTGTCGGCTCTACAGCATCGTCGCCTGGGACCAGGTCTCTTGGCCGGGCAACGATTACTGGGGCGGCGCACGGATGACCGATGACGGCGTCAAGGCTGCGGCAACCGATCTGATGCGCGCCATCACTGGGGTCGAAGGCGCTTATGACACGCGGGCGAGTGGGTATCAGCCGCCAGCGCCCTATCCGACCTGGGAGGCTCTGGTGCAGGATCAGAATACACAGCTGCAGTTGGTCGATCGGCTGCAGATCCTCGGCTGATCGGGTGCGTGCGTGTTCAGTCCTGCAGGTCCGCCGCTTCGACTCAGCGGCGCTGTCCTCTCACAGCGACACCGCCCGGCGCTCTGAA
>NZ_NHSF01000059.1:421849-477736 GCF_016653295.1 Halochromatium salexigens | reverse complement strand
CCCCATCCACCGCCCAGCCGGCGCCGAACAGCCCCCCCATCACCTCGACACCCTGCTCGCGCGCCTCTACCGCCATCGCGGCCTCGACGGCCCGCTCGAACAACGCCTCGGCGCCCTGCACCCCCTCGAACAGCTGCGCGACATCGACACCGCCGCCGCGCTGCTCGCCGACCACATCCAGACCCAACGCCGCCTGCTCATCATCGGCGACTACGACGCCGACGGCGCCACCGGCACCGCCGTCGCCCTGCTCGGTCTGCGCGCCCTCGGCGCCGGCCCGCTCGATTGCCTCATCCCCAGCCGCTTCACCGACGGCTACGGCCTCAGCCCCGCCGTGGTCGATGCCGCCGCCGAGCGCCAGCCCGATCTGCTCATCACCGTCGACAATGGCACTGCCAGCCACGCCGGCCTCGCCCGTGCCCGCGAACACGGCCTGCCGGTGCTGATCACCGATCATCACCTGCCCGGCGCCGAACGCCCCGAGGCCGCCGCGCACGTCAACCCCAACCAACCCGGCTGCCCCTTCCCGAGCAAACACCTCGCCGGCGTCGGCGTCATCTTCTACCTGCTCATCGCCACCCGCGCCGAACTGCGCCGCCGGGGCTGGTTCCAGACCCGCGCCGAGCCCAACCTCGCCGAACTGCTCGATCTGGTCGCCCTCGGCACCGTCGCCGATGTCGTCACCCTCGACGCCAACAACCGCATCCTCGTCGAACAAGGTCTGCGCCGCATCCGCGCCGGCCATTGCCGCCCCGGCCTGCGCGCCCTGCTCGAGATCGCCGGCGCCCAGCTCGCGCGCGTCAGCGCCCGCGACCTCGCCTTCCTCGCCGCCCCGCGCCTCAACGCCGCCGGCCGCCTCGAGACCATGAGCGCCGGTATCGATTGCCTCATCGCCGATCAACCCCTCGAGGCCATGCACCACGCCCAACGCCTGCACGTCCTCAACCAGGAACGCCGCGCCCTCACCCAGCGCATGAGCGAGGAGGCCGAACAGCTGCTCGCACGCCAACAAGGCCTCGCGCATGCCTCCCCGGAGAGCGCCCCCCAGGACGGCGCCCATCCGCGCCCCACCGGCCTCTGCCTGTTCGCCGAGGACTGGCACGAAGGCATCATCGGCATCCTCGCCGCGCGCCTGCGCGAGCGCAGCCACAGCCCGGTCGTCGCCTTCGCCCCCGGTGGCGATGGCCTGCTCAAAGGCTCCGCGCGCTCCATCGAAGGGCTGCACCTGCGCGACTGCCTCGCCGCCGTCGACCGCGATCACCCCGGTCTGATCACCCGCTTCGGCGGACACGCCATGGCCGCCGGTCTCAGCCTCCCGCGCGGCGCCCTCGAGGCCTTCCGCGCCGCCTTCGCCGCCGCCGTCGATGCGGCCCTCGGCCCTACCGCCACCACGCCGACCCTGCACAGCGACGGTCCCCTCGGAGCCAACCTGCTCAACCTTCCCACCGCCGAGGCCCTGCGCCTCGCCGCGCCCTGGGGCAAAGGCTTCGCCGAACCCCTGTTCGACGGCTCCTTCCAGATCAGCGCCCCGCGCCTGCTCAAGGATCGCCACCTCAAGCTACGCGTCCACCCCGACCAGGGCCCGCCGCTCGAGGCCATCGGCTTCAACCTCGCCGAGCAACACCCGCGCGGCGCCACTCACGCCCAGCTCGTCTACCGGCTCGATGTCAACGACTACCGGGGCCTGCGCAGCCCCCAGCTCATCATCGAGCAACTGGTCCCGCTATCCGCCTGAGCCCGCGCTCAGCCAGCCTTCGATCTCTGCGATCGGCATGGGGCGGGCGAAATAGTATCCCTGATAACACTCGCAGCCATGGGCGGCGAGAAAGTCCCGCGCCGTCCCGGTTTCTACCCCCTCGGCGATGACCTCCAGCCCCAGGCTGCGCCCCAGCGCGATGATCGTGCGCACAATCGCGGCATCGTGCTCATCGACCTCCAGATCCCGCACGAACGACTGATCGATCTTCAACTGATCGAACGGCAAGCGCTTCAAATACGACAGCGACGAAAAGCCGGTCCCGAAATCATCCAGCGAGAACTGCAGACCCACCGCTTTCAGCCGCGTCATGGTCGCGACCACCTGATCCAGATGCTCGCACAACAGACTCTCGGTGATCTCGAGCTTCAACCACCGCGGATTCGCCCCCGACTGCTGCAGCGTCTCGACCACCTGCTCGACGAAATCCGCCTGCTGAAACTGCCGCGCGCTCACGTTCACCGCCAGCGACAGCCCCCGCAACGCCGGGTCATCCTCCCAGCAGCGCAACTGCTCGCAGGCGGCCCGCAGAATCCACTGCCCCATCGGCAGGATCAGCCCCGAGGCCTCGGCGAGCGGAATGAACGCCGCCGGCGAGATCAACCCCTGCTCCGGGTCCTGCCAACGCACCAAGACCTCCGCCCCCAAGACACGGCCCCCGGCATCCACCTGCGGCTGATAATGCAGGCGCAATTGCTCCGGGATGGCACGGCGCAATCGCGCCTCCAGCCCGACCCGCTGCTCCAAGGCCTGCTGCATCGCGGGATCGAAGAAATGCAGCCGATCACGCCCGAGCTTGCGCGCCTGAAGCATCGAGGCATCGGCGCGCTTGAGCAGATCGGTGACCGTGTCCACAGCGCCATCGAACAGCGAGATCCCCATGCTGGCGGTCATCACATACTGGCTACCATCGACCTGCAGAGGTTGGCGGATCGCCGCCAGCATCTGCTCGCCCGACTGGGTCGCCTGCAGCATCGACGCCTCGGCCTCGGCATCCAGGTTTTCCACCACCACCACGAACTCATCGCCACCGAGACGGGCCACGGTCTCGTCCGTGTTCACCGCCGCGAACAGACGGCGCGCGATCCCGATCAACACCTGATCGCCGACCTCATGGCCCTGGGTATCATTCAGCGCGCTGAAATCATCCAGATCGATGAAAAACACCGCCCCGCGATGACCTAACTGCTGACTCGCACGCAAGGCCTGCTGCAAGCGATCGATGAACAATCGCCGATTGGGCAGATTGGTCAGCACATCGAAATACGACAGGTGATGGATCCGCGCCTCGGCCTGTTTGTGCAGGGACATATCCTCGAACGTCCCGATATACTGGCTGATGCACCCCTCGGCATCGCGCACCGCCGAGATATGCAGCCAGACGGGATAGATCTGGCCATTCTTGCGGCGGTTCCAGACCTCACCCTGCCATTGATCCTGCGCCTTGAGCTGTTGCCACATCGCCTGATAAAAGGCGGGCCCATGCTGGCCGGATTTGAGCAGGGCCGGCGTGCGCCCGATCACTTCATCCTGACGGTAGCCGGTGATCCGACAAAAGGCGTGGTTGACGCGCAGAATCCGCTGCTCGGCATCGGCGATGATCATCGCCTGGCGGATTTCAAAGGCCTTCGCGGCAATGCGCATCTCCCGCTCGGCCTCCTTTTGCACGGTGATGTCCTCGGTAAAGATCACGATGCCGCCGATCGAGCGATCCGCCCTGTACCAAGGGCGCACCTCCCAGCGTTGCCATTGGGTGCGCCCATCGGCGCGCACGAACGCATCGTTATCGCCACTCAAGACCTCTCCACGCAATGCACGCTGATGCACCGCGCGCCAACGCGGCGGAATCTCGGGAAAGACCTCGTAATGGGCGCGCCCGGTCAAGTCCTCGCCCAGCATTCCATAGTCGCTCAGCCAACGCCGGCTCACCACCATGAAGCGCAGCTCAGTATCAAACATCGCCAGCGCCGCCGGCGCATGCTCGATGAACAGACGCAGCCGCGCCTCGCTCTGGGCCAGTTGCCGCTGACTGAGCGCCAATAAGCCATACAACAACAGCGCGGTGACGAGGATGAAGGCAATGCCCTTGTACTGCTGCCACTGCACGAACTGCGCGGCATCCTCGGTGATCAGAGCGAGCCCCTGATCGGACAGAAAGATCCACAGGCTACCGAAGACGACATAGACCAGAATGATCCTTATCGCAGAGAACGTCCAATGCATGGAATGGTCCTGTTGCCGATGAACACGAAAGGATTATAGCCTCACGGCGTTACCTGTCAGTGACCGCCATCCCCGGCACAGGGTTGGCGCTTTCCCTGAGGCCTGCCCCTCAACCCCACAAAGACACTTGAAATCCGCGCCGATAACAGGAATGATAAAGAGATAACCAGCGTGCTTTGAAGCGCCATGGTTTAGCTCCACAAAACAACCTCATCGAGGGACCACTGATGAACGACGAATACCGCAGCGCGGAAGAGATCCAAGCCCATCTCGAGCAACTCAAACAAGACCAAGCCGCCCTCGAGCGAGCGCTCAAGGAGCGGCAAAAAGAAGAAAGTAAAGAACTCGCCGCCGAGATCAAAGAGATGATCATCGGGCGCGGCCATGATGTGGACGAGATCGCCAACCTGATTAGCGGTGGAAAGGCAAAACGCCGCCGCGCCACCAGCGCTAAAAACAACAGCAGCTACACCAAGTATGCCGATCCGGACAACCCCGAGAATGTCTATACCCGGGGGCGGATGCCACAATGGCTCACCAACAAAATGGCCGCCAATGGCTACGACCCGAAAAATGCCGAACACCGCCAGCAGTTCAAGGAAGAGCATTTGACGCCTTTGGCTGCTTGATGCCGACCAACGCTCGGCCACGATGACCGTCCAACATGCGGCTCGTTGGCCGAGCAGCGCCGACGGATCTTCGGCTCGCAAAGACTTTATCGCTGTCCGTTCGACGCCCGGCTCTGAAAGCCAACTGGCTTTCTCCTTCTCTAACGTTTGCCTTTTACAAAGGCACGCAATCGTCCGCGCTTCTGGCGCTGACGCGGCGTGAGGGTATTCTTGCGCCCAGCGAACGGGTTGGTGCCGCTTTTTAGCTCCAGGCGTAGCGGCGTGCCCTGCAAGCGCAGCGCCTCGCGCAGGCGCTTGATCAGATAGCGCTGATAGCTGTCTGGGAGTGCTTCGGTCTGGTTGCCATGGATGACGATGATCGGCGGATTGCGCCCACCCTGGTGCGCATAACGCAGCTTGATCCGGCGCCCGCGCACCAGCGGTGGCGCATGCTCGCCCACGGCATCCTCCAAGAGCCGCGTCAACAGCGGCGTGGGCAGGGTGCGCATGGCGCTCGCATAGGCCCGATCGGCGGCCTCCAGGAGCAAGCCGACGCCGCTGCCATGGAGTGCCGAGATCCGATGCTGCTCAGCGAAATCCAGGAAGGGTAAGCGCCGCTCGATGGCGATTTTCAGCGCCGAACGGGCATCAGGCGTGAGCCCATCCCACTTATTCACCGCCATCACCAGCGCCCGGCCGCTGTCGATCAAATGCGCGGCCAAGGTCGCATCCTGCTCGCCGATGCCGGCGTGGGCATCCAGGACCAGGATGGCGACATGGCAGGCCTCGATGGCTTGCAATGTCTTGATGACGCTGAAATGCTCGATCGCTTCGCTGATCCGCGCCCGCCGGCGCATGCCGGCGGTGTCGATCAGGCGATACTGGCGCTCACCCACCGCGAAGGGTATTTCGATGCTGTCGCGCGTGGTGCCTGGGCTGTCGTAGACGACCACCCGTTCCTCGCCGAGCAGCCGATTGATCAGGGTCGATTTGCCGGCGTTCGGCCGCCCGACCACGGCGACCCGGACCGCCTCGGTGGTCGCCTCCTCGGTCTCGGCGCAGGCCGCCTCCTCGCCTGCGGGCAGAGTCGCGAAGATCCCGCTGATGAGCGCCGAGACACCGCGCCCCTGCAAGGCCGCGATCGGCTGTGGGTCACCGAGGCCGAGCTGATGCAGCTCACCGGCGGCCAGGGTCCAATCCAGGTGATCGACCTTGTTCGCGACCAGGGTCACCGGCTTGCCGGTGCGGCGCAGCTGCGCGGCGATCTCAAGATCGGCGGGCGTGGTCCCATCGCGCGTATCAACGAGGAAGAGCAGGTGATCGGCCTCCGTGATCGCGATGCGCACCTGCTGCTCGCTCAAGGCCTCGATGCCCTCCCCACCGCTGATGCCGCCGGTATCGACCACCACATAGGGCCCGGGGCCAACGCGGCCGATGCCGTATTGGCGATCGCGCGTGAGCCCCGGCACATCGGCCACCAAGGCATCGCGAGTGCGCGTGAGCCGATTGAACAGGGTCGACTTGCCGACATTCGGCCGACCGACCAGCGCGAAGACGGGCAGCATGGCGGTCAATCCTGTCTAGCCGACGCGGCTGTCTCGGCTGCTGGAGGTGTCTCTGAACGCGCGCCCGTTGGAGTCCCTGTTGCGCGCACCGCAGCGATCGTGCCATTCGCCAACTGCACATAGAGCGTCTGGCCGGCAACGACTGGAGTGGAGGCCACCGCCGCCTTGCCCACGCGCGTGCGGCCCAGCAGGCGTCCATCACGGGGCGATACCCAATGCACATAGCCCTCGAGGTCACCGACCACCAGGGCATCACCAACCACCACCGGCGCTGTCAGACGGCGATAGCGCAAGTCGTCTTGGCGCCAGCGTCCGGCGCCATCGGTGGGATCGGCGGCCCAGAGCTGGTCATCGGAGTCGGTGATATAGAGCGCATCAGCGCTCGCCGCCAGCCCGGCGTGCGCCGAGAGTTCGCGCCGCCAGCGCACCGTGCCGCTGTTGATGTCGACGGCCGCCAGGTCGCCGTTGAAGCTGGCGACGAAGACCTGCTCGCCGACCACCACCGGGTCGGTGTCGATATCGGCGATGCGCTCGAGTTCGGTGCGCCCGCTCGGTGGCGAGATCATGACCTCCCAGATCGGCACCCCTTGCTCGGGGTCGAGGTAGATCAGTCGACCCTTGGAGACGCCGACGATGATCCCGTTAGGGCCGACGGCAGGGGTGCTGCTGCCGCGCAGGGTCAGGATCGGTGCCTGATAGCCGAAGCGCCAGCGCTCGCTGCCATCGCTGAGTTCCAGGGCGTAGACACTGTCGTCGATGGTGTGGACGACGACGAGGTCGCCGATGATGCGCGGCACCGAGAGCACCTCGCTGCCGAGCTGGGCGCGCCAGCGTTGGCTGCCATCACGGGTCGAGAGCAGCAGCACCTGGCCATTGGAGGCGCCGACCACCAGTTGCTCGCCATCGACATCGGGGCCGCCGCTGAACGGCATGCGCCGCTCGTCGCGCTCCCAGAGCGGGCGGCCATCGGCGGCAGCGAGGGCGACGACCCTGCCGCTGTGGTCGGCGGCATAGACCCGATTGCCGGCCACGGCAGGGCGCAGACTGAGCGTGCGCCCTTCCTGTCCCTTGCCGATGCGCGTCGACCAGAGGGGGCGGATCTGGACCGCTTGGGGCGCCGTCTTGGCCAGCTCGGTGGGGGGCCTCGGAGGCTTGTTGCGCCCGAGGCCGATCCAGCCGAGGCTGCCGCACCCTTGCAACAGCACGCTGCCACCGAGCGCGAGCAGGAGCGCGCGCCGCCGTGTGCAAAGGGGTCGATGGCTGTTCATGATGGTCAGGAGGAGCGGTCGTTCGCTGCCGGCAGGTCTTGGAGTTTGAGTTCGATCAGCCGCGAGAGCCCGGCGCCGCCGGCGAGCGCGGCCTCGTAGGCCGCGCGCGCGTCGGCGGTCTCGCCCTGGGCGAGCGCGATATCGCCGCGCAAGCCGGCGAAATCGGCGCTGAAGGCGCCGCCATCATCATGCCGCTCGATGACCGCGAGCGCGTCCTCGAAGGCCTCATTGGCGATCAGCACGCGCGCGAGCCGGAAAGCGGCGAGCTTCGCCAGGCCCGGATTCGGCGCGCGCTCCACGGCCGAGCGCAGCGCCTCGGCGGCCCCGTCGAGGTCATCCTGCGCGATTCGGACCTTGGCGAGCGTCAGTTCGGCGAGGGCGGCGTAGGGCGTCTTGGCATGCGCGTCGATCAGCGCCTCGGTCTGCTTGACCGCCGCGTCATGCTGACCCCTGTTTGCGGCCATCAGCAACTGCTCGAAGGCGAGCGAGGCGCGCTGGCCAACCTGTTCCTGATGATTGATCCAGGCGCGCCAGCCGAAGACCACGACCAGCCCGATGACGAGACCGGCGATCACGGCGGTGCCGTTCTCCTTCCACCATTTTTTGATTGCTTCGACGGTTTCGTCGTCTGTGGTCAGCTCTGCCATGGGAGTCCTGTTGCTTGTCTTATGGTCGGGGAGGGTCGCGCCCTAGAGGAAGCGGGGCAACTGCTCGGCCAAGGCGTCGAGCGCGACGCTGGTCTGCTCGGCTTTGGCCTGATCGGTGCTGGCCTGCGTGCGATCATCTTGAGGCGCGCGCAGCGGCTTGATGCCGATGCGTCCCTGAGCCAGCTCGTCATCGCCAAGCACCAGCGCGACCCGTGCACCGCTGCGATCGGCGCGTTTGAATTGGCTCTTGAAGCTACCGCCGCCGCAATGGCAGATCAACCGCAGCGCGGGCAGGGCGTCGCGGATCCGTTCGGCGATGGGCATCGCGGCCGCGCTGGCCTGTTCGCCGACGGCGATCAAATAGGCATCGATGCTCGCCGGTGGCGCGCTGTCGCTGAGTTCGAGCAGCCGTTCGAGCCCAAGGGCGAAGCCGACCGCCGGGGTCGCGCGTCCGCCGAGCTGTTCGACGAGCCCATCGTAGCGGCCGCCGGCACAGACCGTGCCTTGGGCGCCGAGCGCGTCGGTGATCCATTCGAAGACGGTGCGATTGTA
Source organism: Halochromatium salexigens (assembly GCF_016653295.1). GTDB lineage: Bacteria > Pseudomonadota > Gammaproteobacteria > Chromatiales > Chromatiaceae > Lamprobacter > Lamprobacter salexigens. The sequence continues at coordinate 469,117 of NZ_NHSF01000059.1, read as the reverse complement.
GTAGTCGAGCCCGCGCACCAGGCGGGGATTGATCTCGTAGGCGATGCCGGCGCGCTCGAGCCCGGCACAGAGCGCCTCGAAATGCGCGCGTGAGTCGCGGCCCAGGGCCGCGTGCAGGCTGGGCGCCGAGGCGAGGAGGGCTTGCAGGTCTGGATTCTTCGAGTCCAGCACGCGCAAGGGGTTGGTCTCCAGGCGCCGGCGGCTGTCATCATCGAGTCGATCCTCGTGGGCGCGCAGATAGGCGACCAGTTGCTCGCGATAGTCGGCGCGCTCGGCGCTGTCGCCGAGGCTGTTGATCTCGAGCCGCAGGTCGCCGAGGCCCAGAGCCTGCCAGAGCCGGTGCGTGAGCAGGATCACCTCGAGGTCGATATCCGGGCCGCCGAGGCCGAAGACCTCGACGCCGATCTGGTGGAACTGGCGGTAGCGACCGCGCTGCGGGCGCTCGCGGCGAAACATCGGCCCGCGATACCAGATGCGCCGGGGTTGCTCCAGGAGGCCGTGCTCGATCGCCGCGCGCACGCAGCTCGCGGTGCCTTCGGGGCGCAGGCTGAGCTGGTCCCCGCCGCGATCCTCGAAGCTGTACATCTCCTTTTCGACGATATCGGTGACTTCTCCGATCGAGCGCTTGAACAGCTCGCTCTGCTCGACCAGGGGGGTGCGCATCTCCTGGTAGCCGTAGCGCTCGAGCACCGCGCGGGCGCGGTCCTCGAGCTGTTGCCAGCGCGCGCTCTGGTCCGGGAGCAGGTCGTGCATGCCACGGATTGCGCGCAGGGGGGTCTGCCTTGCCATCGCTTGCTGTCCTAGTCGGTCGCGTCGGGTGTGCGAGAGCTGATCTCGGCGGGATCGAGTTCGAAGCGGGCCACATTACCACGTGCAACCGAGCGCAGGTCATAGGGTGCCCCGCCGACGGTCAGCTCGACGGCGGCCGCGTTGCCGATCACCAGCGAGTACGGCGGCTCGCCGGCGAGCGTCTCGCGGTCGCCTCGGCTCATCTCGCCGAACAACAAGACCTCGCCGGTGGCGTCGCGGATATCGACCCAGCAGGGGCCGGTGAAGCCCAGTTCGATGGCGGTGGCGCTCGAGTCCGCCGGTGCCGAGACCGCCTCTTCCTCGTCATCCGCGGGTGTCTGTGTCGCGCTCGAGGCGGGCCGTTCGACCTCCGGGCTGGGGGGCGTGGGTAGCGGGGCGCTCGGGGACTCCACGGTAGAGTCGGCTGGCGTGCTCTCGAGGGCTGGGCTGTCGGCGACCTCGGGGATCGGGTCGGTGGCCGATGTGGGCGGCTCAGCCCCCGGTTCGGCCATCCTGACATCGGGGCTGGTGCCCAGGGTGGGCTCGGAGCCGGTCTCTGAGTCAGCCTCGGTGGGCGGTTCGTTCACGACGGACGGCGCCCGATCGCTCGGGGAGCGGGCCTCGGTGTCGCGATCCATTCCGGGCGCTGGCGCAAGCTCGCGCTGCGGGTCGCTCGCGGAGAAGGAGGGTGGCGCCGAGGGATCCGGCGTCGCGGCCTGCTGCGCGGGCTCGTCAGGCCCTGAACGCAGGGTCCACCAGGCATAGCCGCCCGCCGCTGCGGCCAGCACGATCAGGGCCAGGACGAGCGCGCCGGCGAGGCCGCCACCATCGGTCTGCTCGCCGTTTTGCTCGCTGCGCGCGAAATGGCGTGGCGGCGGCTCGGCATTGGGATGGAGGCGCCGAAAGCTCTGATTCAGGGGCTCGGGGTCGAGCCCCACGAGCCGTGCGTAGCTGCGGATATAGCCGGAGACGAAGGTGGCGCTGGGCAATGGCGCGTAGTCGTCGCGCTCGATCGCCTCGACCACCTGCGGTGTCAGTCGCAGGGCCGTGGCGACATGGGAGACGTCGAGCTTGCGCGCTTGGCGCGCCTGGCGCAGCTCGCGTCCGGGTGAGTCCGGAATCGCCGAACCGGCGAGCCCGGGCGTGGGGTGTTCGGGAGTGGGCGCGGGTGCCTCGTCGGCCGTGGTCACAGTTCTATCACCTCGGGTGAATGGGGGAAGCGCTGGCGCAAAGTGCGCTCGAGTTCGCGCGCGAGTTGGGCGTTGCCGAGCTGGCGCTCGATGCGCGCGGCGAGCAGGAGTGCTTCGGGGGTCGCCGCGCCCGTATGAGAATAACGCGCCATCAGCGATCGTGCGCTTTGATAGTCGCCATGCTGATAATCACGCTCGGCGAGCGCGAGTAACGCCGGTGGAAAACGTGGGTCATGTTCCAGTGCCGCTCGTAGATAGCGCTCGACATCGGCGTCTCGACCGGCCCTGCGCGAGCAGCCGGCGGCGTTCATCAGGGCAACTTCCTGGCCCTGGTAGAGCGGCTCGGCAAGGGCGGCGGTGATCTCGGCGAGCCCGGCCTCGTGGCGACCTTGAGCGCACAGGACCGCGCCCCAGGCGTTGCGGTAGTCTGGATTCTGGGGTGCGCGTTTCACCGCCTGGGCGAACTCGCGTTGGGCGTCATCGCCCTGGCCGAGCCGCTGGTGGACGATGGCGAGGATATAGTGCGCACGCGCACTGCCACGGTCGGTGGCCACCGCTTGCTGGGCCCGTTCGAGCGCGGTCTCCAGCTGCCCCCTCTGGAGGTACTCGGTGGCCAGCTCGACGTAGAGATCGGCCGGGCTCTCGTCCTCTGGCGCCTCTGCGCGTTGCCCCAGCGCGCCGGCGCAGCCGCTCAGCGCGAGCACCAACAGCAGGCTGCTCAATCTGCCCGGGATGAGCGACCCTCGGCGGCCGGTCATGGGTTGCATCAGGGACCAAGGCGAACGGGGAGTCCGGCCGCGGGGCGTCCAGCGTCGACGCGCGGTAGCCGACGATTGCGCACCTGGCCGATGAGCTGACCGCAGGCGGCGGCGATCTCATCGCCACGGGTCTTGCGCGTGGTGGCGACCAGGCCGGAGCGTTTGAGCCGTTGCCGGAAGGCTTCGATGCGATCTGCATCGCTGGTGTCGAAGCCGCTGCCAGGAAACGGGTTGAAGGGGATCAGGTTGACCTTCGACGGCGTGCCCTCGAGCAGCCGAATGAGGGCCTTGGCATGGCGATCACTGTCGTTCACGTCCTTGAGCATGACATATTCCCAGGTCACCCGGCGGCGTGGCTCACCGCGCAGGTAGGCGCGGCAGGCGGGGATCAGTTCTTCCAGGGGATATTTGCGATTGATCGGCACGAGCTGATCGCGCAAGGCGTTCTCGGGCGCGTGCAGCGAGACGGCGAGCGAAACCTCGCTGAGTTCGGCGAGCCGGTAGATGTTCGGCACGATCCCGGAGGTCGACAGGGTCACGCGCGTCTTGGCCAGCATGTAGGCAAAATCGTCCTGCATGATCGCCATCGCCCGCACCACTGCGTCGAAGTTTGCCAGCGGCTCGCCCATGCCCATCATGACGACGTTGGTCGGCGGTTTGCCGAGTGCTCGCGTGGCATGCCAGACCTGGCCGATGATCTCGCCGGTGCTCAGGTTGCGGCTGAAGCCCTGGCGGGCGGTGGCGCAGAAGCGACAATCGAGCGCGCAGCCGACCTGCGAGGAGACGCAGAGCGTGCTGCGGCTTTCCTCTGGGATGGAGACGGTCTCGACGCGCTGGCCGTCGTGGAGTTCGAACACCCACTTGACGGTGCCATCGGGTGACGGCTGCTCGAGCGCCACGCGCGGCAGCTCGAGGCGTGTCTCGGCGGCCAGGCGCTCGCGCAGGGCCTTGGAGAGATCGCTCATCGCCTCGAGATCGCAGACGCCGTGCTTGTGCACCCAGCGGAACAGGTTACGCCCGTGGAACGGCTTGAAGCCCCAGCCAGCGGTCAGAGCCTCGAAGCCGGTGCGGTCGAGGTCGAGCAGCGGGATGCGAAGGTCGGGCGTCGTCTGCGGTGCCTGTTGCATCAAATTCAGCGGGTGCGCTTGCAGAGGCCGTCGGGGAAGAAGAAGCCGATCTCGCGCTCGGCCGTGTCCGGGGCGTCGGAGCCGTGCACCGCGTTCTCGGTGAAGGAGTCGGCGAAATCGGCGCGGATGGTGCCGGGCTCGGCGTTGGCGGGGTTGGTCGCGCCCATGAGTTCGCGATTCTTGCTGATCGCCTCCTCGCCCTGGAGCGCCATCACCAGCACCGGCCCCGAGGTCATGAAGCCGACCAGCTCATCGAAGAACGGCTTGCCCTGATGCTCGGCATAGAAGGCGCTTGCCTGCTCGAGGCTCATGTGCAGCATGCGCGCGGCGACGATCCGTAATCCGGCCTGCTCGAAGCGGCTACAGATGGCGCCGATTGCATTCTTGGCGATGGCATTGGGTTTGATGATCGAGAGCGTGAGTTGCTCGGCCATGCGGGCTCCTGATATCGGGTTGTCCGATGCCCACGACGTCGCCGTTGGGCGTGGCTTAGAGCATCGGTGAGAGGGATCATGTCAGCCCCGCATTTTAGCTGGATATGCGCTTACAAATCCATCGTCCGAGCGGTGTCAGTCTTTGCCTTGGCCAAGATCGTCAGCCTTTGCGCAAGAAGAGCCAGGCGACCAGGCCCATGAAGAGGGCGAATTCGATGGCGGGCAGGGGAGTGTCTTGCATGCTCGTCGTCTCCGGGTGAGCGCGGCGAAAACCAACTAAAACGGTCGGCTGAGCGCCGGATGTGATGGTGGTCAACGTCTCGCGGCAGGCTGATTGCTAGAGTGCGGTATCAGTGATTATGACCGTCTTGCTGCAGTGCACAAATCGCAGTAAGCTGCGGTTCGCGTAATGGCCATGCGGCTCGTCTGTGTATGGCACTTGTTCAGGTGAACTCGGATTTAGGTGGGGATCATGACAGAGTATGCGTTGATCTTGGTCAGTACGGTCTTGGTCAACAATTTTGTATTGGTTAAATTCCTGGGGCTGTGTCCGTTCATGGGGGTCTCGAAGAAGCTCGAGACCGCGATCGGCATGGGGTTCGCAACCACCTTCGTGCTCACGTTGGCGGCCGTGACCACTTGGATTGTCAATACCTATCTGCTGGTGCCACTCGGCATCGAGTACCTGCGAACCATCGCCTTTATCCTGGTGATCGCGGTCGTCGTGCAATTCACTGAGACGGTGATGCATAAGACCAGCCCGGTGCTCTATCAGGTGCTTGGCATTTTCTTGCCGTTAATCACCACCAACTGTGCGGTACTTGGCGTCGCCCTGCTGAATCTCCAAGAGCAGCGCAGCTTCCTCGAGTCGGCGCTGTACGGGTTTGGGGCAGCCATCGGGTTCTCGCTGGTACTGGTGCTTTTTGCCGCGATGCGCGAGCGGGTTGCGGTGGCCGATGTACCGGAACCCTTCCAAGGCAGTGCGATCGCAATGGTGAGTGCCGGACTGATGTCCTTGGCTTTCATGGGGTTTGCCGGTCTGGTTTCGGTTTAAGCTGGTTCACTCCCTGGTTGAGAGACAGGGGTCACAATGCAATGGGGTTGCGGCGGGCAGGGCTGCCGTGAAGCGATGAGCCGACCGCTGATGGCGACCCCGGGAGAAGACTGAGATGTTGATAGCGATTGCGGCGATTGCGGGTCTTGCCGTCGCCTTTGGACTGCTGCTCGGCTATTCGGCGATCCGTTTCCGTGTCGAAGGCGATCCGATTGCCGATCAGGTCGATGCGCTGCTGCCGCAGAGCCAATGCGGGCAGTGCGGGTATCCAGGTTGCCGGCCCTATGCCGAGGCGGTCGCCTCTGGCGAGGCCGAGATCAACCTCTGCTCGCCGGGCGGCGAGGGGACGATGCTCGCGATTGCCGATCTACTCGGGCGCGAGCCAGTCGAGGTCGGGGAGATCGAGGAAACGCCGAAGCAGGTGGCGGTGATCGATGAGCAGACGTGCATTGGCTGCACCAAGTGCCTGCAGGCCTGCCCGGTCGACGCCATCGTCGGCGCGGCCAAGCAGCTGCACGGCATCATTGCGAGCGAGTGTACGGGCTGTGGTCTTTGCGCGGATCCCTGCCCAGTCGATTGCATTCATTTAGTGCCGGTGCCGGAGACGGTCTCCAATTGGAAATGGCCCTATCCGACACCGTTGCGCCCGCGCGTCGTGCTGCCGCCCGCGTCCGACCTGCTGCCGGAACATCGCGAAGCCGCTTGAGCGCCATCGCCTCAATGCGCCGCGCCACATCAACCGCTTCCAACAACGAGCACGCTTTACCAGATGTCAGGTCTCAGATCGCTCCTCGGCAATGGTCAACGCAAGCTGTGGCAGTTCCACGGTGGCGTCCATCTGCCGGATGAAAAAACCCTCTCCAATCGCGGGCCTGTCGTCGACGCCCCACAACCGCCTCAGCTCGTGCTGCCTCTGCAGCAGCACATCGGCGCCCCGGCGCGCTGTCGGGTCGCGGTGGGCGATCAGGTGCTCAAGGGACAGCTGATCGCCGAACCCCAAGGCTATATCAGCGCCCCCATCCATGCCTCGCGTTCGGGCACCGTGGTGGCCATCGAGCCGCGTCCGATCCCGCATCCCTCGGGGCTCAGCGCGCCGTGCGTGGTGATCGAGACCGATGGCGAGGATCGCTGGGGCGAGCTGCCCGCGCCGCTGGCCGCCTCCACCGCTGAGATCGACGCCTGCGAGGTGGCCGAGGTGCGCGAACGCATCCGCGCGAGCGGTATCGTCGGCATGGGCGGTGCCTCGTTTCCGTCGAGCGTGAAGCTGAATCCGGGCCAGGATCAGCCCATCGATACCCTCGTGATCAACGGCGCCGAGTGCGAGCCCTATATCACCTGCGACGATCTGCTGATGCGCGAATGCGCCGCCGACATCCTCGATGGCGTGCGCATCATGTTGCATCTGATCAAGGCCAAGCAGGCGCTGATCGGTGTCGAGGACAACAAACCCGAGGCCGCCACGGCGCTGCGCCGCGCGATCGATGCGACCGAACTCGGCGCGCGGGTCGAGGTGGTGGTGGTGCCGACGCTGTACCCGAGCGGTGGCGAGAAACAGCTGATCCGCATCCTCACCGGCCGGGAGGTGCCGAGCCACGGGATTCCGGCGCAGATCGGCGTCGTCTGTCAGAACGTCGGCACGGCGGCGGCGGTGGCCGATGCGGTCTTGCGCGGCCAGCCGCTGATCGAGCGCCTGGTCACCGTCACCGGCCGTGGCGTGGTCGAGCCGCGCAATTATCGGGTGCCGATCGGCACGCCGGCGGAGTCGCTGATCGCCGCCAGCGGTGGCTACAGCGGCGATCTCGCCAAGCTGGTCGCGGGCGGGCCCATGATGGGGTTTCGCCTCGAGACCGATGCGGTCCCGATCACCAAGGCGACCAACTGTCTGCTGGCGCTGACACCGGCCGAGAGCCCGGACCCGGGCGCGCCCTTGCCCTGTATCCGCTGTGGGCGTTGTGCCGAGGTCTGCCCGGCCAACCTGCTGCCGCAGCAGCTCTACTGGCACGCGCGCGCGAAGGAACTCGACAAGGTGCAGGACTACAACCTGTTCGACTGCATCGAGTGTGGCTGCTGCGCGCATGTGTGCCCGTCGCATATCCCGTTGGTGCAGTACTATCGTTTCGCCAAGACCGAGAGCTGGGCGCGCGAGCAGGAGAAACGCGCCGCGGACCACGCCCGCGAGCGCCATGCCGCGCGCGAGGCCCGGCTCGAGCGCCAGGAGCGCGAGCGCAAGGCGAAACTGCGCAAGAAGAAGGAGGCGGTGGCCGCAGGTGGCGGCGCGCCGAAGGGCGACAAGAGCGGCAAGGACGACACGGCTGGCAAGACCGATAAGGCCGATAAGGCCGATAAACAGGCGGCGATCGAGGCCGCGCGCCGGCGCGCGGCCGAAAAGAAATCCACGGTTGAGCAAACGCAGCAAACCGCTCGGCCTGTCACCCAACGTGTTCCGGAACACGCCCCAGGAAATGCTTCCGGGAGCGCTTCTGACCACGCTGCTGACAACCCAACGGGCAACACGCCGGTGCAGAATCGCGCGGCCGCAGCGCCTGTCGACGAGCCGGATGGTGCGCTGCTCGAGCGACGTGAGACGGCTGCGGCCGGTCAGGAGTAAATCGAGTGGCCATGTCTTTCGTTTCCTCGCCGCATAGCGCGCGCGTAAACCGCGTTGATCAGGTGATGCTGCAAGTGTCCCTGGCGCTGGTGCCCGGTACCCTGGTCATGGTTTGGTTCTTCGGCTGGGGCGTGCTGATCAACATGGCCCTGGCGACGGTCTTCGCCGTGATCGCCGAGGCCCTGGCGTTGCTCCTGCGCAGGCGCCCGGTGTTGCCAGCGATCAAGGACTACAGCGCGGTGGTGACCGCGCTGCTGTTTGCCTTGACGATCCCGCCGACGTTGCCCTGGTGGATGACGCTGATCGGCATTCTGTTCGCGATCCTGATCGTCAAACAGCTCTATGGCGGTATTGGTTACAACCCATTCAATCCGGCCATGGCCGGCTATGTGTTCTTGTTGATCTCGTATCCGGTGGCGACGACGAGTTGGTTGCCACCGGATGTCTCGGCCTTGCTCGAGGCGCGTGATCTCAGCACGCTGTCGTTGATCGACTCGGCACGCCTGGTCTTTACCGGTGCGCTGCCCGAGGGATTGAGCTGGGATGCGATCACCGCAGCGACGCCGCTCGACGAGATGCGCACCTTGCTCGATCAGGGCCAGCGCATCGATGAGATCCGCGCCAGCAGCCCGCTCTGGGGCGTTTTCGGCGGGCGCGGCTGGGAATGGGTCGCGGCTGGATTCCTGCTCGGCGGGATCTATCTACTGAGGCAACACGTGATTACCTGGCATATCCCGGTGGCGGTGCTCGGCGGACTGTTGAGCGCTTCGGCGCTGTTCTGGCTGCTTGATCCCCAGCTTTATCCGTTCCCGGCCTTCCATCTGTTCTCGGGCGGCGCCATTCTCGGTGCATTCTTCATCGCCACCGATCCGGTGTCGGCCAGCACCACCCGCCGCGGACAGTTGATCTACGGGGCCGCGATTGGGGTGATCATCTTTGCGATCCGCACCTGGGGCGGCTATCCGGATGCCGTCGCCTTCGCGGTCCTTTTGATGAACATCGCTGTGCCGACCATCGATCAATACTCTCAGCCGCGCGTTTTCGGCCAGCGCCGCAGCGCGCGCAAAAAGGCTTGAGTCCACTGCAGTCAAAGGACAACGATCATGAAAAAGGCTCCCATCCTCATCGCCGCATTTATCCTCGGCAGCTTCGCGGTCGGCGGTGTCGGTCTCGTTGCGGTCACGCACGAGTTGACCGATGCCCGCATCGCCGAGAACCAGCGCGAGGCGATGCTCGCCAAGCTCAAGGCGATCGTGCCGGCCGGGCGCATGTCGAACGATCCGCTCGCCGATCGCATCGAGGTCAGCGCCCCCGAGCTGCTCGGTGGTCAGGTCACCGAGGTCTATCGCGTGCGCGATGGCGATGAGCCGGTCGCGGTGATCCTCAAACCGATCGTCCCCGATGGCTACGCCGGCCCGATCAAACTGCTGGTCTCGGTGTTGCGCGACGGCTCGCTCGGCGGCGTGCGCGTGATCGAGCATCACGAGACGCCGGGGCTGGGCGATAAGATCGAGGAGCGCAAGGATGACTGGATCGTCGAGCAGTTCGAGGGCCGCTCGCTGGGTGAGCCGCCGCTCGAGGACTGGACGGTCAAGCGTGACGGCGGCGTCTTCGATCAGTTCACCGGTGCCACCATTACCCCGCGCTCGGTGGTCAACGCGGTCAAGGGCACCTTGCTCTTCGTGCAGCGCCATGGCGAGTCGCTCTATGCGCAGCCCGCCGAGGGAACGACCGATGAGGCGGCGGAGCCGATGCAGGCCGCTGCGGCCAGTCAGCAGGCTAAACAGGTCGCGCCCTCGCCAGCGTCAGCAGCGGCCGCGAAGGAGGCCTCCTGATGGCGGAGAAGGGTTATGGCGGCTTGGTTGGTGATGGGCTCTGGAGCAACAATCAGGCCCTGGTCGCGCTGCTCGGGCTCTGCCCACTGCTTGCGGTCACCACCACGGCGACCAACGGCCTCGGTATGGGGCTGGCGACGACGACCGTGCTGGTGCTCTCGAACGCGACCATCTCGCTGATCCGTAATCTGGTCCGCCCAGAGGTGCGCCTGCCGGTGTTCGTGCTGGTGATCGCCTCGTTCGTGACCGCCGTCGAGCTGACCATGCAGGCGCAGTTCTATGAACTTTATCTGGTGTTGGGGCTCTTCATCCCGCTGATCGTGACCAACTGCGCGATCATCGGCCGGGCCGAGGCCTTTGCCTCCAAGGCCCCGCTGGATCGGGCCATCGTCGATGGGCTGGCGATGGGGCTCGGCTTCACGCTGGTGCTGATGGTGCTCGGCGGGTTGCGGGAATTCCTCGGCCAAGGCACCCTGTTCTATCAGGCCGATCTGTTGCTCGGTGCTGGCGCCCAGGGTATTGGTCTCGATCTTGGAGAAGACTTTCAAGGGGCGTTGCTGGCGATCCTCCCGCCAGGGGCCTTCATCGGTCTTGGGCTGATGATCGCGATCAAGAACCTGATCGATAAGCGTATCGAGCGGCTGCGGCGGAAGCGCCCTGTCTCTGCCGAGCGTGTCGCCCCAGAGGCGGCAGCGGGTGAAGTTGCACCCTCCAACGGCTGAACTCGGGATGCCCACCGTCTGTTCTTGAGTACGCCACGTCCCAGACGTTTGCCTGGGAAGTGGTATATTTGCGCGCTGATCTAATTTCAGGCTTTTCAGTCACGCCAGCAACCGCAAGCCCCATCACGTTTGCAGCTGGCAGTATCTCAAGAAAGACGGGGAGTTACGCATGTCGAAAAAGCATCCAGTCGTTGCCGTTACCGGGTCCTCTGGCGCGGGGACGACGACGGTCAAGCGCGCCTTCGAGCACATCTTCTATCGCGATGGCATCAACCCCGCCGTCATCGAAGGGGATAGCTTCCATCGCTATAACCGCAAGGATATGAAGGCCGAGATGGCCAAGGCCGCCGAGGAGCATCGGAACCTGAGCCATTTCGGACCCGAGGCCAACCATTTCGACCTGATCGCCGAGTTGTTCAGCAGCTATGGCGATACCGGTACCGGCAAGAAGCGCTACTACATCCACAGCGATGAAGAGGCCGCGCATCACAACGAACGCCTGGGCACGAACCTCTCGCCGGGTGAGTTCACGCCTTGGGAAGAGGTGCCGGCGGGGACCGATCTGTTGTTCTATGAAGGATTGCACGGTCTGGCCAAGACCGACGAGGCCGATGTGGCGCGGCATGTCGACCTCGGCATCGGCGTGGTGCCGATCGTCAACCTGGAATGGATTCAGAAGATCCACCGCGACAACGCCGAGCGCGGCTATTCGGCCGAGGCCATCGTCGATACCATCCTGCGCCGGATGCCGGATTACATCCGCCACATCACGCCGCAGTTCACGCGCACCGATATCAATTTCCAGCGTGTGTCGACCGTCGATACCTCCGATCCATTCATCGCGCGCGATATCCCGACCCCGGATGAGAGCTTCGTCGTCATCCGCTTCAAGGAGCCGGAAAAGTTCGATGTGGATTTCGTCTATCTGCTGTCGATGCTCAAGGACTCGTTCATGTCCCGGCGCAATACCATCGTCGTGCCCGGTGGCAAGATGGGCTTTGCGATGGAGGTCATCCTGCAGCCGATCATCGAGCGCATGATGGCGGCCCGCAACGTCTGATCCGCAAGGCGCGCGCTGGGCGCCTGCGAGCGCTCGGCGGCCCTCTCCTGGCTCAGGATGACGCTGTGGCCGCACTGCGCGCGCTATCATCCGGCGGCGGCGCTTCGGGATGGGCCGGCGGGCGTACCGTCAACAGATGGACCCGGCGGCTGTCGGCGCGCAGGATCGTGAAGCGGAATCCGCCGATCTCGACGCGCTCGCCTCGTGCTGGCAGATGCGCGAGCGCATGCACGACGAGCCCCCCCATCGTATCCAGATCGCCACCGTCGAGCGCGCAGCCGAAGTAGTCGTTGAACTCCTCGACCGAGGTGCGCGCCTTGACCGTGTACTCGCCTTGGCCGCGTTTGTAGATGAAGGCGCCTTCATCGAAATCGTGCTCGTCCTCGATATCGCCGACGATCTGCTCGAGTACATCCTCGATCGTGACCAGGCCGGCGGCGGAGCCGTACTCGTCGACGACGATCGCCATGTGATTGCGGCTCGCCCGGAACTCCTTGAGCAGCACATTGAGCCGCTTGCTCTCCGGCACGAAGATCGCGGGGCGCACATGGTCGCGGATGTTGAAGGAGCGCCGATTGGCCTCGGCGCAATAGCTCAGCAGGTCTTTTGCCAGCAGGATGCCGACCACTTCGCCCTTGTCGTCACCGGTCACCGGGAAGCGTGAATGCGCGGAGTCCACGGCAATGGCCAGGATGCGCTCGAGCGGGTCATCGCGGCGGATGCGCACCATCTCGGCGCGCGGGATCATGATGTCGCCAACGCGCAGGTCGGCGACTTGCAGCACGGCTTCCATCATGCCGAGGGCGTCGCGATCGAGCAGCCCTCGACCTTCGGCCTGTTGCAGGAGTTCGGCGAGCTGTTCTTTGTTCTTGGGCTCGGAGCGGGCGAAGCGCCGCAGGAGCCCGGCGAGACTGAGACGCCGCAGCCAGCCCTGACTGGCCGGGGCGCCGTTGCTAGATCCGTCGTCGCTCGTCATGGGCGTCGTCGTTGACTTCGTAAGGTGTTGAGAATCCTAGCGCGGCCAGGATGGTGATTTCCAGCGCTTCCATCGGCGCGGCCTCGGCGGCGGTGAGGTGATCGAAGCCGAGCAGGTGCAGTACACCGTGCACCACCAGATGCGCCCAATGGGCGGTCTCGGTCTTGCCCTGGTCGGCCGCCTCGCGACGCACGAGGGGCGCGCAGATCACCAGATCCCCGAGCAGGGCATTGATGCCGGCGTCCACCGACTGCCCGGAATCGAGTCCGGGAGGGGGCTCGAACGGAAACGAGAGGATATTGGTGGGCCCCGAGCGCCCGCGATAACGCTGATTGAGTGCCGCACTCTCGGCCTCGTCGGTGATGCGAATGGTCAGCTCCACTGGCCAGTGGATGCGCGCATGACGGGGCGAGCGCCGAGGATCGAGCGCGGCCAGGGTCCAGCGCTGTAAGTCGGCGGCTGCGGGGAGCACCGCACGCTGTTGCGCATCGAGAGGCCCTTGCTGCAGGTCGAGAAAAAGCCTCGAGGCTGATCGATCCTCTCGCGCCTGCGCCTCGGTTGGCGCCGCCGGCTTAGACACCTTGGTCGCGGTCATGGGCGTCGTAGGCATTGACGATGCGTTGCACCAGCGCATGGCGCACCACATCGCGGGCACTGAAGAACGTGAAGCTGATGCCTTCCACCGCGCGCAGGATCTCGATCACCTGCCGCAGCCCCGAGGGCTGACCACGCGGCAGGTCGACCTGGGTCACATCGCCAGTGACCACGGCGGTGGAGCCGAAACCGATCCGGGTCAGGAACATCTTCATCTGCTCGGGCGTGGTGTTCTGCGCCTCGTCGAGGATGATGAAGGCATCGTTCAACGTGCGCCCGCGCATGTAGGCGAGCGGCGCGACCTCGATCACGTTGCGCTCGATGAATTTGTTGACCTTCTCGAAGCCGAGCATCTCGAACAGGGCATCGTAGAGCGGGCGCAGATAGGGGTCGATCTTCTGCGCCAGATCGCCGGGCAGGAAGCCAAGTCGCTCGCCGGCCTCGACCGCCGGACGCACCAACAGCAGCCGGCGCACGCGCTCGGTCTCGAGCGCCTCGATGGCGCAGGCGACGGCAAGATAGGTCTTGCCGGTGCCGGCGGGACCGACGCCGAAATTGAGGTCGTTGCGCAGGATCGCGTGCATATAGCTGAGCTGCATCGCGCCGCGCGGCTTGATCAGCCCGCGCTTGGTCTTGATGATCAGCTCGGGAAGGGCGTCGGCGCTGGCTGCGGCAACCGCATCGGCGCCAGACTCGACCAGTTCCAGATGGATGCGCTCGGCGACGAGCGCCTCCTCGGCGCTCGCCGCATAGAGTCGCTCGAGCACCTGGGCGCCGGCCTCGGCGGCCTGGCGCTCACCGATGACGCGGAAGCTCATGCCGCGGTTGGCGATCTCGATGCCGAGACGGCGCTCGATCAGGCGCAGATGCGAATCGAACTGGCCGCAGAGGTTGGCCAATCGCACATTGTCTTCGGGTGCGAGGCTGAGATCGATCGTGATGGGTTGTTGGATCAATGGTGGCGGTCGCTGAGGTGGCATGGCGGCGAACTTACAGCCTGGCGCCGCCGCCGAGCCGGGTCTCGGGCGCGAGGCCGATCGGTCCCGCCGGTGCGACCGGCGGGGTCTGTTGAAGCGCGCCGCGCAAGGAGTTTGGCAACGCTTCGGTGATGAGCAGGTCGGCGAAGTCGCCGATCAACGCCTGTGGACCGCTAAAGTTGACCACCCGATTGTTCTCGGTGCGCCCGGCGAGTTGGCTCGGATCCTTGCGCGAGGGGCCAGTGACCAGCACCCGCTGCACCTGGCCCACCATTCGCCGGCTGATCTGCTGCGCCTGCTGGTTGATCCGTTGCTGCAGCCGCGCCAGGCGTTCCTGCTTGACCACATCCAGCTCCAAGTCTGGGTAGTCGGCGGCGGGGGTTCCCGGGCGCGCACTATAGAGGAAGCTGAAGGATTGGTCGAAGCCGATCTCATCGATCAGACGCAGGGTGGCCTCGAAATCGGCCTCGGTCTCGCCGGGGAAGCCGACGATGAAGTCCGAGGAGAGGCTGATCTCGGGGCGCGCGCGCCGCAGTCGGTGGATCTTGTCCTTGTACTCGAGCGCGGTGTGGCCACGCTTCATCAACCCGAGGATGCGGTCCGAGCCGCTCTGCACCGGCAGGTGCAGGAAGCTGACCAGTTCCGGGACCTCGGCATAGGCCTCGATCAGGCTGTCCGAAAACGCGACTGGATGCGAGGTGGTGAAACGGATGCGATCGATCCCCTCGATGGCCGCGCAATAGCGGATCAACAGCGCCAGATCGGCGCACTCGCCATCGTGCATCGGGCCGCGATAGGCGTTGACGTTCTGCCCGAGCAGATGGATCTCGCGCACGCCCTGCTCGGCGAGGCTGGCGACCTCGGCGATGACGTCGTCGAAGGGTCGGCTGACCTCCTCGCCGCGCGTGTAGGGGACCACGCAATAGGTGCAATACTTGGAGCAGCCCTCCATCACCGAGACGAAGGCGCTCGGGCCATCGGCGCGCGGCTCGGGCAGGCGGTCGAACTTCTCGATCTCCGGGAAGCTGATATCGACCTGCGGCTGCTGTCGTTGCGCGACCGCGTCGAGCATCGCCGGCAGCCGATGCAGGGTCTGCGGGCCGAACACCAGGTCGACATAGGGCGCGCGCTCGCGAATCGCGTCGCCTTCCTGGCTGGCGACGCAACCGCCGACGCCGATGACCAGCTCGGGCCGCGCCTGTTTCCAGGGCCGCCAGCGCCCGAGCTGGGAGAAGACCTTCTCTTGTGCCTTCTCGCGGATCGAGCAGGTGTTCATCAGCAGCACATCGGCCTCCTCGGGCCGCTCGGTGCGCTCGAGCCCATGCGATTCACGCAGCAGATCGGCCATCCGTGACGAGTCGTACTCGTTCATCTGACAGCCGTAGGTTTGGATGAAGACTTTGCGGGGCATGGGCTCTTGTGGTGGGCGTCGGGCAAAGGCGCGAGTGGGCCATCCTCGGGAAAGGGGATCATGGTGTCAAGCCGAGCCGAATCAATCGGTTTTCGCCTCGCCGGTGGCGCATCGCGATACCCCCCGCGGCGATCGATCACGGACCGACGATCAGCGTTCGGGCTGATGTGAATCAATGTGATGGAATCTGGGCGATCATCTACATCTGGGCCTAGGTATACTCTCGAACACAATATCTTGTGTCTTTCGTTCGGGAATCTCCAAATCATGTCGACCTCCGCCTCCTCGCTTGCGACCCTGCCAACCCGCGTCACCAAGCGCGATGGCGAGCAGGTCGTCTTCGACGCCTCGAAGATCGAGTCGGCGATCGTGCGCGCCGGACAGGCGACTGGGGAGTTCGGCGAGATGGAGGCGCAACTGCTGACCGCGCAAGTGATCAAGGTGCTCGCGCATCGGTATGGCGAGAGCCGCAGCCCGGACATCGAGGGCATCCAGGATGTCGTCGAGCAGACCCTGATCAGCGCCAACCATTTCGAGACCGCGCGCTCCTACATCGTCTACCGCGAGCAGCGCGCCAAGCTGCGCGCCGATCGTCGCACGCTGGTCGATGTCACCAGCTCGATCAACGAGTATCTGGATCGCTCCGACTGGCGGGTCTCGGCCAATGCCAACCAAGGCTATTCACTCGGCGGGCTGATCCTGAACACCTCGGGCAAGATGATCGCCAACTACTGGCTCTCGCATGTCTATCCGCCGCAGGTCGGCGAGGCGCATCGCGAGGGCGATATGCACATCCATGATCTCGACATGCTCGCCGGCTATTGCGCCGGTTGGTCGTTGCGCACACTGCTGGCTGAAGGGCTGAATGGCGTGCCGGGCCGGGTCGAGGCCGGGCCACCCAGGCACATGTCGAGCGCGGTCGGGCAGATCGTCAATTTCCTCGGCACCTTGCAGAACGAGTGGGCTGGTGCGCAGGCGTTCTCGAGCTTCGATACCTACATGGCGCCCTATATTCGCGTCGATGGGCTCGACTATCCGCGCGTCAAGCAGTACATCCAGGAGTTGATCTACAACCTCAATGTGCCGTCGCGTTGGGGCACACAGACGCCGTTCACGAATCTCACCTTCGATTGGGTCTGCCCGGAGGATCTGCGCGAGCAGGTGCCGGTGATCGGTGGCGTCGAGCAGCCGTTCACCTACGGCGAGCTGCAGGCCGAGATGGACATGATCAACCGCGCTTACATCGCGGTGATGACCGAGGGCGATGCCAAGGGGCGCATCTTCACCTTCCCGATCCCGACCTACAACATCACCGAGGATTTCCCCTGGGATAGCGAGAATGCCGAGCATCTGTTCGAGATGACGGCCAAATATGGCTTGCCCTATTTTCAGAACTTCCTCAATTCCGAGCTGTCGCCGAACATGGTGCGCTCGATGTGCTGCCGGCTGCAGCTCGATCTCAGCGAGCTGCTCAAGCGCGGCAATGGCCTGTTCGGTTCGGCTGAGCAGACCGGCTCGCTCGGCGTGGTGACCATCAACTGCGCGCGGCTCGGTTATACCCATCGCGGCGACGAGGCCGGGCTGCTGCGGCGCCTCGATGAGCTGATGGAGCTGGCGAAGAAGAGCCTGGAGCTGAAGCGCAAGGTGATCCAGCGCCACATGGATGCCGGGCTCTTCCCTTATACCAAGCGCTATCTCGGCACCCTGCGCAATCACTTCAGCACGCTCGGCGTGAATGGCATCAACGAGCTGATCCGCAACTTCACGGCGGATACCGACGACATCACCACCGAGTGGGGCCATGCCTTCGCCTGCCGACTGCTCGATCACGTGCGTGCGCGGATGGTCGAGTTCCAGGAAGAGACTGGGCATATGTATAACCTGGAGGCGACGCCGGCCGAGGGCACGACCTATCGCTTCGCGCGCGAGGACAAGAAGCGCTACCCGGGCATCCTGCAGGCCGGAACCGAGGAGGCGCCGTACTACACCAACTCCTCGCAGCTGCCGGTCGGCTACACCGACGACGCCTTCGAGGCCCTGGCGGCGCAGGATGCGCTGCAAACCAAGTACACCGGCGGCACCGTGCTGCACCTGTACATGGGTGAGCGTATCGGCTCGACCGAGGCCTGCAAGCGCCTCGTCCAGCGCGCGCTGACCCACTTTCGGCTACCGTATATCACGGTGACGCCGATCTTCTCGGTCTGTCCCACCCATGGCTATCTTGCCGGCGAGCACGAATTCTGTCCCAAGTGCGATGCCGAGCTGATCGAGAAAAAACGCGCCGAGCTGCAAGCGGCGACGGCCTGAGTGCTCGCCACGCAGGCTGTCGGTCGCGTCGGCTCTCGAGGGTGCTGATCCCAGCACGGGCCGGCCCTCGCGGGGCAAGCAACATCCAACGCAAAACTGAGCAAGCGATAGCGGTCGACACGCAGACCGCAGTATCGCGATCAATCGCTACACGATTAGAGGAGTACGAGATGAAAGAGAACACCGTCGAACCGACCATCGAGCTGCGCGACGAAGAGCGCACCCGCTGTGAGGTCTGGACCCGGGTGATGGGGTATCACCGGCCAGTCTCCGCCTTCAATCGCGGCAAGCAGGCCGAGCATCAGGAGCGCACCTATTTTCAGGAGCGGCCTGCCGGTCGCCCGGATGCGCGCCAGAGCGTGGACCAGCGCTCACATCCGCATTTCGCAGAGACGCACTCCGAAGAACGGTGTTGCGAGGACACACAGCGCGAAGCCGCCTGAGCGATAGGCCATGATCCAGCCCCAGCCCGCTGCCAATGCGCTCCAGCTCGGCGGACTGACGCCGCTGACCAGCGTCGATTATCCGGGCGAACTCGCGGCCGTGGTCTACTGCCAAGGCTGTCCTTGGCGCTGCCCGTATTGCCATAACGGCGATCTGCTGGAGGCCGCGCCCGAGGGCAGGGGGCGGGAGGCGATCACCTGGGCCGAGGTGCTCGAGCGGCTGAAATCTCGCCGTGGTCTGCTCGATGCGGTGGTCTTCAGCGGCGGCGAGCCGACCGCGCAGTCCGCGCTCGCCGCTGCGATGGCCGAGGTGCGCGCGCTCGGCTTCAAGGTTGGGCTGCATACCGGTGGTCCTTATCCGCAGCGCTTGCCCAGCCTGCTGCCGCTGCTCGATTGGGTCGGGCTGGATATCAAGGCCTTACCCGAAGACTATCCCCAGGTGACCGGTGTGCCCGGCTCTGGCGAGCAGGCTTGGCAGAGCCTGGCGCTGCTGCTCGAAGCCAGGGTCTCACTGGAGGTACGGACCACACCGATGCCGGGGCTCGATGACGATGCCTATCTCTCTCGGCTGATGCACAAGCTGGCCAAGGCCGGCGTGACCCATTACGCCTTGCAGCAGGCACAATCCGCTCATCTGCTGGAGCCCGCGCTGTGCCATCAACTGCGTCATTTTTCCAAGCATGCGCTATCCAATGCCGCGAGTCTTGAGGACCCTGAGGGCGGACTGCCCAATCCATTCCTGCATTTCGAGCTGCGCGCGGCCTGAAGGCGATGCTGGCGTTATGCTGGTGATGATGTAATGCCAGATCGCGCCTTGCTGAACGAAAGAGGGGCGGTCCATCAACGCGCTTCCGCATGCTTGGTGATGATGTCCTGCACCTCACTGGGCTGAAAGGCGACATCCCAGGCCCAGTGCCCGAAGCCGCCGCTGCTGTTGATGGCGCTGACCCATTCGCTCAGCGCCTCGCGCTTGGCCTGATTCTGCGGGCTGTCGGTGCCTTTGATCTCGAGCGCGAGCTGTTGGCCGTTGGCGAGACGGATCAGGAAATCCGGCACATAGCGCCGCCTTGAGCCGGCCCACAGGTAGTAGATCTGAAAGCCGAGATGATCGTTCTTGGCGTAGGCGATGACCTCATCGCGCGACTCCAGAACATTCGCTGCATGGCCCTCCCAGGCCGAGTCTCCAACCAGATGGCTGATCTGTGACTTCTGCGTTGGGAAACAGGGCTTGCTCGTGTACCAGGTCCGCATCTGACTGGTCGCCCCGATCGGATCCTCTTCGTCGAAGACCGGTGTCAGCTGCTCGGTGTTCTGCTCGCGCACCTGGCTGAGCAGGTGCTGCACCAGCAGGTCGATGTTGAGGGCGATGAGGATGCGCCGGCGCAGCGGGTCCGAGTGGAAGCGCGATGGAATCCGCAACCGGTCGGAGCGCAGAAACGCCTCGATGATCCGCACCAGCTGCACCGCCAAATAGTCTGGCGTGCCGGAAAAGCCGTGGCGCAGCTCGGCGCAGGCCTTGCGGGTGGCCTGAAACATCAGCCGTTGCAGCCGGAATCCATCCGGCAGTTGTTCCAGGTCGATGGCGGTGACCTTACCCATGTCGGTGGCGCCGCCGAGCGCCGGGGCCAGCTCGGCGCTGATCGGCGTGCTGGCGGGATCGAGCACCAAGGGCGCGACCTGGTCCCAGTCGATCGTCAGCTGTGGCGTCACGACCGATTCGATCCGCAGCACATTCGGCCAGCGGATCTCCAGATGCGCCCGCTCGGGGATGACCTCGATCTGCGTCGTCGGCTTGGGTGGCGGCGGCGGATCGCCGCCATCGCCGGTCTCCGAGATCGAGAGCGGCACGCCGAAGACATTGACGTATTCGGGCAAGAACAGCCCATTGGCGTCGGTGTCATAGGACACGCGGCGCAGGCCACGGCCTACTACTTGCTCGCAGAGCAGCTGCGAGGTGAAGGCGCGCAGCCCCATGATGTGGGTGACGTTCTTCGCATCCCAGCCCTCGGAGAGCATCGCCACCGAGATGACGTTCTGCAGATCCTGACCGGCCGCGCCCGGCTTGCCGACGCTATCGACGATCTCGCGCAGTAGCTCCTCCTTCTTCAGCGCCAGCAGTTGTTGGCGGCGGGTGTCGGGCAGATCCGCCGCCGCGATGATCGCCCGCAGGCGCGTCTCGTAATCCTTGTCGGCGGTCGCGGTCTCGCCGACCTCGGCCTTGTCCAGCACCTTGGAGTCGACGCGCAAGGTGCGCGTCGGCGCCTGCAGCTCGGGCCAGTGCGCGTCGCCCTGGTTGAAAGAGTGCTCGATGCGCGCTGCGGTCTCGGTGCGATTGCAGACCGTCAGCATCACCGGGGGCGAGACATGGCCGGCGTCGCGCCACTGTCGCCGGGTGTCGCGCCAGTCGGCGCCGAGCAGGGTGTAGGCATCCTGCACCAGCTTCGGCAGCGCCTCGTGCGGCTCGGCCTTGGCCCGATTCAGATCCTCGGCAACCGAGGGGTCGCGATAGAGGTGATAGAGCTTCGAGCGCAGTGTCTTGGCGTCGGGCAGCGCATCATCGCGTACCACCACGCGCGGGGTCTTGACCAGACCGGCCTCGATCGCGTCGTTGAGGCCGAAATCCGAGATGATCCAGTCGAACAGTGCCGTATCCGTGCTCTTCTTGCCGGTCGGCGCGAAGGGAGTCGCCGAGAGATCGAAGCAGCGCTGGATGCGACGAGTCTCGTGGATGCGGTCCAGGCCCTCGATCCAGCGCGTCGCCTCGTCTAGGTCGATGCCCTGTTCGGCGGCCCGCTGCTTGCTGATCTTCAGCTCGGCCGGCTTGCGATAGGCATGGTGCGCCTCGTCGTTGATGACGATGAGATCCTTGTACTGGCTCAGCTTGCCCAGCACCCGGCGGGTATAGGCCTCGTCCGACTCGCGGCCTTTCTTGACCACCGAGCGGTCGGCCTCCTTCAGCGGCATCAACGTATGCCAGTTCTCGATCAGCACCTCGGCCTGATTGAGCTTCTGGCGCAGCGCCTCGGACGGGCACAGATTGAAGCTGTCGTAGTAGCTGCCCGCGCGCGGCAGCAGCACCTGCAGCCGCTCCTTTACGGTGAGCCCCGGCGTGACGATCAGCACCGCGCGGCTGAAATCCTTGCGGCGCTTCGGGTAGGTCAGCGCGTTCAGGACCTGCCAGGTGATGATCATCGCCATCAGCGTGGTCTTGCCGGCGCCGGTGGCCATCTTGTTGCACAGCCGCGGCCAGGGGCCGCCATCGCCGGGGATCGCGATGCCCTGCTTGTAGGCGGCCGCGCCCTCGATCCACCAGATCAGGGTCTCGATGGCCTCGAGCTGGCAGAAATAGAAGGGGTAGGGCGGCTCGGGCGTCTTGTCCACCGAGGCCAGTAGCTCGCCGGTGCGCGCGTGCCAGTGCTCGAGCAGCTTGCGCGTGATGATGGTGATACCGGGCCAGTCGGCGGCGCGCCAGGCGTCGACCCGGGCGCGGATGCTGTTGACCAGTGCCAGCACCTCGGTGCGCTTGGTATGGTTGCGCGCGTCGAAGACCTCGTAGCTCGCTGGCCGCCGCTCGGGTTTGATCGCGAGCTGGCCGCCCTCGCCGTCGATCCAGTGCTGGGTCGGGCAGAGGTACGGCGAATTGATGATCAGCGACACTGGCTCAGTCCTCGAGCGCTAGGATCTTCAGCGATTCGATCCCGCGATCATCGACGATCTTGACCGCGATGCGCCGATGCTCGCCGGCCGCGAACGGCAGCGAGCGGGTGCCGTGGAAGCGCGCCAGCAGCTCCTCGTCCAGCTCGGCGCGGATCGTCTTGCGCAGCCGATGCCAGCCGCCCTTGGCATCGGCCAGCGGGAAGAAGACCTGATGCGGCATCAGCGAGCGATTGTCGTAGTCGGTATCGAGCGACCACATCGCGATCTGCTGCTTGCCGCCTGAGACCAGATCACCGGCGCGCGGGTCGAAATAGTCGAAGCCGTTGACCTCGACCTCCCACCGCCCATCCGGGCGCTGGCGCAGCTCGACATCCGGCTGGCCCATCAGCCAGAAGGATTGGTTCGAGGCGCGCTGTTTCTTCAGATCCTCGGTCAGCAGGTCGGTGTTCATCTGCGCCTTCAGCAGGGTCACGCCGGGCCAATTGACCTCGTCGATGTCCTTCGCCGCCTCGGGGTCGAAGGTGAAGGCGCAGAACAGGATGAACTTCGGCGACGGACGCAGGCTCTCGGCCTCGGTCAGTGCCAGCTCCACCTGCCGCTGCTCCAGCGCCGCGTGCTCGGGGCCGAAGCTGACGACGATGCGCTCGCCGGTCTCGGCCAGCGCGCCACTGGCATGGAGGTTTTTCAGTCCAGGCAGGGTCTCGAATTCGGCGAAGCGCAGTAGGGCGCCGCCCTTGCCGCGCACGCCGGTCTTGAGCAGCTCGTCGCGCCAGAGCGCCTGGCGCGAGGTCTCGCCGGAGCGGGCGATGCTGGCGTCGGCCGCTTGCGGCGGCAGGGGCTGATCCAGTGAGCGCACGGTCGGTGCTGGCACCGCCTCGACCGAGAACGGACCGCAGATGCGCAGCTTGGTCTTGTCGATGCGCGGTTTGTCGTAGAGCGTCTCCTGCTCGGCATGGTCGGCGATGGATTGATCCATCCGGCGCTGCATCGCCTGACGCGCAGCGTGGAAGGCCTCGAAGGGCGCGCGGGTGGGTTCGGGCCAATCCTCCGGCCAGTCGAAGGGCACCTCCCATTCGTGCAGGGTCTCGCCCTTGGCAAAGTCGACTGGCTTGCCCTTGCGCACGCCCTGCGTGGGCTTGAGGGGTGTGGGTGGGTTGGCGGTCAGCGCGGCATTCAGGGCATCGAGCGCGGCGGCGATCTTCGGATGCTCCTCGTCGTGGATGCGGTCGATGTCGGGGTTGTTGGCGATGGACTTGAGCGTGATGTGCGGCACCGTCTCGTAGTCGAATCCGCCCTTCAGGCCTTCCTGGGGATAGCGCAGTGCGTAATAGTCGAAGGAAGCGGTCATCAGCCGCTGCTTGGCCAACGTGATCGCCACGCGCGAGGTGTCGCAGGTGATCCAGCGCCGGCCCCATTTCTCGGCGACATAGGCCGTGGTGCCCGAGCCACAGGTGGGATCGAGGACGAGGTCGCCGGGGTCGGTGGTCATGAGGAGGCAGCGTTCGATGAACTTCACTGCCGTTTCAACGACGTATCTCTTGCCCTGCGCTGCAGGCTTGTCAGTCCAGCAGTTATCAAACTGGGAGAGTGGAAAATCGCGTTGATATTGCTTGTAGTAAGGGTCCTTGCCAAGCTGGAAAAGGCGATTGCCTTTGATTACACGGGTCATTCCCTCGTAGTTGCTTGACCAACTCTTATTGCCAGAAGGCGGGAACATCATCCCCAGGAATGGCAAGTCAAAAGTGCAGGAAGGAGTGAACCCTGAAGAAGTGGCATTTCTCCGTCGATAGACTCGATCAAGGAAATCCTGGCTCTTTCGGTCGGTCGGCGTTTCTTCCCAAATTATTGGATCAATAAATCGGTATTCCCGATCGTCGCTAACATCGCGGGGGCGATAGATCTGACGAAACTTCAGCTCAGCAAGTGACTTCCCATACCATAAGATATGGTCGTAGACCTTTGCCAAGCCCTTCTGCCCGAGTGGGTCGGTGGCCTTAAAGGCAATTTGAGCCACGAAGTTCTCTGAGCCAAAGACTTCATCCAAAAGATTCCTGACGGTGTGGAAGTTTTCATCGCCAATCTGCACAAACACCGACCCACTCTCGCTCAACAATTCCCGCGCCAGCAGCAGCCGATCGCGCAGATAGGTGAGATAGGAGTGGATGCCCAGCTCCCATGTGTCCCGAAACGCCTTGATCATCTCGGGCTCTTGGGTGAGGTCGGCGTCCAAGCGGTCCTTGACGTCGCGCTTATTGGTGAAGGGCTGGAAGTTCGACCCGTATTTGATGCCGTAGGGCGGGTCGATGTAGATCATCTGCACCTTGCCGCCCAGGCTTTCCTTGGTCAGCAGCGAGTTCATCACCAGCAGCGAGTCGCCGGCCACCAGCCGATTCGACCAGCCCTTTTCGTGGTGGTAGAAGTCCAGCGCCTGGCGCAGTGGCAGGTTCTCGAACGGTGCCGCGAACAGATCCGGCTGGCGCCATTGATGGTCCGCGTCCTTGCCCTGCAGCCGCTTCGCCGCGTTGGCCAGGATCGTCGCCGGGTCCACCCGCTCATGGACATGCAGCGAGACGGTGTCGATCTCGAACGATGTCCGCTCGGCCTTGCCGGTCCAGTTCAAATAGGGCGCCTGCAGCCGCTTCAGCTCGTGCAAGGCGTCGCGCATCCGGTCGGGATCATCGGAGGCGAGCGCGTCGTCGATCAGTTGCTCGATGCTGGCTCGGGCGCTGTCGAAGTTCAGCGCCGGGTCCAGGTGCGGGTCGTAGGCCCAGCGGGTCTTGTCGCCGTCCGGGTCGGTCCCGGCATGTACCATCCCAACCTCGGGATTGTTGACGCGGGTCTCGCCGTGGCGATAACTGAGCACCTGTGTGGGAGCGTCCGGCTTGCGCTTGGCCGGTTTTGCGCCCGTGGTCGTCTTGCGCAGTTTTGGTGTCGGCGCCTCGATGAGGCTCAAGCCGAAGTCGTCACTGGGTTGGTCTTGCTGTGAGGCTGGCTTCGGGTTTGCTTCTGGCGCTTGTCCTTCTGCTTGTCCTGGCGTTGACGCAGGCGCTGGGTCTGGCGCTCGCCCGGCGTCATTCGTGCTCGCCTCGCGCTCGATGATTCGGAAGATCGACCCACCTCGCCCTCGGCCTCGGCCGAGCCGGTCGGCCTCGATCAGCCTGTTGCGCGCGGCTTGATAGTCCTCGTCCGTCAACTCCGGCATGCGCTCGCGCAGCAGCGCCAGCATCGCGCCGTTGCCGATCGAGGAACCATCCTCGGGCGTGAGTGAGAAAATCAGGTCGGTGAGGTGGTCGAACATCCTGTGCTGCGGCTCCGTTTTTGAAGAATCGACGACTGGTTTCGTTTATGTGAAAGGATTGATGATTGTCAGTGAATGATCAATGACGAGACCATTTTGCATGTCTTCGGAGTAGAGCGTCGCGCAATCGTTTTCCAGTGCTGTGCTAGCAATGAGGCTGTCCCAAAAGCTGATGGCATATCGGCTGCGGATGGTTGATGCGCAGGTTAGAGTTTGGCGAGTTAATGCGTGAACCCTGTGATGGTAGAAAAAGCTCTCAATCAATTTTTGAAGTTCGGGTTCGTTATATTTTGCTTTGCGGATCAGGTTTACGCTGAGCTCATTGATCACCTGAATGCTTAATTCACGCCGACTTTTGACGAGGTGTTGGGCGATCTTGTTTTTACGCTGATCGTCTTCAGATTCGCCGCACACGAAAGCGTAGAACCAGATATTTGTGTCGACGAAGCTACGCTCAGCGGTCATAGATTTCGTCCCGATGGAGCGGGCGGGCCGCTTTGACCTGTAGCGGATTGGACAGTAGCCGCGTTAGCTCATCGTCTTCTTCAACGATGGGTTGTTGTTTGATTTTGCCTTGTAAAAAACGGACAAAGTCAAGCACCTCGAATTGGGCCTCAGGGGGGAGTTGACTTGACTCGCGGCTGATCTGGTCGATGGTATTCATGTTGTCTTGGTGCTCATCATAAAAATTGATGCCGAGGCAGTTCTTTGATACCTCGGCGGTGATGCTCCGATGCTCCGCTCTCAGCGCCGTTCCCTCAACAGGGTGATGATCCGCTGCAAATCCTGCCAGCCCTTGGCCTTCTCGGCCGGGCTGCGCAGGTAATACGATGGATGATAGGTGACCAGCAGCGGGATCGGTTCGGCGCCATCGCCGGGCTGATAATGATGGTGCTTGCCGCGCATGCGCCCGACCGCCTCGCTGTTGCCGAGCAGGTTGTTGGCCGAGACGGCGCCGAGGCTGACGATGAGCTTGGGCTCGAGCAGCGCGATCTGGCGCTCGAGGTAGGGGCGGCAGGCGCTGGCCTCCTCAGGCGCGGGGTTGCGGTTGCGCGGTGGGCGGCATTTGACGATGTTGGCGATATAGACCTGCTCGCGCGCGAGCCCAATGGCGGCGAGCATCTTGTTGAGGAGCTGCCCGGCGCGACCGACGAAGGGTTCGCCCTGCTGGTCCTCGTCCTGGCCTGGACCTTCGCCGACGAACAGCAGTTCGGCGTGCCGATCTCCGGTCCCAAACACCGTCTTGGTCCGGGTCTCGCAGAGGGGGCAGCGGCGGCACTCGGCAACGCAGGCCGCAAGGGTGTCCCAGTCCATGCCGGTGATCTGGCGCTGTTCGTCAGTGGCAGCGGTGGCAGCGGCGGCCGCGGCGGCTGGTGCTGAATGGGACGTTGCCGCTGGCACCGCTGCTTGGGTTTTGCGAGCCAATGAGGCGCGCGCGATCGCTTGCAACGCCGCTTGCGCACCGGTTGCGCCCGTCGTCGGCTGCGCTGTCAGTGCTGGCTGGGGTGCCGGTTCGGCATCCTGATCGGCCAGCAGCGGCGCGGGTTCCAGCGCTGATTTCGGCTCAGGGGCCGGCACTGTCGCTGCGGCCGATTCGCCGGCGACCCGCGGCTGCCAGACCTCGATGCCCATGGCCGCCAGATAGTGCAAGCGGCGTGCTTCATCCATGGCTCAAACATCACCGGTCTGCGGATGCGCGCGTTCTCTGGCGCTGCTGAGCTTGTTGAGCGCGTTCAGATAGGCCTTGGCCGAGGCGATGACGATGTCGGTATCGGCGCCCGCGCCATTGACCACATGACCGCCGCGCTCGAGCCGCACCGTGACCTCGCCCTGGGCATCGGTGCCGCTGGTGATGGCGTTGACCGAGTAGAGCTTGAGCGTGGTGCCGCTGTTGATGATCGACTCGATGGCGCGGAAGGTCGCATCGACCGGGCCGCCACCGATCGCGGTGCCGGGCTCTTCCTCGCCATCGACGCTCAGCACCAGATCGGCGCGCGGTGTCTCGCCGGTCTCGGAGCAGACCCGCATCGAGACCAGTTTGACGCGCTCGTTGGCGCTGCCGAGGGTGGCATCGGTGACCAGCGCCTGCAGGTCTTCATCGAAGATCTCGTGCTTCTTGTCGGCCAGATCCTTGAAGCGGCGGAAGGCCTCGTTCAGCTCCTCGACGGTGGCGAGCTGCACGCCCAGTTCCTCGAGCCGGGCGCGGAAGGCGTTGCGACCCGAGTGCTTGCCGAGCACCATGCGGTTCTGCTGCCAGCCGACATCCTGGGCGCGCATGATCTCGTAGGTCTCGCGATGCTTGAGCACACCATCCTGATGGATGCCCGACTCATGGGCGAAGGCATTGGCACCGACGATGGCCTTGTTCGGCTGCACCGGGAAGCCGGTGATGCCCGAGACCAGGCGCGAGCAGTTGAGGATCTGGGTGGTGTCGAGCCGGGTGTCGCACGGGAAATAATCCTGGCGCGTGCGCACCGTCATCACGACTTCCTCCAGCGCGGCGTTGCCGGCACGCTCGCCGAGGCCGTTGATGGTGCATTCGACCTGGCGCGCGCCGTGCTCCACCGCCGCGAGCGAGTTGGCGACCGCAAGGCCGAGGTCGTTGTGGCAGTGCACCGAGAAGATGGCCTGGTCGGCGTTCGGGATGCGCTCGCGCAGCTGGGCGATGAGGCTGCCGAATTGATGCGGCACCGCGTAGCCGACGGTGTCGGGGATGTTGAGGGTACGGGCGCCGGCGTCGATCACGGCCTCGAGGATGCGACAGAGGAAATCGATCTCGGAGCGGCCGGCGTCCTCGGGCGAGAACTCGACATCATCGCAGTGCTGGCGCGCGCGCTTGACCGCGATCACGGCCTGCTCGACCACCTGGTCCGGGCTCATCTTGAGCTTCTTCTCCATGTGGATCGGCGAGGTGGCGATGAAGGTGTGGATGCGCCCAGCGTTGGCGTCCTTGAGCGCCTCGCCGGCGCGGTCGATGTCGCCCTCGAGCGCGCGCGCAAGCCCGCAGACGGTGCTGTCTTTGACCGCGCGCGCGACCGCCTGCACGGCCTCGAAGTCACCGGTGCTGGCGGCCGGGAAGCCGGCCTCGATGACGTCGACCCGCAGCCGCTCGAGGGCGGTGGCGATGCGCACCTTCTCGTCACGGGTCATCGACGCGCCCGGGCTCTGCTCACCATCGCGCAGCGTGGTGTCGAAGATGATCAGGTGTTCTTTGTCGCTCATGAGTGGGTCTCGGTGCAGTGGGTTGGGCTCGCGCGAGCGGGATCGCCGCCGATCGCGTTTGGACCAGGGGAAAGGGCGTTGATTCTAACCTTCGTCGCTCGCTGTTGCCGATGTTGCAGGATGGGTGATGGTGTGATGAATCGGCTACACTTGCCCCTTGAGCTGTGCCGCGCCAATGTCGAAGAATCATGATGAATGCCTACAAGACCTACGTCCGCATGGATGCTTCAAGCCGTGTTGTGCTGGAAGGCATGCCTTTTCCCGAAGGCGCCTTGCTGGAAGTGCTGGTGGTCGATCAAACGCGCCAGCCTGAAGAGCGCACCGAAAGCTGGCGTGCGCTGATGCGCCATGTGCAGAGCCTGCCCCAGTCGGCGGTACTGACCGACGAGGATATTGCAGCCGAAATCGACGCGCAGCGCAGCGGGCGCTGATGCGGGTAGTGATCGACACCAATCTTCTGGTATCGGCGGTGATTCGGGATCGTCTGCCCGAACGGGTGCTGCTGTGGTGCTTGGGGCATTCGGATATCGAGTGGTTGGTGACCCCCGAGATCATGGCCGAATACAGCGCGGTCATTCAGCGTCCGAAATTCAGCTTACCTCGCGCAACCATCGACTGGTGGTTGGAACTGCTCGCGGCCGATACGCAGATGATCGAAGCGAGGGGCAACATCGACTTCCCGCGTGATCGCAAGGATGCGCCTTTTCTGATGTGCGCGGCCGCTGGCGAAGCGGATTATTTGATCACCGGGGATGGCGATTTCAGCGAGGCACAGGCGCTGATCGCGACCCCCATCCTAAGCGTGCGTGCTTTTGCGCAGGCAGTTGCCCCGCAAACCTTGGTCGCGCCAGAAGGCTAGCACAAGCACCGCCGGGGCCAGGCCCGCCATCACATGGCCTACGATGCCTACCTGGAGGCCGGCTTTCCGATCGCTACCGGTGTGATCGGAGGTGCCTGTCGGCATCTGGTCAAGGATCGCATGGAGCGCCACTGTGGTTCAGGCGCGCATCGAGTTACCATCAGGGCTGAATCCAATGGTTCTACGAGTCGACAGTCACGATGGAATACAAGGATTACTACAAGATCCTCGGCGTCTCGCGCGAGGCCAAGCCCGACGAGATCAAGGCGGCTTATCGCAAGCTGGCGCGCAAGTACCATCCGGATGTGAGCAAGGAGCCGGATGCCGAGACACGCTTCAAAGAGGTCAACGAGGCCCATGAGGTCTTGAAGGACCCGGAGAAGCGGGCGCAGTACGATGCGCTCGGCAGCGGGTGGCAGTCGGGCGATCACGTCCGCCCACCGCCGGGTGGTGGGGCGCGGGGGCGCGCCGAAGGGTTTTCGCAGGAGGAGGCGGACCAATTCAGCGACTTCTTCTCCAGTCTCTTTGGCATGGGGGGCATGGGCGGTGCTCGCGCCGGCCGTTCCAGCGGTGTTGGTGGTGCCGGTATGCATGCTGATCCATTTGCCGGGCGCGGTTCCGACCAGAACGCGCGCATTCGTCTCTCGCTCGAGGAGGCGTACAAGGGCGGGACGCGCCAGTTGCGCCTCGAGGTCCCAGACATCGATGCCCAGGGCCAGGTGACGAGGCGCACCAAGACCCTGAATGTGCGCATCCCGGCCGGGATCACCGAGGGCCAACAGATCCGCCTGGCCGGTCAAGGCGGCGCCGGATTCGGCGGTGGTGCTCAGGCGGGCGATCTCTTCCTCGAGGTCGCGTTCGAGCCGCATCCGATCTTTCGCGCCGAGGGCAAGGACATCCATCTGACCTTGCCGATCGCCCCCTGGGAGGCGGCGCGTGGGGCGAGCGTGCCGGTGCCGACGCTCGGCGGCACCCTGAGCCTCAAGATCCCGGCCGGCTCGCAGAGCGGTCAGCGCCTGCGGCTCAAAGGCCGGGGCCTGCCTGGCAAGCCCGCTGGCGATGCCTTGGTGCAGCTCGAGATCCGCAATCCGCCCGCCGATAGCGCCGAGGCGCAGGCGGCTTTCGAGGCCATGGCCGAGCACTTCACGTCCTTCAATCCGCGTGCAACGCTGGGGGTTTGAGCCCATGTCGACGAACATCAGCGCACTGGAAGGCGTCATCCTGGATGAGCGCACGGTGGTGACGGTGACCGAGCTGACCCAGGTCTGCGGCCTGAGCCTGGAGCAGGTGCGATCGATGGTCAGCGAGGGGATGCTGCAACCGCGTGGCGCGGCCCCGGAGCAGTGGCGCTTCACCGGCATCGAGGTGCGACGCACGCGCCGGGCGCTGCGCCTGCAGCGGGATCTGGAGCTGAATCTGGCCGGCACCGCGTTGGCGCTGGATCTGCTCGATGAGGTCGAGTGGTTGCGCAATCGGGTGCGTTGCCTCGAGCATCAGCTCGGTGACCTTGCTGACGCCGACGGGACGAACTGAGTGGGTTGGCGGGGTGCCGGCCGCTGGCGGATCGGGCTTGCGTTGCGAGCGCCGCTTGGCGGGGGTACTTGGCTCATCATCGGACTCCTAACGGGGCTCGTCACGGGAGCCGGCGTTGAGGCGGCGCCGGCGTTTGCGGCGCCGGTCGCCTCGGCCCGGGTCATCGCGCGCTATCCACACAATCCCGATGCCTTTACCCAGGGCTTGGTGCTCGCCGATGGCGTGCTGTACGAGAGCACCGGCGGCTATGGCGACTCCTCACTGCGCCGCGTCGACCTCGAGACCGGGCGCGTGCTGGAGCGCGTCGATCTGCCCGCGCGCTGGTTTGGCGAGGGCATCACCGAGTGGCGCGATGAACTCATCCAACTGACCTGGCGCGCGGGGGTCGGCGTGCGCTACGCGCGTGCCACCCTGGAGCCGCGCGCTCGCTTCGCGATCCAGGGCGAGGGCTGGGGGCTGACCCACGACGGTCGGCAGTGGATCATGAGCGATGGCAGCGCCGAGCTGCGCTTCCTTGATCCCGTCGATGGCCGCGAGCAACGGCGCGTGCGGGTGATGGATGGCGATCAGCCGGTGCGACACTTGAACGAACTCGAATTCATCGACGGCGAGGTGTGGGCGAACGTCTGGTATCGCGATCACCTGGTGCGTATCGACCCGGCGGATGGTCGGGTGCTGGGGTATGTGGATCTGAGCCATCTCTGGCCGGATGACCGGCAGCGTCGGCATGAGCAAGTGCTGAACGGGATCGCCGTCGAGCGCGAAACGGGGCATCTGCTGGTGACCGGAAAACGCTGGCCTTGGCTGTTTCGCATCGAGGTGACCGAGGCGCTCGCCGACTGACACGGGCGGGTGTGCCTGAGTCGTAACAATGCGGGGCGCGCGATGATGCACTAGAATCCGGGCAGGCTCATCGGGATTCATCGCTGTTTTCCGCCAGCCGCTTCGCCCCTATCGCTTGATCGACGATCCGGTTACCCCAGCATGTCCGATACCCCAAACGGCTCCGCCAGTGCC
The DNA here is from genome assembly GCF_016653295.1 of Halochromatium salexigens. Taxonomy (GTDB): domain Bacteria; phylum Pseudomonadota; class Gammaproteobacteria; order Chromatiales; family Chromatiaceae; genus Lamprobacter; species Lamprobacter salexigens. Next base: position 437,246 of record NZ_NHSF01000059.1, on the reverse strand, counting down.
TCCGAGCATCCCTTTCCGCTGCTCTCGACCATCGATGACCCGACCGATCTGCGGTTGCTTCCGAGTAGTGACCTCAAACAGCTCGCCTCGGAGCTGCGCGGTTTCTTGATCGAGAGTGTGTCGCGCACCGGTGGTCATCTCGCCGCCGGGCTCGGCGTGGTCGAGCTGAGCATCGGCCTGCATTATGTCTTCGATACCCCGCATGATCGGATCATCTGGGATGTCGGCCATCAGGCCTATCCGCACAAGATCCTGACCGGGCGGCGCGAGCGCATGGCGCGGATGCGCCAGCAGGGGGGGCTGTCGGGCTTTCCGAAGCGCACCGAGAGCCCTTACGACACCTTCGGCGTCGGCCATTCGAGCACCTCGATCAGCGCCGCGCTGGGCATGGCGATCGCGGCCAAGCAGAAAGGCGAGCAGCGCCAGATCATCGCGGTGATCGGCGACGGTGCGCTGAGCGCCGGCATGGCCTTCGAGGCGTTGAATCATGGCGGCCCGCTCGATCCCGATGTGTTGATCATCCTCAACGATAACGAGATGTCGATCTCGCCGCCGGTGGGTGCGATCAGCAGCCATCTGGCCCGGCTGCTCTCGGGCGGGCTCTACACCAAGATGCGCGAAGGCAGCAAGACCGCCTTGCGCGGGATGCCGCAGCTACGCGAGCTGGTCGGCCGTTGGGAAGAGCATGTAAAGGGCATGGTGATGCCGAGCACGCTGTTCGAGGAGCTGGGCTTCAACTACATCGGCCCGGTGGATGGCCACGATATGGATGCCGTGGTCGCGACCCTGCGCAACATGAAGAGGATGCCGGGGCCGCGCTTGTTGCACCTGATCACCCAGAAAGGCCATGGCTATGAGCCGGCCGAGCATGCGCCGACCGCCTATCACGGCGTCACCCCCTTTGATCTGAAGACCGGCGCGGTGCCTAAGCAGGGCGGGCGCAAGAGCTACACCCAGCTCTTTGGTGACTGGCTCTGTGAGCGCGCCGAGGCCGATGCGCGACTGCTTGCCATTACCCCGGCGATGCGCGAGGGCTCGGGCATGGTGCGCTTCTCCGAGCGCTTCCCGGAGCGCTACTTCGACGTCGGCATCGCCGAGCAGCATGCGGTGACGCTGGCCGCTGGCATGGCCTGCGAGGCGATGAAGCCGGTGGTGGCGATCTATTCGACCTTCCTGCAGCGTGGCTACGATCAGCTAGTGCACGATGTCTGCCTGCAGGGGCTGGACGTGACTTTCGCGGTCGACCGCGCTGGGCTGGTCGGCGCCGATGGGCCGACCCACGCCGGTGCCTTCGACTACAGCTACACGCGTCCGCTGCCGCATATTGTCATCATGGCGCCTGCCGATGAGCACGAATGCTGGTGGATGCTGGAGACCGCCTATGCCCATGATGGCCCGACAATGGTGCGCTATCCGCGCGGCAGTGGTCCTGGGGTCACCGTGGACAAGCTCGGTGGCGCGCTGCTGCCGATCGGCAAGGCCGAGATCCGGCGCGAGGGACAGGAGGTGGCACTGCTCGCTTTCGGCAGTCGCGTCGCCGCGGCCGAGGCGGTCGGTGAGCGTTTGAACGCGACCGTGGTCAACATGCGCTTCGTCAAGCCGCTCGATGATCTGCTGATCCTGGAGATGGCCGAGCGCCATCGACTGCTGGTGACGGTGGAGGAGAACGCGGTCGCCGGCGGTGCCGGCTCGGCGGTGTCGGAGCTGCTCGCCGAGCAGGGCGTGCTGGTGCGCTGTCTGCATCTGGGGCTGCCGGATCGCTGCCAGGAGCAGGCCAGCCATGAGCAGCAGCTCGCCGCCTGTGGGCTCGATGACGCCGGCATCGAGGAGGCGGTGCGCGCCGAGCTGCGCGATCTGGGGCTGGAGCAGACGCGCCTGAAAGGGGCGAGCGCGGGTTGAGCGGGCATGTGTCTGATCATCGAGCCGATCCCCGCGTTTGAGGACAACTACATCTGGCTGCTGTATCGGCCGGATGGCGCCTCTTGCGCCGTCGTCGATCCGGGCGCGGCCGAGCCGGTGATCGCGCGCTTGCAGCGCGATGGGCGGCGGCTGGATGCGATCCTGATCACGCATCATCACGCTGACCATATCGGCGGTCTGGCGGAACTGCGCCGGCGCTGGCCGCAGGCCGAGGTGTTTGGGCCGGAAGATCGGCGTATTCCGGGGCTGACGCGCGTGCTGGCCGATGGCGACCGGGTGCCTCTGGCTGGGCTCGAGTGCGAATTCGAGGTGATGGCGGTGCCCGGGCATACCGCGACGCATATCGCCTACCGGGGCAAGGACCGCCTGTTCTGCGGCGATACCCTGTTCGCGGCTGGCTGCGGGCGGGTCTTCGATGGCACCTTCGAGCAGCTCGCGGCGTCATTGCAGCGGATTGCTGAGCTGCCGGCGTCGACGCGCTGCTACTGCGCCCATGAATACACCCTGGCCAATCTCGGTTTCGCGCGCTGGGTCGAGCCCGACAGCCCAGCGGTGGCGGCAGCGATTACCGCCGCCGAGCAACGCCGTGCCCAAGGGCAGCCGACGGTGCCCACGACCCTGGCCGAGGAGTTCGCGGTGAATCCGTTTTTGCGCACCGCAGAACCTGCGGTGATCGCCGCCGCCGAGCGTTTCGCTGGTAGGCCGCTGGAGGGACAAACGCAGGTGTTCATGGCACTGCGCCGCTGGAAAGACGAGCGCTATGACTGAGGACCGTCGCGCGGGCAATCGATTGCACCCGCTGCGCGATGGGTGGCTGTCAGCGTTGCTGGCGCTGCTGTCCGGCGCGCTCATGGTGTTTTCCTTCGCGCCGTTCGGCCTCTATCCGCTGGCGGTGCTCTCGCTGCTGGGTTTCTATCAGGCGCTGCGCGGGCGCACTGGCGCGCGTGCCTTCGGGACCGGCTGGTTGTTCGGGATCGCGCTGTTTGGTGTGGGCGTCGCCTGGGTGCGCATCAGCTTGAACGAGTTCGGCAACATGCCGGCGCTGATCGCCAACCTGCTGATGCTGGTGTTCGTGGCGGTCATGGCGCTCTATTACGGGCTCACGGCCTGGTTGCTCCGGCTGCTCGAAGTGCGGGTGTTGCGCGCGCGTGCTCCGGTCTGGGTCGGGCCGCTGCTGCTGTTGCCGGCGCTCTGGGTGCTCATGGAGTGGGTGCGCGGTTGGCTGTTCACCGGCTTCCCCTGGCTGTTTGCCGGTAACGGACAGCTCGATGGACCGCTCGGTGGTTTGGCGCCCGTCCTCGGGGTGCATGGCCTGAGCTTGGCGGTGGCCTTCTCCAGTGGGCTGTTGTGGGGGCTCTGGCATTGGCGCGGGCGCGTTCGCGCGCGCGCGTTTGCTGGTCTCTTGCTGCTCTGGCTGGGGGCCGGACTGCTTTGGCAACTGGACTGGACGCGGCCGACGCCGCGTGCAGCCGGACAGGGGCCGTCGATCCAGGTCAGCGTGATCCAAGGCAATGTCGAGCAAGCGGTGAAGTGGGATCCCGACGGGCTATTGCCGACGTTGGATCTCTATCAGTCGCTGACTCAGACGCATCTCGACAGCGCGCTGATCGTCTGGCCCGAAACCGCCGTCCCGGCGTTCCTCCATCGGGTCGAGGAGGTGCTGATCCAACCCCTGGGCGAGGTGGCACGCGCGGCGGGCAGCGAGGTGGTGATCGGGCTGCCGGTGATGGAGCCCGATGGGCACTACTACAACGCCCTGGTCAGCCTGGGCAGCGCCGAGGATCGGTACTTCAAGCGTCATCTGGTGCCGTTCGGTGAGTTCCTGCCGTTCAAGGCGCAGTTGCGGCAATTGATCGACTGGTTCGAGGTGCCGATGTCCGACTTTAGCCGCGGCCAAGCGCAGCGCCCGCTGCTGCAGGTGGGCGGGTGGCCGGTCGGCGTCTCGATCTGCTACGAGGATGTGTTCCCGGAGGAGGTTCGCCAAGCGCTGCCGGAGGCCGCTTTCTTGATCAACGTCAGTAACGACGCCTGGTTCGGTGACTCGCTGGCGCCGCATCAGCATCTGCAGTTCGCGCGCTTGCGCGCGCTCGAGACTGGCCGCTGGTTGGTGCGCGCGACCAACACCGGGATCTCGGCGATCATCGATCCGCGCGGGCGGGTGCAGGCTCGCTTGCCCCTGTTCGAGCGCGCGGTGCTCACCGGCAGCGTGGAAGCGCGCGCGGGGGCGACGCCGTTTGTTCGGTTTGGCAGTCGGCTGCCCTTGGCGATCGCGGGTCTGATGCTGCTCGCGGCGCTCGCGCTGGGCATCCAAGGGGGTTGGCGCTCGCAGCCTGTCGAGACCGGGCAGGATCGAGAGAGCTAGCGAGCGCCAAGGTCGCCGCCCAACGGCATCGCGGCGGTGCGTCGGGACAACGCGGCGTTTCCCAGCGGGCGGTCGCATCGCTATCATGCCCGGCTCGATCCTCGTCTCGGAAGTGCTCTCGTGCTCGTTATCATCAACTTCTTCATCGAACTCGCGCTGCTGCGGCGTGCGCCACAAGAGCTGCCGGCTTCGCCCGTCTTGTTCTCCGTGGTGTTGGTGGTCGGGCTAGGCGCGGGACTGCTGTTGGCACTGACGGCCGAGGCCGGTCTTGGCAGCGCGCTGTTGCAGAGCCTGCTCGACCTGACCCTGATGCTGGGTGCTTTGTGGGTGGCTCTGAGTCTGCTCGAGCGACGCGCGCGTTTCTTGCAGAGCGCAACGGCCTTGATCGGGGTCGATACCTTGATCACCTTGCTGGCCTTGCTGCCGGTTGGGCTGGCACAGCCAGTGAATGCCGAGAGCGGGTTGCTTGCGCTCGCGGGCATGCTGTTCCTGCTGCTGGTGGTCTGGAGCATCCTGGCAGCGGGGCATATCCTGCGTCACACCTTCGAGTTGCCGCTGCCGCAGGGCGTGGCGATCGCGGTCGGTTTTGATCTGCTGTCGTTCGTGATCGTCAGCGGTCTCATCGATGGCGCCGGCTAACGATCGCTCTTAAGGACGCTGTGATGCACCTGCATATCCTCGGTATCTGCGGCACCTTCATGGGCGGCCTCGCGCTGATCGCGCGCGCGCTTGGCCATCGGGTGACTGGCTCCGATGCCAACGTCTATCCGCCGATGAGCACCCAGCTCGAGGCCGCCGGCATCGCGCTGATGCCAGGCTACGCCGCCGAGCATCTCGACCCGGCACCGGATCGGGTGATCGTCGGTAACGCGATGAAACGCGGGCTGCCGGTGGTCGAGGCGATGCTCGATCGTGATCTGCCCTATACCTCCGGGCCGCAGTGGTTGGCCGAGCAGGGCTTGCGCGGTCGCCATGTGCTCGCGGTGGCGGGAACCCACGGCAAGACCACGACAGCGAGCATGCTGGCCTGGATTCTGGAGGCCGCTGGCCTCAAGCCAGGGTTTCTGATTGGCGGCGTGCCGCTGGATTTCGGGCGCTCGGCGCGGCTTGGGGAGGGGCCCTATTTCGTCATCGAAGCGGACGAGTACGACACCGCCTTCTTCGACAAGCGCTCCAAGTTCGTCCATTACCGTCCACGCACCCTGGTGCTGAACAATCTCGAGTTCGATCATGCCGACATCTTCGATGATCTCGCGCAGATCCAGCGCCAGTTCCATCATTTGGTGCGCACCGTGCCCAGCACCGGCAGGATCATCCATCCGCGCCAGGATGCGGCGCTCGCCGAGGTCTTGGCGATGGGGTGCTGGACACCCTGCGTGTCGACGGGGATCGCGGCCGCTGGCTTGCCGGATGCTGCCGATATCGGTTCCGGTCGCCCTAACGCCGATGGGGCTGGCGGCGAGTGCCCTGACGGCGATTGGCAGGCCGAGCTTTGTGCGGCCGATGGCTCGACGTTTCGTCTCTTTTTCCAGGGGCAGCCGCAGGGGCTGCTCGAGTGGTCGCAGATTGGGCTGCATAATGTGCAGAACGCCCTCTCGGCGATCGCCGCTGCACAGCATGTCGGCATCGAACCGGAACAGGCGATCTCGGCGTTGGCTCGTTTTCAGGGCGTGAAGCGGCGCATGGAGCTGCGGGGGATCGAGGCTGGCATCCGCGTCTATGATGACTTCGCGCACCATCCGACCGCGATCGCGAGCACCTTGGCCGGGCTGCGGCGCCAGGTCGGCGAGGCGCGCATCATCGCGGTGCTGGAGCCGCGCTCGAATACCATGCGCATGGGCATTCATGGCACCGCGCTGGCGGCCTCGCTGGAGATGGCCGAGCGCGTGGTGATCTACAGCCCGCCAGACCTGGCCTGGGATGCCAGCACGGCGCTGGCGCCGCTCGGTGAGCGTCTGCGTGTTTGCGCGGATCTCGATCAGGTCTTGACCGCCGCCACCGCCGAGGTGAACCCAGGGGATCATCTGCTCGTCATGAGTAATGGCGGGTTCGGCGGTATCCACCAACGGATACTCGAGCGCCTCCGCACGATGGCAGCGGGTGGCTGACGTCATTCAGGAAAACCGTTTTCGACAGTACTACCGCCCGAGTCTTGCATGATCAAATCGACCTCAACCCGCTGGACCAAGACCATTGCCATCGCACTGACCGGCGCCTCGGGGACCGGCTATGGGCTGCGCGTGTTGCAGGGGCTGATCGACGCCGAGGTGCGCGTCTATCTGCTCATCTCGCAAGCGGCGCAGGTGGTGCTGCGCATGGAGTCCAGGCTCGAGGTGCCGAGCCGACCGCAAGAGGCCGAGCGCTTCTTCTCGGCGTATTTGGGCGCCCAGCCGGGCCAGCTCAGTGTCTTTGGTCGCCAGCAATGGACCGCGCCGGTGGCGAGTGGCACCAATCCGCCGGATGCGATGGCCATCGTGCCCTGCACGACCGGCACCCTGGCCAACATCGCCGCTGGCCTGAGCGAAGATCTGATCGATCGCGCCGCCGATGTGACCATGAAGGAAGGCCGCAAGCTGATCCTGGTGGTGCGCGAGACCCCGTTCACGACCATCCATCTCGAGAACATGCTGCGCCTGGCGCGGGCCGGGGTGGTGATCATGCCCGCGAACCCCGGTTTCTATTTCAATCCGCAAAGCGTCGATGAGGTCATCGACTTCATGGCCGCGCGCGTGCTCGATCATCTCGGTGTGGCGCATCAGCTCTCGGCGCGCTGGGGCGTGGAGTCCTGAGAGGCCGTCCCCTGAGAATCCGTCTGCGAGGGCTGCAGCGAATGGCAGCGCGGTCGGCTCACTGAGCCGAAAGCAACCCGAGATCCCTGGGCGCGAGCAGGATCGGCGTGCCCAGGTCCATGGCGATGGTCGGCATCTGCGCGAAGTCGGGGAGCCAATCTTGCTTGCCAATCGCCTCGACGGGGAGGGTGGTTGGCAGCGCTAGCAGATCGACGATCCTGTGCTTGACCACTTCAGTGACGTTGCCGGCCCAGACGGGCACGCTGGCGCTGATCTCGCTATGCGTGCCCCAGAGCCTGAGCACCAGGCGTCGGCCATCGGCAAGATCCTTGACCAGCGTCAGATCGTCGTGATGCCCGTCGTGGACGTGCGGGACCACCGGCAGTTCTGCAAGCGGCAGCGAGGGCGAGAGCAGCTTGATCGCGTTGTTCCAAGCGAGCATCTCGGCGCGCTCCCAACCGTGATCGGCGAGGGCCTGGGCGAGGCGATCGAGCGGGCCGGCGTATTGGATGTCGAAGGGGCGTCGATTGCGATGCCAGAGGTCTTCGCGGTGGCTGGCGATGGGCAGATCCTGGCGCGCGCGCCAGTCGGCCTCGCTGATGTGGGTGGGCGGCCGGATCGCTTGGTGGCGCGCGATGTCGAGCTGTTGCTGCGTCAAGGTGGCGGCCGTGAAGGCGGCACTGGCGGCGATCAGGGTGACCAGGGCGAGACCGGCGCTCTGTTCGAGGGGCTCGGTATGGCGACGGAACATCAGGCCCAAGGCCGCGATCCAGACCAAGCCGAGGGCCATGCTGGCGATGAGATCGGTGAGCCAGGCGGCGCCGACATAGAGCCGCGCGAGCGCGACGGCGGTGACGAGCGCGGCAGCGAGGGCGTAAGGCGTCCACCGCCAGCGCGCCGCCAGCGGCCGCGAGAGCGAGATGGCGAGAAAGCCATAGAGCACGGTGGCGCTCAGGACTTGGCCACTGGGAAATGACCAGGGCCAGCGCAGATCGAGCCCGAGGTCGGGGCGCGGGATGCGCACCAGCCAGCCCAGCGTGGGGGTGACCAGAAGGGTGAACGCGAGCGCCGCGAGCCAGTATTCCAAGGCGCGCTGCTGAGCACTCAGGCGCAGGTAGACGAGGATGGCGATGACCAGCGGGATGGTGACCACCGGCTCGCCGAGGCGGCTCAGTGCGGCCATGAGTTGATCGGCCAGCGGGGTATGCAGGCTTTGGCCGAGGTCGAGCGCGAACTGGTTGATGCGCAGATCCTGGGCGCCAAAGAGATCGGCGCTGAGCGACATGCCGAGCATGGCGGCGGCGGCGACGAGCGCGAGGGCGAGCGCGGCCAGGGTCGCGGCATCGGGATGCTGGCGGTCGGCGAGCGCCTGCGCGGTGCGTGCGAACAGCGGATGCAGATCGATCCAGCGCAGCCAGGCTTGCACCCAGCGCGAGGCGTGGGGGCTGAGCAGGAAGAACAGCCGCCGGGCGAGCCAGACCGCCGCCCAGAGCAGCGCGCTCAGGATCAGGATCAGGATGGCGAGGCGCGCGGCGGCCTCGGCGGCGAGTTTGAGCGAGGCGCCGAAGACGATGCCCGGCGCCAGATAGGCCGGCCCCCAGGCAATCGCGGAGCTGATGTTGGCGGCGGCGAAGCGTGTGCGCGGCATCCGCATCATGCCGGCGACCAGCGGGATGATGGCCCGACCCGGGCCGACGAAACGACCGAAGGCGACGCTCATGGCGCCGTACTTCTCGAAGAAGGCGACCCCTCGATCGAGGGGTTTCGGATGCCGGTTGAACGGCCAGTGCGCGCGAATCTGGTGGCGATAGCGCGCGCCGATCCAGTAGCTCAGGCTATCGCCGCTGATGGCGCCGGCGATGGCCAGGGTGACGGTGGGCCAGAAGGCGAGTTCGCCGGTGGCGATCAGTGCGCCAGCGGCGAACAGGAGCATCACGCCCGGCACGATCATGCCAACGACGGCGACCGATTCGGCGAAGGCGACCAGGAAGACCGCGAGATAGGCCCAGGCGGGGTTGGCGCTGATCCAGTCGAAGAACGGGCCGAAGAGCACCTCCATCGCGCATCAGACGCCTCGTGGCAGGCGGCAGTGACGCCATGGAGGGGGCATGGCGAGCGCTGGCTCGGCCTGATCGATCAGCCGCCGCGATCGGCCGAACCGGGGCTCAGCGCGCGAGGGCCGTGAAGGCCTTGCCGGCGGCCTCGAGCGTGGCCTCGATCTCGGCATCGCCATGGGCGCCGGAGACGAAGCCGGCCTCGAACGCCGAGGGCGCGAGGTAGACGCCTTGCTCGAGCATGGCGTGGAAGAACTGGCCGAATTGATCCTGGTTGCAGGCGGTGGCCTGGGCAAAATTGGTGACCGGGCCGGCGTCGGTGAAGAAGAGCCCGAACATGGCGCCGGCGCGGTTGGTGCTGAGCGCGATGCCAGCCGCCTGCGCTTGTGCTTCCAGGCCGCTGGTCAGGCGCTCGGTCTGAGCGGCGACGCGGTCGTGGAAACCGGGCTCGGAGATCAGCTCCAGTGTCTTCAGGCCGGCGCTCATGGCGATCGGATTGCCGGACAGGGTGCCAGCTTGATAGACCGGTCCAAGTGGCGAAATATGCTCCATGATCGCGCGCTTGCCGCCGAAGGCGCCGACCGGCATGCCGCCGCCGATGATCTTGCCGAGCGCGGTCAGATCCGGAGTCACGCCGTAGCGCTCCTGGGCACCACCGCGCGCGACGCGAAAGCCGGTCATGACCTCGTCGAAGATCAGCACCGCGCCGTGCGCATCGCAGACCTCGCGCAGTCCTTCGAGAAAGCCCGGCACGGGCGGGATGCAGTTCATATTGCCGGCGACCGGCTCGACGATGATGCAGGCGATCTGATCGCCGATCTCGGCGAAGGTCTGGCGCACCTGCTCGATGTCGTTGTAGGTCAGGGTCAGGGTCAGCTCGGCCAGCGCGGCGGGCACGCCGGGGGAACTCGGCTCGCCGAGGGTGAGCATGCCGGAGCCGGCCTTGACCAGCAGCGAGTCGACATGGCCGTGGTAGTTGCCCTCAAACTTGATCACCTTGTCGCGACCGGTGTAGCCGCGCGCCAGGCGCAGCGCGCTCATGGTCGCCTCGGTGCCGGAGCTGGTCATGCGCACCAGGTCCATGCTCGGGACCAGCTCGCAGACCTTGTCGGCCATCAGGGTTTCGAGTTCGGTCGGGGCGCCGAACGACAGGCCCATGGTGGCGCGCTCGATGACGGCGGCGAGGATTTCGGGATGCGCGTGGCCGAGGATCATCGGCCCCCAGGAGCCGACATAGTCGATGTAGCGCTTGCCGTCGACATCGGTGACATAGGCTCCGGCGGCGGACTCGAAGAAGACCGGGTCCCCGCCGACGCTGCGAAAGGCGCGCACCGGCGAGTTGACACCGCCCGGGATATGGCGCTGGGCCGCGCTGAAGAGGTCGTGGGATCGGGACATCGGTTGGCTCCTGGATGGGTTCTCGAAAGGCTGGCCATTGTCTGGCGACCTTGCTCGCTTGGCAACCGTGACATGGTCTGGGCGCGTTGAAAAGCAGAGACGCAACCCTGACTCCTTTGCGGTTGAGCATGAAACCAGCACCCTGACGAGGACCAAGCGAGGACGATGAAGCAATATCTGTGTGTGATTTGTGGGCTGATCTATGACGAAGCCGAGGGCTGGCCCGAGGATGGCATTGCGCCCGGCACGGCCTGGGAGGATGTGCCACTGACCTGGAAATGCCCGGAGTGCGGTGCTGGCAAGGAGGATTTCGAGATGGTCGAGGTCTGAGCCGGGCGTCGTTCGATGGCGTTTGCGTCTGGCACTGAGGGGCGGGGCTGCTGTACATTGCAGCGTTTTAGCGATCCAGAATCGGAGCATTGATCATGCAGAACCTCATGACTGAGGCTGATCTGTCGATGACCCCCTCGGCACGAGCAAAGCTGGCCGAACTCTTTCAAGAGGTTGACGAGGCCATCCAGGGCGTGCGTGTCTACGCGGCCTCTGGCGGCTGCAGTGGCATCAGCTTTGGGATGACCTTTACCGATGTCGTCAACCCGAACGACGGCATCCGCGACTTCGACGACTATAAGGTCGTGGTCGACGACGCCACGCTCGAGCATCTTCGCGGCGTCGAGATCGATTTCGTCGATCCGGGCGATGGCAGCGCGACCTTCGTGTTCAACAATCTTCCCTCGGCCGGTGGCGGTTGCGGCACCTGCGGTTCCGCCGGTGGCAGCTGTGGTTGAGCCGAGGACGGCATGGCGGGCGACGACGTGGCGATGATGAAGATTGGCATCGTCGGCGGAACCGGTTACACCGGCTCTGAACTGCTACGCCTCTTGGTGCGCCACCCGCACGTCGAGGTGGTGGCCGTCACCTCGCGCTCGGTCGCCGGGACCGGTGTCGCCGACTATTACACGGCGCTGCGCGGCGAGATCGATCTCGCCTTTTCGACCCTGGAGGCGGCCCGCCTGAGCGACTGTGATCTCGTCTTCTTCGCCACCCCGAACGGGACGGCGATGAACGAGGCGGCGGTGCTGCTCGAGGCGGGCGTGCGGGTGATCGATCTGGCGGCGGATTTTCGGCTCAAGGATCTGGATGTCTGGCGGCATTGGTACGGGATGGAGCATGCCGCGCCGGCACTGGTCGAGGAGGCGGTCTACGGGCTGCCCGAGGTCAATCGGGCGGCGATCGCCGGGGCGCGATTGGTGGCCAATCCGGGCTGCTATCCAACGGCGGTCACGCTTGGCCTGCTGCCATTGCTGGAGGCCGGCGCGGTGGAGGCCTCGCAGCTGATCGCGGACGTCAAGTCCGGCGTCAGCGGCGCCGGGCGCAAGGCCTCGACCGCGCTGCTGATGGCCGAGTGCGGCGAGAGCTTCAAGACTTATAGCGTCGGTGGACATCGTCACCAGCCGGAGATCCGCGAGACCCTGCAGCGAGCGACCGGGGTCGAGGTCGGGTTGACCTTCGTGCCGCATCTGCTGCCGATGGTGCGCGGCATCGAGGCCAGTCTGTATGCCCCCCTGGTGCGAGGCGAGGTGGATGTGCAGGCGCTGTTCGAGGCGCGTTATCGCGATGAGCCGTTCGTCGATGTGTTGCCTGCTGGCTCTGCGGTCGAGACGCGCTCGGTGCGTGGCACCAATCTGTGTCGGCTCTCGGTGCTCGAGCCCCAGGGGGGGGGCATGATGGTCGTGCAGTCGGTGATCGACAATCTGGTCAAGGGCGCCGCTGGGCAGGCGGTGCAGAACATGAACCTCATGTTTGGGTGGGAGGAGGCCACCGGATTGGCACTGTCGGCCCTGGCGCCCTGACGGCCGGTGGATTGGAATCCACGAGGTAATGTCGGGCCTTATCGCCCCGTGCGTGGTCGCCGGCACGTGCTGTTTCGCTTGGCCGTCACGCTCGGCTGGTTGCTGGTCATCGGCGCGACCTTCGTCCTTGGCTATCGCCTTGCGCGCTATGACGCGGGCGAAGCCTTGGCGAGTACCGAGGCGTTGCGCGCCGAGATCGCGTCCTTGTCCGAAGCGCTGGCGCGTGGCCGCGAGGAGCGCATTCGCCTGGCCCGTGCCCATCAGATGGACCGCGAGGCGAAACGCCAGGCGCAACAGTCGCTCGCCGAGCTGCAACAGGAGCGTTTGCTGCTGAGCAAGCGGGTGTCCTATCTGCAGCGCCTGGTTCAGGACGGTCGGGCGGGGGTGGTCGAGGTCAAGGAGCTGCAGTTACGCCAGGGGCTTGCGCCAGGTCACTATGGCTTTGAGATGCTCTTGAGCCCGTTGGTGCCGCAGCAGGCGCGCACGCGGGGTCGGGTGAGGCTGAGTGTGGTGGTGACGGTGGGCGGCGAAGAGCGCACACTGTCGCTGGATGCCTTGCCGGGGTCGTCTCCGGCTGAAGTCGACCTCGATTTCGAGCATTTCCAGGCCATTGATGGGGAGATCGTCTTGCCGCAGGAGGCGCAACCCGAGCGCTTGATCGTCGAGATCGAGCCCGAAGGGGCGTCCCTTGTCCGCTCGTCGGAGGCCTTCTTTTGGCCTGATGCGTCCGATGCCTTCTGGTTGCCGCCCCCGGTGTTCGATGCGCGCGGGCTTGTCGAGCGGCTCGAGGTTGAATGATCGGGTCCGAGACCCCCATCCTCTGCCCCTGAAGGCACACTCTTTTACTGAGGTATGCGATGATGACAGAAGCCGTTGCTCTTGATGCGCCACTGGTGTTCACCTCACAGGCGGCCGCGAAGGTCGCCACGTTGATCGAGCAGGAAGAGACGCCAGGGCTGATGCTGCGGGTCTACATCCAAGGCGGTGGCTGCTCGGGGTTCCAGTATGGCTTTACCTTCGATGAGTCGGTCCAGGATGGCGATACCGAGATCGAGACCGATGGGGTGACGTTGTTGGTCGATCCGATGAGCCTGCAGTACCTCAGCGGTGCCGAGATCGACTACACCGAAGGGTTGCAGGGGGCGCAGTTCGTGATCCGCAATCCGAATGCGACCACGACCTGCGGTTGTGGATCATCGTTTGGGGTCTGAACGCGAGGACGCGCTTGCCTCTCAGTCGGCGTCGTTGGCGGTGGGCTCCGCCTGTTGACCCGGGATCGGGAGCGGGATGACGGTCCGCCCCGACGACGGCCGCGCCGATGGGGTGGTGGCTGGGTTGGCGAGGTATTCGGTGAATACATAGCCGAGGGCTGCTGCAATCAGCAGCAGCACGGTGAGTAAGATCAGTCCGCGTGGGAAGCGCCGGCGCTTCCGCAGGCTGAAGCCTCCGCTGCTTTTGTAGTCTCGCATGAGTCGGTTCCCGTAGGTTCAAGACGGTCGCTTGGATCCGGTCCAGTTTAGAGAAGCCTGCGACGCGACGAAAGTGCGGCGCGCCCGCGCTCTGGTAATCCCTTTCTGACCATGGCACCCTTGTGGGTTCTCTTGCTTTGGCCTGAGTGCGTTCGGGCTGAGCATGTCTAACCTTGGCTGAGAGGCGCATGTCGGATTCCTTCGATCAACTCGTGCACGGCACCGATGAGGTGCTCACTGGTGAGGCGCTGCGCAAGAAGCTCGCGCTTGGGCGTCCACTTCGCGTCAAGGCCGGCTTCGATCCGACGGCGCCCGATCTCCATCTCGGCCATGTGGTGTTGCTCAACAAGTTGCGCCAGTTCCAGGATCTCGGGCATCGGGTGCTGTTCCTGATCGGCGATTTCACCGGCATGATCGGTGATCCCACCGGCAAGAACGTGACCCGCAAGCCGCTCTCGCGCGAGGAGGTCGCGGCCAACGCCGAAACCTATCAGGCACAAGTCTTCAAAGTGCTGGAGCCCGAGCTGACCGAGGTCGTGTTCAATTCGACATGGATCAGCCAGCTCGGCGCCGAAGGGCTGATTCGGCTGGCGGCGCAGCACACGGTTGCGCGCATGCTGGAGCGCGACGATTTCTCGAAGCGCTATCGTGAGCATCAGCCGATCGCGGTGCACGAGTTCCTCTATCCGCTGATCCAGGGCTACGACTCGGTGGCGCTCGAGGCCGATGTCGAGCTTGGCGGTACCGATCAGAAGTTCAACCTGCTGGTCGGTCGTCAGCTACAGGAGCAGGCGGGGCAGGAACCGCAGGTCGTGATGACGCTGCCGATCCTCGAGGGGCTCGATGGTGTGCAGAAGATGTCGAAGTCGCTCGGTAACTTCATCGCCATCGATGATCCGCCGGCCGAGATGTTCGGCAAGCTGATGTCGATCTCGGATCAGCTCATGTGGCGTTATTTTGAGCTGCTGACCACGCGCACGCCCGAGGCGCTTGCGGCGTTGCGCGCTTCTGTCGATGCAGGCGCCAACCCGCGCGACATCAAGATCGAGCTGGGGATGAGTCTGGTCACGCGTTTCCATGGTTCTTCGCAGGCGGAGGCTGCTCGGGAGGCCTTCCTGAACCGGTTCCAGCGCGGGCAGGTGCCGGATGATGTCGTCGAGCTGGCGTTGGCGGCTGGGGGCGAGGGTCTGCCATTGCCAAGACTGCTCAAAGACGCTAACCTTGTCTCCAGTACTTCGGAAGCGATCCGACTCATCGGCCAAGGGGCCGTGCGAGTCGACGGGGAACGGCTGGCGGATGCCAAGCAACGGTTCCTCGGTGGTCACACGCATCTGCTCCAGGTCGGCAAACGTCGGTTTGCACGGGTGACCTTGAGTTAGCTGGTTTTGGTCTGGTGGCACTCGCCGCAAACATCCGGGCCAAAAAAAGTTTGACACTCTTTTGAAAGTGCGTATACTTGTCGGTCTGCCCAGCGAGGAAATGCTTCGAGCCACGGAGGTGGTGAAGCGCTTCTGAGGGTTCAAGTTCTTTAACAATACGTCAAGTCAGCTTG
>NZ_NHSF01000059.1:0-412500 GCF_016653295.1 Halochromatium salexigens | reverse complement strand
GCCCCTATTACGTGAAGCCCCTTGCGGGCCGAGCGGAGAGGGGTTGCAGTGACCAGGCCGCTGCGACTGTTTACTAAAAACACAGCACTCTGCAAACGCGAAAGCGGACGTATAGGGTGTGACGCCTGCCCGGTGCCGGAAGGTTAATTGATGGGGTTATCTTCGGAGAAGCTCTTGATCGAAGCCCCGGTAAACGGCGGCCGTAACTATAACGGTCCTAAGGTAGCGAAATTCCTTGTCGGGTAAGTTCCGACCTGCACGAATGGCGTAACGATGGCGGCACTGTCTCCACCAGAGACTCAGTGAAATTGAACTCTCGGTTAAGATGCCGAGTACCCGCGGCTAGACGGAAAGACCCCGTGAACCTTTACTACAGCTTTGCACTGGACTTTGAACCTACTTGTGTAGGATAGGTGGGAGGCTTTGAAGCGGCGACGCCAGTTGCCGTGGAGCCATCCTTGAAATACCACCCTGGTATGTTCGAAGTTCTAACCTCGGCCCGTGATCCGGGTCAGGGACAGTGCATGGTGGGTAGTTTGACTGGGGCGGTCTCCTCCCAAAGCGTAACGGAGGAGCGCGAAGGTACCCTCAGCGCGGTCGGAAATCGCGCAATGAGTGCAAAAGCATAAGGGTGCTTGACTGCGAGACAGACACGTCGAGCAGGTGCGAAAGCAGGCTTTAGTGATCCGGTGGTCCTGTATGGAAGGGCCATCGCTCAACGGATAAAAGGTACTCCGGGGATAACAGGCTGATACCGCCCAAGAGTTCATATCGACGGCGGTGTTTGGCACCTCGATGTCGGCTCATCACATCCTGGGGCTGAAGTCGGTCCCAAGGGTATGGCTGTTCGCCATTTAAAGTGGTACGCGAGCTGGGTTTAGAACGTCGTGAGACAGTTCGGTCCCTATCTGCCGTGGGCGTTGGAGATTTGAGGGAAGCTGCTCCTAGTACGAGAGGACCGGAGTGGACGTACCCCTGGTGTTCCGGTTGTCACGCCAGTGGCATTGCCGGGTAGCTACGTACGGACGGGATAACCGCTGAAAGCATCTAAGCGGGAAGCCCCTCCCAAGATAAGATCTCCCTGGGCACTCGATGCCCCTGAAGGTCCGTCGTAGACCACGACGTTGATAGGCGGGATGTGGAAGTCGGGTAACCGGTGAAGCTAACCCGTACTAATTGACCGTGTGGCTTGACCATATAACACCCAAACGTTTTGGACTGCTGAGCGCACGCCGCTCGCTCCTCTGCGATCTCACCGAACAATAGGCCATCAGCCCTAATGCTGATGCGCCTCCGCTTTTCCTGGCGGCCAAAGAGCACTGGAACCACCTGATCCCATGCCGAACTCAGTAGTGAAACGGTGCATCGCCGATGATAGTCTGGGGCTTCCCCATGCGAAAGTAGGTCACCGCCAGGGTTTATTTGGCTAGCGTGCCTAAAAAGCCCACTCGTGATATCACGAGTGGGCTTTTTTATGTGCTCAATGGTGGCCTACGACCTAAAACCTTAGGTGCTTGCTACTGGTAGGCTGGTTTGAGCCGGCATCTGCTGCTGGATACGTCGAGCACCGAGCCGACGTAGCTTCGATTTCAGGCTGGTAAAGGCCGACTTGATCGATTCCTCGGCCTTTTTCTGGGCCTCGCGAACGATAATTTGCTGACGTTCCGGTGATGTGACGATAAGCTCTAAGCGGACACGATGTCCGTTGAGTTGATCGAATTCTTCGGCAATGCGGGCCTGAATCTCATAATCACGGCCGGGAAAGCTGGTTTGGATCGCTTGTGCGTGCTGGTTAATCAGCCGCTTAATGCGGTTATCCAAAGCGAGAAAATCTCCAGAAATACGAACGCTCATTCACTACCTCGTGAGATGGAACCACGCTTGCGCTACCGATTCGTATGAATCGTCTTCGTGGTTTCCGAGCCATGTTGTCACTTGTCAGGGGCAGCCGAGACGGCCTTTGGGCTCCAGTTGGGTCGTCTGGATTGAACGCCGACGGGTGGTTGTACGTTGCTGGACCGTTTGCGTCTCTTGGCACGACTTGCCGCGACGTTTGGCTAATCTTAGGTTTTAAGCATCGGCTCCCGCAATGGCAACAATGCATAACGAATCGCCGGTTCAGCGGCCGAATCGAGCCATTGAGTTGTTGCGATGCCTGAGTTATCACTCGATGCATCCATCCTTGTGGAGCCGGTACCGCGAAAGGGGTGGTGCGGTGGCGCTTTTAAACATTTCCATTGTTGTGATCGTGACCATATCACAAAGGTAGAGCTCCGGCACCTAGATTTCCAGTGGACGCGGTTCGATCGATCGAACTCGATATAAATCCATTATTTCTCTCGGGTGTTGAGCGGGGTGAGCGAGCGAACTTTCCCGGCTCCCCTGTACTCGAACTTGATGAGCTTCCTAGAAGCTCTCTGACTCCTTGTCGTGTTCCCCGCCTCTGGCGGGGTTTTTTTGTTTGCGGTCCTGGTGCTCGTGCACGGCCTGCTCTAATGCCGACAAGCGCTGTTGCAGGGCTGCGAGTTCCGTTCCCCAACCTTTGACGGCCTTGCTGAGTGCTGGTAATTGGGCGAGGGTGGCGAGTTCGCGCAGCATCTGCTTTATCGGCCGCGCTGGGGTGCCGAAGACGGTTGCGCCGGCGGGAACATCCTTGGTGACACCGGATTGGCCGCCGATGCGCGCGCCGGCTCCGATCTCGAGGTGATCCGAGATCGCGACCTGGCCGGCGACGACAGTGCCGGTCCCTAACCGGCTGCTGCCGGCGACGCCAGACTGGCTGATTAAGATGACGTGGGCGCCGATCTCGGTGTTGTGTGCGATTTGCACCAGGTTGTCGATCTTGGTTCCGCGACCGATGCGGGTCTCGCCCAACGTGGCGCGATCGACACAGCAGTTACAGCCAATCTCGACCTCGTCCTCGATCACGACTCGTCCGAGCTGTGGAATCTTGCGATGGGCGTTACCGTCCCACTCGAAGCCGAAGCCATCGCCACCGATCACGCAGCCGGCGTGAAGGATGCAACGGCTGCCAATCTCGGCATTGCGCTGAATGGTGACATTGGCCTCGATGGTGCAGTTGGCGCCGAGCTGAACCCCGCACTCGAGGACGCTGCCAGCGCCGATGACCGAGCCTGGGCCGATGCTGACATAAGCACCGATGACGGCGTTTGGACCGATTGCGACGTCGTCGGCGAGCCGGGCGCTCGGATCGACGATCGCGCTGGAATGGATACCGGCGGCACTGGGTTTCGGGACGAAGCGTTCGGCGATGCTAAAAAAACGTGCTCTAGGTTCTGTGGTACGCAGCAAATGAGGGCCAGCGACGTCCGGAAAATCCTTGGGGACGATCACCGCGCCGGCTTGGCTCGCGCCGACCCTCGCAGCCTGATCGGTACGCTCAGCGAAGCAAAGATCGCTCGGCCCGGCAAGGGCGAGGGTATTGACTCCGGTAAAGCCGGTGATCACCACTTCGGTTGACGCCGGGGCCGTGCCCGCCCCGGCCTGGCCTACCGGAGGTGGAATCTCGAGCAGATCGCATAGCTGGTTCAAATCGAGGACCATGGTGATTTGCCTTGTGGTTTGCGTGATTCCAAGTGTGATTCCAGAGTAAGAGTGCGACGGCTGATGCCAGAAGGCGACACCATTACCAAACTGGCGCGATTCCTTGACCAAGCGCTGTCCGGGCAACGGCTACGGGCGGTGCGGTTACATCCCGCTTTCGGTCCTTCGGCTGGGGCAGTCCGGATCCAGCGCATCAGCGCGCATGGTAAGCATCTGTCTATCGTATTCGACAATGGCCACTTGCTACGCAGTCATCTCGGCCTCCATGGGAGCTGGCATCGCTATCGGGTCGGCGAGCCTTGGCGCCGGCCGCGCCGGCAGCTTTCGCTCCTGCTCGATGCATCGGACTGGGATTATGTATGCTTCAACGCCAAGGAGATAGAATGGCTGAAGCAGGGCGGTTTCGGCTTGGCCGACCGACAACAGCACCTCGGCCGTGATTTGATCGCTCAACCGCTCGATCCGGCTTCTCTGCTCGTTCGGGCGCGGCAGCTGCTCACCCCCGCGACCTTGTTGGTCGATGTGCTGCTCGATCAGCGGCTCGCGGCAGGCATCGGCAATGTCTACAAATCCGAACTCCTGTTTCTCGAGCGGTATGGGCCACTGACGCACCTCGGTGCGCTCAACGATGATGACTTGCTCAGCCTCTATCGGCGCGCGGTCACCCTGCTAGGCGCGAACCTCGGTAGCGGTCCACGCACGACCCGCTTCGAGCGCGACGATCGCGGCTCACTCTGGGTCTACGGCCGACGCGATCAGCCCTGTTTACGCAGCGGAGCCCCGCTTCGCCGCGCTATCATCGGCGCGCGTCCGCGCTCGACCTATTGGTGCGCGCACTGTCAGCAGGCAGACACCATGGCTGCGATGTCGACATGAGCGCCGGCCACAAGGCCCCCGAAGCCCATGAGGCGAGCGACTGGCTGATGCTCGGCGCCCTAACGCTTATGTGGGGCTCATCATTCCTGTTCACCAAACTCGCGGTTGCTGGACTCGGGTTCGAACGGGTGGTGACGGCTCGGCTAGCACTCGCGGCAATCATCTTGGTGCCTTTGGCGGTCGCGCTGCGCCGGCCGTGGCCAAGTGGCGTCAAGCGCTGGCTCTTTTTTGGCCTGATCGCGGTGATTGGCAATTTGCTACCGTTCTCGTTGATCACCTGGGGGCAGCGCGCGATCGCTAGCGGCCTGGCTGGCATCCTGATGGCGGTGATGCCGCTCGCGACCCTGGGCTTGGCGCATCTGTTCGTGCCGGGCGAAACGCTGACCCGCGGCCGCATCTGGGGCTTCCTGCTCGGTTTCACTGGGGTGTTGTTGCTGATCGGTCCCGAGGCGCTGCTCGCGATCGGCGGCGATCGTGGTCCCTTGCTGCCGATGCTTGCAGTGCTGGCCGGCGCGCTCTGTTATGGCGTTTCGGCCATCCTGTCGCGATTGCGCCCAGCCAGTGATGCGGTCTCCACTGCGGCGGCCGTGACCACACTGGCGGCGATACTGTCGCTGCCAGCGAGTCTCGGCTCGGTGTTGCAAGGAGCCTCGGCGCTCGTGTTAACGCCGAGTGTGATCGGGGCAGTGCTCTTTCTCGGACTGTTTTCGACCGCGGCCGCGATGATCGTCTATTTCCGACTGATCCAGCGCGCGGGTCCTAGCTTCACCTCGCAGCTCAATTACTTGATTCCGCTCTGGGCAGTTGCGATCGGCATCCTGTTCCTCGGCGAGGAGCCGACGCTAGGCCATCTGGGCGGGCTGTCGCTGATCCTCGGCGGTGTTCTCCTCGCGCGACGAGCCGGGCGCTCGATCCGGCGCGCGCTGTCCGAGCAGGTATCTTCCACTGCGTCAGAAGGGAGGCGCGAGGGTCGTCATTGACGGTCATTCGAACAAATCTTGGAATGCCTTCGCGAAGCGCTTATAGGCGTCCCAGCCGTCCTTGTCCATGACCTGATCGATGACCCAACGATTCTCGTCTTCCCGCCCCATCAGCTGTTGGATCTCGAAGCCGAGATGGCGCAGGAAGGGGTAAGTAGGGCCTTCATCATCGAGTTGGAAATCGGCGTACTCCTCGGAGCGGGCATTGAGCCGCTGCAGGAAGGGCGAGCCGTAATCGCCCGGGCCAAGCAAGTCCTGGCTGTTATCCTGCACATGTTCAACGAGCTTCTTCGCAAAGGCCGTGATCAACTCGCGCCGTTGCGTGTCGTCGAGCAGGCCATGGCTGAGGCGGTCGGCGATTTGGATCAGAAAGACGAGATATTCCTGGATCACCTCCAGGCGCTGAGCATCGTCGTGATAGACGAAACGCTCGCAATGCAGCGAGATCGCCTTGTCGATCGCGATGCGCCAGGCGATGAAGGCGAGGGCCCCGCCGATCTCAACGAGCGAGCGTTGGTTCTCATCGTTCCACCAGTGACTCTTGATGCGTAGCGCCATGCCTGACTCCCGGTTCTATCGACTTTATTTCTGAGCATTTTGCTGGGTAAACTCCGGCCTTACCTAGGGCAAGCCCACAGCAACTCAAGCACCTCTCCAAGGCGCGGGAGATGGGGCCGCTCTTTCCTTTAGAACAGGCCAACGACGATGAAGCAGCAACAGGTTCAGGCGCTGACCGACACCGTTCAGCGTAATTGCCATATCTCCGATGCCCGCCACGGCGGTGACTATTCGCTCTGTGTCTATCTGATGAAGATGCGTGAGTACTATCGCTGGGAGAAGCATCTGCCCTTCAATGCCGCACTGCAAAAGGATGCGCTAGGTGACTGGCTGGCCGCGCGCGAGGAGCTTTGGGAACTGCTTGCCGACGAGGAACTCTCCCCCGTCGACATCGCGGGAGAGTGCTTCGATCCCTTTGATGCCGAGGCCATCAACGCCCGGCTTGCCCCCGAGGGATTGGTCTACAGCAGCGGGTTAGGCAATCAGGCCAAGCCGCACTTCTTCCTCGGTGACCTCGAGCGGGTTGCGGTCAATGGCGATTGTTCAGTCTATGTCTCGGCCGAGGAATATGCGCGTGATCTGACCGCACCGCCGGCGATGTCGCTCGGTAAGACCATCTTCCTGCGTCGCGAATCCTTGCGCCGGATGCTCTGGGAGAAGCTCGAGAGCTGGCGGTGGAGTCGGCCCGACAATGCGCTTGGGCGTGCCTTCGCCTGTTATGCGTTCGATACCGACTTCGAGACGGCATTGGACGCCATGACCGATCGTGAGATCGATAATGCGCTCTTGCACGAGCGGGGCGAGCATCAAGCCGGGTTCTTGTTGGGTGATGCCGCCTGGGGAGAAATGCTGCTTGATCTCGCCCAAACGCCGGCGGAGTTGATGGCGCGCGCGGTACGCGATCATCTGGCGGACTGCCTCGTTACCTTGCCGCACTTGCTGGAACGCGTCGATGACGCGGGGCAGCCAGCAGCCCTGCACTTTTACATCGGCAATCTCACCAATATGCGCAAATCGATCTTTCCGTCGCTCGCAGGGGCTTATGAGCGCTGGCGCCTGGACGCTGACCTCGTGAACCTTCGACGACTCGCCGAATGTGGCCGCGACCATTGGCTGGCGCTGGGCACGGCGATGCTCGATCTGTATCGGCGGCAGGGTGCGGACGCGGCGCAGCCGATCCGCGAGCTGGTCTCGGCGCGGCATCTCTAGGTGCCGGGCGCTCGTAAACCGACTCACCCTGCGCGCATATCCGAGAGCAGCATTTGCCGGCCTGAGCGCTCAGTGGTCATGCTCGGCCTCGCTCTCATCGTACGGCCTTGGGCTTGATGACGGTGACCGCCGCCATTGTGCGGCCCTTCGCTCGCTCGAGCAAAGCTTCGATCCCTTGCGTCGTCTTTGATGCCGCTCTGCGGTCCGTTCGATGCGCTTCGCTTTTGATCCGCTCGGCTCGGCGGTACACTCTGCACCTGTTTTCCCTTCTCATGCCAGAGGTCTCCGTGGTCGCCCCGCAGCCGAGTTTTCGCCGTATCGAGCGGCTTCCGCCCTATGTCTTCAATATTGTCAATGAGTTGAAGGCTGCGGCCCGAGCGCGGGGTGAAGACATCATCGACTTCGGCATGGGCAATCCGGACCAGCCGACGCCGCAACACATCGTCGACAAGCTGGTCGAGGCCGCGCAGCGACGCGACACCCACCGCTATTCGGTCTCGCGCGGCATCCCGCGTTTGCGCCGAGCGATCGCGCGCTGGTACCTGGATCGCTTCGATGTCGAACTGGACCCGGATAGCGAGGCGATCGTCACCATCGGCTCCAAGGAGGGGCTGGCGCACCTGGCGCTGGCGACCATGGGCGCGGGCGATACGGTGCTGGTGCCGAATCCGGCCTATCCGATCCATCCCTATGGCTTCATCATCGCTGGCGCCGATGTGCGCCATGTCCAGTTGACGCCCGAGGTCGATTTCTTCGAGGAGCTGCGCCGCTCGATCCTCGACTCCTGGCCGCGGCCGAAGATGCTGGTGCTGAACTTCCCCGGCAACCCGACCACCCAGTGCGTCGAGCTGCCGTTCTTCGAGCAGGTGGTCGCGATCGCGCGCGAGCATGGCATCTGGGTGGTGCACGACATCGCCTATGCCGACATCGTCTTCGATGGCTACAAGGCGCCGTCGATCCTGCAGGTGCCAGGGGCCAAGGATATCGCGGTCGAGTTCTTCTCGATGTCGAAGAGCTACAACATGCCGGGCTGGCGCATCGGCTTCATGTGCGGCAATCCGCAGCTGATCGCGGCCTTGGCGCGGATCAAGTCCTATCTGGACTATGGCACCTTCACGCCGATCCAGGTCGCGGCCATCCATGCCTTGGAGTCGCCGCAGGACTGTGTCGCCGACATCCGCGACATGTACCAGAGCCGCCGCGATTGCCTCTGCGACGGGCTCAATGATGCCGGCTGGCCGGTCGAGCGCCCGAAGGCGACCATGTTCGTCTGGGCGCGCATTCCCGAGCCCTATCGCGCGATGGGTTCGCTCGAGTTCTCGAAGAAGCTGCTGCGCGATGCCAAGGTGGCGGTTTCGCCGGGGGTTGGTTTTGGCGACTATGGCGACGACCATGTGCGCTTCAGCCTGATCGAGAACGAGCATCGCACCCGTCAGGCGGTGCGCGGCATCAAGCAGATGTTCCGTGAGGATGCGCGCGCTGGCTAGTCTGCGGTATTGCCTTAAGCAGCGTTTAGAACTGAGGAGAACCTATGGAACCTGTCAAGATCGGTCTGCTGGGCTTGGGCACCGTCGGTGGTGGCAGCGTCACCGTCCTGACGCGGAATGCCGATGAGATCGCGCGCCGCGCCGGACGTGCCATTCAGATCACGCATGCCGCCGCGCGCCAGTATGATCCCGAGCGGATCGAGGGCTTAGGGCAGATCGGGCGCATCAGTGATGACGCCTTCACCGTCGTCGATGATCCCGAGGTTGATATCGTCATCGAGCTGATCGGCGGCTACTCACCGGCGCGCGAGCTGGTGCTGCGGGCGATCGACAACGGCAAGCATGTGGTCACCGCCAACAAGGCGCTGATCGCGCTGCATGGCAACGAGATCTTCGCCGCCGCCCAGGCCAAGGGCGTGATGGTCGCGTTCGAGGCCGCTGTCGCCGGCGGTATCCCGATCATCAAGGCGGTGCGCGAGGGGCTGGCGGCGAACCGCATCGAGTGGATCGCCGGCATCATCAACGGCACCGGCAACTTCATCCTCAGCGAGATGCGCGACAAGGGCCGCGCCTTTGCCGAGGTGCTCGCCGAGGCGCAGGCGCTCGGCTACGCCGAGGCCGATCCGACCTTCGATGTCGAGGGGATCGATGCCGCGCACAAGCTGACCATCCTCGGCTCGCTGGCGTTCGGCATCCCGTTGCAATTCGACAAGACCTTCACCGAGGGCATTTCGAGGATCGAGCCGCAGGATGTCGCCTTTGCCGCCGAACTGGGCTATCGCATCAAACATCTCGGCATCACCCGGCGGGCCGAGGCCGGTATCGAGATGCGGGTGCATCCGACCCTGATCCCGCATCGACGGCTGATCGCGAACGTCGACGGCGTGATGAACGCGGTCCTGGTCATGGGCGACGCGGTTGGACCCACGCTCTATTACGGCGCCGGTGCGGGCGCGCTGCCGACTGCCTCGGCGGTGGTGGCGGATGTCGTCGATCTGGTGCGCGCGCTGACCACCGATCCGACCAACCGCGTGCCGCATCTGGCGTTCCAGCCGGATGAACTCACCGATACCCCGGTGCTGCCGATCGAGGCAGTCGAGACCGCGTACTATCTGCGCATCACGGCGCTCGATCGCCCCGGTGTCATGGCTGCCATCGCCGGTATCCTGAGCGAGGAGGGCATCAGCATCGAGGCGATCAAGCAAAAGGAGCCAGCGGCGGGCGAGACCTCGGTGCCCTTGATCATGCTCACCCATCGCATCGAGGAGGCGGCGATGAACCGGGCTATCGAACGTATCGAGGCCTTCGACGGCAGCGTTGGCGAGGTGGTGCGCATCCGCATGGAGAGCCTCGAGGGCTGATCGCCCTTGGGCGAGCGCGATCGCAGCCCAACATTGCCGACACCAGACAGCATCGGGCCGCCTGGCCCACCAATCAGCGAGCAGTCAAGACGATGGAAACCGAAGCAGTCGCACACCTGATCCGCACGGGCCTGCCAGACGCCGAGGTCGAGGTCACCGGCGATGGTAGCCACTTCGAGGCCGTGGTGGTCAGTTCGGCCTTCGCCGGCCTCACCCCGATCAAGAAGCAGCGCCTGGTCATGGACACGGTGCGCGCGCAGATCGCCTCTGGCGAGCTGCATGCCCTGTCGATCAAGACGCTGACCCCCGAACAGCAGTCGGCCTCGGCCTAGGCCGCTAAGGGGCTGAACTGACCGGCGGCCTCAGGCGGAGGCGCCCAACGCTGATGCTGCGGCCTCGGCACGGTGCTCGAGCTGAGAGGCGCTCAGCGCGTTGCCGGGCGGGAAATGGCAGGTGAAGGTGGTGCCTTCACCCGGTTCACTCGCCACTGCCAGGCGCGCGTCGTGGCGACTCAGCACATGCTTGACGATCGCCAAACCAAGCCCGGTACCACCCGAGGCGCGGGAACGTGCCTTGTCCACCCGATAGAAGCGCTCGGTCAGGCGCGGAATATGCTCGGGCTCGATCCCCGGACCATCGTCCTCGACCAGGAAGATCGGTCCGCTGGGGGTGTCTGTCCAGACCAACTGGATGTGGCTGCCGGGCGGCGTATGCTTCACTGCATTGAAGAGCAGGTTGGAGAAGGCGCTGCGCAACTCGTTGTTCTTGCCGAGCAGCAGCAACTCGCTGTCGATATCGATGCTGAACTGGTGGCGACCACCGCTAAGCGCCGAGGCGTCGGCGACGATCTGCTCCAGCTCGCAGGGGACATCGACCGGGGCGATCTCGAGCACATGTTCGTCCATCTCCAGTCGTGACAGGGTCAGTAGATCCTCGATGATATTGCGCATGCGCTCGGCTTGATGCTGCATCAGAGTCAGTGGCCGGCGATGGTTGGAGGGCGTTTGTGCCGAATCGGCTAGCGTTTCCAGGAAGCCGGTGATCACCGTCAACGGGGTGCGCAGCTCGTGCGAGGCGTTGGCGACGAAGTCGCGCCGGATCAGGTTGAGATGGAAGATCTTGGTGATATCGCGCCCGACCACCAGGCGCTGCTTCTTGCGCTCGCCGAACGGCGCCACGCGAATGCTAAGCATGAGCGAGCGGTTATGGGCGGGGGCCACCTCGAGCGGGCGGGCATATTCGCCGGCGCTGATGTAGTCGGCGAGTTCCGGATGCTCGAAAACCTCGATCAATGACTTGCCTTCATCGCGCGGCCAAGACAGGTCCATCAACACCTGCGCGGCCGGGTTGGCCCATTCGATGCGACGGTTCTTGTCCAGCACCACCAAGGCGTCGGGCACAGAGTTGGCGGCTTCGCGAAAACGCCGAAAGAAGCGCACTTGGCGTTTGCGCCCCTTGCGACCGCGCTGCTGGTATTGGCCGATGGCACGGTAGATGTCGCCCCAGATACCTTTCGGGAAGGGCGGGACCAGGCGATGCTGGCGGCGAATCAGGCGCGCCAGCTGTACCAGATGCCATGCATGCCGGGCCAGCAGCAGGCATAGCATCAGGAGCACGGCCTCGGCCCAGCCAAGACCGAGGCTGATCAACGCCACGGCGGTGAGCGCGGCCACGATGATCAATCCCAGTTCGTAAGCGTGTCCGCGTCGCATCATTTGTCCGAGAAGCGGTAGCCGACGCCCCGGACCGTTTGCAGCAGGTGCTCGTGCCCGGTCTTCTCGAGCGCCTTGCGCAGGCGACGGACATGCACGTCGACGGTGCGCTCCTCGACATAGACCTGGTCGCCCCAGACCTGATCGAGCAGTTGCGAGCGGTTGAAGGCGCGATCGGCATGGGTCATGAAGAAGTGCAGCAGGCGATATTCGGTCGGCGCGATGTCGATCGCGATGCCATTGGCACTCACGCGGTGGCTGACATTGTCGATGGTGAGACCGCCGATCTCGGTTTGATCGCTGACCTCATCGGGTTGGCTGCGCCGCAGCACGGCGTTGACGCGCGCCACCATCTCGCGCGGCGAGAAGGGCTTGGTGATGTAATCATCGGCGCCTGTATCCAACCCCTTGACGCGATCTTCTTCCTCGCCGCGCGCGCTGATCATGATGATCGGCATGTTGCGCGTCTTCGGGCTGTGCTTGAGCTGGGCCGCGAGTTCGAGGCCGGAGCGGCCGGGCAGCATCCAGTCGAGCAGCACCAGCTCGGGGTGCTCGGTGAGCAGCTTGCGGGCCTCGTCGGCGTGACCGGCCTCGAGGACGCGAAAGCCGCCTTCTTTGAGGGCGAAGCGCATGACCTCGCGAATATCGGGCTCATCATCGACGATCATGACGGTGGACATGGGCGGATTCCAGCAATATTGGTTCTCAACGATGCGACGCATTCTATGTCGATGCGATGACAATCTCGTGACCGCGGCACGCTGATTGATCGTCTTTGGTCTTTACCTGGGGCGATCGGCTGGTAATATTCTGAACGCTTGGATGCTTTGCTGCTTAGGATCAGATATTGAGCGCTGACGAACCGACCGATCACGCGGCTGACAAGACCCGACGCCAAGTGTTCCAAGGCAAGATCATCGATGTTGGGGTGGAGCACATTCGCTTACCCAATGGTCGTCATGTCGATCTTGAGATTGTTCGCCATCCGGGCGGGGCGGCGGCGGTGGCGATCGACGACCGCCGCCGCGTCTGCCTGCTCAGGCAGTTCCGTCATGTCGCCGGGGGCTGGCTGTGGGAGCTGCCGGCCGGCAAGCTCGATCCCGGCGAAGGACCAGCGACGACCGCCGAGCGGGAACTCGCCGAGGAAGCAGGGCTGATGGCGGCGACCTGGGACTCGCTCGGTCGCCTGCACAGTTCCCCGGGCGTCTTTGCCGAGGTCATTCACCTATTCCTGGCGCGCGGTCTGAGCGAAGTCAATCTTGGGCACGATGTCGATGAGGTCATCGAGGTGCACTGGGTCGCCCTCGATCAAGTACTCGACTGGTGTCTCAACGGCACCATCACCGATGCCAAAACCCTGGTCGGCCTCTATCGGGCGGCAGCCTTTCTGCGCCATGGCAGCGATGCGCCTGTCGATGGTCCGGTGGCGGTCGTCGCCGAATGAGTGCGTGGCGTTGGCGGCTCTCGGGACGACTGTCGGGGATTCTCGAGAGGCTTTCGGGGAGCGCCTCGCGGGGGGCGACTCAGTGGCGAGGTGGTACGTGCTGGTTGTAGCGCTCCATCAGATAGCAGAGACAGTCCTGTCGGATCACCGTCGCATCGGCGGTCAGCATCGAGGGCATCGCCGGGACCTGGAGTTTTAGCTCATCCTGTTCGATGCGGAAGAACTGATCGGCCACGTTGCGGCCATGTTCGTCGCGCACGTCGAGGCGCGCCCCCGGGCGCGCTTGCGCAAAGGCGGTGCCGGCGGGTAGCTCGCGAAAGTTGAAGCGCTCGAGTTCCGGTGACAGCACCAACTGCGCCTCGTGCGGCGGAAAGCCAAAGCTGACCTGTTCCGGGATCGTCACCCGCGCGACGGTGTGGAAGAGGTCGAGATCCTGCGCCGGCAGGGGGTGCTCGGGCAGCTCGCACAGATGCAGGCAGGCATCGATGAACTCGCGCGCGTGCTCGACGCCGCGACGATCGCCCACCCGCCCGCATTCGAGCGTCACCGCCGGGCAGAGCCGCGCCATGGCCTGCGACTGAACGCCGGTGGGTCGCACGAAGTACACCACCGTGCGCGCGAACAGACGCGCCAGGTGCAAATAACGGTTGTCGAGGCGGTTGACGCAGGCGTAATGCGGATTGCTGCCGGTGTTGTTGTGCAGGTCGATGCTGGCGAACAGTCCGCGCCGCTGCATGATCTCGACCACCTGCGACATCAACGCCTGCGCGGGTGAGGCGGGTTCCTCGGTGCCGGGCCAGACGCGGTTGAAATCGGGCTGATCCGGCAGATGGCGCGCATTGGCCGCGGCGGCCTGGACGTTGCCGATGAACAGACTCAGCGCGCGCGGCAGGCGCAGGCGTCCGTGGCGCTCGAGACACTGGCTGAGCAAGAGCCGCACCGCGTCCCAGCCGACCGGCTCGTTGCCGTGCATCAAAACCGACACGAACAGCGCCGGCTCGCGCTCGCCGGCGAGATGGATCAGCGTCGGGCCCGGCAGCCGCGTGCCGAGGTCGATGCTGTTGAGTTCGAGCAGCCCGTCGGGAAGCTGGTCGAGTTCATGGAGGGTGAGTGCGGTGTCGGTCATAAGTCCTGTCGGTTGCGCGGGCTCATCAGGCGGCGGCGCGGTGCCCGCCCTCGATGCGTTACTCTAGCACCCAGTTCACCTAGGTTAATACGAGATCCTTATTATGCTCTGGCTGATTGTTGGATTGATCCTGTTCCTCGGCGTGCACTCGGTGGCGATCATCGATGCCCAGTGGCGCGATCGCATGGCGACACGGCTCGGGCCGGTGGTGTGGAAAGCCGCCTACGGGCTGATCGCGCTGCTCGGCCTGGTGTTGGTCGTCAACGGTTATGAGGCGGCGCGCAGCAGCGGCGCGATCCTGCTCTATCAGGCGCCGATCTGGATGCGCCACATCACGCTGCTGCTGATGCTGCCGGTGTTCGTGCTCTTGCTCGCGGCCTACCTGCCGGGGCGCATCCAGCGCGCGACCAAGCATCCGATGCTGCTGGCGGTCAAGGTCTGGGCGTTCGCCCATTTGCTAGCGAACGGCACCCTGGCCGATGTGCTGCTGTTCGGCGGCTTTCTGGCGTGGGCGGTGGCCGATCGCATCTCGCTGAAGCGGCGCACGCCGGTTCCGGTGCCCGGTGCGCCCAGCGGTCGATTCAATGATGGGATCGCGCTCGGCGGTGGACTCGTGCTGTATCTGCTGTTCCTGTTCTGGCTGCATCAGGCGCTCTTCGGCGTCGCCCCGCTGGGGGCGTCCGGCTGAGCGGTTTGGGGTCGACGAGATGCGCCGCGCGCTCTAGCGGGCGCGCCACTTGTCGATCAGGCGCAACAGGCTCAACAGCGGGTGGCGCCAGCGCAGACGCGGCTCGGCGTAGCGCATCACGGCGCGCAGACGCGGGCGCTGGGTCTTGCTGTAGCAGTCCGTCGCGCATTGATCGCAGGGCTGCTTCAGCTCACCGAACACGCACTGATCGAGCCGCTGATGGGCATAGCGCAGGAGATCCTCACAGGCCCCGCAGAGCCGGGCCGCTTCAGCGCTGCCGGCGTGATGCGCCCGGCAGTAGAGGGCGCACATCGCGGCGATGGCGCGTTTCTCGCGCCGGATGCGGCGGCCCCGGTTCGCCGGGCGCAGCGCCGCTTGTTTGCTTGACCGCGACGACGCTGAGCGTGCCGGGGAGCTTGGGCGTTGGACTGGCATCTGCATGGGGCTATTATCGAAAAACCGCACCAAAACGGTTTGATAAATGTCAACTCATCCCGAGTCCGAAGCCCGTCTATACTGAGGCCCGCGTCTCGGCGTGGCTCAGTCCTCCATTCGACACCGAACCCTGAAGACAAGCACTATGTTTTGGACCAACGTTTTTCTCGCCGGCTCCTTCGTGGCGATGATCGCGCTCTTCGTCTGGCTGTTTCGCGACGGCGAGGGCCCCTCGCCCGGCCCGGCGATCATGCGCAAACGCGGCCACGACGACGCCGATGAGCCGGCCTCGGAAGACGAGGAGACGCGCTGATTCGGAGACGCTCGCCGACGTGCCCTCGCTCGATGAGGCACTCCGCGCCCGAGTGGGCGACCCAGACTGCGTCAGTCTGAATCTGGGCCTGGGCCTGGGCTTGGATCCGGATCTGGATCCGGTTTTGCGCCCGAATCCGACCGCGAACCCGAACTCGGACCCAGCTCGGCATTCGGGAGCACGACCAGATGCTCGCCCTGCAACCGGATGCCGATGCGCTCGCCGACCTCATGGCGGTGGTGGCTCGGCACCAGGCACAGCACCTCGGTGCCGCTATCGAGTTGCAGCGTGTAGAGGAATTCCGCGCCACGGAATGCACGTTCGACGATCGTGGCCTCGCGCGGGCTGTCTTCGTCGTAGAGGATATCGTGCGGACGAATCAACACCTCGACTTCGCTGCCGGCCTCGAGGAACGGCGACTCTGGCCCCGCAGCACGGCCGAGTTCGGTGCGCAACTGCCCGGAATTCGACACGCTGGCCGGCATCAGGACGCCGTGACCGATGAAATCGGCGATGAAGCGGTCCGCCGGTTGGTGATACAGCTCGAAGCCGGTGCCCGTTTGATGCACCGCGCCTTGGTTGAGCACGGCGATCTGATCGGCCATCGCGAAGGCCTCGAACTGATCATGGGTCACTAGGATGGCGGTGATCGCCTCGCGCTTGAGCAGCGTGCGCACCTCGCGCGCGAGTTGCTCGCGCAACTCGGCGTCCATGCTCGAGAACGGCTCATCGAGCAAGAGGATATCCGGGCGCGGCGCCATGGCGCGCGCCAGCGCCACGCGCTGCTGCATCCCGCCCGAGAGTTCGTGTGGATAGAGCGGGGCCGCCTCGCTGAGTCCGATCAGCTCCAGCAGTTCGTCGATGCGGGTTTGGCGCCGCGGGGCGCTGAATGTGCGCAGGCCGAAGCCGATGTTGTCGGCCACCGAGAGATGCGGAAACAGGGCGAAGTCCTGAAACACCATGCCGATATGGCGATGCTCGGGCGCCAGCGTCCAGCCGGGCTCGGAGACGCAATGGCCGCGGATCAGGATGTTGCCCTTGCTCACCGGCTCGAAGCCGGCGATGGCGCGCAACAGCGTGGTCTTGCCGCAGCCGCTGGGGCCGAGCAGACAGCCGAGGGTGCCGCTCTCGAGCATGAAGTCGACATGGCGCACCACGGTGGTCTCGCCGTAGGCGACATCGACCCCGCGCAGCTCCAGACGCGCCGGTGGGTTGGGGTCTAAGTGATCGAAACGCTCAGTCATGGGCGGGCAGGGCATGCAGCGACGAGGGCCGGTTACAGGCTCGCACGCGAGCGGGTGATCGAGCGGCTGAGGATGATCACCGGGATCAGGCCAGCGGCGACGATGGTCAAGGCCGCCGGCGCGGAATCGGCGAGGCGTTCATCGGAGGCCAACTCGTAGGCACGCACGGCGAGGGTGTTGAAGTTGAACGGACGCAGGATCAGGGTCGCCGGCAGCTCCTTGAGCACATCGACGAACACCAGCAGCAGGGCCGTCAGCAGACTGCCTTTGAGCATCGGCATGTGGATCTCACGCAGTACCTCGCGCGGCTTGAGCCCGAGCGAGCGCCCGGCCTCGTCCATCGAGGGGCGGATCTTGCTCAAGCCGGACTCGACCGTTTGCAAGGAGACCGCCAGGAAGCGCACCAGATAGGCGAAGATCAGGGCCACCAGTGATCCGCTCAGCAGCAATCCAGTGGAGAGGCCGAAGTGCGCCCGCATCCAGCTATCGAGGCTGTTATCGAGCCAGGCGAAGGGGATCATCACCCCGACCGCGATCACCGTCCCGGGGATCGCGTAGCCCATGCCGGCGGTGCGCACCGCCATGCGTACCGGCTGCGTCGGCAGCAGCCGGCGGCCATAGCCGAGCATCAGCGCCAGCCCCAGCGCCAGCCCCGCGGCGCCGGCGGCGAGCGCGAGGCTGTTCAGCGCCAGGCGCGCGAACTCGGCATCCAGGCGCTGATCGGCGACGGTGATCGACCAGACCGTCAGCTGCCCGGCCGGCAGCAGGAAACCGAGGCTGAGCGGGGCCAGGCAAAAGCCGAAGGCCGCGACTGCCTGCCAGTCGCGCAGCGGCAAGCGCCGGATCGACTGCTGGCCCTGGCTGGTATCGTGATAGCGCGCCGCGCCGCGCGAGTGGCGCTCGAGCACGATGAGCAAGAACACGAACCCGAGCAGCATGGCCGAGAGTTGCGCGGCGGCGGCCGGATTGCCGAGCCCGAACCAGGTGCGGAAGATGCCGGTGGTGAAGGTGGAGACGCCGAAGTACTCAACGGTGCCGTAGTCGGCGAGCGTCTCCATGAGCGCCAGCGAGAGACCGGCGACGATCGCCGGGCGCGCCAGCGGTAGCGCCACCGTGAAGAAGGTCCGCCAGGGGCCGTTGCCCAGGGTGCGGCTGACATCGAGCACGCACAGCGATTGGCTCAGGAATGCCGCGCGCGCGAGCAGATAGACATAGGGATAGAGCACCAGCGACAACATCACCGCAGCGCCGGGCAGGGAGCGCACCTGCGGAAACCAATACTCGCCCCAGCCCCAGCCGGTCAGCTCGCGCAGGCCGGTCTGCACCGGGCCGGCGAAGTCGAGCAGGCCGGTGTAGGTGTAGGCGATGATGTAGGCGGGCATCGCCATCGGCAGCAGCAGCGCCCACTCGAAAAAGCCGCGCCCGGGAAATCGACACATGCTCGTCAGCCAGGCGGTCCCGACCCCACCGACCAGGGTGCCGAGCGTGACCCCGAGCATCAGCAGCAGCGAATGGCCGACATAATCGCCCAGCACCGTCTCGATCAGGTGCGCCCAGACCTCGACCGCGGGCACGAACAGGAAACCGACGATGACCAGGATCGGCAACGCCAGCAGGGTCGCGATCAGGATCAGCAGCAGAGGCCAGACGCGCAGCCAGGCGCGAACGCCGAAGGCGTCGGACATCGCCAATGCAGGGGTGAATGCGCTCATCAAGGTTGCGATGGATCGAAGCGAGCATCGGAAAGGGGTGCCCCAGCACGGGACAAGTACCTATCATAACGCTTTGCCAAGCAGGGCACCTGCTTCGATCCATCCTCCCTTGGGCGGCGGTGCGTTCAACGCCAGCCGGCGCGGTCCATCAGCATCAGCGCCTCGCCGTTCAGCTCGCCGAGTTCGATCAGATCGAGATCATCGGCCTCGAAACGGCCCCATTCGGCCAGCACCGGGCTGATCTCGACGCCCTCGCGCACCGGATACTCGCCGTTGACCTCGGCATACCAGCGCTGCGCCTCGGGGCTGACGAGGAACTCGATCAGCTCGACCGCCGCCTCGGTGTGGTCGGCGGCGGCGGTCACCGCAGCGCCACTGACATTGACATGGGTGCCGCGACCGTCGCCGGCACCGGGCTGATTCGGCCAGAACACGGCCATCTTCTCGGCCGGTTCTTGCTCGCCCGGATCATCGGAGGTCAGCATCCCCGCGAGATAATAGGTGTTTGCGATTGCGATATCGCATTGACCAGCGGCCGCCGCCTTGATTTGGTCGCGATCTCCACCCTTGGGTGGCCGCGCCATATTCGCGACAATGGCCTCGGCCCAATCTTGTGCCGCCTCGGTGCCGTTGGCGGCGATGAGCGAGGCGACCAGGGATTGGTTGTAGACATTGCTCGAGGAGCGGATGCAGATGCGCCCCTGCCATTGCTCGTCGGCGAGCGCCTCGTAGGTCGAGAGGTCGGAGGGATCGACCTCGCCCTTGACATACATGATCGGCCGCGCGCGCAGCGACAGACCGACCCAATGGCCGTTCGGGTCGCGGTAGGTCTCGGGCACGGCTTCGGCCACCACCTCGGAGGTGAAGGCCTGGGTCAGGCCGGCGGCCTTGGCGCGGTGCAGATTGCCGGCGTCGACGGTCAGCAGCACATCGGCCGGGCTGTTGCGCCCTTCGCTCTTGAGCCGTTGCAGCAAGGCATCGGCCTTGCCGGTGACCAGGTTGACCTCGATCCCGGTCTCCTCGCTGAAGCGATCGAGTAAGGGTTTGATCAAGGCTTCCTTGCGCGCCGAGTAGAGATTGACCTCCTCGGCGGCGGCAAGACTTGGGGCCGCCGCGAGCGCCACGCAGAGGGCGACGAGGGGCACGCGAGCGGAAGACAGGAAGCGGCGGGAGCAGATCGGTATCATGTCAAGATTCCAGAAAGGGTGTGATGGGAGGTGACGAGGACCGCAACGCAGACACTCTGGTGAGGAGTCTGTCTGAATTGAGCAAAAATAACAAGACTGATGAGAATGGTTGCGATTAATCTGCTGAGCAACGGCACCTTTCGGATCGCTGCTTGAAAGTGCCTGCGCGAGCAATGACCTTGACGCCACGCATCCGACCCGAGCGGGCGGATTTTCACGAAATCATGACCAAGGGTCTTGAAACTCAGCATTGGCGTCGTACTATAACCTAGTAAACTACTCAGGTATCGGAGCGGACCCCATGAGCGCTATCCCAGCAGAGGCCACCACGGTCAAGACGAAGGCCGACACAACCGGCCAATATGATGATTTGGTCAATGCCGGCTACGAGCACGGCTTCATCACCGACATCGAATCCGACACCTTGCCGCCGGGTTTGGATGAAAGCGTGATCCGGGCCATCTCGCTGCGCAAGGGCGAGCCCGAATGGATGACCGATTGGCGCCTTACGGCCTACCACAAGTGGCTCGAGATGCCGACCCCGACCTGGGCCTCGGTGCACTACCCTCAGATCGACTATCAGGCCATCTCCTACTTCTCGGCGCCGAAGAAGAAGGACGGCCCCAAGAGCCTCGACGAGGTCGATCCGGTGCTGCTCGAGACCTACGAGAAGCTCGGCATCCCGATCGAGGAGCAGAAGGCGCTCGCCGGTGTCGCCGTCGACGCGGTTTTCGACAGCGTCTCGGTGGCGACCACCTTCCGCGAGAAATTGCACGAGGCCGGCGTCATCTTCTGCTCGATCTCGGAGGCGCTGCAGGACTACCCGGAACTGGTGAAGCAATACATCGGCAGCGTGGTGCCGCCGACCGACAACTTCTACACCGGCCTCAACTCGGCGGTGTTCACCGATGGCACCTTCGTCTATGTGCCGAAGAACACCCGCTGCCCGATGGAGCTGAGCACCTATTTCCGCATCAACACCGCCAACACCGGTCAGTTCGAGCGCACCCTGATCGTCGCCGACGAGGGCAGCTATGTCAGTTATCTGGAAGGCTGCACCGCCCCGCAGCGCGACGAGAACCAGCTGCATGCCGCCGTGGTCGAGCTGATCGCGCTCGACGATGCCGAGATCAAGTACTCGACGGTGCAGAACTGGTACCCGGGCGACGAGAACGGCAAGGGCGGCATCTACAACTTCGTCACCAAGCGCGGTGACTGCCGCGGCCATCGCTCCAAGATCAGCTGGACCCAGGTCGAGACCGGCTCGGCGATCACCTGGAAGTACCCGAGTTGCATCCTGCGCGGCGATGAGTCGGTCGGCGAGTTCTACTCGGTGGCGGTGACCAAGGGCCGCCAGCAGGCCGATACCGGCACCAAGATGATCCATCTCGGCAAGAACACCCGTTCCACCATCGTCAGCAAGGGCATCAGCGCCCAGCACGGCCAGCAGGCCTACCGCGGACTGGTGCGCATCGCCGGGCGGGCCGAAGGCGCGCGCAATCATACCCAGTGCGACTCCCTGCTGATCGGCGACAAGTCCAGCGCGCACACCTTCCCCTACATCGAGGTCAAGAACCCGAGCGCGCAGATGGAGCACGAGGCCACCACCTCGAAGATCAGCGAGGACCAACTCTTCTATTGCCGCGCGCGCGGGCTCTCCGAGGAGGACGCGGTGTCGATGATCGTCAACGGCTTCTGCAAGGAAGTCTTCAACGAGCTGCCGATGGAATTCGCGGTCGAGGCACAGAAATTGCTCAGTATCAGCCTCGAAGGCGCGGTCGGTTAGCGAGAACGGCACACCACACTTTAGGAGCATCCGTATGTTGTCTGTGAAAGGCCTGAAGGCCAATGTCGGTGATGAAGAGATCCTGCGGGGGCTCGATCTCGAGGTGAAGCCCGGTGAGGTGCACGCGATCATGGGGCCGAATGGCTCCGGCAAGAGCACCTTCGCCCATGTGCTCTCCGGGCGCGAGGGCTACGAGGTCACGGCCGGCAGCGCCACGCTGGAGGGCACCGATCTGTTCGCACTCGAGCCCGAGGAGCGCGCCCGCCTGGGGCTGTTCCTCGCCTTTCAGTACCCGGTCGAGCTGCCCGGCGTCAACAACATGTACTTTCTCAAGGCGGCGCTGAACGCGATCCGCAAGTCGCGCGGCGAGGAGGAGCTCGATGCCGTCTCCTTCATGCGCCTGATGAAGGAGCGATTGAAGGTCCTGCACCTCGACGACAGCCTGCTCAAGCGTCCGGTCAACTTCGGCTTTTCGGGCGGCGAGAAGAAGCGCAACGAGATCTTCCAGATGGCCATGCTCGAGCCGAAGCTGGCGATCCTCGACGAGACCGACTCGGGGCTCGACATCGATGCCCTGCGCATCGTCGCCGATGGCGTCAATGCCCTGCGTGGCCCAGAGCGTTCGATGATCGTGGTCACCCATTATCAGCGCCTGCTCGATTACATCGAGCCCGACCATGTGCATGTGCTGGCCAAGGGGCGCATCATCCGCTCCGGCGGTAAGGAGCTGGCGCTGGAACTCGAGGAGAAAGGCTACGGCTGGATCGTCGACGGGGAGGCGGCATGAGCGCGGCAACCAACCGACCCCAGGCCGCGGCGGCCGAGGCCTTTGCCGGCTGGCTCCAGGGCCTGGCCGACGGGAGCACCGCAGGCGAGGAGCAGGGCTGGCTCAGCGCCGAGCGCCAGCAGGCCGCCGAGCGGGTGCGCGCGCAATCGGTGCCGACCGGCAAGTCCGAGGAATGGCGCTATACCGGCCTGCGCTCGCTGATCGACCAGGGCTTCGTGCAGGTCGATGAGCCGCTGACCGCGCTCACCCCGGAGGATATCGAGGAGGTCCTGGTGCCCGGTCTCGATGCCTGTCGCGTGGTGTTGGTCAACGGGCGTTATTCGGAGACCCTCTCGGACCTCGGTGCGCTGCCGCGCGGGGTGCGCATCGGCAGCCTACGCGCGATGCTCGCCTCGGACCCGGAGGCATTGCAAGGCGTGCTGACCCGCATCGCCGGCGCGGGCAACCATGTCTTCGCGGCGCTGAACACCGCTGCGATGCAGGATGGCTTGGTGGTGCTGCTCGAGCGGGCCGCGCTGATGGAGCGTCCCATCGAGGTCATCCATCTCTCGGTGGGCATGGACGCACCTCGGGTCGCCCAACCCCGGCACCTGATCAGCCTGGGCGAGGGCGCCCAGGCGCAGGTGATCGAGCGCTATGTCAGCCTCGGTGACGCGCTCTATTGCACCAATTCGGTGCTCGAGATCGCGCTCGGGCGCGATGCCCTGCTCACGCATGCCAGAGTGCAGCAAGAGAGCCTCAACGCCTTCCATATCACCGGTCTCTACCTCAGCCAAGACGCCAATAGCCGTTATGCGGGGGTCAATATCGGCCTCGGCGCCACCTGGGCGCGCACCGATTTGGTGACCCGCTTCAGCGGCGAGCATGCCGAGTGCGATCTCCAGGGGCTCTATCTGGCCGGCGACAAGCAGTTGATCGATTACCACATGGATGTCCGCCACGGCCTGCCGCATTGCCGCAGCCGCGAGCGCTTCAAGGGCATTCTCCACGGCAAGGGGCGCGCGGTGTTCGATGGCCTGGTCTATGTGGCGCGCGACGCTCAACAGACCGATGCCGATATGTCCAACCGCAATCTGATCCTGTCGCCGAATGCCGAAGTTGATACCAAACCGCAGCTCGAGATCTACGCCGACGACGTCAAGTGCAGTCATGGCACCACGGTCGGTCAGATCGAACCCGAGGCGCTGTTCTATCTGCGCTCCCGCGGCATTTCGGCGGCGCTGGCTCGGCGCATGCTGTGCTTGGGCTTCGCCGGTGAGATTATCGACGTCCTTGGACCTGAGGCATTGCGCGACTATGTCACTGAGCAGGTTGGTGAGCGGCTCGAAAGGGTGCCGCTGGAGTGATCTCATACAGTCCTTTGCAGTCGAGGTGATCCTCTGATGAACAGGTTAGCCAGATTCGCCGGGTTCGGCGCGGGCGATCATGGACGGATTGATCGTGATGATGAGCCGGGCGCCGAGATCGTCGGTGCGGCAGATGCGACCGCCGATGTGACCACGGATTCGGGTCAAGCAACGGGCGATTCCGAATCGCTGCGCGAGCCGATCATTGCCGCGCTGCGCCGGGTTCACGACCCGGAGATCCCGGTGAATATCTATGACTTGGGTCTGATCTATAAGATCGATATCGCTGGCAATGGCGATGTCGATGTCGATATGACCCTGACCGCGCCTGCTTGCCCCGTCGCTGGCATGATGCCGGTCATGGTCAAGGACGCGGTCAAAACCGTCGATGGCGTTGGCGAGGTTGACGTGGAGTTGGTCTGGGACCCGCCATGGACCCCGGACACCATGTCCGACGAGGCCAAGCTCACCCTCGGCATGCTTTGATAGCTGGCCGTTGCCGGCGGAGACTATTCTTCACTGCCGCCCTCATGGAAGAGGCTCGCCCCCGTCTCTTTCGCCGTTGTCGCGCTGGTTTCAGCGCCTGAAGCATCCTCGGTCTCCTGATGATGAACCGCAGGTAAGGTGTCCTTGAACGCCTCGCCATAGATCGCCCAGATGGTGATAAAGAGCGAGGCGATCAGGGGGCCGATCAAGAGTCCGGCCATGCCGAAGGTGAACAGGCCGCCGAGCGTGCCGAAGAAGATCATCAACTCGTGCATATCGGTGTGTTTGCCGACCAGGCTTGGCCGCAGCAGGTTGTCGACGCTCCCGACCACCAGCAGGCAGAACAGCATCAGGCCCAGACCGGCCCCCAGGGCGCCTTGGACGATCAGCAGGATCGAGGCCGGCACCCAGACGAGCGCCGAGCCGATCCCGGGAATGATCGATAGCACGGCCATCACCGTGCCCCAGAATACCGCATTCGAGACCCCGGCGACCGCAAAGGCGATCCCGGCGAGTGTCCCTTGCAGCATGCCGATCAGCAGGGTGCCAACCACCATCGCCTGCGTCACCGTCGTGAACTTGCTCAATATCAGGCGCTCGTCATGCTCCTCGAGCGGCAGATAATAGAGGATGGCGCGCACGACCTTATCGCCGTCGATCAGGAAGAAGAACAGGGTGTAGGAGAACACCACCGTGAGGAACAGGAATTGCACCGTGCCCAAGGCAATGCTCGAGATCTTATTGACCAAGAGCCGGCCGAAGCCCTCGACGGCGCTGGCGATCTGCGTCGTCATCTGATCCTCATAGGGGATCAGCGCCTCGTAGAAGGGCATTTGCTCGAGAAACTCCCGGAAACTGCCCGGCTCCTTGAGGAAATCGGCCACGATGGGGGTCAGGGACTGGCCGACATTGATCGCCTGTCCGACGAAGACCATGGTCAGGATCACGACCGGAATCAACACCACCGTCAGCAGCAGCAGCAGCGTGATCAGCGAGGCGAGGTAGCGCCGGCCGCCCAGCCACCGATTGAGGGTCATGTAGCCCGGATGCGTCAACGCGGCGAACACCGCCGCCAGGAAGATGGCGACCAGGAATTGCTGGACCATGGTGAGGAACAGCAACGAGATGATGCCGACCAGCCCGAGCAGTACGGTCTTGTTGATCATATCCTGCTTGGTTTCCTGGATCATGCGGGCGCCCTTAGGAATACTTGACTATTTTCATGGAGAACGATTCCCGTTCGCGGGAAGATACCACGCAATGGCTCGCAAACAGCACAACAGGGTAGAGACTCGATGGACAAGTTTACGCGTAATTACAGCATCGTTCTGGGGATCGTCGTCATCGCCCTGGCCGCCTGGTGGCTCAGCTCGATCTGGCAGCCAGCGGTCTGGGAGATCAATGAGGTCCTCGAGGCCGACGCCGAACTGGCCGACTATCCTTACCAATTCCGGGTGAAACGGCTCGAGGAGGGTGTCGCCACCCTCTCCACACCGCGCAACGTCCAGGTGCCAGCGTATCGCTTTCTCGAGGTGATCCATCCCGAACTCGCCGGGCTGGCGCAGGATGATCCCAAGGTCATCGCCGCCCAACAGGATCTGGTCGATCATCAGAAGCGCACCCAGGGGTTGGTGTCATCGCAGCCGGGCGTGGATCGCGTCGAGTGGGAACTCGACGTCCAATGGCTCGCCGATCACGGGGTGCAGGTCAACGGCGGCTGAGGCGCGCATCACCGTGCTGGCGCCCAGCCCAGTCGCGGGCGAACTGCCAGGCGGTGCGCCCGCTGCGTGAGCCGCGCCGCAGCGCCCATTGCAGGGCGGCCTGCTCGCTGGTGGTGGCGTCGGGCGCTGTCGCTGGCACCGGCTCTGTCGCACCTGCAGGCTCGCCGACACCGAGCTGCTCGAGCCAGTGGCGCACCACCTCCAGGTACTGCTCCTGGCTGAACGGGTAGAACGAGAGCCAGAGGCCGAAGCGATCCGAGAGCGAGATCTTCTCCTCGACGCCTTCGCCTTGATGAATCTCGCCGTCGTTCATGCGCGCGGCCTGGTTCTCGTGCTGATACTCCGGCAGCAGATGGCGGCGGTTGGAGGTGGCGTAGATCAGCAGATTCTCGGGCGGTGCGCTGAGCGAGCCATCGAGCGCCGCCTTCAGCGCCTTGTAGCCCGACTCCGAGGCCTCGAACGAGAGATCGTCGCAGTAGAGGATGAAGCGCTCGGGGCGGTCCTCGACGCACGCGATGATCGCCGGCAGGTCGGTCAGATCGTCCTTGTCGACCTCGATCAACCGCAGCCCTTGCGCCTGATAGCGATTCAGCAGCGCCTTGATCAGCGACGACTTGCCGGTGCCGCGCGAGCCGGACAGCAGCACATTGTTGGCGCTGGCGCCGGCGAGGAACTGCCGCGTGTTGCGGTCGATCTCGTCGCGCTGGCGATCGATGCCGCGCAGATCCTCGAGCCGCAGCTGATGCGGCCGGCGGATCGCCTCCAGCCGGCCCCGGCCATGCTGCCCCTGCGGTCCATCCTTGCGCCAGCGCCAGGCGATCGCGTTCCAGTCGGTCGCTGTTGGCACTGGCAGCCAGGGCTCAATACGGTCGAGCAGGGCGTCGAGCCGAATCAAGAATTGATCGAGTGTTGCGGCCATAAGGATGCAAGAACTTGAGCCACAGATTCACGCAGACAGAAGCGGTGCCGCAGCAACATGTCGTCTCCATCTGTGTTCATCTGTGGTTCTTTCGAGGTGCCGTGTAGCCAGAAGCGCTCGTTTTTCGCTTGAAAATGATCGCTCAGACGGTCTGAGCCCGCGTTAGGCCGTCAGTGGCCGGTAACGGATGCGATGCGGTTGATCGGCCTCGGTGCCGAGCCGG
Source organism: Halochromatium salexigens (assembly GCF_016653295.1). GTDB lineage: Bacteria > Pseudomonadota > Gammaproteobacteria > Chromatiales > Chromatiaceae > Lamprobacter > Lamprobacter salexigens. Next base: position 385,336 of record NZ_NHSF01000059.1, on the reverse strand, counting down.
CGATGACGATCTTCCTCATAATCGGCATAGTTGCCCTCGAACCAGGTCACCTTGGAATCGCCTTCGAAGGCCAGGATGTGGGTCGCGATGCGATCCAGGAACCAGCGATCATGGCTGATCACCACCACGCAGCCGGGGAAGTTCAGCACGGCCTCTTCCAACGCGCGCAGGGTCTCGACATCGAGATCGTTGGTCGGCTCGTCGAGCAGCAGCAGGTTGCCACCGCTTTTCAACAGCTTGGCCAGATGCACCCGGTTGCGCTCACCGCCGGAGAGGTCACCGATGCGCTTCTGTTGGTCCGAGCCCTTGAAGTTAAAGCGGCTGACATAGGCGCGCGAGGGCATCTCGAACTTGCCGACGACCAAAATGTCCTGACCGTCTGAGATCTCCTCCCAGACCGTCTTCTTACCGTCGAGCGCGTCACGGCTCTGATCGACATAGGCGATCTCGACTGTCTCGCCGACGCGCATCTCGCCGCCGTCGGGCTGCTCCTGGCCGGTGATGATGCGGAACATCGTGGTCTTGCCGGCGCCGTTCGGGCCGATCACGCCGACGATGCCACCCTTGGGCAGGTTGAATGAGAGATCGTCGTAGAGCAGCCGGTCGCCATAGGCCTTGCGCAGCCCGTTGGCTTCGATCACCAGGTCGCCCAAGCGCGGACCCGGCGGGATATAGATCTCGTTGGTCTCGTTGCGGCTCTGGAACTCCTGCGATTGCAGCTCCTCGAAGCGGGCCAGACGCGCCTTGCTCTTCGATTGCCGGCCCTTGGGGTTGGTGCGCACCCATTCGAGCTCGTGCTTCATCGCCTTGATGCGCGCCTGCTCGGACTTCTCCTCCTGCTCCAGGCGCTTCTCCTTTTGCTCCAGCCAGCTCGAGTAGTTGCCCTGCCAGGGGATGCCGTGGCCACGATCCAGCTCCAGGATCCAGCCGGCGACGTTGTCCAAGAAGTAGCGATCATGGGTCACCGCGACCACGGTGCCGCTGTACTCCTTGAGGAAGCGCTCGAGCCAGGCCACCGACTCGGCATCGAGATGGTTGGTCGGCTCGTCGAGCAGCAGCATATCCGGCTTCGACAGCAGTAGCCGGCAGAGCGCGACGCGCCGGCGCTCGCCGCCCGAGAGCTTGCTCACCTCCGCATCCCAGGGCGGCAGGCGCAGCGCATCGGCGGCCTGATCCAGGGTGCGATCCAGATTATGGCCATCGGTGGCTTCGATCAGGTCTTCCAGCTCCGCCTGCTCCTTGGCCAGCGCGTCGAAGTCGGCATCCTCCTCGGCATAGGCGGCATAGACCGCGTCCAGCCGCTCGAGCGCCTGCTTGATCGGTGCCACCGCCTCCTCGACATTGCCGCGCACGTCCTTGGACTCATCGAGCCGCGGCTCCTGCGACAGATAGCCGATGTTGATGCCCGGCTGCGGCCGCGCTTCGCCCTCGATCTCGGTGTCGAGGCCGGCCATGATGCGCAGTAGCGTGGACTTACCCGCGCCGTTGAGACCGAGCACGCCGATCTTGGCGCCGGGGAAGAACGACAGGGAGATGTCGCGCAGGATCACGCGTTTGGGCGGCACGACCTTGCCGACGCGGTTCATGGTGTAGATGTATTGCGCCATCTCGTAGCAGACCTGGTTGACGGTTGAAAAAGCTTGATGTGAGCGGTTAAAGCCCCCGAGTCGGCGTATCAGGGCAAGGGCCTGGTCCGATTGGCTGGCGCGACTGAGACGCGGCTGAGGGCAGGACTGCGCTTGGCCTCCGGGGCAGCGACTCAGCGGAGCTGGCCGCGCAGCGCGATCAAGCGACGATTCTGCCGCCTCTCGGCTAGAATGTCCAAGCACATCCGTCTCGGCCGGGCGGCCACCGCGCTCGATCCCGGTAGGCTGGATCGCCCTTGGGCCCAATCGACCACGCTTGTCTCCCACCACGAGGACGTTGCCCGCATGAGTCCAGTCATGAGCGCAGAACAGCTCCCCGCCATCGGTGTCGTGGCGCCGAGCGGCAGCGGCAAGACCACCCTGTTGCGCAAACTGGTGCCGCTACTGCGCCAGCGTGGGTTGCGCATCGGCTACCTCAAGCATGCCCATCATGGCTTCGCGCTCGATCGGCCCGGCAAGGATAGCTACGAGGTCGCCGCCGCCGGCGCGCGCCAAGTGATGCTGGTCTCCGGCGAGCACTGGGCCTTGCTCAGCCGCGCCAACGAACGCGCCGAGGACCATCCCGCCGGGCTGGATGCGCTGCGCGCGCGCTTCGATGCCGACAGCCTCGATCTGCTGTTGATTGAAGGTTTTCGCGCCGCCGCGGTGCCCAAGATTGAGGTCTTCCGCGCCGCCACCGGCAAGACCCCGCTCTATCCCGATGACAATGGCATCGTCGCCGTGGTCAGCGATGATCCACTGCCGGTTGAGCCGCATCCACCGCTGCTGCCACTGAGCGAGTTGGAGGCCTTGGCCGATTTTATCGGCGGTTTGGTGCGCGATAGTGCCGGTGCCACCGATGATCCGCGCGCTAGCCTGATCCAAGCGCTGCGGCGCTTGCGCGCCGATGGCTACAATGATGCCGCGACCGGTAACGCTTCGGTGCGCCAGGACGAGCGTTTCTGGATCACCCCGAGCAGCGCGGTGCGCGACGCGGTCGCGCCGGAGGACCTGGTCGCCTGCTCGCTCGACGCGCCCCTACCCGAGGGCGCCTCGCTCGACACGCCCGTTCATCGCGAGGTCTATCGGCGACAACCCGAGATCGGCGCGGTGCTGCACTCTCACGGGCCGCACTCGGTCGCCGTGAGCTTCGCCGGGCGCGACTTCGAGCCGCCCGATTTCGAAGGGGCGCGACTGCTTGGTAATGTCCCGGTGCTGCGCGTGGAGCCCGATGCCCATCAAGACCAAGCGCCGGCCAAAGTCGCTGAAGCGCTCGCCTCCTATCCGGTCTGCATCATCGCCGGCCATGGTGTCTACGCCTGTGGCGCAAACATTCGCGATGCCTATCGCTGGACTATGACGCTGGAGCTATCGGCGCGCATCTTCGTCATCGCGCGGGGAGCGACGGCGCTTTAGCCGGCGGCTCAGGGATGGTATAACGCGAGGCACCGACACTTAACCATGGCGTTCCGATCAGCAGTGGCCGTCTTCCGAGCGCGCACAGCCCAAGGTTCATCGAGCGATGGACGCCCACGGCATTTTCGACTCAAGCGAGGGCTCGATATCCCGCTCGCCGGCGCGCCCGAGGCGCGCATCGATGCCAGTCCGGTGGTCACTCGGGTGGCGCACGTTGGCACCGATTGCATCGGTGTCAAACGGCTGCCCTCGCTCGAGATCGAGGTCGGCGACCGCGTGCGTCTTGGCGAGCCCATCTCGCGGCGCAAGGCCTACCGCGAGATCGCTGCGACGGCACCCGGTAGCGGGGTGGTCGAGGCCATCCATCGCGGCCCCCGCCGGGTGCTCGAGACCATCGTCATCCGGCTCGATCACCCGCGCGACGGCGATGACCCGCTCCCGCCGACAGCCGATCAAGAAACCTTCAATGCCTACCAGGCCGCCGAGCTGGATACGCTGAACGGCGAACAGGTGCGCGAGAATCTGCTCGCCTCCGGCTCCTGGCTGGCATTGCGCACCCGCCCGTTCGGCATGATCCCGCCGCCGGACAGCAGCCCGGCGGCGCTGTTCGTGACCGCCATCGACACGCATCCGTTGGCACCGGATCCGGCCATCATCATCGACGACGCCGGCGAGGCCTTCGCCGACGGCCTGCGCGTGCTCGGCAAGCTGACCGACGGACCCCGTTACTGCTGTCAACGTCCCGGTGCCGCGCTCCCCGTCCCGGCGACATCCGGCTTCCAGGTCGCCGCGTTCGCCGGCCCCCATCCAGCCGGCCTGCCGGGCACCCATATCCATCTGCTGGCGCCCGTCAGTCTCGAGCGCGCGGCGTGGTACATCGGCTATCAGGACGTGATCGAGATTGGCCGGCTGTTTCGCAGCGGGCGCCTCGACCCGACGCGGGTCATCGGGCTCGCCGGTCCCATGGTCGCCAACCCGCGCCTGATCCGCACCCGGCTCGGCGCCAGCACCAATGACCTGGTCCAGGGCGAGCTGAGCGGCCGCCGCGAGGCGCGGGTGATCTCGGGCTCGGTGCTGGGTGGCCGCCACGCGGTCGGCACCAGTGCCTTCCTGGGTCGCTTCCACAATCAGATCACGGTGCTGGCCGAGGAGCGCGAGCGCGAATGGTTCGGTTGGCTCAAGCCCGGGCGCGGCCGCTATTCGGCCCTGAATCTGTTCTGGTCGGGGCGCGCGCGGGGCGAGGCCCTGCCACTGGGCACCTCCCAGCACGGCAGTCCGCGCGCGATGGTGCCGATCGGCGCCTATGAGCGGGTGATGCCGCTCGATCTGCTGCCAACGCAGTTGCTGCGCGCGCTGCTGGTCGATGATATCGAAACCGCCGAGGCGCTCGGCGCGCTCGAGCTGGAAGAGGACGATCTGGCGCTGTGCAGCTTCGTCGACTGCGGCAAGCACGATTTCGGGCCGGTGCTGCGGCGCAACCTGAACAAGATCTGGCACGAGAGTCACTGATCCATGATCAAGGCCCTGCGCAAATACCTCGATCGCCAGGAGCGCCACTTCCTGCCCGGCGGTCGCTACGAGCGCTTCGGCGCCCTGTTCGAGCTGGTCGACACCTTCTTCTACACCCCGTCGACGGTCACCGCCGGCACCCCGCATCTGCGCGATGGGATCGACCTGAAGCGGGTGATGATCTTCGTCTGGATCGCGGTCCTGCCCGCCGCCCTGTTCGGCATGGTCAACATCGGCCTGCAGGCCAACAGCGCCATGGCGGCGATGGGCCTCGAGCAGGTCGAGGGCTGGCGCGGTGGGCTGCTGTGGCTGCTCGGTGCTGGCGGCCCTGATCCGAACAGCGTCTGGAATAATTTCTGGCATGGCGCGGTCTATTTCCTGCCGATCTACATCGTCACCATGGCCGCGGGCGGCTTCTGGGAGATTCTGTTCGCGACCGTGCGCAACCACGAGGTCAACGAGGGCTTCTTCGTCACCTCGATCCTGTTCGCGCTGACCCTGCCGCCCGATATCCCGCTTTGGCAGGTGGCGCTCGGCATCTCGTTCGGCACCGTCATCGGCAAGGAGGTGTTCGGTGGCACCGGCAAGAATTTCCTCAATCCGGCACTGACCGGGCGCGCCTTCCTGTTCTTCGCCTATCCGAGCGAGATCTCCGGTGATGCGGTCTGGACCGCGGTCGATGGCTTCAGCGGCGCCACGCCCTTGATGCTCGCCGCCGAGGGCGGAGTGGGCGCGATCCAGGCCGCCGGCGTGACCTGGTGGAATGCCTTCCTCGGCACCGTGCAGGGTTCGATCGGCGCGACCTCGACCCTGCTGATCAGCGCCGGCGCGCTCTTCCTGGTCTACACCGGCGTCGCCTCCTGGCGCATCATGGCCGGCGTGCTGATCGGCGTGATCGGCACCGCGCTGCTGTTCAATACCCTCGGCAGCGAGACCAACCCGGCCTTCGCGCTGCCCTGGCACTGGCATCTGGTGCTCGGTGGGCTCGCCTTCGGGCTGGTGTTCATGGCCACCGATCCGGTCTCGGCGTCGATGACCGAGACCGGCAAATGGTTCTATGGCGCCCTGATCGGCTTCATGACGGTGCTGATCCGGGTGCTCAATCCGGCCTATCCGGAGGGTGTGATGCTGGCGATCCTGTTCGCCAACCTGTTCGCGCCGCTGATCGACTGGTTCGTGGTCCAGGCCAACATCCGCAGGAGGGCACGGCGCCATGTCGGCTGACTCGCATTCGCAGGCTCCATCCGTGCGCGCGGGCGCTTTGCTAGCGTCGGCGAAGGCGGTTTTTAGGCTGCCGAACGATGATCCGCGCAAGACCATCGCGGTCGCGCTGGTGCTCTGCCTGGCCTGCTCGGTGGTGGTCTCGGCCACAGCGGTCAGTCTGCGCCCGCTGCAGGAGCGCAATGCCGCGCGTGCGCTCAAGTCGGAGGTGATCAAGGTCGCTGGCATCGAGACCGCCGACATGAGCCTGGATCAGGCCTTCGAGCAGATCGAGCGTCGCCTGGTCGACCTTGAGACCGGTGAGTTCGTCGAGGACGCCGATCCGCTGAGCTATTCCTATCGTGATGCGGCCAAGGACCCAGCCGCGAGCAGTGCGATCGAGGAGGCCGAGCGCGCCGGCTTGCAGCGACGACCCGATCGCATGCCGGTCTATCTGGTGCGCCACGCCGGCGAGCTGCAGACCATCATCCTGCCGGTCTATGGCGCCGGCCTCTGGTCGACCATGCACGGGCTGCTGGCACTGGCGCCGGACGGACGTACCACCCAGGCGCTCACCTTCTACGAGCAGCGCGAGACCGCTGGCCTCGGCAGCGAGGTCGCCGGCCAACGCTGGCTCTCCGAATGGCCGGGCAAGGTGCTCATCGATGAGACTGGCGAGCCGGTGATCGAGGTCGTCAAGGGCAACGTCGATCCTGATGCCCCCAATGCCGAGCACCGCGTCGATGGGCTCTCCGGTGCCACGCTCACCAGCAATGGGGTCACCAACCTGATGCACTTCTGGCTGGGCGAGCAGGGCTATGGGCCCTTCCTGGCCCGGCTCCGCGACGATCACCGCGGCTGACCAGCCGAGCCGAACAGGCCGAACAGGGGGATACGCAGCATGGCCACCCAATCCGCCCGGCTCCTACTCGAGCCGATCGTCGACAACAATCCGATCACCCTGCAGATCCTCGGCATCTGCTCGGCCTTGGCGGTGACCACCAAGTTGGCGCCGGCCATCACCATGAGCATCGCGCTGACGGCGGTGATCGTTGGCGCCAGCGTCATCATCAGCCTGATCCGGCATCACATGCCGTCGAGCATCCGCATCATCATCCAGATGACCATCATCGCCTCGCTGGTGATCCTGGTCGATCAGGTGCTGCAAGCCTTCGCCTATGAGCTCTCCAAGCAGCTCTCGGTGTTCGTTGGACTGATCATCACCAACTGCATCGTGCTCGGTCGCGCCGAGGCCTTTGCGTCGAAGAATCCGCCCTGGCCGAGCTTCCTCGATGCCCTCGGCCATGGGCTCGGCTACAGCCTGATCCTGATCAGTGTCGCCGCGATCCGCGAGCTGCTCGGCTCCGGCAGCCTGCTCGATGTGCAGGTCTTGCCACTGGTGAAGGAGGGCGGGTGGTATGAGCCCAATGGCCTGATGCTGCTCGCCCCTGGCGCCTTCTTCATCATCGGGCTGATGATCTGGGCCATCCGCAGCTGGAAGCCGGCACAGCTCGAGAGGCCTGAATACCGGATCAATGTCGTGCACCGGACGGAATCGCGATAATGGAGCACTATCTGTCCCTGCTGTTCAAGGCGATCTTCGTCGAGAACCTGGCGCTGGCCTTCTTCCTCGGCATGTGCACCTTCCTTGCTGTTTCCAAGCGCATCGAGACCGCGATTGGGCTCGGAATCGCGGTCATCGTGGTGCAGACCATCACCGTGCCCGTCAACAGCCTAATCCATCAGTATCTGTTGCAGGAAGGTGCCTTGGCCTGGCTCGGGCTGCCGGCGCTGGATCTCTCGTTCCTCGGGCTGATCACCTATATCGGCGTCATCGCCGCCATGGTGCAGATCCTGGAGATGTTGCTCGATCGCTACTTCCCGGCGCTCTATCAGGCGCTCGGCATCTTTCTGCCGCTGATCACCGTCAACTGCGCCATCTTGGGCGGATCGCTGTTCATGGTCGAGCGGGGCTACGATCTGGGCGAGAGCACCGTCTATGGCTTCGGCACCGGGCTTGGCTGGGCGCTGGCGCTGGTGCTGCTGGCCGGTATCCGCGAGAAGCTCAAGTACAGCGATGTGCCGGACGGGCTGCAGGGCCTTGGCATCACCTTCATCACCACCGGGCTGATGGCGATGGCCTTCATGTCGTTCTCGGGGATTCAGTTGTGATCGGCTGTCAGGAGGCTGCGCGTGCTTGATCTGACCTTCGGCATCCTGGTCTTCACCGGCGTGGTGTTGGCGCTGGTGTTCGTCATCCTCAACGCGCGGCGCCTGCTGGTGCCCAGCGGTGATGTCCATATCGACATCAACGAAGAGCGCGACATGGTCACCACGGCCGGTCGTAAGCTGCTCGGCGCGCTGGCCGATGGCGAGATCTTCGTGCCTTCGGCCTGCGGTGGCGGGGGTACCTGCGGTCAGTGCCGGGTCAAGGTGCTCGAGGGCGGCGGCAAGCTGTTGCCGACCGAGGCGAGTCTGATCAATCGGCGTGAAGCCGGTGAGGGCTACCGGCTCGCCTGCCAGGTCGCGGTCAAAGAGGATTTGCGCATCGAGGTGCCGCGCGAGATCTTCGGTGTGCGGCGCTGGACCTGCCGGGTGCGTTCCAACCGCAGCGTCTCGACCTTCATCAAGGAGCTGATCCTGGAACTGCCACCGGGCGAGGACGTCGCCTTTCGCGCCGGCGGCTATATCCAGATCGAATGCCCGCCCTACGAACTCGACTATGCCGATATCGAGATCCCCGAGCATCTGCGCGCCGATTGGGATCAATACGATCTCTGGAGATTCAAGGCCGGCACCAAGCAGCCGGTCACGCGCGCCTATTCGATGGCCAATTATCCGGGCGAGGCGGGCATCATCATGCTCAATGTGCGCATCGCCACGCCACCGCCCGACCATCCCGAGGTGCCGCCCGGCATCATGTCGAGCTACATCTTCGGCCTCAAGCCCGGCGATGAGGTGACCATCTCTGGCCCCTTCGGTGAGTTCTTCGCCAAGGAGACCGAGGCCGAGATGATCTTCGTCGGCGGCGGTGCCGGCATGGCGCCGATGCGCAGCCACATCTTCGATCAGCTCAAGCGGTTGAACACCCAGCGCAAGATGTCCTTTTGGTATGGCGCGCGCAGCAAGCGCGAGATCTTCTACCAAGAGGATTTCGACGCGCTCGCCCGCGAGCACGAGAACTTCAGCTGGCATATCGCACTCTCATCACCACAGCCCGAGGATGAGTGGCAAGGAGAGGTCGGTTTCATCCACAGCGTCCTCTTCGAGCGCTACCTGAAGAACCATCCGGCGCCCGAGGATTGTGAGTTCTACATGTGTGGCCCGCCGATGATGACAGCGGCGGTGATCGGCATGCTGCGCAGCCTGGGGGTCGAGGACGACAACATCCTGCTCGACGATTTTGGCGGTTGACGGTTGTCACCAGATGCTCGAATTCGCCTTCGCACTGCTCATCTTCTCGCTCGCCTTCATTGGCTTGGCGCTCGGCGTGCTCAATGGCCGCGCCGCGCTCAAGGGCAGTTGCGGCGGGCTCAATCAGATCCCCGGCCTCAGCTCCGACTGTGGCGGTGTCTGCCAGCGGGGCCAAACTTGCCTGAATCGCTCCGACAGCGCCTAGACGAGACCGATTGCCGACCAAATCATCCGTCTGAGCCATTGCCCAAGCAGGCGCTCAAACAATCGAAGCTACCGCGAGGATATCGGCATGAAAGCGAGCAAGACCGCCAAACAGGCCATGTCACGGGCTCTGGTGACCCTGACGCCCGAGATGGATGTGCTCGAGGCACTGCGCATCCTGGTCGAACAGCGCCTCTCGGGTGCCCCGGTCGTCGACCAGATCGGTAATCTGATCGGCATGCTCACCGAGCGCGACTGTATGCGCATCGCGCTCGGTGCCGGCTATCACAGCGAGGATGGCGGTCGCGTCGAGAACTTCATGACCCCCTCGGTGGTCACCGTGGATGCCAATACCCCGATCACCGAGGTCGCCGAGCTGTTCGCGACCAGCCACTTCCGCCGCCTGCCGGTGATGGAGCAGGGCCGCCTCATGGGCATCATCAGCCGTCGCGATGTGCTCAAACAGCTCGAGGCCGCCTGGCAGCCCGATCGGCATCGGATCTGAAACGCGAGCCGAAGCGCGTTATACTGAACGGCTTTTGGTTTCCAGGAGTCCCTATGTTCGACGCTAGCATGCAGATCACCGGCTACGATGACGAGCTCGCTCAAGCCCTGCGCGACGAGGAGCGCCGTCAGGAAGAACATGTCGAGCTGATCGCGTCCGAGAATTACACCAGCCCCCGCGTGATGGAAGCGCAGGGCTCGGTGATGACCAACAAGTACGCCGAAGGCTATCCGGCCAAGCGCTACTACGGCGGCTGCGAGTTCGTCGATGTCGCCGAGCGCCTCGCCATCGAGCGCGCCAAGGCTCTGTTCGGCGCCAATTATGCCAATGTGCAGCCGCATTCGGGCTCGCAGGCCAACGCGGCGGTGTTCATGGCACTGTGCCAGCCGGGCGACACCGTGCTTGGCATGAGCCTCGCCCACGGCGGCCACCTGACCCACGGCGCCAAGCCCAATTTCTCCGGCAAGCTCTACAACGCCGTCCAATACGGGCTCGACCCGGCCACCGGCGAGATCGACTACGCTCAGGTCGAATCGCTCGCCCGCGAGCACAAGCCGAAGATGATCATCGCCGGCTTCTCGGCCTACGCGCGTGTCATCGACTGGCAGCGCTTCCGCGATATCGCCGATGAGGTCGGTGCCTATCTGCTGGTCGACATGGCCCATATCGCCGGGCTCGTCGCCGCCGGCGTCTATCCGAGCCCGGTGCAGATCGCCGATGTCACCACCACCACCACGCACAAGACCCTGCGCGGGCCGCGCGGTGGCCTGATCCTGGCCAAGTCCAACCCGGAGCTGGAGAAGAAGTTCAACTCGCTGGTTTTCCCGGGCACCCAGGGCGGCCCGCTGATGCATGTGATCGCCGCCAAGGCCGTCGCCTTCAAGGAGGCCATGGAGCCTGAGTTCAAGGACTATCAGAAGCAGGTCGTGCTCAACGCCCAGGCCATGGCCGAGACCTTCCTCGCGCGTGGCTACGATGTCGTCTCCGGCGGTACCGACGATCATCTGTTCCTGGTCAGCTTCATTGAGCAGGGCCTGACCGGCAAGGACGTCGATGCCTGGCTCGGCGCGGCCAACATCACCGTCAACAAAAATGCGGTGCCGAACGATCCGCAGTCGCCCTTCGTTACCAGTGGTATCCGCGTCGGCACCCCGGCGATGACCACCCGCGGCTTCGGCCTCGATGAGGCACGCGCGCTGGCCGGCTGGATGTGCGATGTCATTGACGCGCGCGGGGATCAAACGGCGATCGAGCAGGTCAAGGCCAAGGTGCTCGACCTCTGCAAACGCCTCCCGGTCTACGCCCGTTGAAGCGGCTCAGCGTCGGCAGCGGCCAGCATCGCTCCTGAGACAGAGACGCTTGCATGCGCTGTCCCTACTGCGGTGCGCAGGACACCAAGGTCATGGATTCCCGGCTCTCCGGCGACGGCGATCAGGTCCGCCGCCGCCGGCGCTGCGTCGTCTGCGCCGAACGCTTCACCACCTACGAGGCGGCCGAACTCAATCTGCCGCGCGTGATCAAGCGCGACGGAACCCGGGTTCCGTTTGACGGCCTCAAACTGCGCAGCGGACTGATGCGCGCGGCCGAGAAGCGCCCAATCAGTACCGAGCAGGTTGAGGCCGCCATCGCACGCATCCAGCGCAAGCTGCTCGGCACCGCCGACGGCGAAATCAGCGCGCGCGCGATCGGTGAACTGGTGATGGCCGAGCTGCGCGGCCTCGACGAGGTCGCCTATGTGCGTTTCGCCTCGGTCTACCGCAAGTTCGAGGATGTCGCCGCCTTCCGCGAGGAGATCGAGCGCCTTGAGCGCAACCCCGCGCCCGATGTGCGTCGTGCCCAGCTCGATCTGCTCGATACACTCGACAAGAAATCTTAAGCATGAGGGATGAAGGGCCGGATGGCCTAGCGCTGATGGCGCGCGCCGTCCAACTCGCCGAGCGCGGGCTGTATACCACCGATCCCAATCCACGCGTCGGTTGCGTACTGGCAAAAGGGGGGCAGATTGTCGGTGAAGGCTGGCACCGCCGTGCCGGCGAGCCGCATGCCGAACGCCTGGCCATCGACGCGGCCGGCGCGCGGGCGCGTGGCGCGAGCGCCTATGTCACCCTCGAGCCCTGCTGCCATCATGGCCGCACGCCGCCCTGCACCGAGGCCTTGCTCACGGCGGGCGTGAGCCGGGTTGTGGTCGGCATGGAAGATCCAAACCCGCTCGTCCATGGACGCGGGCTCGAGCGCATGCGCGCGGCTGGTGTCGAGGTCGTCACCGGCGTACTCGAAGGCCCTTGCCGCGCGCTCAATCCGGGCTTCGACAAACGTATGCGTCTCGGCCTGCCATTTGTGCGGGTTAAGCTCGCGGCCAGTCTCGACGGGCGCACCGCGCTGGCCAATGGTGAGAGCCGCTGGATCACCTCCACAGCGGCGCGCACCGATGTGCACTGGCTGCGCGCGCGCTCCTCGGCTATCCTCACCGGCGTCGATACCCTGTTAGCCGATGATCCCTCGCTCAATGTCCGGCTCGCGCCGGCGCTGATCCCGGCGCTAGAGGAGGGCGAACCGGTGCGGCAACCGCTGCGCGTAATCCTCGACAGCGCGCTGCGCCTGCCACTTGGGGCGAAGATGCTCCCGCTACCGGGCGCCACCCTGGTCGCGACCTGTATCCAAGACCCGCGGCGCATCGCCGCCGTCACCTCCGCCGGTGCCGAAGTCTGGGTTAGCCCGCCGGATGCGGCCGGACGCGTCGATCTCAAGGCCCTGCTGCGCTATCTCGCCGAACGCGAGATCAACGAGGTACTGATCGAGGCCGGGCCGACGCTGGCCGGCGCCGCGGTCGAGCAGCGCCTGGTCGATGAACTGGTGCTCTACCTGGCGCCGCACCTCATGGGCAGCGATGCGCGCGGACTGTTCCAGTTCGGGCCGCTTGCCAGCATGCGCGAGCGCGTGTCGCTGCAATTGCTCGACCTGCGCCAGATCGGTCCCGACCTGCGCCTGCGCGCGCGTCTCGCCGAGGATGAATGCCTCGAACGGTGTTAGGATCCCAACCGAGTGATCTCGGATTTCAATGGGCTCGATGATATGGCACTCGCGCAAGAAGACCTTGAGTTGATCAAGCAACAGTTGGGTGACTACGTCAAGGAAAACCTCGGCATTTGGCTGGCCGAGCAAAGCCTTGGCAAGCCGCCGGTGGTCTACGAGATCGAGTTGCGCGAGCGCATGGTGCGCGTGGAAGAAGAGCTGCGTCACCAGCGCGAACTGATGCGCGAAGGTTTCGCGCAAATGGACAAGCGTTTCGAGCAGACTGAGAAGCGTTTCGAGCAGATTGACAAGCACTTCGAGTCTATGCGGTCGAACATGGACAAGCGCTTCGAGCAGGTTGACAAGCACTTCGAGCAGGTTGAGAAGCACTTCGAGCAGGTTGAGAAGCACTTCGAGCAGGTTGATAACCGCTTCGAGTCTATGCAGTCGAACATGGATAAGCGCTTCGAGTCTATGCAGTCGAACATGGATAAGCGCTTCGAGTCTATGCAGTCGAACATGGATAAGCGCTTCGAGAGCGTGCAGCAAGACATCCGCGCTCTGCAACAGCGCATGGACAGCTTTATGCGCTGGTCCTTCGGCATCACCATCGGCACTGGCGGCATCATCATCGGCGTGCTTAGACTCTGGCCAGCGGCCTGATACCCCAATACTCGGGCTTGGACCATCACCGCTTCGGCGCCGATGGGTCGACGATCGGCGCTTGCTCGGTAACCTCCGAGCGCACCAACGCATAATCCTCGCCGCGTGCTTGCTGCACCATCTGCTCGGCATCCTCATCGGTGATGCCAAGCCCGTCCAGGGTCTCGGCGGCCAGGCGCAGGCTCGCCTCGACCGCCTCCGGGAAGGCGCGGCTGGCGCCGGCCCGGAACAGCGCATCGCAGGCGGTCAGATCGCGCGCGCGCGCGACGATGATGATCTCCGGCGCATAATGCCGAATCAGGGTCGTCGCCTCGATGCAGGCGCGCGGATCATCGATGGTCAAGACCACCACCTTGGCCTGCTCGATCTTGGCCGCCGCCAGCAGCGCGGGGTTGCGCATGTCGCCATAGAACACCGGCTGCCCCTCGGCGCGCCAGCGCGCCACCAGCCCTGGATTTTGATCGAAGGCGATGAAACGGATGCCATGGCTGGCCAGCACCGCGCCGACGGTGTGGCCCACCCGTCCATAACCGGCGATGACCGCCTGCGCTCCATCCTCCTGCCCGGGCTGATAACGGAAGCGCTCATCCACTGGCCCTTCCTCATCGCTAAAGCGCGCGCTCAGGAAGGCCCCAAGACGCACCAGCAAGGGCGTTGCCAGCATGCTGCCGGAGATCAGCGCGACCGCCATGGTAAAGGTCGCCGCATCGATGATGCCGAGTATCTTCGCCGCGCCGAACAGGATGAAGCCGAACTCGCCCGCCTGCCCAAGCATGAAGGCGACCTGCAGCGCGCTCTTGCGTGATTGGCAGAAGCGCTGCGCGAGCACATAGATCAACCCCACCTTGATCGCGATCAGGATCACCAGGTGCAGCACGAAGAGCAGCGGCTTGGCCGCTAGCACGCCCAGATTCAAGGACATGCCGACGGTGACGAAGAACACGCTCATCAACAGCCCCTTGTGCGGCTCGATGCTGGCATGTACCTGCACGCTGTAGCGCGAGTTCGAGAGCATCATGCCGAGCAGGAAGCCGCCGAGCGCCATCGACAGGCCGGCGCGGTTCATCGCCCAGGCGGCGATGAAGACCGCCGCCAAGGTCACCAAGAAGAAGGCCTCGCGATTGCCCTGCCGCGCCAGCAGATCCAATATCAGCGGCACCAGATAACGGCCAGAGACGATGACGCCGGCGAGCATCAGCACGATCAACCCCAACTGCTCGCCCAGATGTGGCTCGGGCAGGCTCGCCCCACTGGCCGCCGCCAGCGGCAGCAGCGCCAACATCGGCACCACGGCGATATCCTGCATCAGCAAGACCGAGAAGGCCGTCTGCCCGCGCGGCGTGGCGATCTCGCCCTTCTCGTAGAGCATCTGCATCACCAGCGCCGTTGAGGACAGGGCCAGGCTGAAGCCGATCAATAGCGCGATTGGCCAGGTCTCGACAAAGAGGCGAAAATAGACCGCCAGGGCCAGGCCAGAGAACAGGATCTGCAACGAACCGAGTCCAAACAGCGTCCGGCGCATCTCCCACAGGCGGCTCGGATGCAGCTCGAGGCCGATGATGAACAGCAGCAGCACCACGCCCAGCTCGGTGAAGTGGCGCAGATCATCGACATTGCCGGTGACCGCTGGACCTGGGGTATAGGGGCCGATCAAGACACCGGCCACCAGCAGACCGAGGATCGAGCCGAGGCCGAAGTGTTTGAACAACGCCACCGCGGTCGCGGCGGCGATCAGCAACAGCACGGAGGATTGAACAAAGGCCTCGGGGTCCATGAACGCGGGACGGCTCCATCAACGGGCGATTAGGACAGCAGCGGAATGATATACCGCCTGTACTGTATTGTGCTCTCGAGAGCGGGATCACCGAGCATTCGGAGGGCACGCCCGCCGATCAACCCCGAGGACAAGAATACGATGTGCGAACTCTTTGCCATGTCGAGTCGAGTGCCGGCGACCCTGGGCTTCTCGCTCGAGCGCCTGGCACGCCACGGTGGCGCCGAGGGCCCGCATCGCGACGGCTGGGGCTTGGCCTTCTACGAAGGCGCGGATTGTCTGTTGCTGCGCGAGCCGCGCCCGGCCAGCGAGAGCCCCCTGATGCAGTTCATGGAACATCAGGGGTTACGCACCAAGCTCGGTCTCTGCCACATCCGACTCGCGACCTTCGGCGCGCTGGCGCTGCGCAACACCCAACCCTTCGCGCGCGAACTTAGCGGGCGCATGCACGTCTTCGCGCACAACGGGGATATGCCGACCCTGGCCGATCTACAGGCCAAGCATCCGGCCCGCTTCTCGCCAGTGGGCGATTCCGACTCCGAGCGCGCCTTCTGCGGCCTGATGACCGCGCTCGCGCCGGTTTGGGATGATGTCTGGGGTGAGGTGCCGGACCTGACGACACGTCTAGCCGTGATCGCCGACTACGCGCGCGAACTGCGGGCGCTCGGCCCGGCCAACTTCATCTACTCAGACAGCGATGCCCTGTTCGTGCATGCCGATCGGCGCACCCAGCCCAATGGCCAGCTCAGCGCCCCCGGCCTCTATTTGCTGCAGCGCTATTGCTGGCGCACCGCGCCCGAGCTTCAAGAGGCGGGCGTCAACCTCTGCTCGATCCGCCAGGACGTGGCCCTGATCGCCAGCGTGCCGCTGACCGATGAACGCTGGGAACCGCTGGGCGAGGGCGATCTGATCGCCCTCAGGGATGGGCTCTGCTTCGGCGCCGATGGCCGTCAAGTCGAGCCCGAGCGTGTTGCCGGGCGGCAGCCGATGCCGCTCGCTTAGACTGGCCCCTGAGCCGAGGCTCACTGAGGCCAGTGCGCATCGATCAGCCCATCAGACACAACCCGTCGGCTTGGGCAGGCCACCCCACTTGCAGATCAGCTTCATTGGGCCTTTCTTGAAGATGGTGTAAAGCTCCTTGGTCGAGACGCCTTGCTTCTTGGCGAAGATGCGAATCGGCGGCACCACGCCATCGTTGTCGTACATGCCGCGCGCATCACGGATGAACTGCATCACCTGCTCGTTCATCTCGAAGTCGTCTTGCTCGGCGAGTTCGACGGCAAGCTCTTCGGTCCAGTCGTCGCGATTGAGCAAGAAGCCTTCGTTGTCGAGTGGGACGGCTACGGTCATGAAACACCTCGTCGTATCGATTTCTGCATAGAGTGTAGGTTTGTACCGTCCTAAATGGCCTCGCAACGCCAAGATTCCACCTTATACCCACCAGGGTTTATCACTCCCGTGCCGCCCGAACCGCCTCCAGCACGCCGTCCCAAAAGCGGATGCGTGCACAGACCGCCTCCTCGGCCGCGATCACAGCCTCCTCGAGACGCTCGGGATCCTCCCCGCAGAGCTGATCGAGCATCGACAGCGACAGCGGCCCGTGGAAATCCTCATCCAGATGGATGTGGCGGTGCAGGTAATAGTGGAAGGCCGGCGCGTCCTGTTCGGTGATCGCCATGCGCGCGAGCAGCGAGCGAAACATCTCCGGGATCACCCGCTCGCGCCCAACCGCGAGCGCCGCGGCGACCGCATGCGGCTTATCCTCGCGGATGAAGCAGAAGGTGGTCTCGGTGAAATAGCGCGAGGGCAGGGGCACCAGCTCCGAGTAGAGCGCCGCATCCAGCCCCTGCTCGCGCACCCGCTCGATAAAGCGGAGCGGGTTATCGCCGTCGGCGCCGATCTCGTGCATGGCCGTGCAATAGAACTCGAAGTGACTGCTATAGCTCGGGCGAGTGCTGCCCTCGATGACATCGGATTCCTCTTCCAGCGCCAACTGATTGATGAAATAGCGTACCGCCGGGTTACCTTGCGGAATCCAGGGCACCTGCGTCGGCGCCAGCTTGCCCTGCAGATATTTGATCAAAGACATGAAATCCCACACCGAGAAGGCGTGATGGGTCATGAACACGCGCAGATCGTCGATATCCTGGAGTTCGGCATAGATCGGATGCTGGTTGAGTTCCTCAACCAAGGGTTGAATGGGCGTCAAGTCGGGTGCTGCCATCGGATGATCTCTGTTGGTGTACGTCACAGTGTATCGGCCAATATACGCCCGAACCGGCGCGGACCAAGCGCGCGCGAGGATGAGCCGCGCGCAAGAGGGCGGTATAGTACGCCGCTTGCGTGTCGCGCCCTCTCATCGACCATTCCCAGGAGGTCTCCATGGACCAGATTTCCGCGATCATCGGCTCCATCAACGGCTGGGTGTGGGGCCCGCCGATGCTCGTGCTGATCCTCGGCACGGGGCTGTATCTCTCGATCGGCCTCAAGGCCATGCCGCTCTACCGGCTCGGCTACGGCTTTCGCATGCTCTGGCGCGGCCGCAAGGAGCAGGGCAAGGGCGACATCACATCCTTCAACGCGCTCATGACCTCGCTCTCGGCGACCATCGGCACCGGCAACATCGCCGGCGTCGGCACCGCGCTCGCCATCGGCGGCCCCGGTGCCCTGTTCTGGATGTGGATCACCGCCCTGGTCGGCATGGCCACCAAATATGCCGAGGCCGTGCTCGCGGTGCGCTATCGCGAGGTCGACGAGAAGAACAACCACGTCGGCGGGCCGATGTACTACATTCGCAACGGTCTCGGCAAGAACTGGCGCTGGCTGGCGGTGCTCTTCGCCCTCTTCGGCGCCATGGCCGGCTTCGGCATCGGCAACACCGTGCAGGCCAATTCGGTGGCCGATGCGCTCACCACCAAGTTCGGCGTGCCGGCACTTGGCACCGGTCTGGTGATGGGGCTCTTGGTCGGGCTGGTGCTGATCGGCGGTATCCGCTGGATCGCGCAAGTGGCCGGCAAGCTGGTGCCGCTGATGGCGCTGGCCTACCTGCTCGCCGGGCTCATCGTGCTGGCGCTCAATCTCGGCGAGATCCCCGGTGCCTTCGTCACCATCGTCGAATACGCCTTCACACCCGCCGCTGGTGTCGGCGGCTTTGCCGGCGCCTCGGTGATGCTGGCCCTGCAGATGGGCGTGGCGCGTGGCATCTTCTCCAACGAGGCCGGCCTCGGCAGCGCGCCTATCGCCCATGCCGCCGCCGAGACCGACAGCCCGGTGCGCCAAGGCACGGTGGCGATGCTCGGCACTTTCATCGATACGCTGATCATCTGCACCATCACCGGCCTGGTGATCGTCATCTCGGGCCAGTGGAAGGCCGACAGCCCGGAATTCACCGACTGTGTCGAGCGCGGCGGGGTCATCGAGGAGCGGGTCGACAGCTCCTGGATGATCCGCAAGCCGAGTACCGTCTGCATGATCGCCGCCGCCGGCGCTGAGGGCGCTAGCGAAGAGCACAATCGCAACATCACCGGCGCCTCGCTCTCCGCTGTGTCCTTTGGCGAGGAACTGCCCGGCAGCGGCGCCTATGTGGTCTCCATTGGGCTCGCGCTGTTCGCGTTCACCACCATCCTGGGCTGGAGCGTCTACGGCGAGCGCTGTATCGAATACCTGTTCGGCATCCACGCCATCATCCCGTTCCGCGTGCTTTGGGTGCTGGCGGTGCCCATCGGTGCCATCAGCCAGCTGGATTTCGTCTGGCTACTGGCCGATACGCTCAACGCCATGATGGCGATCCCGAATCTGATCGCGCTGGTGCTGCTCAGCCCGGTGGTGTTCAAGATCACCCAGGCGTTTTTCCAGAATAAGACTGAAGAGGCTAGCCGAGGCTAGTTCGGCGGTGTTCGCGTGGAGATCATCCCGCCCATCACGCAGATCGAGACGATTGCGGAAGGGCGGGGTATCCGCGAGCTTGCTCAGCTACGCCAGCGTTATGGACCGGGAAACTGGAAAAAGAAGAAGGGCATCGCGATGGTGCGCGTTGAGGACGAAATATCCGTCTATGCCGAGCTTCACTGGTACGAAGCGCATGGCATTGGCAAGGTCAAATTGAAGGTGAAGCGATGGCTTTGAATTTCGTGGTGTGCCTGCAGAAAGAGCAGCTCGGCGATCTGTCAGGCGACGACATCCATGTCGGGCGTCTTTACGAAGTGCTCGAGACGGATGCCGAGCATGGAATGATCCGCATCATCGACGAATCAGGCGATGATTATCTGTATCCCGAGGCTTGCTTCGAGCCGGTTGCCGTTAGCGATGCTGCAGCGAGACGGCTGAACCAGGTACTGCCGCATAATCGCTGAACAGCCTGGGCACTGGTATAAGCGAGCGGTATCTCGCCGCGCTCAACTGGCCTGCTTGCTGCCACCAAGGCACTCGGGCGAGGCGGGCGCCGCGCCGCCGCCCTTGTCGAACCACTCCTGCGGCGTCCAGGCGTGGATGGCGAGCGCGTGCAGCCCGTCGGTCAGCTCGTCGCGCACCAGCGCGTTGACGCGCCGATGGCGATCGATCAGCTTCTCGCCGGCGAAGGCCTCACTGACCGCGAGCACTTTGAAATGCGACTCGGCGCCCTCCGGCACATTGTGCATGTGGCTCTCATCCGAGACCTCCAGGTGCATCGGGGTCAGCGCGGTGTTCAGGCAAGCTTGGAGACGGGCTTTGCGGCTCATGTGTGCACCTCTCGATGGATTCGACCATGGATCGGGCAAAAGATTGGGGCGTTCGGACGTTGACCAAGCCGGTTCGTTGATGCTTGAGTTCCTCCTCCACGCGCACCATGCGCTCGCGCAGTTCGATCTCGTAGACCGCTACCGGCTTGCCGAGGCGCTGATCGGCGAGCCACTCGTCTTCTTCGGCAAGGGCCATGGGTCTTGTGCCTAAGTTGCGCCTACGGTCGGTTGCTGGCACTGGATAAATCCACGCCGCGCTCGACATGGCTTCGTGGCGAGATGACCGAGGCCCGATCCGGCGGATGTTCGATGAGCAGACGATCGCCTGTGATCAAGACGCTGCCCGCGTGGCCCTCCAGCAGTGCCCAAAGGTGATCGTCGCCGGGATCGGGCGCCGGACTCACCGGTTCCGGATCTCGCCAAATCGCGTTGGCGACCAAATCAGTCAGTAGAGCGTCGATCTCACGCTCGGTCAGCCCATGTAATTTGCTGAGTTTTGGCCGCAGCAGAACGGCCCGGTACTCGTCGAGCAAGGCTAGAGACAATAGATAAAAAATCGCACCCGACAGCATGTGATCGACGATTCGCGCCACTGGGCTTTGAGCGTCCTTGGTGATCAGGCCAGCGGTCAGGACGTTCGTATCGACGACGAAGACCCGCGATATTATTGCCCGCGCGCGGCGCGCGTCTCTTCGACCGCCAGCGCCAGGGCTGTATCGGCGTCAAGACCGGAACGTGCACGCGCTTGATCGACGAGCGATCGGGCACTCGCCTGATCCCGAATGCCGCGAAGGCGCAGGCTTTCCTCAATGATCGAGGTGATCGAGCGCTGCTGCCTGGCCGCAGTCTGCTTCAAGGCGCGGTGTAAATCATCTTGCAGCGTGATGGTAAGGCGAGTCATCTCACATCGGCCAATAGGATAAGGTATGAGTCACATTAGCACCGACTCACCATCGCCGCCAGTCAACTATCGGGCATTCGGCGCCGACTGTTGGTTATTGGCACTGGTCAGCTAGAATAGCGCGCATCAAGGCGCGGCTGCGAGAGTCCGGGCCGCTTCTAAAGGGATGCCGAAGGTGCCTGCTATTCAACCGATTCGCTACGCCTCTTGGCCGCCTCGGCTCGCTCAAGCCGTCTTGCTGGCGCTGCTGTTGGCCATCGGCCTTGGCCTGGCGCTCGATGTGGAGTCAGTGATCGAAGGCGACGAAGACGCCCGGATGCTCAAGGCCGATCGTGGCGATGTCGCGCTCTATCGCGCGGTGATCACACGCATGCAAGCGGGCGAGGGATTCTATGCGGCCAACGGCGTCGAACAGGCCGCGCGCGGGTATCCGACCACGCCCTTTGTCACCTGGCGTCTGCCAACAGCGGCGACCCTGATCGCGATGTTGGGCGAGCAACGCGCCGGCATGTTGCTGCAAGCGCTGGCGGTATTCACGGTGCTGTTCTGGATCTGGGTACTGCTGCGCGCCGGACTGCAGCGCTGGACAGTCCTGGCGGCGAGCTTGTTGCTCGGCACGGGCGTGATCATCGCGCTGCCGATGCCGGCGCCATCGCTGTATCTGCACGAAGTCTGGGCGAGCGTCTTGATCGCGTTGTCGCTAGGGCTGCGACAGTCGGCTTGGCCGCTGGCGGTGCTGAGCGGATTGGCGGCGCTGGCCTTCCGGGAACTCGCCTTGCCATTCGTTGCAGTCATGGGCGTCTGCGCGCTGCTGGAGGGCCGGCGTCGCGAGGCGCTCGGCTGGGGCGCGGCGATCCTGGTGTTCGCGCTTTACCTTGCGGTACATGCCTGGCAGGTCTCGGCGCATCTCGGGCCTGACCCGAACACGAGCGCGGGTTGGTTGGTGTTCGGCGGTTGGCGCTTCGTGCTCGAGACCGCGCAATGGAATGTGGTCGCGTTGATCCTCGGTCCCTGGTTGGTGGTCATCGCCATGCCGCTGGCCGTGCTGGGGGCGGGCGCGTGGCGCCACCCGCTCGGCACCCGCTTGGGGGTGACGGTGGCGGTCTACACGCTCGGTTTCATGATTGCCGGTCGCCCGGATAATACCTATTGGGGTGTCCTGTGCGCGCCTTTGGTCGCGGTGAGCCTGACCTTTGCGCCGGCGGGCTTGCGGGCGCTGTGGAAGGCGGCGCGCGGGCGTGGCTAGAGCCGGTCGCGGATGAGGCTCACGAAGGTCATCGTATCGTGCTGAACCTGACTATCGCGACCGTCTTCGAGCGTGCCATCGCGCGCTCACGGCTGACGTTCCTTGTGTCGTTGTTGGTGCCCTTGACGTTGCTCTACGGCGCGACCGCGAGCTGGCATCTGCACGACTTCGATGTGCTCACCAATATCGTCAGCGCCTGGCATCTCGGCAACACCGGTTCGCCGGTGTTGCCGGGGTACGAGCATTTGGCCCGTCCGCCTTTCGAGGGCTTCATGGGCTCGTTCATGGAGGCACCCGGCGGCACGGTCTCGAAGTATCCGCCCGGTGCGGCGCTGCTCGCCGCGCCGCTCTATGCGCTCACGCCGGGTGACCTCGCGTTGGAGACGATCGCGAATGCGGCAAGACCTGACCTTGAGACCGAGATCCCATGGCCACCGGTGTGGCCCTCGACGCTGGTTGCCGTGCTCGCCACGGCACTGGCGATGAGCCTGCTGGGCTTGACGTTTCTCGAGCAGGGCACGGTGCGCGAGGCCTGGATGGCGACCTGGGTGGCTGCGCTGGGCACCTCGGCCTGGTCGGTGGCCTCGGATGCGCTGTTCATGCACGGCCCGGCCATGCTGTGGATTGCGCTGGGCGTCTATCTCAGCAGCCGGCAGCGCTATTGGGGCTCGGGGCTTGCCTTTGGCGCGGCGGTGCTGACCCGACCGCATACAGCGGTGATTCCGGCGGCAGTTGGCCTGGGTCTAGGCGCTTATGGGCGCCGCATGACGCCGATTGTGCGCGTAGGCTTGGCCTCTTCGCTCGGGGTACTGGCCCTGCTGACCTACAATGGTCTGACCTTTGGCAGATGGTCTGTGCTCGGCGGTTACGGCGCTGTCTTTGCCGAGAAGCTGGTCACGCCCGAAACCCGCTCTTTCCTCGACAACCTGCTTGGCGGGTTGTTCGATCCCTTCCAGGGGTTTCTGGTGCTGTCGCCGTTTTTGCTGCTGCTGGTGCCTGGCCTATGGCCGGCCTGGCGCCGGAGTGACCCCTGGGTGCGCGGTGCCGCGATTGGCGGGCTGATCTATCTGCTGCTGCAATTCAAGATGAATCGCTACAACCCAGCCAATGCGACCCTGTATCGCTACCCGTTGGAAGCGCTGACCGCCTCGGCGCCCCTGTGGTTCGCGGCCTATCGTTATTGGCTAAAGGCGCGGTGGCAGCGGCGAGGCTGGCGATTGCTGTTCAAGGTGGCCGTCTTGCTGGCCATTGGAGCGCAGGGGATGGCGATCTGGCTGTTTTGAAACGGGGAGGCGGGTGTATCCGCTCAGCGCAGCAGCGCAAGAATCCCCGCATGTCCCTGCTCGCGCGCATGATCCGCCGCCGTCTTGCCGTCGAAGTCGGGCAGGGTGGCATCGGCGCCCTGCGCGAGCAGCAGTTCGACCGCCTCGCGATGCCCCCGATGCGCGGCCCAGATCAGCGGCGTATAGCCTTGCGTCTGCTCTTGGGCATCGATCATCGCGCCTTGGGCGAGCAGTTGCTCCATCACCTTGGTGTGGTTGTTCGAGGCCGCCAGCAACAGCGCCGTGTAGCCGCCTTGATCGACCGCATCCACCTCGGCGCCCGCGGCGAGCAGCCGCTCAACGGCATTGGTATGCCCGTTCACCGCCGCCATCATCAGTGGCGTCCACTGGCAACTGTTGCGCACATTGGCATCGACCCGCTGGCCGAGCAGGCGTTCGAGTGTCGAGACATCGCCCGACTCGGCGCCGTTGAGCAAGGCCTCGGCCTGCTGCTGCGAGTCCGGGGCCTCGCCGCAGCCGGCGAGCATGAGTAGAAGGAACAGGGCGCTAAAACCAATCTTGAGCATCATATTGGGTTGCATCGAGTGCATCTGTGGGAGGACCATCTGGCCATGATTCGCCCAGCGCGCCGCCGGCGCCCATGACAACCCGCAACAGGCCGCAATACCCATGCAGCTCGTCGGTATCCTGATCGCCATCTCGCTTCTGCTGTTCGCTGGGCTCGGTGTGGCCGCGCTCTTCCTGGCCGGGCGCAGCAGCCGTTCGGCGAACGAGGATGACCCCGATCCGCGTCGCTGAAAGTGCTTTGCAGGGGCTGACTGTGCGCTCGAGATGGTCTATGCTTAAACAGGACAAAGTCTTTGGGCGTCGTAGACGGTGGTGAGCCTTTCGCATCCCGTACAGGGCCGAGTCGTCGAATGGTACGTCTGATGCTTGGGTCGGGTCTTCGTGGATCTCTCAGTGAGCCGTTCGGCTCGAAACAGACAAGGTGACAAAGATGAAACAGTTTTTACGTAAACTTTGGAAAGACGAAGAAGGGGCAGAGGTGGTCGAGTGGGTTATCGTCGCCGCCGTGCTGATTGGTGTTGCGATTGCTGCCTATGCCTTGCTCGGTGACAATGTTAATGATGCGGTTAATCAAGTTGGTAGCAAGCTCTCCAGCGCAATCAATAAAGCTGACTGACTAAGCGAACGTTCATGTAACACTCACAGGTTTTCAGCTCTATATATGTACTGAAAAGGCGCAAGCTCGTTCAACCGAGCTTGCGTCTTTTTTGCAAATAATAATTTTTGGTAAAGAGCGAAAAATCGGAAGCTGTAGTCGCTCGCATCGAAATTTTTCAGATATGGGTCTACTTTGGACCAGTTATACTTTCCCGTCTCTGCACTTGCCCATGTATCAGCATTGGCCGCAGTCCTGATCGCTTCGATTGTTGATCTGGCGACCCGTCGCATCCCGAACGAATTCACCCTCACTATTGGCCTGCTCGGGCTGTTGTTCGCATTCGGCGTAGGTGGTCTTCCCGGACTAATCGGTGCCATGGCTGGATTCGCTGTCGTTCTTGGGCTGCTCTTGCCCGGCTTCCTACTCGGATTCACTGGCGGCGGTGATCTCAAGCTCATGGCTGCATTGGGGTGTTTTCTTGGGCCTGAACTCAGCCTCCATGCCGTGTTACTCTACTATCCGATTGGCGCAGTCGTGGCGTTGCTGTTCGCTGTTTACGCAGCCTGGCATCAGGGGCGCTCTGGGCCGTTTGCTCGCTATCGGGTGATGGCGCGAACCTCGTTCACCTCTGGGCGGTTCGTCTACATGAGACCCAGCCCGAACGAATCAATGGGCGCTCGTCTGCCGATGGCACCAGCCATCGCCTGCGCGGTTCTGGCGGCGCCGTTTCTTTTCGATTGAGCCTTGCTGAATGTCGATTCGGGGTAGTCGTTTAGATGAAACTCAGTGGCCTAGCGGTTATCCTCATCGCGCTCGCGCTCGCCGCTGGCGTTGCCTTTCTCATTAACGATTGGATGGACACTCAGCAAGCACGAGTCACGAGAACCGAAGCCGAGTTGCGAGCCGAACGAGAGCGTTTGCAGGCCGAGATAGACCGCCTGGCGGAAGAACAAGCCCGGCTCGAAGCGGAGCGGGGTAGAACTCCGGAGCCGGAGACCGCCCCCGTGTTGGTAGCCGCGCGAGAGCTGCCGATCGGCACTCAAGTCACGAGAGACGATGTCACCGTGCGCGATGTATTACCCGTTGAGAGGCCGGGAGATGCCTTCGCCCGCCCTGAAGAGGTCCTCGGCAATCTCGTGATCCGAGAAATCGCTGAGGGCGACATCCTCCTGCCCACGCGGTTGAGCAAGGACAACAGGTTACCGCTGATGTCGGTTATCTCGGAAGGCAAGCGCGCTATCACCTTTGGTATCGGCGTCACAGCCGGTCAAATGAGATCGCTCACCCCCGGCACTCGGGTCGATGTCCTGCTAGGCTCGGGTGGATTGAACGATGCCCCGCGTAACCGATTGATATTGAGCAATATCAAGGTGCTTGCGCTTGATCAAAGCCTGAATCCGCGCGGAGCGACGATCAGCGATGAGGTACAAACACCTGGCACGGTGACGCTCGAGGTCACGCCAGAGCAAGCAAAATTGCTGGCCCTTGCCGCGAGCGGCAACAATGTACGGTTTTTGTTACGCAATCAATCCGATACGCAGCCACTCGACACCCAGGCCCTGACTCTGATTCGCGGTACAAATCAGTGCGATACCTTTACTGGGCAAAATTGTCAATGAACGCTTGCAACAGACAGCCTGCGGTGCGCAATCAATGGCGTCAGCACCGGCTGCGCTGGTTCACCAGGCTGCTAGCGTTGCAGGCGATCATTCTCCTCGTGCTGCCCGCGCAGGCGAATGGCCCCTGGGACTCGGTGCGCCCGAGCCCGCAACTCGATCAAGGCACCATCACCGTACCGCTCAACAAATCGCGCGTGCTCGAACTGCCCGTGCCGGCGGCCCGCATCTCGCTCGGTAACCCTGCCATCGCCGATATCCTCTCGATCAACGAGCGCGAGATCTACATCAACGGCAAGGAACTCGGCACCACGAACATGATCCTCTGGGGCGAGGGCGATCGTGTCAGGCGCCAGATCGGTCTCGAAGTGACGCACGATCTGCAGACGCTCAAAGCCAAGTTTCATCAGTTCCTGCCCAAGGAGGAGATTCGGGTCTCATCTGCTCAAGGCGCTGTCGTGCTCAGCGGCGAAGCGTCCAGTCCAAGCCGGCTCGATGCCGCCGTGCGGATAGCGAAGAGCTTTACTGGCGAAGACGGCACGGTCATCAACCTGTTGCAGGTTGGTGGCGCCCAGCAAGTCCTGCTTGAGGTCAGAGTCGCCGAGGTTCAACGCTCGTTCGGCAAACAGATGGGAATTGATTTCATCGGCATGTATGACGGCGGTGATGTCAAGATCGACCTGATGAGGAATGCTAACACAGGCAGCTTGAGTCAAACTGCGGGTACACGTTTTGACTCGAGCGCCGGCTCGCGTTTTGACTCGAGCGCTGGTTCACGTTTTGATACAAGTGCTGGCTCGAGTTTTGATGCAAGCGCCGGCTCCAGGGTTGATTCAGGGTTCGGCGCAAGTTCACGGTCTACCTCTGTGAATGGTGTTACCAACGGATCACCTTTTAACAGCAGTCAAACGACCAATCAGCGCTTTAATCAATTCGGAGGAGAGCGTTTCGGCCAGGCTGGCGGTCAAGCGTTCACTCAAGCCGGCCGTGAGGGGTTTACTCAATCTGGCCGTCAAGATTTTAGTCAAAATAACAGTGGAAGTTTTGGCGCAAGAGAAATCATCGGAGGCATGGTCTTGCCGTCTACGGGCGCGGTACTTGAACTGCTTGGTGGTAATTTTCTTGGCACTACCGTCGCGTTAGATATTGCACAGTCCCAAGGACTTGCGCGCATTCTGGCAGAACCGAACTTGACCACCCTAAGCGGGCAAAAAGCCGAATTTCTTTCGGGTGGCGAATTTCCAGTACCAGTTTTTAATGGAAGCGGAACGGATGACGGTCAGTTCCAAAGCACGAGCATCGAATTCGAGCCATTCGGAATTCAACTTCAATTCTTACCTATTGTGCTTGGTAATGGTTTAATTAGTCTTAAGGTCAACGTTTCAGTCTCCGAACTCAGTGATGAAGCAGCTTTAGTTGTCGGAGGCGGTGGCTCCTCACTGGCAGTGCCAAGCCTGCGTAAGCGTGGTGCGGATGCAACCGTTGAAGTGCCCAGCGGGCAGACTATCGCCATCGCTGGTCTACTCAGTGAAACCGCACGCAGTAGCGGCAATCGCTATCCCGGCCTCGGCGATCTTCCAGTCCTAGGGAGTCTATTCCGTAGTCAGCAATTCCAAAAACGCCAAACTGAACTGGTCATTTTTGTTACGCCACGCCTCGCACGGCCGTACGATCCTGATTTAGTCAAATTGCCGACCGAAGACTTCGTTGATCCAGGCGATGTCGAGTTCTATCTGCAGGGGCGTCTCTATGGCACCCCAGATGGAGACCGACCAAGCAGTACAGCAGCAGGGCAGGGCAAGGGCCGTCTCGGACCAGACAAACGCGGCTCCGAGGGTCCCTTCGGACATGATTTGTAAAATGAGCTGACAGCCATGAAGTTCTTACTCTCCTTATCCATCGCCGCTGTTCTGCTCACCGGCTGCGCCGAGCCGACCGTGCTCGACCCGCCCTTCGGCGAGTCCGTGCGTCACATGATCGCTCTGCAAACGGCTGACCCATCACGCGAGGCGCCTGGACTCGATGGCGAAAAGTCTAGGAAGGCCTTTGATGCCTATCGGGAACAAACCGGTACGCTCGACGACCTCGGCGATCTCGGTGATATCGGCGGAAATTGACCATGCTCGTCTCCCTTGAGCTTCTCATCGTCGGCCGCTCGCCCGAGAGGGTCGAGGAACTCACGCAGCAGCTTGCCGAGTCGCAGCAGATGCTGACGCTCACGCCCTATGTCGCGCCGAGCAACAGCCTGCCGGACGAGGCCCTGTACCCGTTGCCGGATGCCATCCTCTGCTGCGTCAATGCCGACTGGCGCGAGGGCGTCTGGGAGCTGATCGAGACCATCCCCAATCCACGCCCACCGCTGTTCATCATCACCCCGAACAACGATATGGACTTCCTGCGCACGGCCATGCGCATGGGCGTGCGCGATGTCTTCACCTTGCCGCTGCAGGCCGAGGAGACCGCGAACGCCATCGCGCGCCTCGTGCGCGAGGAGCGCGCCCGGCGTGGCGCCGCCGGCTCGCGGCTGATCTCGTTCATGAACACCAAGGGCGGCAGCGGCGCGAGCCTGATCGCGGCCAATGTCGCCATCGCCATGGCCCTGCGCGCGCGTGCTGATCCGCGCCTGCTGTTGATGGATTTCGACTTCCAGTTCGGCGGTCTGCCCACCTATCTCGATCTCAAGGTGCGCGACGGGCTGATCAAGGCGCTGCAATTCGTCGAATCGCTCGACGAGGTCGCCTTGCGCGCCTATATTCAACGCCACGACACGCAGGTGCATCTGCTCGCTGCCGCCATGGACGAGATCATCATCCCGGAGGATGTCAGCCCGGCCCGTGTCGAGGCGATGTTCGAGACCATCAATGGCATCTACAGCAACATCCTGGTGGACCTCCCACATCGCATCGATGCCGCCATCGCCGCCATCCTGCAGCGCTCGGATGTCATCGCCTTGGCCACTCAGCAGACCATCGCCCATCTGCACGAGACCAAACGCTTGATCTTTTTGCTGCACAAGCGGTTGAATATCGACAGCGACCGCTTACTGCTGGTCATCAACCGCTATGATCGCCGCGCCGAGCTGAGCTTCAACGATTTTCGCGACGTGTTCCCGACATTGGCCATCCAAACCCTGCCCAATGATTATGTGCGCGCCTCCGAGAGCATCAATCTCGGCGAGCCGGTGTGCGAGAAAGCGCCGAAATCGCCCCTCGGCATTGGGCTGACGAACCTGGCCGAAGTGCTCACCAGTCGGGCGTTGATCTCGGGCGAGGAACCGCACGAACAGCAACAGCGGGGATGGCTAAGTTTCCTCAAACGTCAGCCGGCTTGACGCGCGGCGATTCGATCAAGGAGTCCCATCATGCCCATCAGCCGTCGATTGAGCCGCTTGAGCGCCGACCGACCCCCGGAGCCGAACCCGCCACCGGTCGCTCAGCCGCCCGCCAACCAACCAGCCTCGAGCCAGCTGCCGGCGAAGTCGAAGCCGAGGCAGGTCTGGGCGCGCACCCTGAGCACGGGCAGCACTGTCCTCTCTGGCATCGAGCTGGAATGGAAGCGCACCCTCTTCGAGGCCCTGGTCAAGGCGCTCGACCTGAGCCAGACGACGAACCTGGAGCCCGCCGAAGCCCAGCGCCAGATTGGCGACACCTGCGAGCGACTGATGGCGGAGAACCCGCCGCCAGTCGGGGTTCCGCAAGCCACGCGCTCGCGCATCATCAACGAAATCCAAGACGAAGTCCTCGGCCTGGGACCGCTCGAGATCCTGCTCAAGGACCCGACGGTGTCGGATATCTTGGTCAACGGCTACGCCGATATCTATGTCGAGCGCCGCGGCAAGCTCGAGCGCACGCCGGTCGCCTTCGACAGCAACAACCATCTGATGACCATCATCGAGCGCATCGTCTCGAGCGTCGGCCGGCGCATCGACGAATCCTCGCCCATGGTCGACGCGCGCTTGGCGGACGGCTCGCGCGTCAACGCCATCATCCCGCCGCTGGCGATCGACGGGCCGAGCCTCTCGATTCGTCGCTTCCCGGTCGAGCGCCTGACCATGGAACGGCTCTTGGAATACCATGCCTTCAGCCGCCCCATGTCGCAGTTCCTCGCCGCCGTGGTCGAGGCGCGGCTGAACGTGATCATCTCCGGTGGCACCGGCTCGGGTAAGACCACGATGCTCAACGTGCTCTCGGCCGAGATCCCCTCCGATGAGCGCATCGTCACCATCGAGGACTCCGCCGAGCTGCAAATGCAGCAGCCGCATGTCGTGCGCCTGGAGACCCGCCCGGCCAACATGGAAGACAAGGGCGAGGTCAATCAGCGCGACCTGGTACGCAACGCCCTGCGCATGCGCCCCGATCGCATCGTCCTCGGCGAGATCCGTGGCAGCGAGGCGCTCGATATGCTGCAGGCGATGAACACCGGCCATGACGGCTCGCTCACCACCATCCACGCCAACACCGCCCGCGATGCCCTCTCGCGGCTCGAGACCATGGTTGCCATGGCCGGCTTCAACCTGCCCACCAAGCCTCTGCGCGGGCAGGTCACCTCGGCGCTCGACATCCTCATCCAGCTCGAGCGCCAGCAAGACGGCAAGCGCCGGGTGATCAGCATCGACGAGGTGCAAGGTATGGAAGGCGAGATGATCACCACCGCCACCATCTTCCAGTTCGAGCGCCGGGGCATCGACACCGAGGGCAATGTGCTCGGCGATTTCAAGCCCACTGGCCTCGTGCCCAAGTGCTACGAGCGCCTGCGCCAGCGCGGCATCCAGCTCGATGTCAGCGTGTTCAATACCCAAGGCCCGTCGCTGGGCGGCGGCTTGCATTAGCGGCTAATGAGTACTCGCGCGCTCATCCTGCTCGTCGTTTTCCTCAGCGTGGCGCTGCTCTTGCTGGGGCTCGCCGCCTGGACCCTGAGCGAAGAGGCGCGGCATCAGCGGCGTCTGCGCGCGCGCGTCAGGATGCTCGCCGGCGATGAGCTGGACGATCGGCCGACCATCTCCTTGCTGCGCCAAAGCTATCTGCAGAAACTCTCGCCCTTGGAGCGGCGGCTCGAACTCTCCGACGCCCTGCAACCGTTGCGCAAACAGCTCGATCAGGCCGGCGTGTCGCGCCCGGCCTACCAGCTCCTGCTGTTCATGCTCGCCCTCGGTCTTGGCACCGCCTTGCTGACCTGGCAGATTGCCGAACTGCCAGTGGCGGCGGCGCCGAGCGCTCTGCTCGCCACCAGCCTGCCGCTGGTGCTGCTGCAAGTGCGCAAGCAAAAGCGCCTGCAACAGGTCGAGCAGGAACTGCCCGATGTACTCTCGATGCTCGCGCGCAGCCTGCGTGCCGGCCTGCCGCTGACGCAGTCTCTGAAAATCGTCGCCGACGACATGGACGGCGTCGTGCCGGCAGAATTCGGCATCGTCTACACCGACCTCAACTACGGCGGCGAGATCCGCGCCGCGCTCGATGGTCTCAGCGAGCGCGTACCGAGCCCGACCATCGCCACCCTCAACACCGCCATCATGATCCAGCGCGAGACCGGCGGTAACCTCGCACATGTGGTCGATCAGCTCGAACACCTCGCGCGTCAACGCTTTCGCTTCCAGCGCCAGCTCAAGACCCTCACCGCCAGCAACAAGGTCGCGGCCTGGATCGTCGGCTCCATGCCCTTTGCGCTCGCCGCCATGCTCGAACTCATCTCGCCCGGCTACATCAGCGGCTTTTTCGACACTGAGCTTGGCCGGCTGCTGATCTACGTCGCGCTGGGCCTGGTGGCCATGGGCGCATTCGTCCTCTGGCGGCTGGTCAAGGTCGAGATCTAGGCCAACATGGATCTACTCGCATCACTCACCGAGGCGTTGAACCGCTGGGCAGAAAACGTCGACCTGCTGCGCCTCGGCGTGGTGGGCGGTAGCGCGCTCGCGGTCTTCCTGATCAGCTTGGTCATCGCCTGGCTGATGCGGGCCTGGAACGATCCGGTCAAGCGCCGCCTCGATGCCCAGGTCGCCGAGTACGAGGCCGCGATCGGTGCCGTCACACCCGATCGCGACCCCAACACATTGCGCCTGCTCGAGCGCTTGGGGCAGGGGTTGGTGCCGCTGGATGCGCGCAAGCGCGGGCGCATCGTCATCAAGCTCACCCAGGCCGGCTTTCGCTCCAACCGCGCCGCGCCGATCTTCTTCGCCACCAAAATCGTCGGTATGCTGGTGCTGCCGTTAGTGGTCGGTGTCAGCCTGTGGCTGCTCGGCATGGACCAAAGCACGCTGTTCATGCTCGTTGGCCTGACCCTATCCATCGGCCTGCTGCTGCCCGACTCCTGGCTCGCCAAGCGCGTGCGCAAACGCCAGACCGTGCTGCGCCGCGCGCTGCCCGAGGCGCTGGACATGATGGTGGTCTGCGTCGAGGCTGGCTTGGGACTGACCGCCGCCATCCAACGCGTCGCCAGGGAGATCGACCACCAGCATCCAGAGCTGGCCAAGGAGTTCACCCTGACCATGGTGCAGATGCGCGCCGGCCTCGATACCAAGACCGCGCTCGAGGACATGGTCCAGCGTGCCGGCGTGGAGGAGATCAAATCCCTGGTCGGCACCCTGATCCAAGCCATCCGCTTCGGCACCAGCATCGCCAACACCCTGCGCATCTTCTCCGACGACATGCGCGACAAACGCCTCAAGGCCGCCGAAGAACAGGCGGCCAAGGTCGGTAACAAGATGCTCATCCCCATCGGCTTGTTCATGATCCCAGCGTTCTTGATCATCGCCGTCATGCCACCGATCATGGATATCGGGAGAAGCTTCAGTGGCGGCTTCTAGACAACCCACGCGCGGGCTTGCGCGCACCGCCAGCCTGCTCAGCCTGCTGCTCGGCCTGCTGCTGCTCAGCGGCTGCGAGACGCTCTCGCCCGGCGGCGAGGGCCCCTTCGCGGGCGCCGCCGGCATGCCCGAGACCGCCGCCGAGGCGCTGAGCGCCGGCGACAGCGCGCTCAGCCAGGGCGAACTCGACCGGGCGCTGTTCTTCTATGTGCAGGCCGCGCGCATGGACCCCGAGAACGCCGAGGCCTTCACCCGCATTGGCGGCATCCACGAGGCGCGCGGCGACCGCCAACGCGCCGCGCTCGCCTACCGCCAAGCCCTGCAGGCCGATGCGCGCCATGCCGACGCCCTAGCCGGGCTCGGCATCCTGCTCACCCGCCAGCGCGACTATGCCGAGGCCACCGAGCTGCTGCGCGCCGCCGTGCGCGAGGACCCCCGCCTGGCGCGCGCCCACAATGGCCTGGGCGTGCTCGCCGACCTCAGGCGCGACTATCCCAGCGCCAAACGCCATTACGAAGCGGCCCTGGCGCTGGCGCCCAGCTCGCCGATGCTGCACAACAACCTGGGCTACTCGCGCTACCTGGCCGGCGACAACGCCGGCGCCATCGCCGCCTTCGAGAAGGCGCGCGAACGCAACCCCGACTACCGCCTGGCCTGGCGCAACCTGGCCCTGGTCTACGCGCGCCAAGGCCGCTATCGGGACGCGCTGCAGGCCCTGGGCAAGGTGCAAGACCTGCCCGAGGCCTACAACGATGTCGGCTACATCGCCATGGTCTCCGGGCGCCTGGACGACGCCGAATCCTTCTTCGACCAGGCGTTGCGGCTCTCGCCCAAGCACTACGCGCTGGCGAGCGACAACGCTGAGCGGGTGCGGGCGTTGCGGGGGGATCGCTGAGCCGGGAGAAGGAACTGCATCCTGCTTGGCATGATCTATACTTGGAGTCAACGACCTTCGCCGACGTTGGGGCTGGCTGGATGACTCATGAACACCTTTCTAACACTCCGTATGAGAAGACCTCGGCGCGGCGCCAACTGGGGGCGGCAACGGGGCTCGGCGATGGTCGAGTTTCCGTTTGTCGTCCTGATCCTGATGTTTTTGCTGATACTAGTGGCGGATCTAGGTCGCTTGACGACCTGGGCTCAGCAGATGGCCTATGCAACTGATGCAGGGGCGCAGTTTGCGTATCGGAGATATTTATATTCAGCAAGTGACAATAAATATCAGATAGATGACCCAGATGCGGATGAGATTACATTGGTGGAACCTGAAAAATTTAAGGAAGAGATTGAGGAGCATATCAAGTCAGCCGTGGGCGGTCTTGAATTTGACCTAGATGACGATGATGTTGACATCGAGATCACAGAAATTGATGCTTGTCCTAATTTGACCCTTGAATCAGATAATACCGTCACACTCACTTATACGGTTGACGGCACCTGCGCCAACGAAAGAAGGTTTATCGAAGTTGAAGTGAGCAACGTATTCGAGCCATTCACCCCAATTATTAAACATATTATGATAAAAGAGTGGCGCACGCATGAATTCAAAGTATATCGACAAATCTTTGATGCGCCTTAATGCGTTTGTAACGAATGAAATGACAATTCCCTCAACGAGGTCGAATTTAGCCATGAAGATTAAACGCGCCCCTCTAATCGCAACATGCCGCAGCCAGCGTGGCACGATGACGATCATGATCTTGATCTTCTCTGTTCCAATTGTCTTTATGTTTTACATTGGCTTCATATTGCAGCCAGGCCTTGCTTTAGTCAAAAACAGGATGAGCCAACATCAGGCCGACTATGCGGCGCTTTCGCTTGCTTATGAATGCGCGCAGGATGACGTTTGCAGGCAATCTGCTTTAGACAATCCTGATTCCGCATCAAACGATGAAACTTCGATTCATTTACCGGACTGGCCTGCCTCTCTTGCAAAGTCGGTGCTGCAAGTGCTTACCCTGTCTAACAGCGCCTATGCGGAGGACTCTGATAGCCCAACGATCCCACCAATCAGCGGCGGCACTGTTTCTTCTGATGACCAGGGGCGTATCAGAGCTCGGATCGAAGGCTCTGATGAATCTCGGATAGGGCGTACCGACCTGAATTTTAGATATGCCTCGGAAGCACTGGTTGAGTTTGCCGATGGTACTGGCGTTGAACCTGTGAATTTGGATGATATTGGCGGTATTTTCAGAGGGTTTACCGGGTGCGAAAAAGCTCAAATCGGTGGTAATTCAAGGATTAGAGGATATGTGCTAACGAGTGAAAACAGCACCGGTGTCGGCCTTGGCGGTAATTCGGCTATTGAAAAAAATCCCGATCAAAACGGATATGGCGGAGTAATCACTTATGACGCATTCACATTCACGGGCAGAAGCTCAGAATTAAAGGGCGATTTAATTTTTTATGGCGTGAAAAGTGATGGTGATAGCGAGGTAGATCGTGAGCAATTTAGCGGCAACCAAGGTATCTTCAGTGACCATTCACAAAGTGGTTCTGGTCAAATGGACGGAGATATTTACATAAAAGGGAATTTTAGAACATCAATACAAGATCCTCAATCTGGATCTGTATTAAAAATACCTGAAAGCCTTTTTGTGCAAGGGGATTTTCGTATTCGGCAGAACATCAACGACGTCAGTGGTGATCTGGTCGTCGGCGGGAATCTTACGGTTGCGGATGGAATTGTTACAGCAATCGTGGCGGATGCTCGAAAGCATGGAGGGCTTTGTGAAGATAACGACGAGGAGGACGCACAAGTCTGCGATGGCGCTAAAAAAATGGTTCCCAATCCTGACCTTAATACCACGAATCCTGAGGAAGTAGCCTGGGATCCTGATTATTTAGCCGTTTTTAACAACACTGACACATATGCAGATCCGTGTGCAGATCCTGACCCACTCTTTAGCAACACTGGCCCCGATGAGGATGCTCCCAATAGTATCGAAGAGTTTTTCCAAAGCTATGAGGATATCCCCAGTTTCGGCGATTGGACTTTCAGCGGTGACGGACGACTGACAACCAGCGGTGTTACGGGGAGCGATGATGCTCCTCGCATCAACAACGGCTATCTAAAGGTGGATGACTTCACTCTCCAAGGTGAACTTACCGTGAGAAGTGGTGATGATGTCACGCTGCACGTGACGGGTGACTTCAAGACCGCAGGCAACAACGCACGCCTCGACGTCGAACCTCGTGCAACCTTGACGCTGATGGTTGAGGGCAAGCTTCAATTCAATACTGGGGAACTCTCCGCGTCTAGTGTCTTGACCACAGATGCCGATGGCAACACCATCCCTCAACTGCTTATTTTGAGTATCGGTGATGAAGTGCGCCTGGCCGGCAATGCAACCTTGAGAGGACTGGTCTATGCACCAAAAGGTGAGGTTCTTATCCGCGGATCTCAGTCAGTCTCAGGTGCTGTTTTCGCAAAGCAACTGGATATCAATGGTACGCCTGGCGGCAATGATTTTATTATTATTGCTCATGAAGCTGGTTTAGCCAATTTAGACAATATAAAAGATCTTGGTGGAGCCATTGGCGGGAGCCTTAAACCCTTTATCGTCAAGTAACTTTTATCACCTCGGTGTGGAACGCGGAACGATCATGGCCTCACGCATTCGCTCATTCTTCTCAGCCCCTCGGCGCCGGCGCCAGCAAGCGGGTGCTGCAATCGTTGAAGCCATGATCTTCGTGCCGATGGTTTTTCTTCTGACGTTCCTGACTTTGGAAGTCACGAATATTCTTCGGGTTTATGAAACCCTATCTTGGACAGCGGAGTATGCGGTGCGCCAAGCGAGTGAAGGGATGAGAACAGATGGTAAACGCCTTTTTTCAGATGAAGTGAGGTCACTAGTATACGATAAAATAAGGTTCGATTTGCCAGTTGGTGAAAAACACATTGATGCTGACGATATTTTTTGTGTTCGCTATTTTAGGCCTCCAAATGATCCAGATTTTGCTTGTGCTGACATAGAACTTGCAGCAGGGGAGCATGGTTTATTTCCTAATGAAAGAGATTTTCAGCCTGGTGATTTTGTGAGTGTTAAAATGAATCTCCATTATGCGCCAATGCTTTCTGGGATGTTCGAATGGATGTTCCCTGATGGCGTTCTTACTATGAGTGTGACATTTGACCGTGTTATTTCTGCTGCAGCACTACCTTCTTCACCTCCTGGTGGTGGAGGTCGCTGAACATAAAAGCAGCCTCTGCTTTTAATGGTCAATGGCCTAACAATTGGCTGCGTAGACTTTTATGTCATCTAAGTTGACAGGCCAGGCTGTCGAGAATTTTTACAGTTTTGATGTTGCGCTTCCTGCCCGAATTTTCCTCTCGCGTCATATAAGATGCTGATTTTACTGCTTAGCATGCAAGTCTACTAGCAGTTGTCCGGCATACTACGCTTTACAGTTGATTGCTGACGTGTTTCGTTCTGCTGGGCTCCTAGATGCTAAAATCTTGATTTTTAAGCTTTTATTATATTGGCTCGAAATTTGCTTTTAATTATAGTGCGGTTTTATCCTGCGCAAGCCGATGATCGAGACATCATCGCTTGTCAGCCCAACAACTGATCTCGCTCTACTTAATGGAGATGAACATGAACTTTCAAAAATCTATTTTCACATTGGCCGTTGGATTGGCATTGTCGCCGACGATCTATGCATCGCCTATTGTTTTTGATGCTTTTAACAGCAATACCCTTTCTGCTAATGGTACAAACCAATCGAGCCCAGAAGTAGAGCTTGGCTTTGAGATCAATTTTTTTGGAGAGAGGTGGGACCGGACTTTTGTCAACGAAAATGGCAATATAACTTTCTTTAACTCGTTTGGATCTTATACAGCCTCTAGCTTGGCCGTAGCAGACCAGACGATGATTGCGCCTTTTTTCGCAGATGTCGATGCGTGGCGAAGCGTCAATGATGGCATAGGCTCAGCAGTCACCTACGGCCAAGGTTTCTTTGAGGGTTACAGCGCATTTGGCGTCAATTGGATTGATGTCAATTCTTACGTTGGATCAGGGGAAAGTAATAACAGCTTTCAGCTCATTCTTGTTGATCGTCAAGATGATGGAGAGGAGGGTGATTTTGATATCATCTTTAACTATGAAGATATTTTCTGGGAAGCCGGCGATTTATCAACCACTGCTCCACTAGCAGGTTTCTCTAACCCGCCCCCTTGGGGCACCGTTAGCAATACCAGATCGACTGACACGACGTTCTTCGAGTTATCCGGCTCAGGCCAGCCTGGGGCGTTTTTAAACGATGGACCTCATGCGCTGGCTTTCAACAGCTATAACTCCGATGTCGAAGGACGCTACATCTTCGAGTTCCGTGGAGACACCGACATCTTCTCAGTCCCCGAGCCCGCCACCCTGTTCCTGCTCGGCAGCGGCCTCTTAGGCTTGGCCTTCGCCCGCCGCCGCGTCCTCAACGGCTAACACCGCTCCGATCCCTCCCTCCAAAGGCGCCGCTGAGCGTGCATCATTCGATGCCGCCAGCGGCGCCTTTTCTTTTCTCAGCCACGCCTTGCGCGCCTGCGCGATGCGCGCCCGCGCGCTTCGTCGCCGCGCTCGCTGGTCTGTCGGTGGGGTCAGGCTGGACCCAGGCTGGGTTCCTGCTGACCCCAGGGTGGGTTCACCCTGAGCCCAGGGGTGGGGCCATGCTGAGCCCCGAACGGGCGAATTAAGAACGCGCGACGCCCGCAACGGCGCCCGCCCAGCGCGTCGCGCGCCCAGCCCGCGCGCGCTCAGGCGCTGCGCGACGCGCCAAGGGAGCGGGGGAGAGGGGGAGAGAAAAAAATCCGCAACGGGGACTCGACAACCTCGAGCCGATGCGGCTAGGATGGATGCCACTGTCGCGGGGGTGCTACCAACACCCGCCGCGTCAAGCCCCGACTGCAACCGAGTCGAGCGCACCAGTGGCCAGCGGTATTCTAGCAAGAAGCCCACCCATCAGGGGTGGCGTCTGCATACCGCGTCCATCCGTGATCTCACCCGTTCAGTCGGTGGTCTCCACCCCTGTTCGACCTGGAGATTGCCGATGTCCCAAGCCGCCACCGTTGCTCAGTTCGCCACCTCGCCGGTGGACATCCTGCGCTGGCAGCGCGCCCTGTGCGCCGAGCCCGAGTTGACCCACGCCGCGCGCTCGGTCGCCACCTCGCTGTCGCACTTCATCAACTCCAAGAGCGGTTTCGCCTGGCCCTCGCTGCGCACGCTGGCGAAGCGCTCCAAGAGTTCGCTCAGTTCGGTCAAGCGCGCGCTCAAGCAGCTCGCGAGTCTTGGCTTCCTGCAGATCGAGCCCGGTGGCTGCCGGCGCACCAATCGCTATCGCGCGGTGCTGCGCCGGGTGGGGGCTCAGAGCGTGCAGGCACCTGCTTCCCGAGCACCCCCGGCACCGAGAGCTATCGCCTCACGAATCACGCCCTGCGCATGCAAACGCCCGAGACGCTCTGCGCGGTGATCGATCTCAAGACACGCCAGTGGGGCGACACCGAGCGCGCCCGCTACCTGCGCTCAGCGACGCTGTTTGCCCCGGAGAAGCTCGAGAATTATCTCTCCGAGGTCCATCAGCGCCGCGCCCAAGCCGCGCGTCATCGCCCCAGCGCCGCCTCTCGCGCCGCCCAGGCCGTGGCGAACCACGTGCCCGGAAGCACACCGCCGACGAACCGCGAGCCGCCACCACCGAACATGCCCCCGGAACGCCTGAGCGCCCATCTCGATAAGGTATTTCAGGCGCTCGGCAAGAGCCGAACGTCGGTGAAATCGACTTAAGGATTGATCCATGAACGCTATCGAATTCGATGCGCTGCCAGAGCAGCGCAGTATCCACCTCCCTGAGGAAGTGCCGGACGGCGTGCGCCTGCGCGTGGTGTTGCTCTGGGAGCAACCAGGAACTAAGGACGGTGATCTCAAGACGCTGTTTGCCAGCACCACCGAGGGATTGACCGATGAAGACTTAGATCGACCTCGTGATCTCGGACGAGATGTCCAATGGGATATCTGATCGATACCAACGTCTGGTCGGAACTTCAGAAGGGCAGACGCGCTAATGCCGGCGTGAGGCGCTGGTACGCCTCCGTTGAGCCTGAGGCTTTGCATGTCTCCGTGCTCGTTGTCGGTGAGGTTCGACGGGGCATCGAGCGTTTACGTCGCCGCGATCCCCAGCAGGCTGATCAGCTCGCGCAGCGCCTTGAGGCACTCAAGGTGGCTATGGGAGATCGCATCCTACCTGTCTCGGTCGCGATTGCTGAGCGTTGGGGCATCCTTGGGGTGCCCGACCCACTCCCTGCCATTGACAGTCTGCTAGCCGCGACCGCCTTAGAGCACGATTTGGTTCTGGTCACGCGCAATGTTCGTGACGTAAAGTCGAGCGGAGCGAGACTGCTCAACCCCTTTGAGCCGAAGCCCTAGGGTCTTCAACTCATCGACGCCGCGCCGACCGGCTTTGGTTTCACCAGATGCTGGGCTGAAAGCGCGCGTCGTTGCGGATCTCGATCGCCTGCCCGGATTGGGCGAGCACGAACAGCCCCTTGCGGTAGGCGAAGCGGCCGACTTGGTCCGGCACCACCATCCCGGCCACGGCGCCCAGGAGTTGATACGCCCGGTACTGCGGGAAGCAGTCCTTGAAGGTGGCGAGGCGCGCAAGATGGGCGTTGACGTCGTCGAGGCTGAGATGGGATTTGCATTCCACGGCCACGGCGACCTGTTCGTTGAGGGCGAGCAGATCGATCTCGGCGATCACCTGGCCGTTGTCATCGTAGGCGGTGAGGTTGGGCGCGACCTGGTGCATCGGCAGACCACGCTCGCGCAGCAGGCGGACCACGGCCGGGCGCACCATCTCCTGCACGAATTCGCCGAGTCGGTTGCCTTGCCGGCCGATGAGTTCGCTGAGCTTCTCGATCTTGCGGTCGGTTTCTTGCGTCTTGCGATCGGTTTCCTCAAAACGCTGCCTCAACCGCTGGTCGTTTTCCTGCATCTTACGATCGGTTTCACGAAATAGTGCCCAAATTTCTTCAGCCGATGTTGCCATTGTGAGCGTTTCCAGTGTTCATCCATCGCTGATCTTAACGCCGAATCGCGCCAAGATCGACGCGGCCAAGCTAGACTAGAGCGCATCAAGTTGATCGCGTTGGCCCTGGCCCTGCGTCAGTCCGCATGGCCGCCAGCCGTGCTATGCGGGTTTGCGGGGCTGGGCGATGGTCTTGGGTCATGCGCCACCTCGCGCTTGCGCTTTGATCACTTTGGCCAGCTTGTCATCGAAGGTGATGATCGGCTGCTGCTCCTCCAGGTGATAGCCCACCAACAGGCAATCGACGAAGTCGAGCCCGCGCTGGCGATAACAGTCCAATGCCCGGAGAAAGATGCCGGGCTTGTCCATCCGCACCAGACCCTCAGTCACCAGTTCGGTGAGCCGCTGACTGATGGTGTCCCGATCGACCTCGTAGACCTTTTGCAGCACATAGACCACCTCGCAGGCGGCCTCGATAGGGAGCGTCACCTGTTGCTGTTCAAGGATTTCGGCTGCCCGAGGGGAGAGTTCGGCATGATCCTCAAGCAAATAGCGCAGGACCACATTGGCATCGACCAGGCTCATGGCGCGTCGCTCACCGCATCCGACCAGGCCGTCTGTTCGCGCGCCATGCGCTCGGGATGCGCATATTCTTTTAGGCTGCCGCGCAGACTCTTGCGTGGCTTGGTGACGGGGGCCGGTTCGCTGGCGGTGACCAAGATGATGACCTCGACCTCCTTGCCCCAGAAGGCTTTGGGCAATTGCAGATGCAGTTCGCCTTGGGTGACCCGTTCAATCGTGCGGATGGCTTCCATGGATCATGTACTCATTGTGACCGAGGGTTTTACCGAGCCCGCATTCAAATTCCAGCCTTCGCGCGCCGAGGCGAGGGACTGGTCGACGTCTTGTCGCGAGTGGTGCGCCGCAGCATAGAAGCGCTGGGGGGCGAGTCTTGGCTACTCAAAACCCTGAGGAGAGGGTCAGCTCAGCCCAACAACGGCGAAGTCGATCCGGTCATAGACTTCAGCCAGCGCCAACAGCGCCGCGCGCTCGCCTTCCAGCCAGTCTTCGAAGCTCAGGTGGGGGGTCGGTTGCAATGCCATGAGGCGATCTCCGCTTGTCGTTGGCTGGGCTCGCTGCAAAAGGGTGCGCAGGCAAACCTAGACCGCTCCCAGGCCGCGGTCAATGGCAACCTGCGACCAGCCTACTTGCAGGTAACCGCCGGTGCTACCCTAAGGCTATTGTTTGATGCTGGATCAACCTGGAGCAGCCGATGACCACGCTCGAATCACTCAAAGAGACCGTCAAGCGCGAGTTGCCCGCATGGCTCGAATCCGATCCTTCCTTTCGCGAAGCCATCCTCGGTCTGACCGCCAACCTCTACAGTCGCCGCGACGAGACCAACGATTGGTTTCATCAAACGCTGGAGGAAATGCGCCGAGAGCGTGAACGCCAAGACGCACTCTGGCGAAAGAACGACGAACGCCTCGAGCGCGAGCGCCAGGAAGCCGAGCGCAAGTGGGAAGAGCAGAACCGCAAGTGGGAAGAGCAGAACCGCAAGTGGGAAGCCAACCAGGCAGAGCTCAAGGGGCTCCATGAGGAAAGCCTTGCGCTGGGTAAACGCATCGACCGCGGCATCGGTGCCCTGGGCGCGCGCTGGGGATTGCGCTCGGAGCAGGCCTTTCGCGACGCACTGGCCGGCATCTTGGAAAAGACCTTTGGCGTCGAGGTGCTCAATGTGAGCGAATACGATGACAACGGCGAGGTGTTCGG
The DNA here is from genome assembly GCF_016653295.1 of Halochromatium salexigens. GTDB lineage: Bacteria > Pseudomonadota > Gammaproteobacteria > Chromatiales > Chromatiaceae > Lamprobacter > Lamprobacter salexigens. The sequence goes on along the minus strand of NZ_NHSF01000059.1, from coordinate 342,506 downwards.
CCGTCCGGACCAAGTCGAGATCGATGTCCTGATCAAAAACGGTCTGCTGATCCTCTGTGAGCTGAAATCCTCGATCGACAAAGCCGGGATGTATACCTTCGAGCGCAAGGCCCGGTTCTACGAGCGGCGGCACGAGCGCCAGGCCAACCGTCTCATCGTCATCTCACCGATGATCGACAGCCGCGCTCAAGATGTTGCCCGGCGCCTGGGAATCGAAACGTACGGCGAACCCGAAGAAGTGTCTCACTGACCGCGCCCAGGCAGCGCACCCTGGTCGATTTTGCCGTCGAGACGCAGGCTCCGGGCGAGCGGTGAGCCTCAGTGTTACCAGGTTCTGGGCTGAAAGCGCGCGTCGTTGCGGATCTCGATCGCCTGCCCGGATTGGGCGAGCACGAACAGCCCCTTGCGGTCGGCGAAGCGACTGACCTGGTCGGGCACGACCATGCCGGCCACGGCGCCCAGGAGCTGATACGACCGGTACCGCGGGAAGCAGTCCTTGAAGGTGGCGAGGCGCGCAAGGTGGGCGTTGACGTCGTCGAGGCTGAGATGGGATTTGCATTCAACGGCAACGGCGACCTGGTCGTTGAGCGCGAGCAGATCGATCTCGGCGATCACCTGGCCGTTGTCATCATAGGCGGTGAGGTTAGGCGCGACTTGGTGTACCGGTAGTCCGCGCTCGCGCAGCAGGCGGACCACGGTCGGGCGCACCATCTCCTGCACGAATTCGCCGAGCCGATTGCCTTGCCGGCCGATGAGCTCGCTGAGGGTTGCGATCTTGCGATCGGTTTCTTCAAAACGCTGCCTCAACCGCTGGTCGGTTTCCCGAAACAGTGCCCAAACTTCTTCAGCTGGTGTCGCCATGGCGAGGGTCTCCGTTGTTGCTCGATCGCTGGTCTCGACGCCGAATCGCGCCAAGCGTGGCGCGGCCAAGCTAGAATAGCGCGCATCAAGGTGCAAGGCGCGGCCGCAGATGCCGTTTTCGCGCCCGAGCTTGTTAGTTGATCCCGACAAGAAAAGCCGCAGGCGGCATGATCGGGATGCCCCGCCATGGGTGTAGATCGGTGAGGTGCGGGTCGCTGGCGACGATGAGTTCGGCTCCAGCAGCTTCGGCGAGTGCGAGAAATTTGTTGTCCTTGGGGTCAGCCCTTTAAAGGTGGGTCGCCAGCCGTGTTAACGCCCAGCCAAGAGTTTAGCCGTGGAGACATGCGGCTTGCCCTTATGCTTGGTCCGCGGCGTGGGAGGCTTTTTCGGTCCGCGCGGGCTCTTGCGCAGCTTCTTGAGGTTGACGCGCTGCGCCAAGGCGAGCAGCAAGGCACAGAGTTGGGCGCGATCGGCCTGCGCAAAGACCTGCCAGTGTTGCTCCTCGACCGCGATGGTGAGCCCCTCGCTGGTGCGGGCGATCTCGCCGGCCAGGTAATACTCCGAGACCGTCTCGTCGACGTTGGCCTCGGGGTGGGCGGCGCGCAGGGCGGCCATCACCACCGCGTAGAGGTTGAAGGCGACCAGGGCCAGGCAGAAGCCAAACAGCGCGGCCTGCGGATAGCCCAAGGTATTGAGTTCGGAGTTGAGAGGCCCCTCGAGCTTTTGAAACGCCGTCTCGATGGTCCAGCGGCTGCGGTAGAGCTCGGCCACCGTGGCGGCATCAGCGGCCTCGGCGGGCAGGTTGGTCAAGAGGGTCAGTTGCTGATCGCCGTTGCGGCTCGGGCGCTCGAGCTCGAGCACGATGCGCCGCCAGGTCCAGGTGTGCCCCTCGGCATCGGTGACCTGCACCGCCTGCTCGAACAACGCCCCATCCGCCCCGGTGCCGGCTCCGGTCAATCCTCCCTCCGGCATCGCAGTCAGGCACTACGTCATTCCGGCCCCTTCCCCTCCGTCATTCCGGCCGGGAAGCCGGAATCCAGCGCAGGGAAAGCAACCTCGCGGCAGGCACCAAAGCTCAGCAGGTTACCGCCCGCTCACCATCCATGGCCTGGGTCCCGGCTTCCCGGCCGGGACGACGAGTGCCGGCGACGACATCTGTCCGACGAAAGCGAACCCTTATGGCGTTATTGTCTCTTTCGTTTATTTCGGTTATAAGCCGCCCTAGTGCTGGTTGAAATTTCGAAGAGGCTGTTATGACCACCTTGTTACCCACCCGCCAGCTACCGACGGCAGAAGAGATCGCGCTTGCCCGGGAGAGCGGCCGGGTCCTGTCAGCCCATCTGCAAACCCGTGCCGAGACGCAGCAGATTGAGATCTTCGACAACAAGGGCTCATCCCATGCGGTTCGCATGCCGGTGTCGGCGCTGCGTTTGCTTGTGGATGTCCTGACCGAAATTGGCGAGGGCAACGCGGTCAGCATCATCCCGATCCATGCAGAGCTCACGACCCAGGAAGCGGCGGATGTACTCAATGTCTCGCGCCCGTTCCTTGTCCAGCTGCTGGAGCGCGGCGAGATCCCGTTTCACAGGGTTGGCACACATCGACGCGTCCGCTACCAGGACGTGGTCGACTATAAAGAGCGCATCGACGCCGAGCGCAGCAAGGCGCTCGATGTTCTGACTGAGCAGGCCCAGGAGCTTGACATGGGGTATGAATGAGCTCCCACTTCACCGTCGTCTACGATGCATGCGTGCTCTACCCTGCACCCCTGCGCGATTTTCTGATGCGCTTGGCGCTGACGGATCTGTTCCGGGCGCGCTGGTCTGACATGATTCATGACGAGTGGACAAGAAACGTCCTCGCGCAGCGGCCAGACCTGAAGCCGGAGAACCTGAAGCGCACCCGCACGCTGATGAATGCCCATGTGCGGGACTGCCTCGTGACCGATTTCGACCATCTGATCGCGTCCGTAGAACTGCCGGATGAGGACGATCGCCACGTCGTAGCAGCCGCCATTCACAGTGGTGCGAGCCTGATCGTGACGTTCAATTTGAAGGACTTCCCGCTTGAGGAACTCAGGCGCTATCACCTAGCTGCACAGCATCCTGACGACTTTATCGTCGACCTGCTCGACCTGCACCCGGGTCGAGTGTGCGAGGCAGCCGCCAAGCACCGCCGATCGCTCAAGAACCCGCCGAAGACAGCAGATGAATACCTCGATACGCTGCGTACGCAGGGTCTTACGCAGACCGTTGGTCTGTTGTGGGAGTGGAAGGTGGCGATCTGACGCCTGGCTGGCCAAGCATTGAGCAGTCCCTTTGGTTTCTCGGTCAAAATGCTCCAAGGCTGGGCCTTCTCTTCCAGGCATCGACCGGCGAGGTCTAGGGCAACCCGAGCATTCACCCGCAGACCGAGGACGATTGGGCAACGTCAACCCCATCGGCCCGCGCTCCTGCGACGACGAGGACAAGCGCTCCTGCGACGACGAGGGCAAGCGCTCCTGCGACGACAAGGGCAAGCGCTGCGCCGAGACGCTGTGCTTCGACGATCGGCGCCAGCACGGCCTGCGCATCACGGTGGCGCGGATCTTTAACACCGACGGACCGCGCATGCATCCCAACGACGGGCGAGTGGTGTCGAACTTCATCGTCCAGGCCCTGCGCAACGAGCCGATCACGCTCTATGGCGACGGCACCCAGACGCGCTGGTTCTGCGACGTGGATGATCTGATCGAGGGCTTCGTGCGGCTGATGAACAGCCCGGATGCGCTGGCCGGACCGGTGAATCTCCGCAATCCGGGCGAGCTCACCATGATCGAGCTGGCCGAGGCGGTAAAGGAGCTGACCGGCTTGCGCTCCGAACTGGTGCGCAGTCGCGCTTGTCACGGATCGAGGCCGGTTTGGATGATCCGCGGCTGTCAACGGTAAGAAAGCTGGCTGCTGCGTTGGCAGTGGATGTGAATACGGTTGACGATGCGATTACGGCAAGGCGCGAGACACAGTCATGACAAGAACTCAGCTTGAGGTGATTTTCTGCGACGATGTTCGTCAGGAGATTGGCAACAAGCAGAGCTTTATCGGCGTCTATTCAGGTGATCTCCTGATCGAGCACGTGCCGGTGGTGCTGCCTAGGCTCTGTGTGGTGGCGACCTTGACGCTTCCGCCGGGCGATGACTGCGATTCAGTGCAGTTTCGGGTCATGCAGGGCGATCAGTGTCTGTTGCGGACGGATGACTTGCCTGGAGCGTCTGGAGCGTTTTCTGCGGAGCAAGATCGGCGCATCGCCGTTGTGGCTGTGATGTCTCCATTCCAAGTTGATGATGAGATCAGCTTGCACGTGGTTGCTGAGCTCGATGAAACCGAGTTAGAGAGCCGACACTTGCGAATCAGGCGGACCAGCGACGACTTAGAAACTGTCCAGTAACTTTTCCCGATTTGAGCAGCACTTTGGAGCGATCATCGGGAAGTAGAAATTGGACGTCTACTTAGTGTGTTAGCTAACCACACAAGGCCTCCCCAAGCCATGGAGCAGCACCAAGACGCGTCTCAGCGTGCAATCATCAGCCGCGCCGAACGCGCACTGCTCAGTGGCTTGATGATCGAGCCCGACGCCGTCCCGCGCGTTGTGGACCTGGTGTCCCCGGCCGACTTTGGCGACGACGACCACGGCAAGGCGTTCGCCGCGATCCTGGCGCTGAGCGATGACGGCATTGGGATCGAGACCCGACCACCGCCGCGCCGCGTGCTGATCTGCGCGAGATTGTCGCCGCCCTTGAGCTGACCGAGGTTCAGCGCCCCCCGGCTGTAAGCCCGATTCCGAGAGCAGCCTCATGATCCTGGCCAGGGCCAAACTGAGCTATGCACCGCCCAATCTGCCGGAACTCTGGATCAAGCGCACCGGCTACGCCTTCGAGAGCTTTGTCGAGCTGAAGCGCTCGCCGGAGGGAGGAGGTGCTCGATCAGCCCGGCGCGTTTGGCGTGGTAGGACAGACTATCAGTCGAAGAGCACCAGGATGCCGAAGCGGCTCCTTCTTAGGTGTACCTGCGCGATCATGATCGATGCCCTCGGCTGCCGAGTTGCCGGCTAACTTTGCCGACGAAGCGCGTTTTTTGCTCGCCGTTAAGCTCTTTGAGCAAGGCCGCATCTCATCGGGAAAAGCCGGCCGACTGTGCGGTATGGGGCGCGTCGAGTTTTTGCTGGCGGCGAGCCGATCAGGTGTACCGGTGGTCGATTTACAGGGCGATGACCTGACCAACGAGTTCGCCTGATGCCTGCCGAGCGTGCTGTGATCAATGCTGGCCCGCTGGTCGCGCTGTCGCTAGCAGGTCGATTAGACCTGTTGCCGGCCTTGTTTAGCGAATTCTGGATTCCGCAGCGGGTCTTTGATGAAGTGACCGTCGCCGGGATGCGGCGGCCAGGTGCGGAAACCCTGGCCGGCGCCCGCTGGGCCGCCCATGTCCGGTCATCGGCCGAAGCGGCCCCGTTGCTGGTTGCTGAGCTCGATCCTGGCGAGGCGGCCGTGATCACGCTGGCTCGCAGCCTAGCACCCTGCCTGGCGATCATCGACGAAAAACGTGGGCGCAAGATCGCGCACTCAATCTATGGGCTACCGGTCAAAGGAACGGCCGGGCTCTTGGTCGAAGCCCATCGGCGCGGCTTGCTCGCTGATGAGTTGCGGGACACGTTGCTTGACCTGAAAGGTGCTGGCTATTTCCTCTCCGATACGGTGATAGATGCCGCCTGCGCCGCTGCCCATAGCCATTGATACAGCATGGTCTCCTGCGTCATTGACCCTCTTTTGTTGAGTCATCAGTTGCTTGCTGCTGCGGGTGAGGGTCGACCGGATTATCTGCCGCGCCTTTGCCGCACCATTGCGCCCACTCAGCCATCATCTTTAGCCGCTTGGTGAATAGATCGCCACGCGCATAGGCGGCCTCCGCCTTGTTCTCGATGACGTGGGCAAGCGCCATCTCGCAGACTTCTCTTGGGAATGACGACACTTCGCCCGCCCAATCTCGAAACGATGACCGGAACCCATGCGGTACATAGGTTGCTGTCTGGACCTGTGTCCGAGCTGAGATAGGATCGATGCCCGCCGCAGCTTGTGAGCATGCCTGTGCGGCTTTATCGCGCGCCGGCTTGAGGCTGACCGCGGGATAGCTGCCGAGTCCCATCTCGCGTCGCCGCCCCTGCAGTTGATACCTGAGAACCCATTTCCTGCTGCTGGTTTTGGTGACGGCCATCGTAGGCCTTGGCCATCCTCATACTTGCTCAGGCCGCCGTTACCCAGGTCGAATACCTATTCGACGAGACCCAGCCCCGCAGCCTTGAGCTGCTGCAGATGCTTGGAGGTGTTGGCCACCGACAGCCCGCTGAGTCGCACCAGTTCCTCGACACTGCGCTCGCCCTGAGCCAGGTAGTCGAGCTACTCCAACCGTGCCGAATGACCCAAGGCGCGGGCGATCACGGCAAGCTGCTCGAACAGCTGTTGCATCCGGATGCAGCCAATCGGTGAGCGGACCGGCGGCGATGCCGGCGGCGAGCAGGAAGACGATGGCCGGGATACGCACCCGCCAGGCGAGCCAGTGCGCCGCCAAGGACAGCACGCCGATGCCGACGAGTAGATTGGCTGCTTGATGCGACATCGAAGGGATCCTCGCGTTCGACGCTCAGGCGCTGCTTGCGCGATCACCGGGAGCGTCGGTCCCGCTCTTGACGCTCGGGGTACTCTTCATTGCGGCGATTCAGCAGACCGCGCCATGCGGCAACGCTCCGGCGCGTCGATGGAGGTCGCGTTAGGGAACATGCTCAACCAAGGGATGCGAAGGCCATAGCCATTGAGGTCGACGGCCTCTTGGGGGCAGTTTTCACTCACTCTGCGGGCAATCGATTGCAGCCGAGCAGCATCGAACTTGAAATAAGGCGGCATGAAGCCGGCGTCCTCGTTCCTGAAGATCAAGGTGTCCGACGTGCCGGCCTTGACCGTTTCGATGCGGTATTGGACATCGCGGCCATCGCCGGTCGCGCCGGTAATCTGTACCTCCCAGGATTTCGGCCCCCAGAAAAGATACACGAAGCCGAGAACCAGTACGACGAGGATCAAAAGGCCGAGTTTCAGGTTTTGTTTCATGAGGGCAATACCTGCTGAGTTGGAGGCGTTGGAGAAGCGAGTCGCAAGAGCCGTTGGCGTTGATCGGCCGGCGAGGCCCGCAATGAGCGGGGCGAGCGCTCCCTGGCTGTGTAGCCGGGTTATCACTACTCGAGTGCGTTCGGGTCGGATGACGAACCGCTGGACTCCCAGGCCACGGCAGCGGTGCAGCGGGCCTGGCGCCGGTTCAGGTACTCTAATCGTCGCGCGCGAGTGCGACAACTAATTCTCGCCTCTCCTCTCTCCGTTCAAGATTGTGCTCGCGGCTCGCGCTGGTCTTGGATGAGGTTCAAATGCCGCGCCCCTGGGGCTTATGAACCAAGCCAGCAGGCGGCGCCCGGGCTACTGCGCCCAACTGCAGCTGTCTCTGGGTTGGCCCGATTTCTGCGCGTCCTTGGATGAAGCAATGTAGTCGCGGCGCGGTCGTCTTTGTGCTCGCCGCACCAGCCCCAGATGAATGGAGGACTCCATGCTCAGAAGCCTCGCCGAGCCCGAAGGCTACCGGCTTGAAGCACTCGATGGCGACATTGGCCATTGCCACGATTTCCTGTTCGATGACGAGCTCTGGACATTGCGCTACATGGTGGCCGATACCGGCGGTTGGCTGTCTGGGCGCAAGGTGTTGATCTCGCCCGCCCAACTCGAAGCGCCGGATTGGGAGCGCCAGCGCATGCCGGTCACGTTGACCAAGACCCAGATCGAGCAAAGCCCACCCTTGGACGTCGATGCGCCGGTCTCGCGGCGTTACGAGCAGCTCTACAACGAATTCCACTCGCTACCAAGCTACTGGCTTGGCAGCGGCCTTTGGGGGGACTTTCCGATACCGACGAGCCTGACGACCATGCAGGAAGCGCGCATTGAGCCGGCGACCGCGACGAGCGGCGCGACCATTGAGGATGCCGATCTGGAAGAGGGCGATGATGTCCATCTGCGCTCTGTGCGCGAGGTGACGGGCTATCGCGTCGTCGCCCCGAGCACCGTGGATAGCGGCATCGACAAGGTCGGTCGTGTCGTCGACCTCATCGTTAACGACAGCAGCTGGGCGCTGCGTGCGTTCATCATCGACACCTCCCGGCTGCCGTTCTCAAAGAAAGTCTTACTGCCGGTGGACGCGATCGCTGAGATCGACTGGGTCTCGCGCCAGGTGGTTGCTGATGTGTCTGCCGAACGCATCGAGGAAGCGCCACCGTTCGATCCGAGTGAAGCGGTCAACGAGCGCCTCGAGACAGTGCTCTATGACGTCTACGGGCGTCCGCGTCCGGCGTTTTGAGCTGATCTTGAACTGCTCTTGAGTCGAGTGACCTGAAGCAAAGTGAACGCATCGGCATAGTCCAAACCGAAGGAGACTCGCAATGAACAAGCGCTGGATTCGACGCCTACTCGTGACGTTGATTGCAATCGCCGTCATTGTTCCAGTCGTCATGGCGACGGGCTGGATTGGTACTGAGGCCATGGTCGAGAATACCTCGGAGGCTGAGTTTTGCACCAGTTGCCATACCATGGAGCCTTTTGCCAGGGCCCATGAGCAGGATGTCCATGGTGGTAACAATCTGGGCGGTGTGGTCGCCAACTGCACCGATTGCCATCTCCCGCATGACGGCGCGGCCCAACACCTATTCGCGAAGGCGACGACCGGAGTGCGCGATGCCGTTGCGCAGGCGATCTATCCGTTTCACAAGCCGGACTGGATCGCGGGCCTCGAGGATCGCGCTGAGTACGTCTACGACTTCGGTTGTCTGAGCTGCCACGCGGCGTTGAAGGATGCGACCAGCGATGATCCCGCGGCACTGGCCGCGCATAAGGCCTACTTCGGCGGCGACGTCGGCGAGGGCTGTGTCAGCTGCCATGAAAACGTGGGTCATAAGACTCTCCGGGTCATGCTCGACGATCACTTTGACGAGGTCAGCCTCAGCAAGATGCCTGAAGGCAACGGCGAGGCTTGAGGACCACAAGGCGGGGGTCGCGGCCGGCGCTCAAGCACTCGACGAGCAACTCGATCTGACGCTTGCCGACTTGGTTGCAGCCCGCGAACGCGTCCCCTGGAGAAGGCCTCCCGCGCGCATGGACAGATCCGCACTACCGGCTAAGCCCAGCCGCGGCCTACCGTTCCACCGCACTGCACGAGCCCAGTACCATGCCCAGCTTCACTGTCCGAGAATCGCTCTACCACGCGCGCCCGGATGTGTTCGACCTCGTAGCGGACATTGAGCGCTACCCAGACTTTGTTCCCGGCTGGAAGGAGGCACGGATCCTGTGGGAGAAGGAAAACCGCCGATCCGTGGAACAGGCCGTGGGGATCTACTCCTTCGTCTGGCGCTTTCGTACGGAGGCGGTGCTGGAACGCCCGCACCAGATTCGCATTGAGGGCGGGGGCGGTCCGCTGCGCCGGCTGCACCAGGTTTGGCGTTTTGAAGAGCGCGAGCCGAACGAGACGTTGGTGGAGCTGTGGACCGAGTACGCGCTGCGGGGTGGGCCGGCGGCGGCCGCTGCGGGGCCTTTCTTCCGGCGCCGCACGGAGGAGGTCGTGTCCTCATTCCGCCGGCGCGCGGACGCCGTGCTCGGGGCGAGCGGATGACGCCTAGATGGCGCCGGCTGGCATCAGCTCTGCTGGGTGGATATCGGCAATCGTTGCAGGAAGATGGGGGCGGCCGCGCCGCCCTAGCAAGGTGGTGCCTCAGCGCCGAGTTCGCGCTCGGCAATGAGGCCGTCGGGATCATCGACCAATGAACGCGTCGGTGCGGCTGCTTACTCGCCAGTGGCGTTTGTCTGACAGGGAGTGAAAAAGCTGTCGTGGAGCGCCTCGCGGCACTTGAGCCCGGTGTCCGTCAGAACTTGTGGGTTAGCGTGCCGCGCTCGCTCTTCAGCCGCCATATCGAGCAGCTGCCGTGCTGCGCTGCACTTGGTCGTTTCCGCACAGGCGTTGTCGCGACCGCAGGTCTGGTCAATGAGCGCCTGACAGGGATGGCCGCCACTGCGCTGCGCTGATGCCGTTGCGGCTGGCTGCCCGGTTTTACTCCGGCCACCGGGAAGCCGGGATTCATCTGCCTGTGCTTCGGGTGTCGGCGGCGTCGGTGTCGCATGTCGGCGCTCAAGCATCTCAGTGGTCGGTACCACCCGGCCGTTGCGCACATGCAGTTCGGTGCCGTCGCTAAGGCGGTGGACGCCATCCCAGAGCTGGGTCTGGTAGCCGGCCCCTCGGGTCATTGGCCGGTTCGTGCGCGGGTCGACCCAGACCTCAGCGCCGCTCTGGAGGGTGCCTCGCCAGGGCTGGCCGCTCGGTGTTCGCATCGCTTCGTTAGGCTTGGCTGGATTCCATGCTTGAGCGGCGAGTTCGGGGGGCGCCAATGCGGTGATGACAAGGATCAGGAAAGCAGATGCGGTCATCGCGGTGTTCATGGCATCTCAACTCTAGGGCAGGGTAGATGTTGACCACATCGGCACGGCGGTAATACCGAGCGCCAGCATGTCAGCGGCAATCGCGCAGATAGCGCGACACGGACTCCTCCAGCGAGATCTCCCCACGCAATACCGCTGCTTGCCAGCGCTCGCGCCAGCCGCCGATCAGCAGCCGAGCGCGCTGCCATTCGAGGTAGACCAAGCGAGCGAGGGGGCCGCCCTCGTCGAGGAAGCCAGATGCCTCGAAATCGCGAGCAGCGCGCTCGCGATCGTAATTGAAGCGCACCAGCTCGGTATGCCAGCTGCCGCCGCGCCAGGTGAAGCGGCCGTAGCTGCCGCGCACGTCGCCGTCGAACGGCGAGCCGGCCGAACCGACGTTGACCACATCCATGCCCTGAGTATGACGCTGATGGGTCCGATGGGTATGGCCGGCAACGAAGAGCGCGACCCCTTCCGGCAGCTTGCCGACCAGGGACTCATCGGTGGTATTGGCCGTGATGCCGTCACGGTTGCCGGCCATGGAGCCGTGGGTCACATGCAGCCAGGCATCGGCTTGTGGTGGGTGCAGGCAGAGATGGTCCGGCCAGCCGCGCAGTCGGTCAGCTTGATCGGCGACCTGCTGCCATGCCCAGTCGGTGAAGCGGCGGATCTCCCGCTCGCCCTCGTTAGCGGGTGGCCCAGCGCTACAGCTGAGCACCCAGACCTCGTGATTGCCGTTGACCGGTAGCCAGCCCTGCTCGCGCCGCATCTGATCGAACAGGGTCAGACAGCCGCTGCTGTCAGGGCCGCGGTTCACGAGGTCGCCGGCCATCACCACCATATCTGGCCGCCAAGCCTCGATCTGCTCGATGGCCGCTTCGAGTGCCGGCAGCACGGCCTGCACATCCGAGAAAACCGCAACCTTCATCTTGATTGCTCCAACGCTTTAAGGTGCCCCTTCGGGGCCATAATGGGTGCATACGTTATCCGAAGCAGCCGTTTGGCCAAATGGAGCCGCGGCACGAACTGGCGTGGATGGAGCCGCCAGGTGCCCCGGCGCCGTTCGATGGTGAGCGTCGGCCATTTAGGGCTGCATCCTCTTCCGGTGCTGCATCTGGGCGCTCTCGAACTCTTCCTTGTCGATCTGGCCGTCGCCGTTCTGATCGACTTCCTCAAAGGAGGGTGCGTTGGCAAGGTTGCGCATCTGATGGCCCTGCTGCGAACGCTCCTTGATGCGCTCTGCCCGGCCTTGGGCGAATTCATCCTCCCTAAGCAGACCATCGCCATCGGTATCAAAGGACGAGAAGGCCGGCATCTGTCCACCCATTCGGCCCATTCCCGGTCTCATGCCGGCCCCGGGCCCCCTGCCGCCGGTTCCAGGCCCCATGCCGGGACGCTGCCCGGTAGCGCTTGGGCCGGCTGCCGGGGGCGCGGTGTCTTGGGCAAGCACCGGTAGACTCAGGGCCGTGGTCAATGTGAGGGTCAGTGCGGTTGCTGTGGCGTATCTCATGGCTGCCTCGCTCGTTGAGTTTGGACTGACCGGCTGTGGTTGCAGCCCTGACATGTTCAGTGTGCACCATTGCCGGACGTCTTGTGTGCTGCAAATTTGAAACCAATGTTGTGATGCGGCACGCAATGCGTGCGCCCTCGCAGTCTTGGTACAGCCTGCGCTTTCCCGGCGCCGATGTGCGAGAGGATGGGTATACCGGTCAATCGGCCTTCAGCTGATCACCGGCCTCGCTGCGCTCGAAGCGCTGCTCGAGTTTGGGGAGTTGTTGGTGGCTGGTAATCAGAATGACTTCGTCACGCGGCTTGATCGCCTTGACCTCGTGCGGCAGAAAGAAATGCTCGTTGCGGTAGAGGCAGACGACCCGAGTGCGCTCTGGCAGGTCGAGGTCATCGATCGGCCCCCTCTCGGTCTCTTCGGCGCTGAGGCTGAAGATCGCCGCCTCACCTCGGATCACCGACGACAGCTCTAGCGACTTACCACCCGAGAGCATCTGCTTTAGGTGCGCGGCGACCGCCCGGTTGGGCATGATGCTGTCTTCAAGCCCAAGCTCCGCGGCGATACGCTGGAATTGCGGGTCATTCACCCGCGGAACCACGCGTGCGAACCCGAGCGAGCGGCCGATCAGTCCCGCCAGGATATTGGTCTGGTCGCTCTCCATCAGGCAGAAGAGCACATCGGTGTTCTCGGGCTCGGCATCGCGCAGCACATCCGGCAGCGTGCCGTCTCCATGGACGAATCCGGCATCGATCCGCTCGGACAGCGCGTCGATGCGGTTGCGGTCGCGCTCGATGATGATGACCTCGCGACCGTCCTCGAGCAGCAGCTCGGCCGTGGACAAGGTCAGCGAATTGCTACCGATAAATGCGGCTCTCATAGCGTTGTCGCTCTCGTTAAGGGTTGCGTTTGCGCGCGAACCAGGTTGGCGGGTACAGCACTACGAGCAGCGCCAAGACCTCCACGCGTCCAAACAGCATATCGGCGCAGAGCACCAGTTTCAGCGCCGGGTGGAGTTCGGGACTGGTCAGCCCCGCCGAGAGCCCGGCATTCGCGGTGGCCGAGACCACCTCGAACAGGCTCGCCAGTGGTGGTTGTCCGAGCGCCAGGAAGGCGAGCCATGAGGTCAGCAGCACCATCGCCCAGAGCGCCAGCAACTGCAGTGTGGCGGTCACCATCGACGGCTCGATGCGCGCACCGCCGACCTGCGCCTGCAACACGGCGCGCTCGGCAATCGCGGTACGGCGCAATGCCAGCTGTACGAGGCGGATGATGATCAGGAGCCGAATGAGCTTGATTCCGCCGGCGGTCGATCCGGTACAGCCGCCGATGCTCATCGACCCCATCAGCACCACCTGCGAGGTCGCGGGCAGGTCCGCGACAGCGACCGTACTGAAACCGGTATCGGTCTGCGCCGAGACGCCGAGCGTGAAGCCTTGGGCCAGTGCCTGCGGCCAGGGCAAGCCGCTCGCCAGCGCTGCGATGGCACTGAGCAGCAGCATGGTGATCAGGATCGCGCCGAGCAGCGCGATCAACTCCGGCTCATGCGTGAGTGCGCGCAGGCCGCGGTGGGGCAGTCTTGCATACAGCGGGAGACTCACCGCGGCGGCGATGCAGAGCAGTGAGAGTGTCGCGATCGTGGCACCGGGTAATCCGGCGAGACTCTGATCGGACGGTGCAAAGCCACCAGTTGCGACAGCGGGAAGCGCGTACAGCAAGGCATCCATTGGCGCAAGGCCGGTCATCCAGACGGCGCCAATCGCGATCACCGTCAGCGCGAGATAAACCATCGAGACGCGACGGGCATGGCCACGGGCACCGGCGTCGGTGAGCTGTTCGCCGGTGGTCTCCAGCAGCCGGCGTGCGCTAGCGTGATGACGCATGATGAGCGCGACCGTGAGTACGGCAATTCCGAGCCCGCCATACCATTGCATCCAGGCGCGCAGGAACAGCACGGCTGGGTCGGCCTTGTCGAGGCCGCGCAGCATCGTCAGCCCGGTGGTGGTGATGCCGGACGTCGCTTCGAACAAGGCGTCAACCCCGCCAAGGCCAGCAGCGGTCAGGGGCCAAACCATGACCAGGGCCGCGAGTAGGAACGCCAGCCCAGTGACCGCGAGCGCCTCGTTCCATTGGATATCGTGCTCGTCCGCGCGCAAGGGTCGCAGACGCGAGACCGGCCAACCGACCAGGAGCAAAGCGACGGCGGTTACCGCAAGCCGCAAACCTAGCGCGTTGCTCGCCTGGCTCCAGGCCGCGAGCGCCGGAGGGGCGGAGAGCGCCGCGAGGACGATGAGCAGACGTCCCAAGGTGCCCAGTACGACAGGCAGGCGGGCGGCCCGCATCAAGGTGTTCGCGGCACGTTCGGTCATGGCGATAATGTGTCTAAGGCCTGCGCACAGTGCGCTAGTGCACGGTACACGAGTGTGGCAGGATACCCAGCATTTGCGACCGAATGGTTGTTTTCAACTGGACTGTGGTTGATATCAGCCGGTTGTGTGGGCGTGGTGGACGGCCGCTCGTTGTCAGCTAGGCGTTGTCGCGCGACGCGCAAGTGCGGCATGGAAGTTGCTTACGCATAGCCCGGATGCTGTGGTCTGCCGGCTCTTCGATCAGCACCGGGCCCGCCTCGGAGTAGGAGCAGCGGGTACGCGGCGATGCCCGTTAGATGGTTTGTAATTGTAAAGAGTGACCGATGGCCGATTCCCTCCTCATTATCGAAGACGAAGATGGGCTCGCGCGCGAACTCGAGCACCATTTCTCTGCCAAGGGCTGGGATGTCGAGGTCGCTGAGCGGCTGTCGCAAGCACGGGAGATCCTGACTAGCCAAAAGCTCGAGCCCCTGGTCATCCTGGCCGACATGAGTCTGCCGGACGGCAGCGTGCTTGACCTGATGGAGAGCATTCGCGAGCAGAAAATACCCGGCGAATGGATTCTGCTCACCGGCTATGGCAGTGTCCCAGACTCGGTACGCGCGCTGCGTCTCGGTGCCTATGATTTCCTCGAGAAACCCTGTCCGCTACCACGGCTGGAACTCGTCGTCGCCGGTGCCCGCCGCAGCGCCCTGGCCCAGCGCCGCCTGCACACCCAGACCCGCGACAGCCGCCGCCGCTATGCGCCGAGTTCCTATCTCGGTGCCAGCAAGACCACCGAGGAGACGCGCCGCTTGATCGCGCGGCTCGCCGAAGTGCCGTTCAGCGCGCTGATCATCGGCGGCGAGACCGGCACCGGCAAAGGCCTGGTGGCGCGTATCCTCCACCATGGCGGTCCGCGCGCCGAGGGCCCCTTGATCGAGGTCAACTGCGCCGCGCTGCCACGCGAACTGCTCGAATCCGAGCTGTTCGGCCACGAGGCCGGCGCTTTCACCGGCGCCAAGGGCCGGCATCGCGGGTATCTGGAGCAGGCCCACGAGGGCACCCTGTTTCTCGATGAGATCGCCGAGATGGATCTCGATCTGCAGACCAAGCTCTTGACTGTGCTCGAGGATCGGCACTTGCGCCGACTGGGTGGCGAACGCTTGATCAAGGTCGATGTGCAGATCATCGCTGCCAGTAATCAGAACCTTGAGGCGCGCGTGAGCAGCGGCGAGTTCCGTAGCGATCTGTTTCATCGCCTGTCGGTGTTCCGCCTCGACCTGCCGCCGTTGCGCGAGCGCCTTGAGGACCTCGGTCAGCTGGTGCCGGTGTTGATCGACGAATACAACGCCCGCTCTGGCCGCCAGGTGAGCGAGGTGCCGCCGGCGGTCTACGAGCAGATGCGCGCCTACCACTGGCCGGGCAACGTGCGCGAGCTGCGCAATGTGGTTGAGCGCGCCGTGCTGCTGGCGCATGACGACGTCTTGCCAATCGAATGGCTGCAACTCGGTCAAGGGATGGCAGCCGCGCCGGGCAGCGGGCCGAGCGTCGAGGGTGATCAGCTGCTGATCCCGCTCGACGGCAGCATGGCGCTCGACGAGATGGACAGCTACATCATCCGCACCGCGCTCGAGCGCAGCGGTTACAATGTCACTGCTGCGGCCCGCGCCCTCGGCACCACCCGCGAGACGCTGCGCTATCGCATCCACAAGTACGGCTTGTCGAGCGAAGCGCCGGAATCGCTGTCGGCTGCGGCGGCTGCCGCCAACTGAGACTACTCACAGCGATGTCATGGGCGCGCACCTGATCCCTCGACATGAACAGCGAAAACGCATCCTCGCCCTAGCGGCGCTCCCGGTCTCGCCGCTGCTTGCGCTGGCGATGGGTCAGTCGCGCAATGCCTTATGAGAGGGAATGCCGGCGACCTGCTCGTCGGTCCGGAGCGCTTTCAGCAGGCCCCAGCAGGCGATCAACAAGAACAGCGTCATCGGCAGCCCCGAGGTTAGGGAGGCAGTGCGCAGGGCCTGCAGCCCGCCCGAGAGGAGCAAGATCGCTGCGGTGACCCCACCGATCACCGCCCAGAAGACCCGCTGGGCTTTGGGCGGGTGCGGGTGACCACCCGAGGTAATCATCTCCTCGACGAGCGATCCGGAATCGGATGAGGTGATGAAGAACACCATCACCATCAGGATCGCGAGCAACGATGTCAGTGCCTGCCAAGGGAGCTGCTCGAGCATGGCGTAGAGGCCCGCGCTGGCATTGGCTTGTACCACGGCCTCGATACCGCTGTCGCCGAACAGGGAACCATGCAGAGCGGTTCCGCCGAAGACTGTCAGCCATAAAAAGGTGATCAGTACCGGTATCAAGAGGACGGCGACGATGAATTCGCCGATCGTGCGGCCGCGCGAGATCCGCGCCAGGAAGACACCGACGAAGGGGGACCAGGAGATCCACCAGCTCCAGTAGAACAATGTCCAGTCAAACTGCCATTCGCTCCCCGGCCGCACGTCGAGCCACAGGCTCTGACTCACGAGTTGCTGCAGGTAGGCGCCGGTAGAGGAGATGAAGAGCTGAATCAGATAGACCGTGGGGCCGGTGATGAACACAAACAGCAGGAGCACGCCGGCCAGGCCGAGATTGAAGCTCGAGAGCCAACGGATGCCGCGATGAACACCGGAGATGACCGAGAGCGTCGCGATCGCAGTAATCACCGCGATAATCGCTATTTGGACCCACTCCGTCTGCGAGAGGCCCAAGAGTCGTTGCAGCCCCGCGTTGATCTGGATCGCGCCGAGGCCGAGCGAGGTGGCTACGCCGAATAGGGTGCCCACGGTGGCCAGAATGTCGACGGCATGACCGATCGGACCGTCGATGCGCTTGCCGATGAGCGGATAAAGGAGTGACCGCGGGGCCAATGGTAGCTCGTGGCGAAAGTGGAAGTAGGCGATCGAGAGTCCGAAGACGATGTAGATAGCCCAGGGATGCAGACCCCAATGGAAGAAACTCAGACGCAGCGCCTCGCGCACTGGCCCCCCTTCGGTGGTCGGTGCAAAGGGCGGGTCGCTCCAATGCATCACCGGCTCGGACACGCCCCAGAACACGAGGCCGGTGCCCATTCCGGCGCTGAACATCATTGCCAACCAGGACAGATAGCCAAATTCCGGCTTGCTGTCATCGTTACCGAGTCGAATATGGCGATAGGGACTAGCTAGCAGCCAGAGCACGAACACCAGCAGACTGGTCGCGCCGAACACATAGACCCAACCGAATTGGTTCAGGATGACCGATTGAACGGCGCCAAAGGCGCGTTGCTCAGCATCCGGCCAGCCGACGCCGAGCGTGACGAAGACGATCACCACCGCCACCGAGCCGAGGAACACGGTCGGCTGCATGGTCGACAGGAGGCGCGACAGAGTTGGCTGGACGGATGACAGGATGCGCGAGAGTCTAGACACGATTTGATCACTCACTTTGGGTCGGACAGCAATGTCTGTTGCGCCGCAGCAATGATCTCCGCTGGGCGAAGCGGCAGCGGTCCAGGACGGGCGAGCGATTGGGCGCCGGCGGGCAGGCTGCGCTCGGCGTGGAGATAGCCGAAGAGTTGGCCGGAATGGTTTAGCTCCACCACGAGTACCGGATCGCTGCCAAGCGTTGAGCGCAGTGCCGCCCGTTGCAACGGCGCGATCAGCCGCAATGCGATGGCCCGCACGCTGATCCCGTCGGCGCGCAGCCGCGTTGCCGCCTCCTGCACCGCGCCCCAGCTTGAGCCCCAGGTGAGTAGGGTGAGTCTGGGTGGCTCGCTGTTGGTGGATGAACTGCTGGCGGGTCCCAATTGGGGGGTGTCCTGCTGCCCGCCGTGGTCGATCTCGGCCCAGGCCGCGCCATAGTCGTATGCGAGCAGTTTGTCGCGGCGTTTGGCGAGTTGCAGGGCGTGGTCGCTGGCGCGGCTCGAGGGCGTGCCGCAAGGATCGTGCTCTAGGCCATCGGCGGTGTAGGTATAGCCGGGCTGGCCGGGAATCGGCATCGGTGAGATACCGTCCGGGGTGAGCGCGTAGCGAGCGCAGGCTGTGTCCGCTGGTGTCTGCTGGGGCACCTGCGGGGGCGCCTTAGCGCCAGTGGCTCCGGCGTCACCGCCAATGTCGCCGATCCCTTGTGCCTCGATGCGCTTGCGCTCGGGAACCGGTGAACACGGAGGCGGGGGATCGATGGTCGCCTGCGTCTGCCCGAGCATCTGATCGGAGAGCAGGATGGCGGCGGTTTGCAGTCGTTCCGCGAGGCGGCTGGCCCATTCGACGCTGAAGCTGCAATCGGCGATGCTGATCGGGGCTAGCACCAGATGCGGCGCGTCGCCATGCAGCCCGTAGAGGGCCTGATCGAGGTCGGCCTGCTCGGACTTGGTGGGTAGGCCGGTACTCGGCCCGCCGCGCGCGACATTGACGACCAGAATAGGCGTTTCGCTCGCGATCGCTAGCCCGATGCCCTCGCTCATCAGGCTCAGGCCGGGGCCGGAGGTGGCGGTGAGCGCCGGTATGCCGCCGAAGCTGGCGCCAACCAGCATATTAACCGCGGCGAGTTCGTCCTCGGCTTGCACGAGGGTTCCACCGAGGCGCTCGATGCGCGGCGCGAGCCATTCCAACATCTCGCTTGCCGGGGTGATTGGATAGGCCGCGACGAAGCGCACCCCGGCCCGGAGCGCGCCGAGGCCGGCGGCGGCATTACCACTGAGCTGCCAGCGTGGCGTTTCACCTTGATCCCTGGCTGCGGGCTGATTGATTGTAGACTGACCGGCGGTGGGCGACGCGGCTTCATAGCCAGCCCGAATGCATGCATGAGCGGCGTCGATGACGAATTGACTCTTCTTCGCCAGTGTTTCTTCGGCGCCAGCAAGCAGCGCGTCGAGCCCGAGTCTGGCTTCGCGAGCAAGGGTGCCGACCGCGACCATGTTCGCGCGTCCGCCTGGATGCTCACGGGCGCTGCCGCTGAAGCTGATCTTACACTGCGTGGCGCCGCTCGCGCTGATCGCGTCTGGCACTGGGCCGCTGGCCGGATCGGTCAGAATCAATCCTTCTTGGGTAAGCGGGAGTTCGTCGACGAAGCGCTCTATGTTGCGCCAGTCGAGCGCCGCGAGCAGGTCGACCCGATCGCCGATACAGCCGATAGGGTGGGTGCCGAAACGCAGGATTGAGACCGACTCGCCACCGCGTACCTGCGGGCCGGCCGCGCGCATTAGCAGTCCATAGTAGCCGCACCGGCGTGCCGCCGCGAGCAGGATCAGCCCGGCCGTGACGGCACCACTGCCGCCTGAGCCGCAGACGGCGACCGTGATAGGTTCGGGTTGGCGGTGCTGGTGTGCGCTGCTGTGCGCTGTCACTCGAACCTCCATGTGAGTCGGTATTCGAATGGCGAGCGGATCAGAGCCCTGTTAGGCCGCGAGGTCACCGCCGCGAAAGGGCTTGAGACGCTCGATCATGGCGCGATGGACCTTGAGGCTGCCAGCGACGAGGTTGCAGGTCTCGAAGAAGCGGTCGCCGCCGGCAAGATCGCTGACGGTGCCGCCGGCCTCGGCGACCAACAGCGCGCCGGCGGCGAAGTCCCAGGGCGAGAGGCCGAGTTCCCAGAAGCCATCGAGGCGCCCAGCGGCGACATAGGCGAAATCCAGCGCCGCCGAGCCGGGCCGGCGGATGCCGGCGGTGTCGCGGACCATCGCCGCGAGCATGCTCAGATAGCTGGTCAGGTGCGACTGATCACGGAAGGGAATGCCGGTGCCGATCAGGGCGCCCTCGAGTCCGCGCCGGTCGCTGACCCGAATACGCCGATCGTTGAGCATGGCGCCACCCCCGCGACTGGCGGTGAACAGTTCCTCGCGCAACGGATCGTAGACGACGGCCTGCTCCATCAGCCCCCGGTAGCGCAGGCCGATCGAGATCGACCATTGCGGGAAGCCGTGCAGGTAATTGGTGGTGCCATCGAGCGGATCGATGATCCACTGAAACTCATCACTGCCGTCACGGCCCTTGCTGCCGCCGCTTTCCTCGGCGAGGATGGCGTGATTGGGAAACTTGCCGCGCAGCTCGTCGATGATGGCGGCCTCGCAGGCGCGGTCGACCTCGCTGACGAAGTCGTTACGGCTTTTCTCGTTGACTCGGAGATCACCGCCGCGCTCGTAGGAGCGCACGGCGATACGTCCGGCCTGGCGCGCGGCGCGTACTGCAATATTTAACATGGCATCCATGGCGCTAACGATAACGCAGCTGCGTCTTGGATAGTAGATTGACAAGAGCGAAAAAGTCTGAAGAGCTGATGTGATGGATGCAGGTGATAACATGTCCGCCCAGCCGGCTGACTTGGCGCAACTTGGCCGGGTCCGCTTCGTGCTGATCGAGACCAGCCTGAGTGCGAACATGGGCGCGGTTGCGCGCGCGATGAAAACCATGGGGCTCATGCAATTGTGCTTGGTGCGGCCTCGGCAGGCGCTCGATGCCGAAGCGCTAGCGCGCGCGGCCGGGGCTGATGATCTACTGGCTCGCGCGCGGGTGTGCGCGTCGCTCGAGGAGGCGCTGACCGGCTGCCGGTTGGTGATCGGCTCGAGCGCGCGTGCGCGCTCCCTGGCTTGGCCAGAGGTTGATCCAGCGGGCTGTGCCGAGCGCTTACTAGAGAATGCCGCAGAGGCCGAAGTGGCCTTGTTGTTAGGACGGGAGCGCTCAGGCCTGACCAACGATGAGCTATCGCATTGCCATTTCTTGACGCGGATACCGGCCAATCCGGATTACAGTTCGCTCAATATTGCCGCCGCCGCTCAGGTCTTTGCCTATGAGTTGCGGCGTGTGGCGCTGCGGGGACAGCTCGGCGCGGCGCGGGCAGGGGAACCAGCCCCGGCCTCGGGCCCGTTCTCGGCTGGTGCGCCGAGAAGCGATCTGGCGACCGCCGACGAGATGGCGAGCTTCTATGGGCATCTGGAGCAGACCATGACGCGGATCGGGTTTGCCGATCCGGACCAATCCAGCACCTTGCGCCGACGGCTGCGACGGCTCTTCAACCGCGCGCGCCCGGATCGCACCGAGCTGAATATCCTGCGCGGCATCCTGTCCGCGGCCGAGGGGCGGAAACACCCGGATCGGTTTCGCCGCTAGGGGGCGGGAAGCGACCGATTCTTTAAGGAGATCGTCTGATGTTCAAGCGCCTACGGGACGATATCGCTTGCGTGTTCGAGCGCGATCCGGCCGCGCGTAACGCATTCGAGGTCCTGACGACCTATCCCGGGCTGCACGCGGTCATGATGCACCGGGTC
Organism: Halochromatium salexigens; assembly: GCF_016653295.1. Classification (GTDB taxonomy): domain Bacteria; phylum Pseudomonadota; class Gammaproteobacteria; order Chromatiales; family Chromatiaceae; genus Lamprobacter; species Lamprobacter salexigens. Next base: position 320,979 of record NZ_NHSF01000059.1, on the reverse strand, counting down.
TCGCACGCTCTTTGGGAGCGCGGCTTCAAATGGCTGGCGCGGATTTTATCGAACCTGGCGCGTCTGCTGACCGGCATCGAGATCCATCCAGGGGCGCGGTTGGGCCAACGTTTCTTTATCGACCACGGGATGGGCGTCGTGATCGGCGAGACCGCCGTGGTCGGCGATGACTGCACCCTTTATCACGGTGTCACGCTCGGCGGGACCAGTTGGCAAAAGGGTAAGCGCCATCCCTCCCTGGGACGCGATGTAGTGGTGGGGGCCGGGGCCAAGGTTTTGGGTCCGATCCATGTCGGCGATGGTGCCCGCATCGGCTCGAATGCCGTGGTATTAAAGCCGGTGCCGGTCGGCGGCACCGTCGTTGGGGTGCCGGGGCGGGTGATCGAGCACGCCGCGGACGCGGCTACCCGCCGGCGCGCGGATACAGCCAAGCGCATGGGATTCGATGCCTATGGGGCGACCCGCGATGCCCCCGACCCGGTCGCCAACGCGGTGAATCGGATGCTCGACCATATTCACATTCTCGATCGGCGCATGGAGGCTATGTCGCGGGCGCTCGAGGAGCAGGGCATTACCCGTCATTTCGAGCATCTGGATGATCTGGAAGACTGTGTGCTCGATCCCGCCGAACCGCTCGATAAAAATTGATGGTATTCGTCGGCTATCATAGGATGTCGGTTACGACGGTATCAGCCAGGAGGAGTTGAAGTGAGACTGACAACGAAAGGGCGCTATGCGGTGACCGCGGTGTTGGACCTTGCAATCCATCAAGGTGAAGGGCCAATTGCGCTTGCGGATATCGCGCAGCGTCAGGGGATCTCGCTGTCCTACCTGGAGCAGCTGTTCGCGAAGCTGCGCAAGCGCGGGCTCGTGCTCAGTGTGCGCGGACCTGGGGGCGGGTATAATTTGGCGCGTGAAGCCCGCTCCATCTTTATCGCGGAGGTCATCACCGCAGTCGATGAGAATGTCGACACCACCCGTTGCGGTGGTGCGCACAACTGTCAGGCGGACGGCCCCTGCCTGACCCATGATCTGTGGATGGATCTGAGCGATCGTATCTACGGCTATCTCAACAATATCAGCTTGCGCGATCTCGTCGAGCGCGGCTCCGAGGCGGCGTCTAGCCGCGGCGCGAAGCGTCCGTTGGAGGCAAGTCGCGCCGAGGGCACCAAGGTTCGCCTTGATCCAGTGCGCCCAACCGGGCAAGCCAATGCTTGAAGGCAGCGAGGCGCGCAAGACCTGAGTGCTGGAACATCCCAGGGCGGCTCAGCATTGCTCCCAGGGTAAGCCGCGGAACCGCCAGCCACCTCGGGTCGAGCGGTGGTGCTGCTCATCGAGTTCGCCCTCGAAGCCTTCGTCCACGTGAAAGACATGGGGCAGGCCGGCCTCGAGCAGCGCCTTGCCGGCCTCGAGCGAGCGTTTGCCGCTGCGACAGATCAGCACGACCGGCGCGCAGGCGTCCTCGGTCGTGCAGACGGCGCCGCCGAGCAAGCGCTTGCGAATCTCGGTGAGGAACTGCGGATTGACGGTCCAATCCGGTTCATCGATCCAGGGCACATGGACGGCGCCGCTGGGGTGCCCGACGAAGAGGAATTCCATGGTCGAGCGGATATCGACCAACAGGGCTTGGGGGTCGTCCTGGATCAGTTGATGCGCCTGTTCCGGCGTCAGTGGTGTGGGTAAGCGCTCGCTCATGGAGGTTCTCCTGAGAAGGATGATCGGCGATTATGGATCAATTGGCAGTCAGATACCGTCATGTTATTTTTTTGGATTGCCTAACTAGACCGTGAACAGGCGTCAGCGAACGAGCCGTTCAGGCCCGGCCAGGATCCCTTCCGCAACGGCGACCCGCCTGCGTTGGCGCGAGCACGCGGCGCGTGTGCTGGTCCGGCTGTTGGCCAGGGTGCCGATGCCGATCCTGCAGCGGGCCGGTGCTGTCGTCGGTGGCTTGATCGCGCTGGTCCCGAATCGACAGCGCCGCAATGCGCTGATCAATCTCACCCTGTATGCGCCCGATCGGCCCGCCTCGGCGTTGGTGCGGATGCGCGATCGCAGCCTGCGGGAACTCGGCAAGACCCTGTTCGAGACGGCGCCGCTGTGGCTGCGACCGCCGGCCGAGGCGTTGGCGTTGATTCGCGAGGTGCGCGGCAGCGAGCTGCTCGAGCGCGCGCCTGGCCAGGGCCTGATCGTCCTCTCGCCGCATATCGGTGCCTGGGAGCTGGCCGGGCTCTATCTCTCAACGCGCGGGCCGACGGCGATCTTCTATAAGCCCCAGCGCCTGCTCGATGAGCTGATCGTCGATGCTCGCAAACGCGCGGGCGCGCGACTGGCGCCGATTACCGCGCGCGGTATTCGCGTCTTGCTCAGTGCGCTCGAGCGCGGTGAATTCGTCGGTATCCTGCCGGATCAGGAACCGCGCGAGGACAAGGGCGCGGTGTTTGCGCCGCTGTTTGGGGTGCCGGCCTACACGATGCTGCTGGTCAACCGCTTGGCGCGGCGCAGTGGCGCGGCGGTGATCTTCATGTTCGCCGAGCGCTTACCGCGCGCGGGTGGTTATCGCATCCATTGCCTGAAGGCGCCGCCGGGGATCGAGAGCGAGGATGATGTCAGCGCCGCTAGTGCGCTGAACCAGGGCATCGAGCAGTGCATCGCTCTCTGCCCGGAGCAGTATCTGTGGAGCTACCGGCGTTTTCGTCGCCGCCCGCTGGCGGGGCGCAAGCTCTACACCGGTTCCTTGCGTGATGCCTCGGCGATCGAGATCGCGCGGCGCATCAAAAAGCCCCGCTCCTAAAGAAGGGGCGGGGCTGTCAGCCGCCGGGCGAGCAGCGCGTGATCAGCTGATTTCAGCGGTTCCGGTCTCACTTTCACCGCTCATAAATGTTTGAGATAATCAACGCAATCTGTCCTTATCTCAGCCATGTTCACGCCGTCAACGCAGCCGCGCCGGACAAGCCCGGTGTCTTACGCCACTCTTGCGTGCGTTTAAGGTCCGGCCTGAGCGTGTCCAGACCACGGTTCAGGATGTTCTTGGCAGCGTTCAAATCGCGGTCCATGACGTTGCCGCAGTCGCACTTCATCGTGCGCTTGTCGAGCGGCATGTCATGAATCTGACCGCATTCAGAGCACGTCCGGCTGCTCGGCTCGAAGCGTCCGATGAAGGACACTTCGACACCGCGCAGCTCGGCCTTGTACTCAATCATCCGCCGCAGCGTGCCGAACCCAGCATCGCTGATCGAGCGGGCAAGCTTCCTGTTGCGGACCATGCCTTTGACGTTCAGGTCTTCCAGGCAGATGACCTTGTAGTCGCGGGTCAATCGGTCTGACAGCTCGTGCAGCACAGCTTGACGCTGGTCGCTGATGCGCTTGTGCAGCTTGGCAACCGCGAGCTTGGCTTTCGCTCGACGGTTCGATCTTTTCTGCTTACGCGACAAGCGACGTTGCTTGCGCTTCAGGGCCTTGAGGTTCCGTTTCAAAGCATTGTTGGCGGGGATCTCGGTTCCATCTGAGAACACCGCGAGGGACTTCACGCCAAAGTCAACGCCGACCGCTTTCTGTTCCGGCGCGTGCGGATCGTAGTCTTCAGTCTCGACCAAAAAAGACGCATAGAACATCCCCGCTCTCTGGCTGATCGTGACTTGGTTCAGGGTGCCGGTGAACCGCACCCGCTGGCGCATCTTGATTGGAGTCTTGAGCTTTTCGATGCGAAGTGCTCGACCGTTGACGCCGAACTTTGGCTTTTCGCGCAGCGCGAAGCTGTCGCCGATGCCTTTTTTCTTGAAGATCGGGAAGCCGGGCTTCTGTCCAAGCTTCACGCGGCGGAAGAAGTGCTTGAAGGCGTTGTCCAGGTCGTCGATGGCGTTGCGGGTGACGCGACTGGATACCTCGTTGTACCAAGGGAACGCCGGGCGGATGACCTTGATATAGTGCTGATAGGCGGCGGCCTTCGACCACTTCACATCCTTCTGACCGAAGTGCCCAAGCAACTGGTTGTAGCAGTGGCGACGCGACCCACAAGCGCGGGCTAGATAGTCCGCCTGTTCAGGCGTGGGCCGCAGTTCAATCTTGTGTGCGAGTAACATCGTAGAGGCCAAGTTCTTCGGCAATCGCATCACCCGCAGACTGAAGGTCAGCCAGCAGCTTCTTATGCTTTCGTGAACGGCTGCCGTACAGCCTCGCACTCAAGACGGTGATGATTTCCAGTACATCCTGCGCAAGCTCTTCCTCAAAGCTCGGCTGGGAGCCCTTATGGATGATGACGATCTCGATGCCTTGTATCTCGCATAGAGCGAAGACCAACTCGGAACCAAAACGCAAAAGCCTGTCTTTGTGGGTCAGGACAAGGCGGCGCATTTGCCGACGCAGAATCATCTCCAAAAGGCGCTGGAGCCCTTTCTTGCGGTAGTTCATACCGCTGCCCAAGTCCCGGATCACTTCACTGCGCCAACCTTTGGCAGCGCAGTAAGCCTCCAGCGTCTCGTGCTGCCTGTCCAGGTCAGCCTTCTGATCGTGACTACTGACACGGGCGTAACAGATCGTCGGCACGTCCGTGTCTCCGAGGGCCAATAGGTCCGCGACGGCGTAATACCGGGTTCCGCCCTTGGTCTTTCGGGTTGGTAGTAGTTCGCCCGTCGCTTCCCACTTGCGCAGGGTTGCGGGAGTCGAGCCGATCAGTGCGGCAGCTTCGCCAATCTTCACTAGCTTTCGTTCCATAAAGCAATATTATGCTAGATTGTCGAAGATTTAAAGGCTCAGTTACATGCTATGGGTGTCGACCCAAGTGATCTCGACTGTGTCGCCGCTCATAAATGCCTGAGATAATGGAAATAATCTGTCCTTATCTCAGCCATGTTCACGCCGTCAACACCAGTGCGGGCGAACCCGTCTTACCTGACTCTTGCGTGCGTTTAAGGTCTCGCCTGAGCGCGTCGCGACCATGATTGGCACTTGATTGTCGTGCCTGGACGAACCCTAAAGAGCCGCTCAGGGTCTGTCAAGTTTTCGAGAAAATATAATATTTTTGTAGAAAAAATAAGATTATGGCCGTCAGTTCCATGCCCTTTTCGCCGCCGTTGAGCTTGAACGACAGATAGGGATTCTTGGAGACGCCGCCGCCCCAGAGGCTGGTCATGACGACTTGATCATTTTTTGGATGAAGTGCCAATCTGCTCGAAGCGCTAATTGCTTGCTCTTGATCAAATCTCCCGCATTGCATTGCAGCGTATTATCAAGTGCACCACTGACCTGGGACGTGCATAGCAGCTCTTTTAAGGTGCATAAAAAAATTCAGATCAGTTGCTTGCGGATTTAAGTAGGTCTACAGCAACGCTCTTGCATGGAGCGCAGCAAGGGCATATGTTCGTGTAATCAAGCAGTTGCAGTAGAGCAACAGAACGCCGCCTAAAAAGGGCTGACTCCGAAACCCTACTCTTTGAACAAGGCCTTATATTAAGGTGGTTTAAAACGAGACTATTGTTATCGTATCGCTAAAAGCTCTTTGGCTTACTTAACTTTGACGCTGTTACACCTAAAGATTCAGAATTTTTTGTTTTCTAACATAAAGTGAAAGCAAAAATGACATTCAAGCTTTGGTGAAAGTGAGGTTTTCATGTTCAATCACCCAGAAATCACTGCTGCTGCCATAATCGGAGGGTGCACAATCGTAGCATCTGTTATTGCAGCACTAGCGGCAGCGATAATTGGGAAGCAGTTCAGAAATCAAGAGTTACTAAAGTCCGACTTAAAAGAGGCACTATCTGACATAGAATTTCTTCTGCATGTTGAAAAAGAACATGGAGAAATTCACAGAGAAAACTTCGGACAATCGAAAATAAGAGTCGTTAGAGCAAAAGTGAAGCAAGCAGGTTTTTTTTGGTCTCAACGATTCACTCCCGGCCGTGCGAAGAACCTGAGGTCGATTATGTGAAAAAACAGTTTGTTGATGCGAACTGAGTGGTTAATCTATGGTTGGTCAGTGCAGATCTTTGGGATGCATTGCCCCTTAAATAGGGGATCCACACAACTTGCCCCATGAGCCTCAATTTCAGGCCCTCACCGAATTGGTCGTTGCAGTCGGTAGCTGCGTCATTCCGGGCTCGGGTACTGTTAGCCACCAAAGAGGGCTATCTGCCCGGCGGCATGAAGCGCTGCGTGTTGTGCGCGCGACCTGTCTCTTGGCCCCGACGAAGCCCATTACTCCAAATGTCGGCGTGGCCGACCAACCGATTGGATTTATCAACCCTAAGCGAGGAACCCTAATGGCTAGACTCATGATACGAATCTTGACCGCCCTTGGCTTAAGCTTTTTCATGATTGCGACGCAAGCTGATCAGACCTGCGACGACGCGGTTGCTGCGACCGCTCCCGACAATCGCTTTGAAGACAACGGTGACGGCACCGTCACTGATCTGGATACCGGGCTGATCTGGAAACAATGCGCGGAAGGTTTGAGCGGGGCGGGCTGCGCTACTGGACGCGCCCAGCGTTTCAAATGGCAAGCGGCACTACAGCATGCTATCGACGACAGTTACAGTGGTCAATGGCGCCTGCCGAACAAGGACGAGCTAGCTTCACTGGTCGAGCGCCGCTGCCAAAGCCCGGCAATCAATGAGCGCTATTTTCCGAATACGTCGTCAGGCTGGTTCTGGTCTTCGTCGCCGAGTGCCGACGATTCGCGCGACGCGTGGTTCGTCTTTTTCTACAATGGCCACCTCGGCTCCCGCTCTAAGACTAGCGGCTCATACGTTCGCCTCGTATGTGAGCAGAATTGCAACGCTCCTGGCAGTCGTTTTGAAGACAACGGTGACGGCACCGTCACTGATCGGGATACTGGGCTGGTCTGGAAACAATGCGTGGAAGGCTTGAGCGGGAGGGACTGCGCTACTGGAAGAGTTCAGCGTTTCAGCTGGGAAGCGGCGATGCAGCATGCTGTCGACAGTGATAGTGGTCAATGGCGCCTGCCGAACAAGAACGAGCTAGCTTCACTGGTCGAGCCACGCTTCCTAGACTTCAGCCACATAGCGATCGATGAGCGCTATTTTCCGAATACGCCGTCAGGCTGGTTTTGGTCTTCGTCGACGGATGCCGACGAGTCGCGCTTCGCGTCGCACGTCGATTTCAGCTACGGCGGCGTCAGCGGTAACCCTAAGGGCTACGAACTACCCGTTCGTCTTGTGCGCGCGAGACAGTGAACAGGCGAATTGATGATCAAGGACTAAAATAAAACCCCGCTCTATGGGCGGGGTTTACAGTTACGCGGAGGTCAGCGCGTGATCAACCGATTTCATCTGTTACGGTTCCGCTCTGTCCCTGATTGTCGACCCAGGTGATTTCAATCTTGTCGCCTTTTTCGCCGCCATTGAACTTAAACGACAGATAGGGGTTTTTGGAGACGCCGCCGCTCCAAAGGCCGGTCATTACCACCTCATCCTTCCACTTGGCGGTGACCTCTTGGATGAAGTGCGCGGGAATCGGTTCGCCGGTTTTCTTATCTGTGCGCAGTCCGGTCTCCATCTCATGTTGTATTATCGATTTGACGGTGGTAACGCCATTGCTGTTCCTAGCGCGAATCTTGATGCTGCCTGCCATTGTCTTACCTCAGTTTGTAAATCGGTGGTTGAAGACAGAAGCGTTGGCGTCAGCCGCCGCAGCCGCCGATGGTGACTTTGACGGATTTGGTCTTGCTGAACAGGCCGCTGTCAGTCTTGACGACAGCGATGATATCAGCGGACTCGGCCATCTTGATGCGGGTGGAGACGAAGGGAACGGCATTGGTGCCCAAATCAAATGAGGCGATCAGTGGAGAGTTGTTGGCGGAGGCGATGATCGAGATCGACTGGACGCCTTCGAGGTCGGTATCGACCACCACCGGAAGCTGGGCACCATTTTCGGCGATATCCGGTGCCTCGAGCTTGATCTGATCGCTGTTCTCGGTGGCATTACTGCCTAACAGTTCGTTCAGTGCGGCATCGGTTTCGGTAGCCGCGAAGGCGGCCTTCGGCCAGTTGGCGAGGACGGTGCCAGGCGTCAGCAGGCCGGCACTCACGGCTACGCCGATTGCGCTAACACCAAGGGAGCCCTTGAGTAGGGTTCTGCGTTTTGCGTCGATCATGGAACATCTCCTCTATCGAACACGGGGGTGGGGCCTTTGGGGCGTGAACTGTGATTGTCGTTCTGCGTCGTTGGATGCGCTGCTGCCATCGAAGCGCTGGTGTCTTGGCCTTGCGTTATCTCGTTGACTCAAGGCACCGGCGATGGTTCCCAGCTTGACGATCGGCTTAGCTTAGCGCATCCGTCGGATACTGAAAACCGCCTTTGCGCCCGCTGAGACCACCGCCGGGGTCAGTCGCGCGCCTCGCGCGCGCGCTCGAGGGCCTTGAGCTCAGCAAGGCGCACCTGGAGTCGCGAGGCCAGATGAAAGTCGAGATCCTCGAGGCGCAGTGCCAGCTCGAGCTGGCGAATCGCCGGCTCCAGCGCATGGCTCAGGTAGAGGTATTCGGCGCGATAGCGATAATTCAACGCGCGCTGACCCGCTTGCCCGGCGGCGTCGGCCATCAGCTCGTAGATCGGGGCGATGTCGGAGCGCAGCGCCACGAAGCGCTCGAGGGCCGCGAGCGCCTGCGCGGGCTTCTCGGCGGCCATCAACGACTCGGCATAGGCCTGATTGAGCGGCCAATTGCCAGGCGCCAATCCCACGGCGCCCTTGAGATCGCGCACCGCTTGCTGGGGGTTGCCGGCGCGGCGGTCGATCTCGGCGCGCAGCACCAGGAACTCGGTCTGGCTCGGGTGCGCCTCGAGCAGGGGCGCGAGCTGCTGGCGCGCGGCCTCGAGGCGACCGGCCCGGATTAGGGCGAGGGCGTAGCCATAGCGTTGCGCGGTCTCGTCGCGGTAGCGGCCCTGCTCGAGGGTCTTCTCGAAGTGCTCGACGGCGCGCGCCGGGTTGGATTCGCGGCGCTGGCGCAGGTTGGCGCGCGCCAGATGGAAGCGCAGGCTGTCCGGGCGCTGGCGCACGCCGTGTTGCCGGGCGCGGTTCATGGCATCGGCGATGCGGCTGGTGGTCACCGGATGGGTGCGCAGGAAGGCGGGCGCCGCACTGTCCGAGATGCGCGTCGTCTTCGCCAGGCGTTGGAAGAAGCCCGGCATCGCATAGGGGTTGTGACCGGCACGCGAGAGGGTGTCGATGCCGATGCGATCGGCCTCTTCCTCGTTGGCGCGGGTAAAGTTGATCTGCTTCTGGGCGGCGGCGCCCTGCACGCCCATCAGCCCGGCAGCGCCGATGTTGGCATCGACCGTCGCCCCGAGCACGGCGGCGGCGAGCAGCAGTGCCGTGGCCGGCAGGGCCATCTGTTTCTGCGCCTCGAAGCGGCGCATCAGATGGTCTTGGCTGACATGGGCGAGTTCGTGCGCGATGACGCCGGCGAGTTCGCCCTCGGTCTCTGCGGCCAGGATCAAGCCGGCGAAGACGCCGATGTGGCCGTCGGGTCCGGCGAAGGCGTTGATCGTCGGCTCCTCGACCAGGAAGAAGCGATAGCGCCCAGGATTCCCGCTCGCGGCGACCAGTTGTTGGCCCAGGGTTTCGAGATAATCGGTCAGCACCGGATCATCCGAGACCGGCAACGCCTTGCGCACCCACTTCATGAACTCTTGGCCAAGATCGCGCTCTTCGGCGCGCGACATCAGGCTGTCGGCCGAGCTGCCGAAATCCGGCAGCGCAAACGGGTCCGCTGGACCCATGGCCGGCAGCAAGACCAGCATGGCGGCGAGGAGCAGTGCCCCGATGCGAGCCGGGATGCGGACCGGAATGCGGGCCGGGATGCGAGTTGGAATGCGCCGACCGATGAGGGGAAGGGGGTTGGTCATGGCTCAGTTCAATTGCACGCGCTGGCCCCAAGGCACGCTCGAGCGACCCTTGACCAGCCAGATGACCGGGTAGTGTGGCTCATGGTCCGGGAAGCGGCCGTCGGCATCGGTGAAGTAGACCAGCAGGTCTGGGCTCAGCCCCTGGTCTTGCACCCATTGGAACACGGGTCTGAAGTTGGTTCCGCCCCCACCCTGGAGATCGCGTGGGCGCTCGAAGCGCTCCCAGGGCTCGAACCGAAAGGGCGCGCCCGGACACAGGGCGCTGTCGCACGGCAGCAGGATGACTTGTGCCTGGACCTGGGCCTTGAGGGCGTCGACTTCATCGATGAAGGCCTGCATCTCGGCGTCCTTGATCGAGCCCGAGGTGTCGAGCGCGACCACTAGCTCGATGTGCTGACTGCGCAGGCTCGGCAGGAGGTGCGCGCCCTCGCGCCGGGAGGGCCGCGACCAACTGTAGTCATGGCGCGAGAGCGCGTTCATGTAACGCGCCAGCAGCATGCGCCAGGGCAGTTGCGGCTGCAAGAGATGGTCGATCAGGCGCTTGAGTTCGCCGCTCAGCCGACCCGCCTGCATCGCCTGTTGCGCGGCACCGGCCATGCGCTGCTGCCATTGCACCTGCAGGGTCTCCTGCTCGTCGGGGGTCAGGGGTGGCGGCGCGGTGTGCGCCTCGGGCGCGGCCTCCGGCGCCGGCGTGTCGGGTGCCGAAGCCGGTGGTGCAGACGCCGGTGTGTCGCGCTGTTGCGGGGTGCCCTGACCCTGTTCGCCACCCTCGGCCTGAGTCTGCTGCTGTTGCGCCTGGACGTCGCGCTCATCCATGCCCGAGTGCTGCCCCTGGCCCTCAGCCTCGCGATCGTAGGCATGGGTGTCGAGGGTCTCGGACTGATCGTTGTCATCGATCAGCGGATAGATCTCCTCGGCGGTCATGCCCTTGTACATCGGCATCAGCAGCGCGTTGGGTGGTGGTTTCAACCCGTCCTCGACCAGTAATGGGTTGATGGCGTAATCGCAGGCCAGATCCCAGCGGTGCTTGACGCGATGTTGGCGGCGCGCGAAGTGCGAGAGGGCACAGTGCAGCGCCTCATGGGCGAGCATGAATTGGGTCTCGTCGAGGCTCAGCGCGTCGATATAGTCGGGGTTGTAATAGAAGGCGCGCGCATCGGTGGCCGTGGTCGGGCACCAATCGCCCTTGGCCGCCTGCAGCGGCAGGCGCAGCACGAGCGCTCCCAGGAAGGGCTTGTCGAGGATCAGCCGGGTCCGCGCAGCGGCGAGCTTGGTCTCGATGGCCGCGCACGCTTCTGCGTCCAGCGCGGGCGCACCGGTCTCGCTTGGACATTCACCCTGCGGATGCGTCTGGATATCACCAATGAAATCGGCAGCCATGGGTCTCCGGTGGTCGTGAGGTCTGTCGTGAGGTCTATTGATAGAGCATGACATCGGCGATGGCGTTCGCCCACTCGGCGAAGGCCGGCACCTCGAACAGCGCGCCGCCGATGGCGCGGTGCAGATCGGAGACCAGCATCACGCCCATCTCCCGCTGTGGAAAGCGCCCAGCATAGACCAGGATATGGCCGATCAGGGTCTGCTGCTCGGCACTGCCCTGGGCACGGATGGCCTTGCCGACCAGCGCCGCGGCGACCGCGTATTGGAGATCGATCTCGCTCGGCACCGGCACCGGCTCGCCGCGACAGATGGCGTCGAGGTCCGGCATCTGGTCGATACTGGCGATGAAGGCGGCGAGTTCGATCCCGGCCGCCGGTCCCACGCAGGCCTGCAGGGTGCCCTGCAGCAGTTGCGGGTCAGCCTGGAATTTTTGCAAGGCGCGATGGGCGAACTCCCAGGAGCGCGGCGATGGGAAGGCGACCGGGTTGTGCGCCGGGTCGAAATCGAACAGCAGCTCGGGGCGAAAGCGCAGGAAGGCGATCACGCGCTCATCGAGCCCCTTGGCATAGGCCCAGGCGACCCAGTCGTCAAGGTGGGTGTCGACCTCGAAGTGCGAGAAACGGTTCGCCAAGGGCGCGGGCATGCTGTAGGTCACGCCGCGATCGCCTTGGCGATTGCCGGCGGCGAAGATGGCCCAATGTGCTGGCACCTGATACTCGCCGAGACGCCGATCGAGGATCAGCTGATAGGCCGCCGCCGAGACCGCCGGCGGTGCCGAGGTGATCTCGTCGAGGAACAGGATGCCCGCCTGCCCATGGCGATGGACGTCGGGCAGGAGCGCGGGAATCGCCCATTCGACGTGCTGCTCGACCCGAAACGGGATGCCGCGCAGGTCGCTCGGTTCCATCTGCGAGAGGCGGATATCGATCACCGGCACCTGCTGGCGCTGCGCGACCAGCGCGATCATCTGGGACTTCCCCACCCCGGGCGGCCCCCAGAGCATGACGGGCGTGTGATGCCCTTCGGCGGCACTGGCGAGTTCGCGCTCGAGGACGGATAACAGCTGGGCGGGACGCATGATGGGGCGGTCTCCTTTATCGATCAGACTCGTACCGAGCAAACTCGGGGCCGAAGCGAGGCTCGGCTGCACTGTAAGTCGTCTAAGGTTGGGTGGTGTCGCCGTCAATCGCAAGTGAGGCCTGACTGCGCCAGGTCAGCAGGCCGCTCGCTCAGCCTGAGCAATCTGGGGGCAACCTCCGGCGCTGGTGTGCATTAGAAAGAAGCGGTATTCTTATCCGTTAAGCCAGATTCGGGCGAGTGCGCGCTGTGGAGATCCCCTGCGTGCGAGGCGCGTCGACAACCGGTTCGACGCGCTCCCGTCAAGGGCTTGGATCAGGCGGCTGTCGCACTCACGAGGACAGCCGCAACCAAAGGTTTGCAACCGAATCTTAATCGCTGACCGGAGAGTGGACGATGAACCAATTCTATTACGACGCTGTCACCAAAATGGAACAGCTTGGTGTCGATGACGAGTATATCCAAGGCTGGCAATGTGGATTCTTGCAGAATCCGAAGCGTGAAGAGCAGCGCTTGACCGAGGCCTATGAGGCCGGTTATGCCGATGGTGAGGAGAAGAGCACCGACAACTTCTCTCAGTGGTCTAAAGGCTGAGGTGAGCCTTGGCGTGCGGGTCGGTCGCTGTCGCCGCACGGCGGCGCCGGCCGGCTGTCTCGGCGTCGAGAGTGGTCAAGGCGGGCATTCCCCGCCTTTTTTATGTCCCGCTGTTGCGTCGATGACAGCATCAACTCGAGAGGCGGCAACGATGAACGATAACAGCTATCTCAAGAACCTGGTGTTGCTGAGGAACGATCCTTCTGCCGTGCATCAGGTGCGCGAGGCGGCGGCGCGCGGCGAGGTGGATGCGTTTTATGCGCTTGGGCTGATCTACGCCGAGGGGCGGGGTGTCAACATCGACCTAGCTCAAGCCCACTATTGGCTCTCACTCGCCATCGAGCAAGGGGATCAAGATGCCGATCTGTTACGCAACATCGTCGGTAGCCAGATGAGCGAGGAGGAGTACCAGGCCGCGAAACGGTTGCGGTTGAAACCAGTGCTTCAGCTCATCGCGTCCGATGCGTCAGGATCGAGGCGCGAAGATCCGGTTGAGGGGGCTTCTCCACCTAGCTCTTGATGAGAAGCGACGCCCGGATTTGGTCTAGCGGCGCTTTTAGTGGTAATTTTGATCGTTTTACCGGTGCCGCCGGCACCATGGCCGGAGGACAACAATGCAAGTATCGGTCGAGACTGGCGACGGTCTCACGCGACGATTGAAGGTCGAGCTGCCTGCTGAGGAAATCGAGCAGGAGATCGACAAGCGTCTGCAAAACTATGCCCGCTCCGCGCGCTTGCCGGGCTTCAGGCCCGGTAAAGTGCCGATGCGCATGCTCCGCCAGCGCTATGGTGACTCCGTGCGCAGGGAAGTGTTCGGCGAGCGCGTCGAGGCGAGCTTTCCGCAAGCCATCGCCGAGTCCGAGCTGCGCCCGGTTGGTCGCCCCGAGATCGAGCCCGATCTGGATCAGGCCGCTGGGCATTACGGTTATGTCGCTGAATTCGAGATCATGCCCGAGCTGACGCTGCAGTCGCTTGATGGGGGCTCAGTGATCCGGCCGCAGGCCGAGGTCACCGAGGCCGATGTCGAGGAAACTCTCGAGCACATGCGCCAACAGCGCAAGCGCTGGGAGCCCGTCGAGCGGGTGGCAGCGAGCGGTGATCGTCTCACCTTAGACTTCGAGGGGCAGATCGATGGCGAGCCCTTCGAGGGCGGGCGTGGCGAGGATGTCCAGCTCGAGATTGGCGCCGGGCGCTTTATTCCCGGTTTCGAAGAGCAGCTGATTGGTGCTAGTGTCGGGGACGAGCCTGTGGTCGAGGTGACCTTCCCCGACGACTACCAGCAAGCGGCGTTGGCAGGGAAGCCAGCGCGTTTTAAGGTGGTGGTGAAACGCGTCGAGGAGCCGATCCTGCCCGCGCTCGATGCCGAACTCATCGCCGAGTTCGGCATCGAGGATGGCGATCTCGAGCGTTTTCGAGCCGATGTGCGCGCGAACCTGGAGCGCGAGCTGGCGCAGCGCACCAAGGCTAAGGTCAAGAATCAGGTCATGGATGCGCTGCTCGAGGCCAATCCGCTCCCTGTGCCGGCGGCGTTGCTCGCTGAAGAGATCGAATCGCTGCGTCAGCAGATGATGCAAAATCTCGGCGGTGCCGGGTCTGAGATTAAGCTGCCGGATGAATTGTTTGCCGAAAATGCTCGGCGACGCGTCGCGCTTGGACTGATCATCGCCGAGGTGATCAAACAGCAAGAGCTGTCGCCCGACCCGGAGCGTGTGCGCGCCACGGTCGAGGAGATGGCCGCCAGCTATGATGATCCACAGGCCGTGATCGACCACTACTACGCTGATCGGCAACGGTTGGCAGCGATCGAATCCATCGTGCTCGAAGACTTGGTCGTCGAGCATCTGCTCGAGCAGCTCCAGGTGACCGACGAGCCGACCAGCTTCAGCGAGCTGACGGCACAGCAACAGTGACGCCTGCTGCTGGCTGACCTTTCCCCAACCAAGTCGAGCCTCAGATGACGATGAACACCGAAAACGCCCCTCAGCGCACCGATCCACAGGCGCTGGGCCTGGTTCCCGTGGTGGTGGAGCAGACCGCCCGGGGCGAGCGCTCGTTCGATATCTTTTCGCGCCTGCTCAAGGAGCGCGTGGTCTTTCTCGTCGGCCCGGTCGACGATCACGTGGCCAACCTGGTGGTGGCGCAGCTGCTGTTCCTAGAGTCGGAGAATCCCGACAAGGACATCCACTTCTACATCAACTCGCCAGGTGGCTCGGTGACCGCCGGTTTGGCGGTTTATGACACCATGCAGTTCATCCGCCCCGAGGTCAGCACCATGTGCGTGGGCCAGGCCGCGAGCATGGGGGCGCTGCTGCTCGCCGGTGGCGCCGCTGGCAAACGCTCTTGCCTGCCGCATTCGCGCATCATGATCCATCAGCCGCTCGGTGGCTTCCAGGGGCAAGCCAGCGATATCGATATCCATGCGCGTGAGATCCTTCACGCTCGGGAACAGCTCAACCAGATCCTCGCCCATCATACCGGGCAGCCGATCGAGCGCATCGCCGACGATACCGAGCGCGATCGCTTCATGGGCGGCGAGGATGCGGTGGCCTATGGCCTGATCGACAAGGTCTTGGACACGCGCGCCAAGCCTGCTGATTGAGGCGTCGATCTGCTTGAAATCCGCGTCGAGCCCAGCAAAGGCTCGACGCGGAGTTGGTAAGACGCTTGCAATGACCTATATCCTGATGCAGGTCTAGATGTGCATGTTGCCATTTGGACATGTCGGGTTATGATCGAGAGACGCTTGGCGGCCGATCGTTCCGTCTTAACCCACCCCATTCCCGTCCGGCCCCCGCAGCGCCTATCCTGGAGAGATGATCTATGAGCGGAAACACCCATGGAAAGAGCGATGAAGGCAAGCTCCTCTATTGCTCGTTCTGCGGTAAGAGCCAGCATGAGGTTCGCAAGCTGATCGCGGGTCCCTCGGTCTTCATCTGTGATGAGTGCGTCGAACTCTGCAACGACATCATCCGCGAGGAGATGCAAGAGGGCCTCGGTGAGGCAACGAGTCGCCTGCCGAAGCCGCACGAGATCAATGACTCGCTCGACCAGTTCGTGATCGGGCAAGAGAAGGCGAAGAAGGTGCTCTCGGTCGCGGTCTACAACCATTACAAGCGACTCGAGGTCTCCGACGCCAAGGAAGACATCGAGATCTCCAAGAGCAACATCCTGCTGATCGGGCCGACGGGCTCGGGTAAGACACTGCTTGCCGAGACCCTGGCGCGCTTGCTCAATGTGCCCTTCACCATCGCTGATGCCACCACGCTGACCGAGGCCGGCTACGTCGGTGAGGATGTCGAGAATATCATCCAGAAGCTGCTGCAGAAGTGCGACTACGATGTCGAGAAGGCGCAGAGCGGCATCGTCTACATCGATGAGATCGACAAGATCTCGCGCAAATCCGACAACCCCTCGATCACCCGCGATGTCTCCGGCGAGGGTGTGCAGCAGGCGCTGCTGAAGTTGATCGAGGGCACGGTCGCCTCGGTGCCTCCCCAGGGGGGGCGTAAGCACCCGCAGCAGGAGTTCCTGCAGGTCGATACCAGCAATATCTTGTTTATCGTCGGCGGCGCCTTTGCCGGGCTCGACAAGGTCATCCGCGATCGTTCCAAGAAGACCGGCATCGGTTTCTCGGCCGAGGTCCACAGCAAGAACGACGATCGGGCGATCGGCGAGCTGCTCAGTCATGTGGAGCCCGAGGATCTGATCCGCTATGGGTTGATCCCCGAGTTCGTCGGCCGCCTGCCAGTGATGGCGACGCTCGAGGAACTCAACCAAGAGGCCCTGATCCGGATCCTGACCGAGCCCAAGCACGCGCTCACCAAGCAGTATGCGCGTCTCTTCGAGATGGAGGGTTGCGAACTCGAGCTGCGCGAGGACGCATTGCGCGCCATTGCGACCAAGGCGATGGAGCGCAAGACTGGAGCACGCGGCTTACGCACCCTCATGGAGCAGGTGCTGCTTGATATCATGTACGACCTGCCATCGATCGACGACGTCAGCAAGGTCGTGGTCGATGCCTCCGTGGTCAACGGCGAGAGCCCGCCGTTCGTGATCTACGATGGGGGCGAGCAGCACCGCATTGCTTCCTCTGAGTGATCTTTTGGCCTATTTCTTGCACCCGCTCTCTTGCAGGTGAGCCCGCGGCGCTGATTGAAGCGCCCGGGCGCTGCCCTAACCTCATTCCCTATTGGGCATTTACGCAAAACCTGCCGCGTCGGCTCATGACCACATGGGGTTAGCCCCTGGGCCGGCGGGCGTTCAGAATATGGGCACAGTCTATGGGCAAGAGTGATTCGAACTCTCCGGTCGTTGATGGAGTGACATCCGTCAAGGCCATTCCGGTCCTGCCGCTACGTGACGTCGTCGTGTATCCACACATGGTGATCCCGCTCTTCGTTGGGCGCGACAAGTCGATCAAGGCGTTGGATACGGCCATGACCAGCGACAAGCAGATCCTGCTGGTCGCGCAGAAGAACGCCGATGTCGATGATCCTTCGGTGAAGGATCTGCACGAGATCGGCACCCTCGCCAACGTCTTACAGCTACTGAAGCTTCCGGATGGTACGGTCAAGGTACTGGTCGAAGGGCATCAGCGCGCCAAGTCGAGCCGCTACGTCTCCACCGACGACGCCTTCACCGCCACCGCCACCCCGCTCGCCGAAACGCTCGAGGCCGATGAGCGCGAGCAAGAGGTGCTGATGCGCTCGGCGGTGGCCTTGTTCGATCAGTATGTGAAGCTCAATAAGAAGGTGCCGCCGGAGGTGCTGACCTCGCTGGCCAGCATCGACGAGGCCAGCCGCCTGGCCGACACCATGGCCGCGCACATGTCGCTGAAGCTCGATGAGAAGCAGCGCGTGCTCGAGATGATCGATGTGCAGCAGCGCCTCGAGCATCTGATGGGGCTGATGGAGTCAGAGAACGACATCCTGCAGATGGAGAAGCGCATCCGTGGCCGCGTCAAGCGGCAGATGGAGAAGAATCAGCGTGAGTACTATCTGAACGAACAGATGAAGGCCATCCAAAAGGAGCTCGGCGAACTCGAGGATGCGCCGAATGAACTCGAGGATCTCGGTAAGCGCATCGAGGAAGCCGGGATGCCCAAGGACGTGAAGGAGAAGGCGACCGCCGAGCTCAACAAGCTCAAGCTGATGTCGCCAATGTCGGCCGAGGCCACCGTGGTGCGCAACTATATCGACACTCTGGTTTCGGTGCCGTGGAAGAAGCGGACCCGGATTCGCAACGATGTCGGTGTGGCCGAGAAGGTGCTCGATACCGATCACTACGGGCTCGAGAAGGTCAAGGAACGCATCACCGAGTACTTGGCCGTGCAACAGCGTGTGCGCAAACTCAAGGGGCCGATTCTGTGCCTGGTCGGACCGCCCGGCGTCGGCAAGACCTCGCTCGGTCAGTCGATCGCGCGTGCGACCAATCGCAAGTTCGTGCGCATGTCCCTAGGAGGCGTGCGCGACGAGGCCGAGATCCGGGGTCACCGGCGCACCTATATCGGCGCGCTGCCGGGCAAGATCATCCAGAATCTGTCCAAGGCCGGCTCGCGGAATTCCTTCTTCTTGCTCGACGAGATCGACAAGATGGCGATGGACTTCCGCGGCGACCCGGCCTCGGCGCTGCTCGAGGTGCTCGACCCGGAGCAGAACAACACCTTCAACGACCATTACCTCGAGGTCGATTTCGATCTCTCCGAGGTGATGTTCGTCGCCACCGCCAACACGCTGAACATCCCGCCGGCGCTGCTCGACCGCATGGAGGTGATCCGGCTCTCGGGCTACACCGAGGACGAAAAGATCAACATCGCCGAACGCTACCTGATCCCGAAGCAGATGAAGAATAACGGGCTCAAGCGTGGCGAGCTGACGATCCGCGAGGCCACTTTGCGCGATCTGGTGCGCTACTATACGCGTGAGGCCGGCGTGCGTAATCTCGAGCGCGAGATCTCGAAGATCTGTCGCAAGGTGGTCAAGGAGATCCTGGTTAAGAAGCGTGATAAGACCATCACGGTCACGCCTAAGTCGTTGGATAAGTACCTTGGCGTGCGCCGCTTCCGCTTCGGGCTTGCCGACGAGCACGATCAGGTTGGGCAAGTCACTGGCCTGGCTTGGACCGAGGTCGGTGGCGAACTCCTGCGCATCGAGGCGGCGTTGGTGCCGGGCAAGGGTAAGTTCATCTTTACCGGCCAGCTGGGCGATGTGATGCAGGAGTCGATCCAGGCGGCAATGACGGTGGTGCGCTCGCGCGCCGAGTTACTCGGGATCGAGACCGATTTCCACCAGAAGTACGACATGCACATCCATGTGCCCGAGGGCGCGACGCCGAAGGATGGGCCGAGTGCCGGTGTCGCCATGTGCACGGCCTTGGTCTCGGCGCTGACCCAGATGCCAGTGCGCTCGAGTGTCGCGATGACCGGCGAGATCACGCTGCGCGGCGAGGTGCTGCCGATTGGCGGCCTGAAGGAGAAGCTGCTCGCGGCGCATCGCGGTGGGATCGAGCAGGTCTTGATTCCGCACGAGAATGAGCGCGATCTGGTCGAGATTCCAAAGAACATCAAGCAGAGTCTCGATATCAGACCGGTGCGCTGGATCGACGAGGTCTTGGAGCTAGCGTTGGCTGGTCGTCCAACGCCTCGTTCGGATGAGGAGGAACTTGCACAGGAGGCCGCTCCGCCCGTCGAGGACAGTAAGAAGCCCGACGCTGGCGTGCGCACGCACCACTGAAGTTCACAGCCCATCAGGCTCGGCCTCGAGATCGAGGTCGGGCTTTGCCGGTGTCCCCGCTCATCCTTGCCCAGTACGCGTCATGGCTGGTTTCGGGTTGACACCTCTGGGGAGCTCCTTAACAATCCCGAGTTGATCGGAACGACTCACGTTATTCTATCCATGTCGCGATGCGAGCCAGTACTGGCTCGACTCGCGCGCTTAAGCACACGGCAAAACGACCCCAGGGCATGGGGTCAATCAGGGGGATCAATGAATAAATCAGAACTCGTGGACGCGATGGCCGATGCGGCCGATATTTCTAAGTCCGCGGCAGCCCGCGCGCTCGACGCGCTGACCGACTCCGTCGCGGCCACCCTGAAGAATGGTGAGACCGTCTCGATCATCGGCTTTGGCACCTTTTCCGTGAAGGAGCGTGCCGCGCGCACCGGGCGCAACCCGCAGACTGGCGAGGCCATCCAGATCTCGGCCTCAAAAAACCCGTCATTCAAGGCTGGTAAAGCGCTCAAAGACGCGATACAATGATTGCTTCATTCGGGCGGGTGCCCAGAAGAGAGGGTGCTTAGCTCAGCTGGGAGAGCATCGCCCTTACAAGGCGAGGGTCGCAGGTTCGATCCCTGCAGCACCCACCACCCAGGGTTGCGGCACCACAGTTTCGTGGAGTGGTAGTTCAGTTGGTTAGAATACCGGCCTGTCACGCCGGGGGTCGCGGGTTCGAGTCCCGTCCACTCCGCCATTACTTTGAAACGGGGTATCCTCTTGGGGGTACCCCGTTTTCATTTGTCCTGTCATTGTTTGCACGCTGAGTCCAAAACGCTATGTTGCAGGAGATCCGAGAACGCGCACAGGGATGGGTCGCCTGGGCCATCATCATTCTGATCAGCATCCCCTTTGCTTTCTGGGGAATCGATTCCTACTTCGGTGGCGGGGCAGAGCCTGTGGTGGCCAGTGTCAATGGCACCGAGATTACCGAAAGGGCCTTCAACCGGAACGTCAATCGCACTCGGGTCCAGCTCAGGGATCGGTTGGGCAATGCCTATGATCCCGCCTTGTTTGGTGACGCTCGTATACGCGAGGAAGTGCTCGAGCGCATGATTCGCGAGACCCTGCTGCTGGAGAATTCCGAGGCCATGGGGCTGCGGGTCTCGGATCAAGCCGTCCGCGCGGCCATCCTCGGCGAGCCAGCCTTTCAGCGCGATGGTGCCTTTTCTAACGCCCAATACGAGCAGGTGCTGCGACGGCAGGGGTTGACCCCGGCCGCTTACGAAGAGTCGTTACGACGTCAGTTGCTGATGACTCAGCTACCGCGCGCGATTCGTGAAACGGCCTTTGTGACCGACGCCCTGGCCGAGCGCAGCCTGAGTCTGGTGCGCCAACAGCGTGTGTTGGCCTACATGCCCGTGCCGAGCACCGCGTTCGAGGAGCGCGTTCAAGCTCCTAGCGATGAGGTCGTCGCGGCCTACTATGACGAGCATCCGGAGCAGTTCGCCACCCCGGAGCAAGTTCGGGTCGCCTATCTGCTGCTCGATGCGACAACGCTCTCGGCTCCGGATCAGGCCATCGCCGAGGCAACTTTGCGCGAGCAATATGAGCTGCGACTTGACGAGTTTACGGCTCCGCAAGAGCGGCGGGTCCGTCATATTCTACTGACGGTTCCAGCCGATGCCGATCAAGCCACGCGTGCAGCGACGCGAGAGCGTCTGCAAGCGATTCAAGAGCATCTTCGCGACGGCGAATCTTTTGCCGAGGTGGCGGCCGAGGTCTCCGAGGACCCCGGCAGTGCCGACAGTGGCGGGGCGCTTGGCTGGATCAGCCGTGGTTCGCTCGATCCTGCCTTTGAACAGGCCGTCTTCGCGCTCGAGCCTAAGACCCTGAGCGATCCCGTGCGCAGTCGCTTTGGCTATCATCTGGTCGAGGTCTTGGACGTGCGTGGTGGTGAGCCGCAGCCATTCGAATCGGTGAAAGAGGATCTGATCGCTGATCTGCGCGGCGGTGGTAGCGAGGGCATCTACTTTGAACAGGCCGAGCAGCTCGCAACCCTGACCTATGAATCGCCCGATAGCCTGGTCCCGGCCGCCGAGACTCTCGAGCTTGAGATTCAGGAGAGTGATTGGATCGACCGCAGCGGCGGCGAGGGCCTCTTTGCCCATCCGAAGGTCATTGGCGCCGCCTTCAGCGAGGAAGTGTTGGCGCGGGGCAATAACAGCGAGCTGCTAGAGCCCGATCCCGATAAGCTTCAGGCCCTGGTACTGCGAGTCGCCGACCATCGCGAGCCTTCGGTGCGTCCGTTGGCGGAGGTGAGAGACGACATCGTTGCGCTGCTCGAGGCACAACGAGCGGCTGAGGCGGCACAGGCCGAGGCCGAGGCCATTGCAGAGCGGATTCGGGCTGGGCAAGACCTCGCTGAGGCGGCCGAGGACTTTGAAGCCATTGAGACTGGCCGGGTCAGTCGCACCACGAGCGAGCTTCCGCCCGAGGTGGTTCAGCTTGCGTTCTCGCTGCCGCGACCTGACGCCGACACCGAGCGCCGGATTGGCAGTACCAGCGCGGAGGATGGAGGTGATGCCTTCGTGGTCGTTGTCTCCGAGGTCATCGACGGCGACCCAGCGCAGCTTGACGAGGCTGAACTCGAGGCTGAGGCGAGCGTTCTCGAGCGGGCGCTGGCGAGCGCTGACATCGATGCGGTCTTGGCGGCTATGCGGGCGCGCGCCGAGATCGAGCGCGAGCCGGTCGTCTCGGATGAGCCATTCTAGACCGGCAGCGCCCAAGTGTGCGCGCAGCTCTGCGAGGTTCAGCCTAGCCCGAGGATGTGGTAGCCGGTATCGACGTAGAGCACATCACCGGTGATGCCGGAGGCCAGATCGGAGCAAAGAAAGGCCCCGGCGTTACCTACCTCGTCGATAGTGACATTACGTCGCAGCGGGGTGCGCTCTTCCACCTGTTTCAGCATCGAGCGGAAATCGGCGATGCCGGCCGCGGCCAGCGTGCGGATCGGGCCCGCCGAGACCGCGTTGACCCGTGTGCCCTCAGGTCCGAGCGACGCGGCTAAATAGCGCACATTCGCCTCCAGACTGGCCTTGGCAATCCCCATCACGTTGTAGTTGGGCACCGCGCGCACCGCGCCCAGGTAGCTCATGGTGAGGATGGCGCCATTGCGCCCCTGCATCAGCGGCCGGCCAGCCTTGGCTAGCGCCGCCAGGCTGTAGGAGCTGATATCGTGCGCGGCGGCGAATCCCTCGCGCGTTACGCTGTCAACGTAATCGCCTTCGAGTTGGTCCTTGGGCGCGAATGCGATCGAGTGCACGATGCCATCTAGGGCGTCCCAGTGTTCGCCGAGCGTGGTCAAACAGGCATGGATCTCCTCGTCGCTAGAGACATCGAGCGGCAGCACCAACTCGGCTTCACATTGCGAGGCCAGGTCTTCGACCCGGTCCTTGAGCTTGTCGCCTTGGTAGGTGAAGGCGAGGGTGGCGCCCTCGCGATGCATGGCCTGAGCAACGCCCCAAGCGATCGAGCGGTTACTAGCGACCCCGGTAATCAGGATACGTTTATCGGACAAGAAGCCCATATAGTCTCTCCATGCGGAAAATGTGTAGGATAGGTGTGCGCCGCTGTGAACGCGAGCGATCAGCGGGCTGATGACCTAATGAAATACAAGCCTCATCTTCTGAGCGCCGCCGCGCCCTGAGCATGAAGACGATCGGCCGCGGAGGCGGTTGGATCCCGTGCTGGTTGACTTGCGCGCTGGGGCGAGGCAAACCGGCTGTGCTCGAGGCAGTCCTTAACGTTACAGAAACTCAGCCTGCGCGGAAAGCATCGATGTTGCGAACCTGCCGCTCCTGGCCTCTGCTGATGGTTGTCGTGCTGCTCTTCAGTGCATGCGGGCAGCCACCCTGGAACAACCCTTATCCAGCGTCGCAGTCGGGCGAGAATATCCTTTACGGCGCCTTTACCGAGCGACCCAAGCACCTGGACCCGGTGCGCTCGTACAGCTCGAACGAATACGCCTTCATCGCGCAGATCTACGAGCCGCCGCTGCAGTATCATTTTCTGAAGCGCCCTTACGAACTGGTTCCGCTGACCGCCCACGCTCTTCCAGAGGTTCGTTATCTCGACGCGAACGGGAAGCCGCTCGCGGCCGACGCCGATCCAGATCGGATTGCGGTCAGTGAGTATTTGATCGAGATCTCGCCCGGTATCCAATATCAGCCGCATGCCGCCTTTGCTAAGGACGAGGAGGGCGCCTATCGCTATCACGATCTCAATACGCAGGCGGTTGCTCGGATTAACACACTCGATGAGTTGCCAGAGACCGGTACCCGCGAGCTGATCGCCGAGGACTATGTCTACCAGATCAAGCGTCTGGCCACGCCCTGGCTGCATTCGCCGATCGCTGGGCTGATGGGCGAACATATTCTCGGCTTTCAGGCCCTGAGCGAGAAAATCGAGGACGAAGCGCCGGACCCGGTGAATGGCGAACGGCCGTTCTTCGATCTGCGCCAGGTCGCATTCGAGGGCGCCGAGGTCATTGACCGTTACCGCTATCGGATTCGGCTCGAAGGCCGTTATCCGCAGTTCGTCTATTGGTTGGCGATGCCCTTCTTTGCGCCCATGCCCTGGGAGGCCGAAGCCCTCTATGGACAGCTTGGTATGGAGCAAAACAACCTGACGCTCGACTGGTACCCAGTCGGCACCGGGCCGTTCATGCTCAGCGAGAACAATCCGAACCTGCGCATGGTGCTGACGCGCAATCCAAACTTCCATGGCGAGCGCTATCCGGGCGCGGGCATGCCCGAGGATCAGGCGGCTGGGCTGCTCGAGGATGCCGGCAAGCCACTACCGTTCATCGATCAGGCCATCTACAGTCTCGAGCAAGAAAGCATCCCGTACTGGAACAAGTTCCTGCAGGGTTATTACGATAGCTCGGGCGTCAGCTCCGACGCCTTCGACCAGGCGATCCAGTTCGACGCGGCGGGCGAGGCCGGCCTCACCGACGACATGCGCGAGCAGGGCATCGAGCTGGTGACAGCGGTGCAGACCTCGATCTGGTACATGGGTTTCAACATGCTCGATCCGCTGCTCGGTGGCGATTCGGAGCGCGCGCGCCTGTTGCGGCAGGCGATCAGCATCGCGGTCGACTTCGATGAGTACATCTCGATCTTCGCCAACGGCCGTGGCGTCGAGGGTCAGGGGCCGATTCCGCCCGGGATCTTCGGCCATCGCGAGGGCGAGGCTGGGATCAATCCCTATGTATTCGATTGGCGTGATGGACGGGCGGTGCGCAAGCCGTTAGACGACGCCAAGGCGCTACTCGCCGAGGCCGGCTATGCGGATGGGCGTGATCCAGAGACCGGGCGTCCATTGACGATCTATTACGAGGCCATGGATGCGGGGCCCGACGGCAAGGCGCGGCTGAACTGGATGCGCAAGCAGTTCGACAAGCTCGGTATCGAGCTGGTCGTGCGCGCCACCGATTACAATCGCTTCCAAGAGAAGATGCGCAAGGGCACCGGCCAGGTCTTCATGTGGGGCTGGAATGCCGATTATCCGGACCCAGAAAACTTCTTCTTTCTGCTCTATGGGCCGAATCGTAAGGTCGACGGTGGCGAGAACGCGGCCAACTATCAGAACCCGGAGTTCGATCAGCTGTTTGAGCGCATGAAGAACATGGAGGACGGTCCAGAGCGCCAGGCCGTGATCGATCGCATGACCGAGATCATTCGCCATGATGCGCCCTGGTCATTCGGTTTCTATCCAAAGGCGTTTAGCCTGCATCATCAGTGGCTCGATAACGTGAAGCCGAACCTGATGGCCAATAACACCCTGAAGTATCGCCGCCTCGAGCCTGAGATCCGCGAGCAGCTGCGTGAGCGCTGGAATCCGCCGGTGCTCTGGCCGATTGGCGCGCTGGTCGTGATCCTGATCCTTGGCTCCATCCCGGCGCTGATGGTCGCGCGCCGGCGCGAGCGGAGCCGAGCCCGATGAGCGCCTACATCCTGCGCCGCCTGCTCTATGCGATTCCGATTCTGATTGGCGTCAACCTGATCACCTTCCTGCTGTTCTTTGTCGTCAATTCGCCCGATGACATGGCGCGGATGCAGCTCGGCGACAAGCGCGTGACCCAGGAAGCCATCGACACCTGGAAGGCCGAGCATGGCTACGACAAGCCGCTGCTGTTCAACGCCGATGCCGGCGGGCTGGGGACTGTCACCGAGACCATCTTCTTTGACAAATCGCTGAAATTGTTTGCGTTCGACTTTGGTCAGTCCGACAGTGGTCGTGATATCGGTTTCGACATCCGCCAGCGCATGTGGCCGAGCCTGGCGATCGCGATCCCGACCCTGCTGGTGGGGCTGGCGATCAGCGTGAGTTATGCACTGATGATCGTATTCTTTCGCGCCACCTATATCGATTTTGGGAGCGTTGTGCTGCTAGTGGCGATGATGTCGATCTCCGGGCTGTTCTACATTATCGGTGGCCAGTTCCTGATCGGTAAGCTGTTCCACTTGGTGCCGATTTCCGGTTACGACACCGGCCTCGAGGCGCTAAAGTTCCTGATCTTGCCGGTGGTGGTTGGCGTTGTCGCCGGCATTGGTAGCAGCACACGCCTGTACCGCACCTTCTTCCTCGAAGAGATTAACCGCGACTACGTGCGCACTGCCCGCGCTAAGGGACTACGTGAGCGCGTGGTCCTGTTTCGTCATGTGCTGCGCAATGCGTTGATCCCGATCCTGACCGGCGTGGTCGCAGTCTTGCCGTTGTTGTTCATGGGCGCGCTGATTATCGAGTCCTTCTTTGGCGTGCCTGGGCTTGGCAGCTATACCATCGATGCGATCAACCGTCAGGACTTCTCGATTGTGCGCGCGATGGTCTTCCTTGGCTCGGTGCTCTACATCATCGGTCTGCTGATGACCGACATTTCTTACACTCTGGTCGACCCCAGGGTCAGGCTGTCTTGAGGACTGTGCCGTGCCGATCATCCTGATCACAGACACCCTCATCTTCTTGCTGATCGCGGTGGGCATCGGCTTTGGCGTCTATGCCGCGCGCCACGAACATCTGCGCGGTCCCTGGCTCCAGGTCGGGCGCTCGTCGGTCGGGGTTGCCGCGCTGGTGGTGATCCTCTTCTACGTTGGCATCGGGTTGCTCGATTCGCTGCATTTTCATCCGCGCATTGAGCCGGTGGTACCGGTCGCCGCGCTGACGAGCACGCCGACGCAGGCCGACGCAGAGGTAGACGCCGCCGAGCAGACAGCAACCGCTAGGGCTCAGCAGATCAACGGCCGCGATGAGGACGCACCGACCTATTCAACACAAATCATTTCGGTGCTCGACCTCTGGCTTAGTGGCCTACGCGAGCGTCAGGAGAAGACCTTCTCGGCACCGTTCGCCACTCAGCTGTTTGTTAAGGAAGCGATTGAACAGCCCGACGGCAGTGTGGTCCGCGGTTATCCGCGCCTTGAGCATGGGGGCACACACTTGGGTGATCCGTCGCGGCGTGGCGTCGATATCGCCTTGCGCGGGCTGTTCGGGATGCTCACAGGGCTGATCGTCTGGGTCGCGTTGATGGCCATTCTGATCGCGGTGCTCGCCTTGCGTTGGCGTCAGTCGTTCAATGAGAGCGCGCAGGCGATCTGGCGCGGTGAGACCGAGTTTCCCTGGCGGGTGGGGTTGATCACCCTGGCGTTGATGCTGGTGCTGAGCTTCGTCGCCGCCGAGCTAGCGGCCAAGTACCACATCCTCGGTACCGACAAGGTCGGCGAGGATGTATTTTATCAAAGCCTGAAAAGCATCCGTACTGGCTTGGTGATCGGCACCCTGACGACGCTGGTGATGCTCCCGGCGGCGGTGATCCTGGGCATCATGGCCGGCTACTTCGGCGGTCGCACCGACGATGTGATCCAGTATCTCTACACCACGCTGAACTCGATCCCGGGCGTGCTGCTGATCGCGGCCGCGATCTTGATGCTGCAGGTCTACATGACCAATCACGCGGATCAATTCCAAAGCCTGGTCGAGCGCGCCGATCTGCGCCTACTGTTCCTCTGTATCATCCTCGGCGTCACCAGTTGGACCGGTTTGTGCCGTCTTCTGCGCGGAGAGTCGCTGAAGCTGCGCGAGGCCGATTATGTGCAGGCGGCACGCTCGCTCGGGGTCCGGCACTCGACGGTGATCAGCCGCCACATCCTGCCGAATGTGCTACATATCGTTATGATCACCTTGGTGCTGGATTTCAGTGGCCTGGTGCTGGCCGAGGCAGTGCTCTCCTATGTCAATATCGGTGTCGATCCCACCATGAATAGCTGGGGCAATATGATCAACAGTGCCCGACTGGAGCTGGCGCGCGACCCTGTGGTCTGGTGGTCGCTGGCGGCGGCCTTCATGTTCATGTTCACCCTGGTGCTGGCCGCCAATCTGCTGGCTGATGTGGTCCGGGATGCCTTCGATCCGCGCCTACGGAGTGCGACATGAATCGGCTTTGGACCCTGCCAAGTGAGCCCGTTGCACCCGATTTGTCGAGTAAGTCCAAGACCTCTTTTCCCATGATCCGCCGCCTGGGTCTGTTTCGATGAGCGATGTCTTGCTGCATGTCTCGAGTTTGTCGGCGCAACTCGGTTCGAGCGAGCGGCCGGTGCGGGTCTGTGATGATGTCGGTTTCGAGATCCGCCGTGGCGAGACCGTCGCGCTGCTGGGTGAATCGGGTTGCGGCAAGTCGATGACGGCGCTGTCACTGATGCGCCTATTGCCTCTGTCGGGTCGCATCACCGGTGGTTCGGTGCGGCTCGATGGCCGCGAGCTGTTGGCACTGACCGAGCGCGAGATGCGCGGCGTTCGCGGTGGGCGCATGGCAATGATCTTCCAAGAGCCGCAGACCTCGCTGAACCCGGTGCTCAAGGTCGGTGAGCAGATCGCCGAGGCCGTGCGATTGCATAAGCGCCTGGCGAAGCCGGCGGTTGCCGAACGCGTGGTCGAGCTGCTGCGGGCAGTTGGTATCCCGGACCCCGCGCAGCGGGTAGGCGAGTTCCCGCACCAGCTTTCGGGCGGGATGAAGCAGCGAGTGATGATCGCGATGGCGCTCGCCGGTGATCCGCAGCTGCTGATTGCCGATGAGCCGACCACTGCACTCGATGTCACCATCCAGGCCCAGGTACTGCAACTGCTCAAAGGGTTGCAGGCGCAAACCGGGATGGCGGTGCTGCTGATCACCCATGACCTCGGGGTGGTCGCCGAGACCGCTGACCGACTCGCGGTGATGTATGCCGGGCAGATTGTCGAGAAGGCCAGCGTCGACGCATTTTTCGCCGCGCCGGCGCACCCTTACAGTCGCAAGCTGATGGAGAGCGTGCCAAACGCGAGCAAGCGGCGCGGTAAGCTGGCGGTGATCCCGGGCCGGGTTCCACCGTTGGATCAGTCTTTTACCGGTTGTCGCTTTGCGGAACGCTGTGGCGATGTCATGCCAGCCTGCCGTGAAGCGCCGATCGGTTGGTTCCAACCCAACCGCAAGCAGCAGGTGCGCTGTCTGCTCTGGGCCAAGGGTTCGGCGCGTTTTCGTGAGGAGGAGATTAGCGTTGGTACTGATGGTGTTGTCGAGCCAAGCCTGGACCAGGGCGCAGCTAGGCTAGACGCGGCAACTGCGTCCCTAGCACCGCCGGCCGCGGAAGCTAAAGCAAAAGCAGGCGATGCTACGCTCGAGGCAGCGTCGGCATCAGTTCGTTCTGCTGAGCCTGATCCGCGGACATTGCTCGCCGTCGATGGGCTGCGGGTCCACTTTCCGATCCAGCGTGGCCTATTCCGGAGCACAGTTGGTCATGTGAAGGCCGTCGATGGTGTCGACCTGCATCTGAAGGCTGGGCAGACCCTGGCCCTGGTCGGTGAGTCAGGTTGCGGCAAGACCACCGTTGGTAAGGCGATCCTGCGGCTCATGCCACCCACCGACGGCCAGGTGCGCTACAACGGCGTCGATCTTGCCTCAATCCAGGCCGGGCAGATGCGTCGCTACCGCAAGGATCTGCAGATCATCTTCCAAGATCCCTTTGCGTCCATGAACCCGCGCATGCTGGTTGGCGATATCATCGGCGAGGGGCTGCAAGCGCTCGGCATCGAACAGAGTCGGGCCACGCGGCGGCATCGGGTGGCGGCTTTATTGGAACAGGTCGGTATCGGTGAGCAGGCGATGGATCGCTATCCGCATGAGTTCTCCGGTGGTCAACGCCAGCGCATCTGTATCGCTCGGGCATTGGCGGTCGATCCCAAGTTGATCGTCTGTGATGAGCCGACCAGCGCCCTCGATGTCTCGGTACAAGCGCAGATCTTGAACCTGCTCAAGCGGCTACAGGACGAGCTTGGGCTCAGCTATTTGTTTATTACCCACGACATTTCGGTGGTTGCCTATTTGGCGCATGAGGTCGCGGTGATGTATCTAGGCCGTATCGTTGAACAAGGTCGCGCCGCCGAGGTGCTCGATGATCCGCGCCATCCCTATACGCAGGCGCTCCTCTCGGCGGTGCCGATGATGGACAAGGCCGAGCGCCGCCAGATTATCCGGCTCGAAGGCGATATGCCGTCACCCGCTACGCCCCCGGCGGGCTGTCATTTTCATCCGCGCTGCCCGCGAGCCATCGCTGAGTGCGCGCGGGCCTATCCGCAGGCCCGGCAACTGCGAGATGGTCGCATGGTGCGCTGTTCGCGACTCGATACCTCGGCTGAGAGCGCTTAGCGGATAATTGACCTCCTGGTCCCCCGCTGCTGCATCCGCTCGGTGGCGGGTTAGGGTAGTAGGGGTGGCTGGCTGTTGGGCAACTGGCTGGGGTGGTTGCGCAGGGGTGAAAGACACGTCTCGAGAGGCGGCACACCAAGGAGATAGACGATGGACGAGATTTTCGTCGGGCGTCAACCGATCTTCGATCGGAACTCGAAACTGTACGGCTATGAACTCCTATTCCGCGATGGCTCAGGGAACTATGCGGGCGAACTGGATCGCGACCAGGCGACGTCGCAGGTGATTGTGAATGTGTTTCTGGAGTTCGGCCTCGACCGCATCGTTGGCCCGCATCGCGCCTTCATCAATTTCACCCGTCGCTTCCTTGTTGATCGTCAATCACTGCCATTGCCTCCGACACGCGTGGTGCTGGAGGTGTTGGAGGATGTGCGGCTCGATGCCGATGTGATCGCCGGGTTGCGGGCCTATGTCCGGGACGGCTTCACGGTGGCGTTGGATGATTTTGTCTTCCGGGACTCGATGCGACCTTTCATAGAGCTAGCACACATCGTCAAGCTTGATCTCATGGTATCGTCGCGGCAGGAACTCGTTGAGCAAGTGCGATTACTGCGTGCGTACGATGTCAAGTTGTTGGCGGAGAAGGTCGAAACCGAGGAGGCATTCGAATACTGCAAGCAGCTCGGGTTCGATTACTTTCAGGGCTATTTCCTTTCCCGACCCAATATCGTGCAAGGAGCCCAGGTTCCGCTCAATCGGCTCAAGCTGCTGGAGTTGACGACCAGGCTGCAGAATCCCGACGTCGATATCTCAGAACTCGAGGAGATCATCAGCCAGGATGTCACGCTCAGCTACAAGCTGTTACGCCAACTCAATTCCGCCTTCTTCGCGCTTCCCAGGGTGGTTGAATCGCTGCGTGCGGCGGTGGTCTACCTCGGCACCCAAAGGATCCAGCGTTGGGCCTCGTTGTTGCTGCTCGCAAAGCTCGACAATCAATCCAGTGAACTGATGGCTCAAGGCATCCATCGTGCCAAGATGTGCGAGCTGCTGGCCACATTTGCCGGTCGTGCGCAGACCGACAGTTATTTCACTGTGGGATTATTCTCGCTGCTCGATGCCATGATGAGGGCGCCCTTGACGGAGGTACTCGATGCCCTGCCGCTGACAAGCGAGGTGCGTGATGCGATGTTACATCACCAGGGGCCTTATGGTGAGGCACTGGCAAGCGTGATTGCATACGAGCAGGGCGATTTTCAGCAAGCCCGATTCGCGCATCTGACCCCTTCACAGATGACCGATGCCTATCTCAAGGCGGTCTGGTGGGCGGACCAGTCCGCCGATGTGCTGACATCGCCGCAGTGAGGGCCGCGTTGACGGTTCGATGCGCGATCAACAAGACAGCGTCCCGCCACTATGGCAGGATAGCCCCTAGACCTTCGGGGTAGGGTCCTCCCTCAAGTGTAGGGCCCCTAACAGTTGTACAGGATAATGGGATATCTAGAAAACTGGCTACTCGGTTTAACGACATTTTTGGCGCTCATTCTCTTTTTATACTCCGTCTTCGATGTGGGGCGTCGTCTCCTGGCACGGCTCGCACTGCGTCTGTGCCAGATGCGCGAGTCACCCGAGGGAGGGTTTATCTGCGAGTTGAAACGCAAGCTGCACGATCACGCGGATAAATCCCTGTTGCCGCGTTTCGTGATGATGGGGCTCTCCTTTGCTGTGCTCTTCTACATCGTGATTGAGCACTCGCCAAAACTCTAAATCACAGTCTAACCACAATCCCCGCAGCCCCCTTGCTCGGCAGCGCGAGCGGATGCGAGCAGGGCGTGCTTAGGTGAGTGCCGAGGCCTGCGCGTGGCGGCCACCGATGCCTCGGTGGCTCCGCGGGCGCGACCGACGTTGACGGCGAAAAGGTATCCTTCCCATGTCTATGACGATGTCGCAATTCCTGGGGTCCCATGGGCTCGTTCGCAATCCTTTCATCGAGGAAGAGGCGCAGAACGACAAGGTGTTCGAGGAGCTCCTCAACGAATCCGACTACACCTTCAATCATCAGGCGTGGGACAAGTTCTTCGGTGAACCGCCCGGACGCGGCACCTCGATGATCTTCGGCGTGAAAGGGAGTGGTAAGTCAGCGCTGCGCTTGGCGTTGGAAAAGAACATCGAACACTTCAACCGCGAGCATGAGGAGAGCATCCTGATGCTGCGCTACGATGACTTCAACGGTTTTCTCGAAGCGTTTAAGCGCAAGCGCGAGCAGCAGGATCGACGCCGTCAAGAGCCGATCACGCTGAAAGACTTTGGCTTGGCGCAGCATCTCGACGCGATTTTGGTCTGTGGCATGGAAGCCTTGCTCGACGAGATCAAGAGTGCTGATCTGCCCTTGGAGCGGCTGGAACGATACCGGCGTCATGATCTGATGATGCTGATGGCGTTTTATGTCAGCGGTCCACCGGATCGCTACAACCGCATCATGACGTCATTGGCGAATCGGTTGTTGCCGCGGGGGCTGATCAAAGGCACCTTGAGCAGACTCAAGGGGCTGATCGTCGGGCTGCTCACACTGGGGATCGTGCCCTTGGTGAAACGCAGTTTCTACCGCGGCGTGGCGCGTACCGTGGAGCGCGAGATCCTGGTGCGCGATCGCAATATGCGCGATGTCGAACGCGCGCTGCGCTCGATCCCGCCGGGCTATCTCAAGGATCAGGATGTGAAGCGCGGCGGGTGGCGCGACGATGACGACGTGCGCCGGTTGTTCGCGACCAAGTTCATCGATATTGCGCTCAGCCTCGGCTATCAGCAGATCGTGGTAGTGATGGACAAGGTCGACGAGCCCTCGCTGATCAATGGCGATCGCGAGCGCATGCAGGACTTCGTCTGGCCGCTCTGGAACAACCGCATCCTGCAACTGCATCCGAACCTTAGCTTCAAAATGCTGTTGCCGCGCCAGCTCTACGAAGCCGTGCGCAAGGCTAGCTCGGAGAAGGCCAACGAGGCGCGCTTCGACAAACAGAAGATCATCTATCCGTTTCGCTGGGGCGATAAGCAGTTGTTCGACATGATGTCGGCCCGCCTGCGCATCTGCCGGGCCGATCCGAGTCATCCCTATCCACTGGATAATCTCTTTGCCTCGGCGATTCCGCAACGCGAGATCCTGAGCGCATTGGACAAACTGCGCCAGCCGCGCTTCGTCCTCAATTACCTCTACCGTCTCATCGCCGAGACCTGTGCTCAAGCCGATCAGGTCGGCAACCAACCGGTGCTGATTTCGCACGAGGTCTTTTATCAGATCAGCGCCACCATCGGCGAAGATATCAAGCAGTACTATCAGACGCTTGGCGAGAGCCCGGAGTAACCCAGTGGTGGGCCGCCTAGCCTTAGCTAGCGCCGGACGGCACAGCAAGCAAGCCTTGATACAAAAAACCGGTGCCGGTTGCCCGGCGCCGGCGTCTGTTGCTTGAGCCTGTCCCCGAGTGGACCCAATCGAAGTCGGCCCCGCGATCAGAGATCAGACCAGGTTCAGCCCAGCAGGCTGTTGCCGAGCAGCGGCGCGATCACCAGGCTGACGATCGCCATCACATTGATGAGGATGTTCATCGACGGCCCCGAGGTGTCCTTGAACGGATCACCGACGGTATCGCCGACCACCGTCGCCTTGTGGGTGTCCGAGCCCTTGCCACCGTGATGGCCCTTCTCGACGAACTTCTTGGCGTTGTCCCAGGCGCCGCCGGCATTGGCCATGGTCAGCGCCAGCAGCACACAGCCGAGCAGGGCGCCGCCGAGCATGCCGCCGAGCGCCGCTGGCCCGAGGACGAAGCCGACCACCCAGGGCGCGGCGATGGCGATGACGCCGGGCAGCACCATCTTCTTCAACGCCGCCGTGGTGGCGATGTCCACGCAGCGGGCGGTATCCGGCTCGGCGGTGCCTTCCAGCAGTCCGGTGATCTCGCGGAACTGGCGGCGGATCTCGTTGATCATCGCAAACGCGGCCTCACCGACGGCGGTCATGGTGATGGCGGCGATGGCGAAGGGCAGGATGCCGCCGATGAACAGGCCGATGATCACCATCGGGTCACTCAACAGCAGCTCGAAATCGGGCACGTGCAAGGACACGCTCTCGATATAGGCGGTGATGATGGCCAGCGCCGCCAATGCCGCAGCGCCGATCGCAAAGCCCTTGCCGATGGCGGCGGTGGTGTTGCCCAGTTCATCGAGCGAATCGGTGATGCGCCGAGTCTCGACACCGAGGCCGGCCATCTCGGCAATGCCGCCGGCGTTGTCGGCGACCGGACCATAGGCATCGATGGCCATGGTGATGCCAACGGTGGCGAGCATGCCGACGGCGGCGATGCCGACGCCATAGAGGCCGACCAGGGCGTTGGAGACGAAGATGATGGCGCTGATGGTGAGCAGCGGCACGATCACCGAGCGCATGCCGACCGCGAAGCCGGTGATGATGACCGTCGCCGCGCCGGTCTCGCCGGCCAGCGCGATGCTGGCGACCGGTTTCGATGAGGTGTAGTACTCGGTGACCAGGCCGATGACGATGCCACCGAGGGCGCCGATCAGCACCGCGCCCCAGACCGCGCTGCTGATGCCGGTGCCAACGATCACCAGATAGGCCACGGCCATGAACAGCAGGCTGGCGCCGATGGTGCCGATGCGCAGCGCGCGCTCGGGGGTCTGGCTGGAGAAGTGTCGCACCAGCCAGATACCGGCGATGGAGCAGAGCAGGCCCGCCGAGGACAGGGCCAGCGGCAAGAACATCAGCGCCTGGCGCTCGCCGATGGGGTCGATGACATCGACCGCCAGGGTCGAGGCAATGGCGATGGTGGCGATCATCGCACCGCAGTAGGACTCGAAGATGTCCGAGCCCATGCCGGCGACATCGCCGACGTTGTCACCGACGTTATCGGCGATGACGCCGGGATTGCGCGGATCATCCTCGGGGATGCCCGCTTCGATCTTGCCCACCAGATCAGCGCCGACATCGGCGCTCTTGGTGAAGATACCGCCGCCGACGCGGGAGAACAGCGCCACGCTCGAGGCGCCCATGCCGAAGCCGTGGATGGCATGCGCCGTCTCCGGGTCGCCGCCGAACAGCAGATAGAGCGTGCCGAGGCCGAGCAGCCCCAGTGAGGCGACCGCCAGACCCATGATCGAGCCGCCGAAGAAGGCGACCGTGAGCGCCTCGGCCGGGCCCTTGGTATGCGCCGCGACGGTGGTGCGCACATTGGCCTGGGTGGCGGTGTTCATGCCGATGAAGCCGGCCAGCGCCGAGGTGAGGGCGCCGACGACGAAGGCGAGGGCGGTCTTCCAGCCAAGGAAGATGAACAGGACCACCACGAGCACGGCGGCGAAGGCGCCGAGCACCGTATATTCCCGGCGCATGAAGACCATGGCGCCGAGGTGGATGGCGTCGCCGATGGCGGCGACCTTCGACTCGCCTTTCGGATAGGCCTTGACGATGCGGAAGATCCGCTGGGCCATCCACAGGCCCAGGATGCCAAAGACGATGGGTATGAGAGCATTCAGGCTCATGGTTTAGATGACTCTCCTTCTCGCTCGAATCGTTGTCGTTGTCATGTGCAGCGGCGCAAGGCCGCTGAAGGGGTGGGCTTGGCCGCGAGCGCGTGTGTCCACGCCGGCTGCCATGAGCCTTACATGGCGCGCCAGAAGCGGTAGTTGGTCGCTTCGATCTGCTCCGACGAGGGCATCGGGAAGAACCGGGTCGTCTCCTGGGAGGCGAACATGAAGCCGTGGCGAATGACCTTGTAGGGCATGGTCTCGAAGGCGCTGTCGAGGCGCAGGCCCTTGGTCAGCTTGTCCGGCTCGGCGCGCAGTTCCATGATGGCTGCGCGCAGGTTCGAGGGATGCAAGCCGGGGATCGGCGGATGCATGGTGGGGCGCTCCTCGAACTCCTCGAGGAAATGCTCGATATCGAGCTCGATCTGCGTGTAGAACTGTTTTGGCGCGCCCTTGGGGAAGCCCGGATCGGTGATGTACTTGCCGAAGGCGGGGAAATCGAGCCGCGACATCACCAGCATGCGCAGTGGCGCGATATCGGCGTAGATGCGCAGGAAGCCGGCCTCGTGCGTCTTGTCATAGGGCGCCGGATCGAGCCCGAGGGTATAGCCTTCCGGGGTGCTCAGGAACAGGCGCTGGATGGCCTCGAGGTCGATGTGCTCGAGCACCCGATAGGTGGAGATGAACTTGGTCGCCTTGGGCCGGCCATCCGGGTGCGGCTGCAAGCCGGCCAGGGCTTCGTCGATCTTGAAGTAGGGATGGCGGTAATCGAGATCGATTTCCGCGAACACCACCTTACCGGCGTAATAGCGGACCGAGCCGGCCGTGTAATGCTTGGCGAAGGCTTCTGGGTCCAATTGTGAGGCGACCAGCCCCGGGTTCGGGGCCAAGATCTGATACAGATGACTGTCGTATGGCATGCGCTACTCCCCCTGGTTGCCCGCCTGCCAGGTGCCAAAGGCAGGGCGGTTCGGGAAAGCGCTGGATTATGCCCCCTTTCGCGTCCGGGTGAACAGCCCTCAACGCACCCGCGCCACCGGCATCATGTCGACATCGCAGGCACCGCCGACGGTGACCTGTTGCTCGCGTCCACTGTCGCGGCATGAGGCACCGCGCGCATCGATGCGGCAGTGGATGGCCAGCGGCTTGCCCGCACTGAGCCAGCTCGGCGTGCGCCGGTAGCGACCGATGTTGGAAAAACGGCAGCCGCTGGAGACGCCATAGGGGGTACAGCCGCTACCGCCACCCAAGCTCACCTTGCGCGCATCGACGATGAAGCCAGGGTACTGATCTTCGATGCGCACGGCATCGATCAGCCCGTCCTGCTCGAAGCGAAAGGCCTGGAAGCGATAGCCGCTGCCGACCCGCTCACCAACCTCGATCCGCGTGTTCGCGAGCAGGACGTGATCGGCGCCCTGCTTGGCGACAGCGCCGGACATGTACTCGATGCGATCATGCTGCGGAAAGCATTTTCCCATCGCCGGCGGGTGGTAGTAATGGCGCAGCTCGGTCAGCTCGCCGAGCGGGGTGCCCCGAAAGACCCTCGCCAGTGCTGGCGTGCCGCCATAGAGGATGGTCTCGGCGTCGCCGACGCTCTGCGCGTACATGGCCTGGACACGATCGTAATGCTCGCGCTTGGCAAGGTCGGTGCGCAGGTAACAGGAGGTGAGCCCGGAGATCTGGGTCAGATAGGCGTCCCAGATGTTGTATTGCGAGACATCGGAGGCGATGCCCTGGAAATCGCCCGGAAACCGACAGCCTTGGCGCGCCAGACAGTGGCCGACCCCGCGGTTGCGGATCGAGAGCACCACCACATTGCGCTCACAGGCGCCGTAAGCCGAACAGCCACGGTCGAGATGTCCCTCATAGATGGCCGTGCGCATGCTGTAATCGAGATGCTTGGCGCGCGCCAGCGTGGTCGCGTCCCAGCGCCCATCGTGCTTGCTCATGAAGCGATCCCAAGCCAGTGCGAGTCGG
This sequence comes from Halochromatium salexigens, assembly GCF_016653295.1. Lineage (GTDB taxonomy): Bacteria > Pseudomonadota > Gammaproteobacteria > Chromatiales > Chromatiaceae > Lamprobacter > Lamprobacter salexigens. Next base: position 283,119 of record NZ_NHSF01000059.1, on the reverse strand, counting down.
GCCCGCCGTCCGAGCAAGGTGGCATCGACCGAGGCGCATTCGGGGGAGTTATGGAAGACGCGCACGATCTGATCCAACCGGCTTTGCCCCTGGCGTTCGGCGGCTGCCGGATCACCCTGGCCGGGCGGATCGAAGAAAGGCGGTTTCTTCAGCACATAGAGGTCACGCACATTGAGCACGTGACGCACACTGCTGTCGCAATGGTGGTTCTCGACTTGGAGCGATTCGCGCTCGGAGAAGACCCGCTTGAATCGTCCCGTGGCGCGCTCGCCTTTGTCCTTGGCGGGATTGACGACGACCTCGAAGCCGACGTAGGGCGTGCCCTTGGCATCGGTGAGCGCACGGCCGTTGCGAATGACCAGGCAGGGGATGACCGAGGTGCCCTGCGGGAGGCGGCCGGCCGGTCGGCCTGGGCCGTCGGGGCCGATCTCGAAGTACGGGATCTCGAGCGGTCCGTTGAATTTGTAGAGGGTCATGAGCGGCGTGGCCGGGACGGCCGCATGCGCCAACAGGGGTGTCATGAGGGCTGCGGCAGTGAGGAAACCGGCAACGCCAAATCGAACCCGGGGGCGTGCGAAGGCGGTGATCATCGAGGTTGTGATCATCGAAGTCATCGGTGGGCTGGTTGGCGCTCGTGATGAAAGTCGCGACGGAGCCGTCGATCCGGATGAGGCCCGAATGAGGCATGGATGGTGCCTGGATGGTGCATGGGACTCGGGCGGGTCTCCCTGATTGCTGGACGCCCGGCGAGCGAGAGGCCCCGGCTTGCTTCGTCGCTCGCCGGTTTTCTCGCTCGCCGATGCGCCCGTCTCGATCTGGGGGTGCTAGAACTCGAGCTGAACGCGCAGCTTGTTCATCGCATTCTTCTCGATCTGGCGGATGCGCTCGGCCGAGACATTGAACTGCTGGGCCAGCTCGTGCAACGTCTGCTTGCGCTCGTTCAGCCAGCGCTCGCGCAGGATCGTCTTACTGCGCTCATCGAGCTGCTCGAGGGCGGCGAACAGGCGTTCGCGCTGCCAGCCATCGTTGTCCTCACGCTCGAGCGCGGCGGCGGGCTCCATGCGGATATCCGGCAGATAGGTCGAGGGCGCGGACGGCGATTCGTCATCATCGTCGTCGTGCCCGTCGAATGCCATATCATGACTCGAGAGCCGCGATTCCATCTCGAGGACGGTCTCGGGCTTGACGCCGAGATCAGCGGCGACGTCGTCGACCTCTTGCTTGGTGAACCAGCCCAGGCGCTTCTTGGAGCTGCGCAGGTTGAAGAATAGTTTACGCTGCGCCTTAGTGGTGGCGACCTTCACGATGCGCCAGTTACGCAGGATGTACTCGTGGATCTCGGCGCGAATCCAATGTACGGCGAACGAGACCAGCCGCACGCCGACATCGGGCTCGAAGCGTCGAACGGCCTTCATCAACCCCACCGTACCCTCTTGAATGAGGTCTGGAAGGGGGAGTCCGTATCCGAGATAACCCCGCGCGATGCGGATGACGAAGCGCAGATGTGAGAGGACTAAGCGCCGCGCCGCCATCATGTCACCGTCGTCGCGCAGTCTGAGGGCGAGGGAGCGCTCCTCCTCGGCAGTCAGGACTGGAATCTGGTAGGCGCTCGAGATGTAAGTATCGATGTTGCCAGTTGATAACGATCCAATGGCCGCGATGTCGTTGCTCATGATGGAATACCCTAGTGTTTTGCTCGGGAATAATGCTAGCAGTGTTTGCGACGTTTGACAATAGTCGCGACAGGGTTTTCGAGCGGACTTTGAACAGAAAGTTCCTACGGCAAAGATTAGACAAACCCAAAGAGGCCCTGCTGATCTAGCGGTATTGAGTCTCGGGGTTTGATGCCAATTCGGCCGACAAGTTCGCGCCCATGCCTCAAATGTCGTCGCTGAGACCGAGATGGCGGCCGACGGCAATCCAACTGCCGAGGATACCGAGTAGTGCGCTACCGGCGAAAAGCGTTGCGACATCGGCGACGCCTAGCCCCTGGAGCGCAAACGAGCGATGGTAGAGGTTGGCCAGTGAAGCGGCTTGGTCGGCGAGTAGCCAGACCATCAACGTGACCAAGAGCCAGGCTAGGAGCCCGCCGAGGAGGCCATACCAGGCACCGCTATAGAGGAAACGACGACGGGCGAAACTGTTCGTTGCGCCCACCAGGCTCATGATGTGGATCTCATCGCGGCGGTTCTCGATCTCGAGCCGGATGGTGTTGCCGATTACCAGCAACACGCCAAGCCCAAGCAGCAGCGCGAGCAGGGCGACCCCGGCGCGTAGCAGGCCGAGGATGGCCTGAAAGCGCTGCGCCCATTGCGCATCCTCGCGCAGGAAGGCGACCTCGGGCAGGGCCTCGATGGTCGCGAGGAATGGCGTCAGGTGCGTCGGTTCCAGGGCCGAGGGATGGAGCTGGAGTTCGAGCACCACCGGCAGCGGGTTCTCATTGAGCTGATCGAGGGCGCCGCCGAGACCGCTATAGGCGCGAAACTCGGCCAGTCCCTCGGCGCGGCTGATCAGCGCGACGGTCGCCACCTCCGGGCGTTGTGCGATGCGCTCGCGCAGCCGCGCACCTTCGGCCTCGTCGAGATCCTGCGCGAGGAACACCGAGACCGCAGCACTGCGTTGCCAGTCGCCGCCAAGCGTCCTGAGGTTATCGAGCACCACCACCAGCGCGGTCGGCAAGGCCAAGGCAATCGCGACTGCGGCCACGGTCATCAGCGTGGCCAAGGGCTGGCGCAGCATCCGCCACAGGCTCTCGAGCGCACTCTCCCGATGCTGCTCGAGCCAGGCCGAGAGACGCCGGCGGCTCAGGCCAGGGCTGCGCGGGCGACGCCGATTGACGGGCTGAAAGCGGCGCCTCGTCATCTACCAGTTCCCCGAGTCGGCGACCAGTCGCCCTTGATGCAAGCGCAGGATGCGGTACGCCATGCGGCTGACGCGCTCCTGATCATGGGTGGCGATGAGCAAGGTCACGCCGACCTCGTGGAAACGCTCGAACAGGGCGTAGATCTCGCTCGACAGATCGGGGTCGAGATTGCCAGTCGGCTCATCGGCGAGGATGATCGGCGGCCGCGCGACCACGGCGCGGGCGATGCCCACGCGCTGCTGCTCGCCGGCAGAGAGGGCGATGGGCTGCGCGCGCTCGAGGGCGAGCAGGCCGACTTGATCGAGCGCGGCGCGCACGCGCCGGCCGACCTCGCGCCTGGCCATGCCGGCCACCACCAGGGGCAGGGCGACATTCTCGGAGACCGTGCGATCGTTCAGCAGCCGGTGATCCTGGAAGATCATGCCGATGCCGCGACGATGGTAGGGGATACGCCGACGCGGGAGGTCGCCGAGCGAGCGGCCATCGACGAGGATGCGGCCGCGGCTCGGGCGCTCGATCAGGCCGATCAGTTTCAGCAAGGTGCTCTTGCCGGCGCCCGAATGGCCGGTCAAGAAGGCCATCTCGCCGGCGGCGAGTTCGAGGCTCAAATCCTTGAGCGCCTCGCCGCGCTGCGGATAGCGCTTGTTGACGTGCTCGAAGCGGATCACGGACTCAGCAGCGCATCCAAGAAGGTTTCGGCCTCGAACGGGCGCAGGTCCTCGACCTGCTCGCCGACGCCGATGAAGCGGAACGGCACCGGCAGGCGCTCGGCGATCGCGAAGATGATGCCGCCCTTGGCGGTGCCGTCGAGCTTGGTCAGGGTGATGCCGGTGAGTGGCAGGGTGTCGTTGAACTGCACCGCCTGTTGCAAGGCGTTTTGCCCGGCGGTGGCGTCGACCACCAGCATCACCTCGTGCGGGGCGTCGGCATCGAGCTTCTTGAGCACACGGGCGATCTTGCGCAATTCCTCCATCAGATTCGATTTGGTGTGCAGGCGCCCGGCGGTATCGGCAATCAGCACATCGATCCCGCGCGCGGTCGCGGCTTGGAGCGCGTCGAAGATCACCGAGGCCGGATCGGCGCCGGTGTGCTGCGCGATCACCGGCACCTGATTACGCTCGCCCCAGCTCTGCAGTTGCTCGACGGCGGCAGCGCGGAAGGTGTCGCCGGCCGCGAGCATGACGCTGTTGCCTTCATCTTTGAGCTGGCGGGCGAGCTTACCGATGGTGGTGGTCTTGCCGGCGCCGTTGACGCCGACCATCAGGATCACCTGTGGCCGCCCCGCAGTCGGCTGCTTCACCGGCGCTTGGCTGGCGACCAGAAGACTGGCCAGCTCACGGCGCAAGGCGGCGAGAAAGGCGTCCGGCTCCAGGGCCTCGCGCCGCTTCACGCGATAGGCCAGATCATCGATGATGCGGCGCGTGGCGGGCACGCCGACATCGGCAGCCAACAAGAGCATCTCGAGTTCTTCGAGCAGGTCCTCGTCGATCTCGGTGCGCCCGGAGACGAGGTCGCCAATATCGGCATTCAAGACCGCCCGGGTGCGCGCGAGCCCGGACTTAAGTCCCGCGAAGAGGCGGCGCTGCTGTGACGTCTCTTCTTCGCGTTTGGCTGCGGCGCGGGCGATCGCGTCGCCGAGGCGTCCTTGGTCGGGCGCCGCATCGGATGGGTTTTCTGTGCGCTTGTGTTCTATTGATGGCTGCCCATCACCCTGGAGGTCGACAATGAGTGGCTCCGCTACCGGCGCTGGGCTCGGTTGCGGGTCGAGGCTAGCGTCTTTGAGCGCGTCCTCGGCCTCGGTCTGGCGTTGCTTCTTCTTTCCAAATCCGAACATGGGGTGTCTTTGAGTACTCGGTCGATGATGTGTCGCGGCCAGGGCTGCCGAGCATGTGGTTGACGCATTGTAACAACGCGCCGCTGTCGCCACTTAGCGGCCAGGTTAGGCTTATGCGATGGACAATTCGATGATGAAACCGTACGTCCTTATGGTGCTGGCGGCAATGCTTGTTGCGCTCCCGCCGGTCGCTGCGCGGACCGATGATGCATTATCGGCCGAGCACCAGGATGTGTATGAGCAGATATTAGATAACGGGCTCAAGATTCTCGTGAAGCGCGATGATCGCTCGCCGATCGTGACTTCCCAGGTTTGGTACAAGGTCGGCTCCAGCTATGAGCACGGCGGGGTGACCGGTGTCTCGCACGCCCTCGAGCACATGATGTTTAAGGGCACGGAGCAGCTCGCGCCTGGAGAGTTTTCACGCATCATCGCTGAAAATGGCGGCGACGAGAACGCCTTCACAGGGCGTGACTATACTGCTTACTTTGAGACCTTAGCCGCGGATCGCCTCGAGATTGCCTTCAAGCTGGAGGCGGATCGAATGCGCAATTTAGCATTGCCCGCCGATGAGTTTGCGAAAGAAATCGAGGTAGTGAAGGAAGAGCGCCGCCTGCGCATCGATGATGATCCAGAAGCGTTGACCTTCGAACAGTTCAACGCCACTGCCTATGCGGCCTCCCCTTATCGCCACCCGATCATCGGTTGGCAGAGCGATCTCGAGGTCATGAACGTCGAGGCCCTGCGCGATTGGTACCGGATGTGGTATGCGCCGAATAACGCCACCTTGGTCGTGGTTGGCGCCGTGGAACCGGATGAGGTTTTTGCACTGGCCAAGACCTATTTCGGACCGCTCGAGCCGGGCCCGGCACTGCAGCCGCGGCCGCGCAAGGAGCCCGCTCAACAAGGCGAGAAGCGACTCGTGGTCGCGGCTCCGGCCAATGAGCCCTACTTACTCATGGGCTGGAAAACACCGACGTTACGTGATGCCGAGGTGTCTTGGGAACCCTATGCGTTGGAGATGCTAGCCTCGGTGTTGGATGCTGGCTCAAGCTCCCGCTTCAGCCGCGAGTTGGTCAGGGGGGAGCGAGTTGCTGTGTCGGTAGGCGCTAGCTATAACGCCTTCGCTCGACTTTCGGGGATGCTGCGGATCGATGCAACACCTGCCAAAGGGACCTCAATCAAGGCCCTAGAGCAGGCGATCCTAGCGCAGCTCGAACGGTTGCGGACTGAGCCGGTGAATGAACAGGAACTGGCGCGTATCCGCAGTCAGTTGATCGCCGATAAGATCTATGAGCGTGATAGCGTGTTCTATCAGGCCATGTTGCTCGGGCGGTTCGAGACCGTTGGGCTTGGCTGGGAGCTCGTCGATCAGACTGTAGAGCGGTTGTCCGCGATCACCCCGGAGCAGATCCAGGCGGTAGCACGGCGCTATCTGACGCACGAGAACCGCACTGTCGCCTTACTCGATCCGCAGCCTTTGGATGGTGAAAAGCCATCGGGCGAGACGGCCATGACCACGGGGGAACGCCATGTTCATTAATCTTCGTTTAAGGTCACCGCGGCTCGCGCTAAGCGCGGTGTTCGGGCTTGGCATGCTCGTCATGCACGGGGCTCATGCAGTGCCCGAGATTCAGACCTGGCGCACCCCGACGGGGGGCAAGGTCCTGTTCGTCGCGGCGCAAGAGCTACCGATGGTCGATGTGCGGGTGGTTTTCGATGCCGGAAGTGCTCGCGATGGCGAGCAGCCCGGGCTCGCATCGCTGACCGCGGCAATGCTGACTGAGGGGGCCGCTGGTCTGGATGCCGATGCGATTGCCGAGCGCGTCGAGGCGGTTGGGGCTGAACTCGGAGCCGGTGTGGATCGCGATACCAGCTACACGCGGCTGCGCTCGCTGACCGAGCCCGAGGCACTGGAAATCGCGACAGATATCCTGCTCAAGGTGCTTGCCGAGCCGAACTTCGACGCGAGCGCATTTGAGCGAGTCCAGCAGAACCGGTTGACCGGGTTGCGGTTGGCTAAACAGGATCCCGGGAGCGTGGGACGCAAGGCACTCTATCGAGCGATTTTTGGCGCGCACCCTTATGCCTCGGACCCGAGTGGGACTGCCGCGAGTGTCGCTGCTTTGACCACCGATGATCTGCGTGCCTTCCACAATCGCTATTATGGCGCGGCGAACGCAACCATCGCCATCGTCGGCGCACTCGATCGCGCCCAGGCTGAGACCCTCGCGGCGCGTCTCACGGCCGCGCTTCCGGACGCTGAGCCACCTCCAGACTTGCCGCCGGTGCCGGCACTCGAACAAGGGAGAATGCATCAAATCGCCTTCCCGTCCAGCCAAACCCATCTCTATCTTGGCCAGCCCGGGATGCGCCGTGGCGACCCTGACTATTTTGCGCTCTACCTAGGCAACCACATCCTGGGAGGCAGTGGGCTGGTTTCGCAACTGATGGAGGAGGTGCGCGAGAAGCGTGGGCTTTCCTATAGTGTCTATAGCTATTTTGCGCCATTGGCTCGGAAGGGGCCGTTGGTGATGGGGCTGCAAACCCAGAACGCCCAAGCCGAGGCGGCACAACAGGTGCTGCTGGATACCCTGAAGCGTTTTATCGAGCAGGGGCCGACGGACGAGGAGCTAGAGGCGGCGATTAAGAATGTCACCGGTGGCTTCCCGCTGCGCATCGCCGGCAACAGCAAGATCGTGCGTTATCTAGCGGTTATTGGGTTCTATGACCTGCCGCTCGATTATCTGGACGCCTTTCCGGGCCGCATCCGCGCCCTGAGCGCCAAGCAGATCCGGGATGCGTTCCGTCGCCGCGTTGATCCCGAGCGCTTAGCGGTAGTCGCGGTCGGTGGCTCGAGCGAGTCCGGTGCCGAGGCCGGTCCCGAGGCGGCACAACAGGTTGGCGCGGACGCAGTTGGCCAGGACTGAGCCTGGGCGTCTGCGCATCATCGGTGGGTGCTGGCGCGGACGTCGGCTACCCGTTGTGGTGCAGCCGGGGCTTCGGCCGACGACCGATCGCATTCGCGAGACGCTCTTTAATTGGTTAACGCCGAGCATCGAAGGAAGCCGTGTTCTAGACTGCTTTGCCGGTAGTGGTGCGTTGGGGCTGGAAGCGGCCTCGCGTGGGGCCGGATCGGTGACCATGATCGAACGCAACGCGACCGTTGCGAACAGACTGAAGGCCAATGTACTTGAGCTTGGCGCCGATCAGGTGACCGTGCACTGTGCTGATGTGTTGGAATGGTTAGGACGCACGTCGCTGGCGCCGGTGGATCACTGTTTCCTAGACCCCCCCTTCCGGGGCGGCCTCTTGGTACCGGTGCTCGAACAACTAGAGGTGGGCGGTTGGCTGGCGGTTGGCGCTCAGGTCTACATCGAGATCGCTAAGGCGACGCCGCTGCCCGATTTGCCCGGGCATTGGTGGTGGCTTAGGGATAAGCACGCGGGTCAGGTGCGTTATGCGTTGGCGCGGGTCGGCACGCCTAACGCTGCTGGGCGCTAGTCTAGACGCGTATCTGGACGGTCTGCCTGGCTGCGACTTTGCTATGCTCGCCCCTATCGCAATCCCCTAATGAAGAGCACACAACTTGCGTAGCGTCGTCTATCCGGGGTCCTTCGACCCGATCACTAATGGCCACAGTGATCTCATCGATCGTGCCTCTCGGCTCTTCGATCGCGTGGTCGTGGCGGTGGCACGCGACAGCGCCAAGCATCCGACCTTTTCCGCCGAGGAGCGGGTCGCGCTGGCCTGTACCGTCTGTGAACGCATGAACAATGTCGAAGTGGTGCCCTTCTCGGGCTTGCTGGTCGACTTCGCGCGCTCGGCGCGTGTGCATGTGATCATGCGCGGCCTGCGTGCGGTCTCCGACTTCGAGTACGAATTCCAGCTTGCCGGCATGAACCGGCGCATGGCGCCAGAGATCGAAACCCTGTTTCTGACCCCGGCAGAGCAATATGCCTATATCTCGTCGTCGCTCGTCAAGCAGATCGCGCGTCTCGGGGGCGATGTCTCGGGGTTTGTCGATGCGAGCGTCCATGCTGCATTGCGGCAACGGTTTGGATAAACTTTGCGCCATCCCAATGTCCCTGGCGAACGGACGCTGGTAATCTCCGCAAACTTTGCGTTGCGGCCCCGGAGGAAAGACGTTTTGTCGCGTTCGCGCTAGCGCGTTTAGCCCAGAGCGTTCAGCCCGGATAACGGGGTTCCCGACATTTCTTACCCCCCCCGTCCCATCATTGACACGCGTAGGAGTAGAACCATGGCGCTTATCATCACCGACGAATGCATCAACTGCGATGTCTGCGAGCCCGAGTGCCCGAACGGCGCCATCTCGCAAGGTGACGAGATCTACGTCATCGAGCCGGATCTGTGCACCGAATGCGTCGGTCACTATGAGACCTCGCAGTGCGTCGAGGTCTGCCCGGTCGACTGCATCATCGTCGATCCGGACAACAAAGAGACCGAAGAAGAGCTGCGCGCCAAGTATGAGCGCATCACCGGTGAGTCGAGCTGACCCGGGCTCGTTAGATGAAAACCAGGACTAAGGCTCCCGACGGGGGCCTTTTTTTCATCGCTGGCTTGCGCATGTTCCTGCTGGTGGCGTTATTGCTGCCGGTCTGGGCCTTCGCTGAGTCGGTGGTCCTGGCCGAGTCGGCTGAGTCTCCGCGCCCGCCGGCGATGGCGGTGGCGACCGCGCATCCCCGGGCCACCGAGGCCGGGCTGGCGCTGATGGCGGCCGGGGGCAATGCCTTTGATGCGGCTGTGGCGATCAGCGCGGTGCTGGCCGTGGTCGAGCCATACAGCTCGGGACTTGGCGGGGGCGGGTTCTGGCTGTTGCACAGAGCTGCCGATGGTCGAGATCTGATGGTCGACGGCCGCGAGCGGGCCCCGCTCGCGGCGACCCGCGATCTCTATCTGGATGACAGTGGGGCCTTGATTAAGGACGCCTCGCTCAATGGACCGCTGGCCGCAGGCGTCCCCGGCGCGCCGGCAGCGCTGGTGCATATCGCCGAGCGCTACGGCACATTGCCGTTGAGCGAGAGCCTGGCGCCCGCGATACGCCTCGCGCGTGAGGGGTTTGAGGTCGATGAGCTCTATCGCCGCATGGCGAGCTGGCGTCTCGAGGTGTTGCGGGCATCGCCGTCCGCTGCCGCGCAGTTCCTGGAGGCGGGTGAGGTACCCGAACTGGGCACCCTCATCCGACAGCCCGATCTCGCCGCGGTGCTGGAGGCGCTGGCCGCGCATGGACGTGCCGGTTTCTACGAGGGCGAGATCGCGCGCGCCCTGGTCGCCGGAACCCGTGCGGCCGGTGGCATCTGGACGCTAGAAGATTTGGGGAGCTATCGGGTCGTCGAGCGCGAGCCCGTGGTTGGGCACTACCAGGGCTGGGAGATCGTCAGTGCCGCGCCGCCCTCCTCGGGTGGCGTCGCGCTGGTGCAGATGCTCGGGATGCTGGAAGCGCTCGAGGCTCGGCTTGGCGTGCCCTCCGATGAGGCTGACCGGGTGCATCGCCTGGTGGAAGTGATGCGGCGCGCCTATCGTGACCGCGCGCTGTATCTGGGTGATCCAGATCAGGTCGAGGTGCCGATCGAACGTTTGACGCATCCCTATTACACGGCGGGTTTGGCGCGGGGGGTTGACCCGATGCGGGCGACGCCGAGCGTGTCACGGGCGAGCGCGTCCGAAGGCGCGGATACGACGCACTTCTCGATCTTGGACGCCGAGGGCAACCGGGTGGCGGCAACGCTGAGCATCAACTATCCATTTGGCTCTGGCTTCGTGCCGCCGGGGACCGGAGTGCTGCTGAACGATGAAATGGACGATTTCTCATCCCAGCCCGGCGTGCCCAATGCCTATGGCTTGATCGGCGGGGAGGCGAATGCGATTGCACCCGGTAAACGCATGCTCTCAAGCATGAGTCCGACCTTCGCGACCTCCGAGGATCAGGTGGTCATCCTGGGTACGCCTGGGGGCAGTCGCATCATCACTATGGTGCTGCATGGCATTCTGACCGCGATCGCGGGCGGTGACCCGCAGGACTGGGTCGCATTGCCACGCTTCCATCACCAGGACCTCCCCGATGAGATCCTGTTCGAGCCCGAGGCGCTCGGCCCTGAACTGCGGCAGGCGCTACGGGCGCGGGGTCATCGACTGTCGCCCGCGGCACAGGACTACGGCAACATGCAACTGATCGCTTGGGATCGGGCGGCCAAGCGCGTCCGCGCCGCGAGTGATCCGCGCGGCATCGGCAAGGCCGAGGTGCGGGAGCTTCCCTAATGCTGCTTAAACAGGCGCTCTTTTTCCCGCTGCCAGTCACGTTCCTTGGCGTCGGCGCGCTTGTCGTGCAATTTCTTGCCCTTGGCAAGCCCAATCTCGAGCTTAGCGCGGCCGCGCTTCCAGTAGAGCGCCAATGGCACTAGCGTGTAGCCGGCGCGCTCGGTCTGGCCGATCAGGCGGCTGAGTTCGGTGCCCTTCAAAAGTAGCTTGCGGGTGCGCGTTGGGTCTGGGTCAACGTGGGTTGAGGCCGATGACAGCGCTGAGATATGGCAGCCGATCAAGAAGCCCTCGCCATGGAGAATCTTGACGTAGGCCTCTTTTAGCTGGACCCGTCCGGCACGCATGCTCTTGACCTCCCAGCCCTCGAGGACGAGGCCAGCTTCCAGGCGCTGCTCGACATGGTATTCGTGCTTAGCCCTCTTGTTCAGCGCAATCGTGCTGCTGGGGGGGCTGGTTTTTTTCTTTCCTTTCGCCATCACTACAGTCTAAGCCACCACCCGGCGGGACGGAAGCATCTTTCTTCAGTATGCGCTTGCGTGGCTTCAGATAGCCCGTTAAGATGATCGGCTCTTTTCTTCGGGAGACAGTCATGCGTCAGCCCCTGATCGCGGGTAACTGGAAGATGAATGGCAGCAAGGTCGTGACGGCTGAGCTGTTGAATGGTATCAAGGTCGGCATTGGTGATGTTAGGACCTCCGAGGTCGCCGTTTGCCCGCCGTTTCCCTATCTCTACCTCGCTGAAGAGATGCTGAGTGGAACCGCCATCCGATATGGCGCGCAGGATTGCTCGCGCGAGGAAGATGGTGCCTTCACGGGGCAGGTTTCGGCGACGATGCTCCGGGATTTCGGCTGCACCTACGCGATCATCGGCCATTCCGAGCGCCGCCTGTTCAACGCCGAAACCGATGCCGTGATCGCGCGGAAGTGCCAAATGGTCGCGGCGCATGGTTTGACACCAATCCTCTGCGTCGGCGAGACGCTCGAGGAGCGCGAGCAGGGCAGGACCGAGGAGGTGGTCGCCCGCCATCTCGGCGCGGTGCTCGACTTGCCTGACGGCCTCAATCTGCTGGCAAAGGGGGTCGTTGCCTACGAGCCAGTTTGGGCGATTGGTACCGGTGTTACCGCAACCCCGGAGCAGGCGCAAGAGGTACATGCCTTCCTGCGTCAGCGGGTTGCCGAAAAAGATACTGAGGTCGCGGCCAAGCTGCGCATCCTCTACGGGGGCAGCATGAAGCCTGGGAACGCGCTGGAGCTGATGGCGCAGGCCGATATTGATGGCGGCCTCATTGGTGGAGCAGCGCTCAAGGCGGCTGACTTCTTGGCGATTTGCAAGGCAGGCGATGCGAACGCCTAAACCGACGGGGGCTTGGTGTCCGCCAAGCCTTGCACTAGATCGAGACCTCTCATGCAGCTCATTTTGACCGTCCTCCATCTCGTGCTCGCGATTGGCCTCATCACGCTCGTGCTGCTTCAGCATGGCAAGGGTGCCGATGCCGGGGCGGCATTTGGTAGTGGCGCCTCCTCAACCGTCTTCGGCGCCCAGGGTTCCGGCTCTTTCCTGTCGCGCTCGACAGGGATCATCGCCATCCTATTCTTCTTGACCAGCATTGCATTGGCTTACTTTGCCGCGCGCGTCGGCGAGCCGGAAGGGCTCATGGACGGCATCGATATGACGATTCCGACAGCGTCGGAGCAAGACGGGCCGCCCGCCTCCGAACCGATGTCCGAAAAACCGCCAGTGACCGATGATCTTCCCGCAGTGCCCCCGGATGCCGTCGTGCCTAGCAAAAAGCCATCCGATCTGCCACCTGCCGCGGCAGATGATGAAAACGCTGAGCACGAAGGAGTAAGCGCAGAAGCAGCCTCTGGAAGCGATTTACCACCGGTTGATTAGATACGCTTCAATGTAGAGTGCAAATTGCGTAACCTCTGAGTCACAAAATCTGCGATAATAGGGACATCAAATTTGCCGACGTGGTGGAATTGGTAGACACGCTGTCTTGAGGGGGCAGTGGCGCAAGCCGTGCCGGTTCGAGTCCGGCCGTCGGCACCAATCTGAAAAAGGCGACACCCGCTTGCGGGGTCGCCTTTATTTATGGGGTTTACTAGATAACTTGTTGATTCGCATGGTTTTGCCTGACTTCTCTGGGTTGACAGCCGAGCGCGCAGGCTCTAGCATATGAAAGGTTTTCGTCGCGTAAAACGACCTGCGTCTTGGAGCCACCGCTAGATGTTAGAGGACTATCTCCATATCTTGATTTTTCTGGCGGTCGCGATTCTGATCGGCTTCGCGCCGCGCGTTCTCGGGATGCTGCTTGGGCCACGTCGGCCGGACCCCGAGAAGGACGCTCCTTACGAGTGCGGCTTCGATGCGTTCGAGAGTGCGCGTATGAAATTCGACGTGCGCTACTACCTGGTCGCCATTCTCTTCATCCTGTTCGATCTCGAGATCGCCTTCCTATTCCCTTGGGCCGTGGTGCTCGAGGAGTTGGGAACGGCCGGACTACTCTCCATGTCCGTATTTCTGGGCATCCTCGTCGTCGGCTTCATCTACGAATGGCGCAAGGGCGCCCTCGACTGGGAATGACCGGCAACTCGACGGCTGCTGCCGAGATGTCGAACGGCTGAGTTAAGGGGGCTGAAATGGGTATTGAAGGTGTTCTCGAAGAAGGCGTGGTCACGACCACCGCCGATCAATTGATCAATTGGGCCCGCACTGGCTCGCTCTGGCCGATGACCTTTGGACTGGCCTGCTGCGCGGTGGAGATGATGCACGCCGGCGCCGCGCGCTACGACCTGGATCGATTTGGCATCATCTTTCGCCCAAGTCCGCGCCAATCCGATGTGATGATTGTCGCTGGCACCCTAGTCAACAAAATGGCACCCGCCCTGCGTAAGGTTTATGACCAGATGGCCGAGCCGCGCTGGGTGATCTCGATGGGTTCCTGCGCCAACGGTGGCGGTTACTACCACTATTCCTACTCGGTGGTGCGCGGTTGCGATCGCATCGTGCCGGTGGATGTCTATGTGCCCGGCTGCCCGCCCACCGCCGAGGCCTTGCTCTACGGCATCCTGCAACTGCAGAACAAGATCCGTCGCACCAACACCATCGCGCGGTGACCTCACTCATGTCTAATTCGACCATCATGAGCGGTGATGCGCGCCTCGACGAGCTTGCGGCGCGCTTGAACCTGGCCTTTATGGACATCGGCGCTGAGGCCGACGCTCAACCCAATGACCAATCCAGTCGCCCCCTGAGCACCGATCGCGGCGAGCTGACCTTCGAGCTGCCGGCGACTGCGTTGATCGAGACCTGCACGCGGCTACGGGATGATAAAAATCTCGGCTTTGAGCAACTGATCGACCTCTGTGGCGTCGACTATGCCGCCTACGGACTCTCGGAGTGGGCGACTAGCGAGGCCTCGCACTTCGGTTTCAGCCGGGGTGTCGATCGCGACCTTGAGCTAGAGACCGAGCGCGCGGATCGCTTCGCGGTCGTCTATCACCTGCTCTCACTTGCCCACAATTGGCGGCTACGGCTTGTGGTTCGCACCGGCGGTGTCCAGCCCCTAGTGCCCTCGGTGGTGTCGGTCTGGTCAGCCGCCGACTGGTTCGAGCGCGAGGCATTCGATCTTTATGGCATCCTTTTCGATGGCCATCCCGACCTGCGCCGCATCCTCACCGACTACGGCTTCGTCGGGCATCCATTTCGCAAGGACTTCCCGCTCAGCGGTCAGGTCGCAATGCGCTATGATCCCGAGCAGGCGCGCGTGGTCTACGAGCCGGTCGAGATCGAGCCGCGGGTGCTGGTGCCAAAGGTTATCCGCGATGACAGCCGCTACCTCGGTGACGACCATCCGGCCGTGACCGGTGCAAAGGATGCAGCCGATGCCTGAAATTCGTAACTACACGCTAAACTTCGGTCCGCAGCATCCGGCCGCCCACGGGGTGCTCCGTCTGGTGCTGGAGATGGACGGCGAGGTGATCGAGCGCGCTGACCCCCACATCGGGCTCCTGCATCGCGCGACCGAAAAGCTCGCCGAGTCCAAGCCGTATCATCATTCGATCGGTTACATGGACCGACTCGACTATGTCTCGATGATGTGTAACGAGCACGGCTATGTGCGCGCCATCGAGAAGTTACTCGGTATCGAGGCGCCGATTCGGGCGCAGTATATTCGCACCCTATTCGACGAGATCACGCGCATCCTGAACCACCTGATGTGGCTCGGCGCGCACGCGCTCGATGTCGGTGCGATGAGCGTCTTCCTCTACTGCTTCCGCGAGCGTGAGGATCTGATGGACTGCTACGAGGCGGTTTCGGGAGCACGTCTGCATGCCACCTACTACCGCCCGGGCGGAGTCTATCGTGATCTGCCCGAGCAGATGCCGCGTTTCGACGAGGACGGTTCGAAGTGGCATGGCAAGCGCGCGATGCGCAAGCTCAACAAACCGCGTAGCGGGTCCTTGCTGGATTTCATCGAGGGCTTCAACGAGCGTTTTCCAAAGCTGGTCGATGAGTACGAGACCCTGCTTACCGATAACCGCATCTGGAAGCAGCGTACCGTTGGCATCGGTGTGGTTGATGCCGATCGCGCCAAGAATCTGGGCTTCACCGGCCCGATGTTACGCGGCTCCGGGGTCGCCTGGGACCTGCGCAAGATGCAGCCCTATGCGGCCTATGACCAGGTCGAGTTCGACATCCCAGTAGGCCAGAACGGCGATAGTTACGACCGCTACCTGGTGCGCATCGAAGAGATGCGCCAGTCCAATCGCATCATCAAGCAATGCATCGATTGGCTGCGCGCCAATCCCGGTCCGGTGATGGTCGATGACCACAAGGTGGTGCCACCGACTCGGGTCGGTATGAAGGACGACATGGAAGCGCTGATCCACCACTTTAAGCTCTTCACCGAGGGCTACTGCCCACCGCCGGGTCAGGTCTACGCCGCGGTTGAGGCACCCAAGGGCGAGTTCGGCTGTTACATCGTCTCCGATGGCGCCAACAAGCCGTATCGGTTGAAGGTCCGGGCGCCCGGCTTCCCGCATCTCGCGGCGATGGACGAGATGGCCAAGGGCCACATGCTCGCCGATGTGGTCGCCATCATCGGCACCATGGATATCGTGTTTGGGGAGATTGACCGCTGATGAGTTTTCGCAATACACCGCTGGCGGTCATTCAGGATGTCGACAAGGAGACGCTGCTCACGCCCGAGCTGCGCGCCGAGATCGACAAGCATGTCGCCAAGTATCCACCCGAGTGGAAACAGTCGGCGGTGATGCCGGCGCTCACATTGGTGCAGGATCACAACGGCGGCTGGCTGAGCCGCGAGCTGATGGATCAGGTCGCCGCCTATCTGGACATGCCCGAGACGGCGGTCTACGAGGTCGCGACCTTCTATGCGATGTACGACCTGGAGCCGGTCGGTCGGCACAAGGTCTGTGTCTGTAACAGCATCTCCTGCATGCTCGGTGGTGCCGAGGAGCTGATGCACCACATCGAAAAGAAGCACAACGTAGCGCCCGGTGGTACCACCGCCGACGGCAAGCTCACGTTCAAGGAGTTCGAATGCCTCGGTGCCTGCCGGCACGCACCCGTGGTGATGGTCGACAAGGCCTACCATGAGTGCGTGACCCCGGACGCCATCGACAAGATCATCGACGACCTCGACTGAGTGCGCGCGACCTATGGCTGAGAACCAGAACACCGTTTGCTTTCGTACCATGCACCTCGACGCGCGGGTGCGGCATACCCTTGAGAGCTATCGCAGTGTCGGTGGTTATCGGCAATGGGAGCGCATCCTGCGTGAGAAGCCCGACCCGGACCAGCTGATCAATGAGGTCAAGACCTCGGCCCTGCGCGGCCGTGGCGGCGCCGGTTTCCCGACCGGGTTGAAATGGAGCTTCATGCCACGGAGCAAACCGGACCAGAAGTACATCGTCTGCAACTCCGACGAAGGCGAGCCTGGTACCTGCAAGGACCGTGACATCATGCGCTACAACCCCCATCAGCTGATCGAGGGGATGGCGATCGCCGGTTACTGCATCGGCGCGACGATCGGTTACAACTATATCCGTGGCGAGTTCTACGAGCCGATTGCGCGCTTCGATGAGGCGCTCGAAGAGGCCTACGCGGCAGGGCTGCTGGGCAAGGAGCTGCTCGGCTCGAGCATCGATTTCGATCTCTATACACATCTCGGCGCTGGCGCCTACATCTGTGGCGAGGAAACAGCGTTGCTCGAATCGCTCGAAGGCAAAAAGGGCCAGCCCCGTTTCAAGCCGCCGTTCCCGGCCCAGGCTGGCCTCTATGGTAAGCCAACCACAATCAACAACACCGAGTCCCTGGCCTCGGTGCCGGTGATCCTGGAGAAGGGTGGTCAATGGTTCCTCGAGCAGGGGCGACCGAATAACGGGGGTCCCAAGTTGTTCTCGGTGACCGGCCATGTCGCGCGTCCGGATAACTTCGAGATCCCGCTTGGTACTCCGTTCAGGGATCTGCTCGAGATGGCGGGCGGGGTGAGTGGCGGCCGGGCATTGAAAGCAGTGATTCCGGGCGGCTCCTCGGTGCCAGTGGTACCCGGGGATGTCATGCTGACCACGGACATGGATTACGATTCGATCACTAAGGCCGGCTCGATGCTCGGCTCTGGCGCGGTGATCGTCATCGCCGAGGGGACTTGCATGGTGAAGGTTCTCGCCAACCTAGCCCACTTCTACGCGCATGAGTCCTGTGGCCAGTGCACGCCCTGTCGCGAGGGCACGGGTTGGCTAGCACGGGTGCTCGATCGGATGCTCGCCGGGCAAGGCCGCACCCAGGATCTGGATCTGCTCGACAATGTAGCCGGGCGCATTGGTGGCCGCACCATCTGCGCGCTCGGTGATGCTGCGGCGATGCCGGTGCAGAGCTTCCTCAAGCATTACCGGTTCGAGTTCGAGTATCTCGTCGAGCACGGCCGGCCGCTGGTTGAGGCGGCCTGAGCGCCGTGCCTCGGACACGGCGTTCTCGTGCAAACCCTATGACGCTGCGGCGCAACCACAGCAGGTAGACCCAAATCGATGTCGGACGACAAGATCACCCTCGAGATCGACGGCCGTCTCTGTACGGCGGTGCCTGGTGAGATGATTATCGCGGTGGCCGATCGCGAGGGCATCGCGATCCCGCGTTTCTGCTACCACGAGAAGCTCTCGATCGCCGCCAATTGCCGCATGTGCCTGGTCGAAGCTGAGCAGGGCGGACGTCCCTTCCCGAAGCCGGTGCCGGCCTGCGCGACTCCGGTCAACGATGGCATGAAGGTGCTCACGCGCTCGAAGAAGGCGCTCGATGCGCAGCGCGGCACGATGGAGTTCTTACTCATCAATCATCCGCTCGACTGCCCGATCTGTGATCAGGGGGGCGAATGCGAGCTGCAAGACGTTTCCATGGGCTATGGTGAGGATGTCTCGCGATTCAGTGAGCGCAAGCGCGTGGTCAAGGACGAGGATCTCGGCCCGCTCATCGCGACCGAGATGACCCGATGCATCCATTGTACCCGCTGCGTGCGCTTCGGTGCCGAGATCGCCGGGTTGCGCGAGCTGGGTGCGACCGGCCGTGGCGAGGACATGCGCATCGGCACCTTCGTCGAGCGCACGGTCGCGCACGAACTCTCCGGTAACATTATCGATCTCTGCCCGGTCGGCGCGCTGACCTCGAAGCCTTATCGTTTCACCGCCCGCGCCTGGGAGTTGACTTCCGAAGAGAGTATTGCGCCGCATGACAGCGTCGGCTCGAACCTGCGGCTGCACATTCGTGGCAGCCAGGTCATGCGCGTGCATCCGCGCGATAATGAGGCGGTCAATGAATGTTGGATCTCGGACCGCGACCGTTTCAGCTACGAAGGCCTGAGCAGTCCCGAGCGCTTGACCGAGCCGCTGCTCAAGCGCAATGGTCAATGGCAAACGGTCGACTGGCAGGAGGCCCTGCATGCGGCGCTCGAGGCGTTGCAAGCGCCGGGGCCGGATCAGCTCGGCTGTCTGATCTCGCCGACTGCGACGCTGGAAGAACAGTATCTGCTGCAGAGGCTGGTACGCACGCTGGGCAGCGATCACATCGACACTCGGCTGCGACAGCAGGATTTTCGTGGCGATGCCGCCGACCCGACATTCCCCTGGCTTGGGTTGCCAATCGCCGAACTCGAGCAGCAGCAAGGCGTGCTGCTCATCGGTAGTGATCTGCGCCAAGAACAGCCATTGCTGGCGCACCGCTTGCGCATGGCCGCGCTCGATGGCGCGACGATCGCGCTGCTGAACCCCTATGCGCTCGCCCTCAATCACGCCAGCCTTCAGTTGGTTGCGGCGCCGCCGGCGCTTGCCTCGGAGTTACGGGCGCTGTCGCAAGTGCTTGGCAAACCGGTGCAGGGTGCGACGGTCGAGATCAGCGATCGGCATCGACAGATCGCTACCGCCCTGCAGGCGGCTGGCAAGGCCGGGCAGGGCCTGGTCCTGCTCGGCGCGCTCGCCGAGGCCGATCCCGATTACAGTCTGATCCGAGCGCTGGCCGCCGCGCTGGCCGAGACCGCCGAGTGCAGGCTTGGCTTCCTGGCGGCGGCCGCGAACAGCATCGGCAGCCGGCTGGCGGGCAGTCTGCCGCATCGCCTGCCGGGCGGTGCCGCGCCGAAGCGGCCAGGGCTCGATGCCCAGGCGATGCTGACCGATCCGCGCCAGGGCTATCTGCTCTGGGGACTGGAGCCGGATCGCGACTTCGCTGATCCGAGCTTGGCGATGGCCGCGCTACGCAGCGCCAAGCAGGTGGTCGCCTGCAGTCATTTCAAGAGCGCGGCCCTCGATGAGGTCGCCGATGTGCTGTTACCGATCTCGGCCTTTGCCGAGACCGCAGGCACCTTCGTCAATGCCGAGGGACGCTGGCAGCGGTTCCAGGGTGCGGTCGCGCCGGCGGGCGATGCGCGTCCGGGCTGGAAGGTCTTGCGGGTGCTCGGCACCATGCTCGAGTTCGACGGCTTCGGCCAGAACAACGCGCGTGAGGTCCATGACGAGGTTGCCCACGCCTGTTCGGGGCTTGCGCCGGATAACCGGTTGAGTGACGCGCGGGCGTTGACCGCCATCACCGAGCGGTCGGCGCCGTCTGCTGGCGCACTGACGCGGATCGGCAACCTGCCGATCTATGCCAGCGATGCATTGGTGCGCCATGCGCCTGCCTTGCAGCGCACGCCCTTGGCCGAGTCGCTGGCGGTGTATCTGCATCCGCAGCAGGCGGCCGACTTGGGGCTAACCGAGGGTGATCAGGTGCGACTAATCCAAGGTGCTGGCTCTCATTCTGGTTCTGGCTCGGTGGGCGATAACGCAGCGGCGAAAGAGGCACGGGCACCCGTGGTGCTGGATGACCGCATCGCGCTCGGCTGCACACGGATTCCAGCCGGCGTCGACGGCAGCGAAGCACTTGGGCCGATCATCGGACCGGTGCGCATCGAGAAGATTGGGGCATAGGAGAGCAAGCAGATGATGGATTTGTGGCAGTGGCTGCCGCTTCCGGTGCAGAGCCTGGTCGCGATTGTTGCGATCATTGTCCCACTACTGACGGTGGTGGCCTGGTATACCTATGCAGAGCGCAAGGTGATCGGTTATATCCAGGCGCGCATTGGGCCAAACCGGGTCGGCTGGCGTGGGTTGTTGCAGCCGATCGCCGATGCACTGAAGCTGCTGGTCAAGGAGATCATCGTACCAACCAAGGCCAACAAGGGCCTGTTCCTGCTCGCGCCACTGATCTCGATCGTGCCGGCGCTCGCGGCTTGGGCAGTGGTTCCCTTCGATGCCGGCCTCGTGCTCGCCGATATCAATGCCGGCCTGCTCTATGTGCTGGCACTGACCTCACTCGGGGTCTACGGCGTCATCATTGCTGGCTGGGCCTCGAACTCGAAGTACGCGCTGCTCGGCGCGATGCGTGCAGCGGCGCAGATCGTCGCCTATGAGATTGCGATGGGCTTCGCGCTGGTCGGGGTGCTGGTGGCGGCCGGCAGCCTGAATCTGAGCGCTATCGTCGAGAGCCAGAGCGGCAATCTACTCACCTGGTTCTGGCTGCCGCTGCTGCCATTGTTTGGGGTCTACTTCATCTCCGGCGTGGCCGAGACCAACCGTGCGCCTTTCGATGTCGCCGAGGGTGAGTCGGAGATCGTCGCCGGTTTCCACGTCGAATACTCCGGCATGGCCTTCGCGATCTTCTTCCTCGCCGAGTACGCGAACATGGTGTTGATCGCGATGCTGACCACGCTGCTGTTCTTCGGCGGCTGGCTATCACCGTTCCAGGGTATCCCGATGCTCGACGAGGCGACGGCTTGGGTGCCGGGGCTGATCTGGATTCTGCTCAAGACCTTCTTTTTCATGTTCGTCTTCCTCTGGCTTCGCGCGACCTTTCCGCGCTACCGTTATGATCAGATCATGCGGCTGGGCTGGAAGGTGTTCATTCCGATCACAATCGTCTGGATTCTTGTGGTCGCCGTGGCCGTGCTCGCGCAGTTACCACCCTGGTGGTCGGCCGCATCCGCCTAGTTGGGATGGTGATGCCGAGTGACCGCGACCTCCGCGCTAGTCGATAGACGATAGAGTGAACCATGCTTCAAGCCGCTCGCACGTATCTCAACAGCCTCCTGCTCGTCGAACTCTTCCGTGGAATGGGCCTGACCGGGCGCTACCTGTTCAAACGCAAGTTCACGGTGCAATATCCGGAAGAAAAGGGGCCGATCTCGCCGCGTTTCCGTGGTCTGCATGCGCTACGCCGCTATCCAAACGGTGAAGAGCGATGCATTGCCTGTAAGCTGTGCGAGGCAACCTGCCCAGCATTGGCGATTACTATCGAGGCCGAGCCACGAGACGATGGGTCGCGGCGCACCACGCGCTACGATATCGATCTCTTCAAATGCATTTACTGTGGCTTTTGCGAGGAGTCATGCCCGGTCGATTCGATCGTCGAGACCGATATCTACGAATACCACTTCGAGAATCGCGGCGAGAACATCATGACCAAGGATAAATTGCTCGCGATCGGGGATAAATACGAGTCGCGGATCGCGGCGGCGCGGAGCGCAGATGCGCCCTATCGCTGAGCGACAGCGCGACTAAAAAAAGTGAGTGGCAGCGATATCGCTGCCCGGGCTGGGCGCATCGAGTGCGTGGTCCGATTGAAATATCGACTGTCAACGTCTGTCTGCGCGCGAGCCCCTCGCTCTTCCGCGCAGCCACGCCAGCTGGAAATCCCATGGGCTTCGAAAAATTCCTCTTCTACGTCTTCGCGGCCATCACCGTCGTCGCGGCAGGGATGGTCGTGACGCGCCGCAACCCGGTGCACGCGGTGCTGTTTCTGGTGTTGGCCTTCGTCAGCAGTGCCGCCCTTTGGCTGCTGCTCGAGGCGGAGTTCCTCGGCATCGTGCTGGTGCTAGTCTATGTCGGTGCGGTGATGGTGCTGTTCCTGTTCGTCGTGATGATGCTCGATATCGACATCGCCGCGCTGCGTGGGCAATTCATTCGCTACCTGCCGATTGGGCTACTGATCGCGCTGGTGATGGTGGTGAATCTGTTCCTGGTCTTGGGTCCGTCCAACTTCGGGCTCGAGCTGTTTGCGAAGCCCGAGGCGCAGCCTGCCGATTACAGCAATACGGTCGAGCTCGGGCTGCAGCTCTACACCACCTATCTGTATCCATTCGAGATCGCCGCGGTGATCCTGTTGGTGGCGATCGTCGCCGCCATTCGCCTGACCCTGCGCCGGCGGCCTGAAACCAAGTATCAGGATGCCTCGAAGCAGGTGCGGGTGAAGAAGGGACCGGATCGCATCCGCCTGGTCTCAATGCCGGCCCTGAAGGAGAAGTCCAAATGATCGCCCTCTCCGATTACCTGCTGCTCGGCGGGCTGCTGTTCTCGATCTCGGTCGCCGGGGTGTTCCTGAACCGAAAGAATGTGATCATCCTGCTGATGTGCATCGAGCTGATGCTGCTGGCGGTGAACATGAACTTCGTCGCCTTCTCGCATTTCCTCGGCGATCTGAGTGGTCAGATCTTCGTCTTCTTCATCCTCACCGTCGCCGCTGCCGAAGCCGCGATCGGGCTCGCCATCCTGGTGGTCCTGTTCCGCAATCGGCGCACCATCAACGTCGACGATCTGGACATGCTCAAGGGCTGAGCCCACCGGACACCGCTCGGAGAATCCTTCCATGGAGACCGTCTATCTGACCATCGTGCTGGCGCCGCTGATCGGCGCCATCATTGCCGGCTTCTTCGGCGGCAAGATCGGCCGCGTCGGCGCGCACTCGGTGACCATCCTTGGCGTCGGCATCGCGACCTTGCTGTCGCTCTGGGTGCTGTCGCGCTTCATCTGGCACGACGAGCAGGCCTTCAACGGCACCGTCTACACCTGGATGGTCGCCGATGGCATCCGCTTCGAGATCGGCTTCCTGGTCGATCGCCTCACCGCGCTGATGATGGCGGTGGTGACCTTCGTTTCGCTGATGGTGCACATCTACACCATCGGCTACATGGCCGACGACGCCCACAACTGGCCCGAGGACTCGCGCGTCGGCACCAACAGCTATCAGCGCTTCTTCAGCTATATCTCGTTGTTCACCTTCTCGATGCTGATGCTGGTGATGTCGAACAACTTCCTGCAGCTGTTCTTCGGCTGGGAAGCGGTGGGCCTGGTCTCCTATCTGCTGATCGGCTTCTACACGGTGCGTGAGTCGGCGATCTCGGCGAATCTCAAGGCCTTCCTGGTTAATCGGGTCGGCGATTTCGGCTTCATCCTCGGCATCGCCGCGGTGGTGATGTACTTCGGCTCGCTCGACTACGCCGAGGTCTTCGCGCAGGCGCCGGCGCTGGCCGATACCCAGGTCGCGGTGCTCGGCGGGGTCTCGCTGATGACCCTGATCTGTATCTTGCTGTTCATCGGTGCCATGGGCAAATCGGCGCAGATGCCGTTGCACGTCTGGCTGCCGGATTCGATGGAAGGCCCGACGCCGATCTCGGCCCTGATCCACGCCGCGACCATGGTCACCGCCGGTGTCTTCATGGTCGCGCGCATGTCGCCGCTCTATGAGCTCTCGACCACGGCGCTGTCGTTCGTGCTGGTGATCGGCGCGGTCACCGCCTTCTTCATGGGGCTGGTCGGGCTGGTGCAGAACGATATCAAGCGCGTCGTCGCCTACTCGACCCTGTCCCAGCTCGGCTACATGATCGCGGCGCTCGGCGCTTCGGCCTATGCCGCTGGCATCTTCCACCTGATGACCCATGCCTTCTTCAAGGCGCTGTTGTTCCTGGCCGCAGGCTCGGTGATCATCGCCATGCACCATGATCAGGACATCCGCAACATGGGTGGCTTGAAGCGCTACATGCCGATCACCTGGATCACCGCGCTGCTTGGCTCGCTGGCGCTGATTGCCTTCCCCGGCTTCTCCGGTTTCTTCTCCAAGGATGCGATCATCGAGGCGGTGGGACATTCCCACATCGGTGGCGCGGGTCTGGCGCATCTGCTGCTGACCCTGGGGGCCTTCGTCACCGCGCTCTACAGCTTCCGGCTCTATTTCCTGGTCTTCCACGGTGAGCCGCGCATGGATCATCACACCCGCTCGCATCTGCACGAGACGCCTTGGGTCGTGACCATCCCGTTAATCGCACTGGCAATCCCTTCGGTCTTCATCGGCTGGTACGCCATCGAGCCCTTGCTGGTGCAGAACTGGCTCGGCGATGCGATCACCGTGAAGCCCGAGCAGGATACGCTGCATCATCTGGCCGCGCATTGGCATGGGCAGCGCGAATTCATTCGTCACGGGATGCAAGCTGCGCCGTTCTGGCTATCGATGGCCGGCTTGGTACTGGCGGCCTACTACTGGTCCTATGTGCTGCAGCGCAATCCGAAGATCGATGTCGAGCTGCAGCAGCGGGGTGGCTGGCTGACCCACCTGCTCGAGGACAAGTACGGCTTCGACGACTTCAACCAGCGCGTGTTCGCCGGTGGAAGCCAGCGCATCGGCCGCTTCCTCTGGAAGAGCAGCGATCAGCGCATGATCGATGGCGCGGTGGTGAATGGCTCGGCGCGGGCGGTGGGTTGGCTCGCGGGCGTGGTCCGGCATCTGCAGACCGGCATGCTCTACCACTACGCCTTCGCGATGATCCTCGGGCTGGTGGTCCTCTTGACCCTGTTCGTGACCCTCTAAGACGCGGGAGACGCGGCGCATGTTATTGGAATTTCCCTGGCTCTCGTTGATCATCTGGTTGCCGATCATCGGCGGTATCGCGGTCATCGCCAGTGGTGAGCAGAATCTCGAACTCACCAAGCGCATCGCCTTGGCGTATGCGATCCTGACCTTCGTGGTCAGCCTAGTGCTCTGGTTCGGCTTCGACGCGACGACCGCCGAGATGCAGTTCGTCGAACGCTCGGCCTGGCTGCCGGCACTCGGGGTCGAATACCACCTCGGCATCGATGGCATCTCGATGCCGCTGATCCTGCTGACCACCTTCATCGGCATCTTCGTCATCATTGCCGGCTGGGATGTGATCAACTATCGGCCCTCGCACTACATGGCCGCCTTCTTGATCATGGAAGGCATCATGGTCGGGGTCTTCTCGGCGCTCGATGCGATCCTGTTCTACTTCTTCTGGGAGGCGATGCTGATCCCGATGTTCATCATCATCGGGGTCTGGGGCGGGCCGAATCGGGTCTACGCGACCATCAAGTTCTTCCTCTACACCTTCTTCGGCTCGGTGTTCATGCTGGTCGCGCTGATCTATCTGTACTTCCAGACCGGTAGTTTCGACATCCTCGGCTTCCATGCCGCGCCGCTCGGCCTGAGCGCGCAGATCCTGATCTTCATCGCTTTCCTGCTCGCCTTCGCGGTCAAGGTGCCGATGTTTCCGGTGCATACCTGGCTGCCGGACGCGCACGTCGAGGCACCGACCGGCGGCTCGGTGATCCTGGCCGCGATCATGCTCAAGATCGGCGGCTATGGCTTCTTGCGCTTCAGTCTGCCGATCACGCCGGACGCCAGCGCCGCGCTCGACTGGCTGATCATCGCCATGTCCCTGATCGCGGTGATCTACATCGGCCTGGTGGCCTTGGTGCAGAAGGACATGAAGAAGCTGATCGCCTATTCGTCGATCGCGCACATGGGCTTCGTCACCCTGGGCTTTTTCATCATCTTCGCGATCTTCCAGCGCGCCGAGACCGCCGGTGCGGTGATGGGCATCGAGGGCGGCATGGTGCAGATGATCTCGCACGGATTCATCTCCGGCGCGCTCTTCCTCTGCGTCGGCGTGCTCTACGACCGCATGCACACGCGCGAGATCTCGGCCTATGGGGGCGTGATCAATCGCATGCCCTGGTTTGGGGCCTTTGTCGTCTTCTTCGCCATGGCCAACGCCGGTCTGCCGGGCACCTCGGGCTTCGTCGGCGAGCTGATGGTGATCCTGGCCGCGTTCCAGGCCGATTTCTGGTTCGCCTTCCTGGCCGCGACCACCTTGGTGCTGGCCGCCGCCTTCACGCTCTGGCTGGTCAAGCGGGTGATCTTCGGCGAGGTCGGCAATGAGCAGGTCGCCAAGCTCGAGGATCTGAATCGTCGCGAGACGCTGAACCTCGGCGTACTCGCCGCCGCGACGCTGGCCATCGGCCTCTGGCCCAAACCGCTGATCGATGTGATGGAGCCGACCATCGAGCAGTTGGTGCAGCAGGTGCAGGTCAGCAAGTTGCCGTCGGCGATCGCCGTCGACGACGCCCCGGTTGCCGGACTTCAGCCCTAACGGATCTCTGTGATGACGACGCTTACGCCCTCCCTGACCTCCTCGATGATCGCGATCCTGCCAGAGCTGGTGATCCTGGTCACCGCCTGTACCGTGTTGGTCGCCGATCTCTACACCCGCGACGACCAGAAGCAGAGCAATCACAACTTGACCATCATTGGCCTGCTGCTGGCGCTGATAGCGGTGGGCTTCGTCGGCGGCTCGGTGCCGACTGAGGCCTTCAGCGAGAGCTTCATCCGTGACCCGATGAGCGATCTGCTCAAGGGCGCGATCCTCATCGTCTCGCTGCTGACCTTCATCTATGCCAAGGACTATATGCGCGACCGCGAGATGTGGGTCGGCGAATACCATGTGCTGCTGCTGTTCGCGGTGCTCGGCATGCTGATCATGGTCTCGGCGAACGGCTTCCTGACCCTCTATCTGGGCCTGGAGCTGCTCTCGCTCTGTCTCTATGCGCTGGTCGCCTTCGATCGCGATTCCAAGCAGGGGGCCGAGGCGGCGATGAAATACTTTGTGCTCGGTGCGCTCGGCTCGGGCATGCTGCTGTATGGCATCTCGATGCTCTACGGCGCTTCCGGTGGCTTCGCCTTCGCCGATGTGGCCGCGGCCGTTGCCAGTGATGGCGTCAACGATAAGATCCTGGTCTTTGGACTGGTCTTCGCACTGATCGGTATCGCCTTCAAGTTCGGCGCCGTGCCCTTCCACATGTGGCTGCCGGATGTCTATCAGGGCGCGCCGACGCCGATCGTGCTGTTCCTCTCGAGCGCCCCCAAGATCGCCGCCTTCGCGATGGCCGCGCGCATCCTGATCGAAGCGCTCGGCGGACTGCAGTCGGACTGGGGCGAGATCCTGGTCATCCTCTCGGTGCTCTCGCTGGCGCTCGGTAATGTGGTCGCCATCGCGCAGACCAATATCAAGCGCATGCTGGCCTACTCGACCATCTCGCATGTCGGCTTCATCTTCCTCGGGCTGCTCGCCGGCAGCGAGCAGGGCTATGCCTCGGCGATGTTCTACTCGGTGGTCTATGCGCTGATGTCGGCGGGTGCCTTCGGCGTGCTGTTGATGATCTCGAGCAAGGGCCAGGATGTGCAGGAGCTCGATGACCTCAAGGGCTTATCCGACCGCGCGCCCTGGCTGGCGGCGATGATGGCGCTGATGATGTTCTCGATGGCCGGTGTGCCGCCGATGGTCGGTTTCGTCGCCAAGCTGCTGGTGCTGGAGGCGATTATTGCTCAGGGCATGGTGTGGCTGGCGATCGTCGCGGTGGCGTTCTCGATCATCGGCGCCTTCTATTATCTGCGCGTGGTCAAGATGCTCTACTTCGACAAGCCGACCACCGAGGTGCCGGTAACGACCAATGCGAGCGCGCGGGTGGCGATCACCGTCAACGGTGCCGCGATTCTGTTATTGGGGATGTATCCGGCCACGCTGTTCACGCTCTGCCAGCAGGCGTTTCCGGGCTGAGCCGATTCCGTTCTTGAGCGTCAACCCCTCCATCGCCTGTTGGGGTCGCGGTTTCGCTCAAAAATCTGCAAGGCTCTTCACTGGAAGCGCTCCCGGGCGGTTCAGCACATGCGTGTAGATCATGGTGGTTGAAAAGTCCGCGTGTCCGAGCAGCTTCTGTACTGTACGGATGTCGTAACCGGCCTCCAATAGGTGAGTCGCAAACGAATGCCGCAGCACATGGCTGGTAATGCGCTTGGCGATCCCAGCTTGGCTTGCTGCCCGGTGGATCTACCGTCCCAGTGAGGACTCGTGCAGATGGTGGCGTCGGATCTGTCTCGAGTTCGGGTCCCGCGATAGCTGACTGCTCCCAGATGGATCCCCGCTAATTCGGTGGCCAATGCACTCATGCCGCCACCCCCAGCGCGGTGCGAAAGTCCACGCGCAGCGGGTAGACATAGACGGCCTTGCGCGGCAAGGCGGCGCGGTGGTGGCGATCGAGCTTGCCACGCCCGCTGGTCTCGCCCAGCGTCTGCCAGTTCGCGGCCCGGTAGCAGGTGCCGGCAAAGCGTGGTGTCTCGACAAAGGTCTCCAGCGGCACCGAAGCCGACGGCACCCAGCACCCCGTGGTCCCACTGAATCAGGTAGCGCAGTTGGGCGCCAGGTAGCGGTTTGTAGCCGAGATCGTGGTAGCGATCGATGAGCCCGTTCCACAGCCGTGAGGCGCGTTGATCGGCCACCGGCTCAAGGCGCAGGCCGCTCAGCTGCCGGTCACCGGCATCGGCTCGGGGCAGTTCTCCGGCCCATGCACGAGACCACGACCATTGCCGTTGCCTCGGCTCGGCGCCGGCAGCTCAATGAGGCCAGCGCGATGCAGGCGCAGCAGCCCGACCCGCGCGCTCATGAGCTTCGGGCGGCCTTGGACATCGCGCCAGTCCAAGACCTGGCAGACCCGGCGCGCGATCTCGGCACGCAGGGGCGGGTCCGCCTCGCTCACCGCTTGGCGAATCTGCGCCAGATCCGCCTCGTTAAACGCCCGTCCGCACAGCCGCCTTGGTAGGCTTTCGTCCATCTGTTTTCGCCCCATCAACTAAGATGGGGCGATATCTCACCAGAGGCGGGCAGGTGTGTCCAGCCCCAGTTGGCTCTGATCCTTTTGAGATATGGGTAATGGCATGACTGGATAGCGGGGCAGCTTGCGCGCTTTTTTAGGAGGCAAGGTCTGGCTCCTGACGCTACCCGCACTAAGCGAGAAGGGCGCTGTTTCATCGGGTGTTGTGGCCACGAACACCCGAGCAATGCCATAGCATGGAAAGTCAGCCGGGTCCTTGTCCCCGGCGTCGGCTCCCAAGGATTGGGTTCTGGCCGCACATCCACATCTTCCAGACACCGATTCGAACCCATCCACTGTTGGAGCCTATCCTGATGAGACTCATGCCAATCAGCCTGACCCTACTGCTCGCCATCGCCGGCGGTGTTGCGGCCGAGGAGATGTCGCCCGAGGGCCGCCCCCACTTCTCGGGCAAGGAAGCCGCGACCCTCAAGGAAGCCTTGCACCACTTCGAGGAGGGCAACGAGGAACTCGAGGATTACCTGGAAGATGGCAGCATTGAAGGCGCCGACCTTGCGCACATCCACGAGCTGACCTACACACTCGAGAACGCGATTGCCAAGATGCAGGCCGAACTCGGCGCCTTGGCAGCGACCTTGGAAGAGGTGCATCTCGCCTCCGAGAAAAGCGATATCGATATCGTCCTTGAATCTGGACGCGAGTACCTGTCGATCGCGGATCCATTCGACGACTAAATAAGGGGTTGTCGGGAACGCGCCTCAAGCGGTCCTGGGTGGGGCGCGACGCCAAGAGCACCACCTGGCAGCGTTGCGCTCTGACGATCGCGCTCGCCGGCGCCCTGCTTGGGCCGGCCGATGCCGACGATGATGTCGAACTCGCCCGGCGCCTGCTGAAGCAGGGCCGCATCCTGCCGCTCGAGCAACTGCTCACTCGCGCGCAGGCGCTCCGGGCCGGCATCCCGGTGGAAGTCGAGCTGCACGCTGAGGATGACTCAACCGCCTATGTGTATGAGATCGAGATGCTCGACCGCGAGGGCACTGTCTGGTCGATCGCGTTCGACGCCCAGACGGGCCAATTGATCGATCTCGATACCGATGAGGACTGACGGTCGATGCGCCTCTTGCTGATCGAGGATGATCACGCGCTCGGCAGCGGCCTACGCGCCGATTTGATGGCCAACGGTTACGCGGTGGATTGGGCACTGGATGGCATCGACGGCGCCTTCCTCGGCCGTGACCAGCCCTATGATGCCATCGTCCTCGACCTGGGGTTGCCGGGGAAGCCCGGGCTCGAGGTGCTGCGTGACTGGCGTGCCGCCGAGCTGCGCACCCCCGTGCTCGTGCTGACCGCGCGCGATGCCTGGCACGAGCGCGTCGACGGGCTTAAGGCCGGCGCCGATGACTATCTCGGCAAACCGTTCCATCTGCAGGAGCTGATCGCCCGCCTGCAGGCGTTGATCCGCCGCGCCGTTGGACAGGCCGGCGCCGCCATCAGCAGTGCCGGTCTGCGCCTTGACGACGAGCATCAGCGCGTCGTGCTCGCCGACGGCCGCGAGGTCGAACTGACCGGCACCGAGTTTCGCCTGCTGCGCTACTTCATGCTCAATGCCGACAAGGTGCTCTCCAAGGAGCGACTCATCGCTCATGTCTACGATCAGCATGCCGAGCATGGCAGCAATCTGATCGAGGTCTATGTGCGACGTCTGCGCGAGAAGCTCGGTCGCGAACATCTACGCACCCAGCGGGGGCAGGGTTATGTGTTCCCTTCGCGGCCTTAGCCTGCGTCGCGCGCATGGCGCCATCGTCACTTGCGATGAAATCGCTTGAAGCGCGGTTGCATCTTGGCCTTGGCACCAGCCTGGCGCTGGTCATCGGCATCGCTTGGTGGCTGGGCCACGCCGCGCTGCATCGCAGTACCGATGCCTATGTGCTGTCTCGGCTGCAGCATGATGCCGAGGCCCTGCTTGGCACACTGTCGCAGGCCGCCCCGGCGCTTGAGTTGCAAGCAGAGTCCCACGGGCTGGGTCCCATCTATCAGCAGCCATTCTCCGGCCATTACTACGAGGTCATCGGCGCCGATGGCGCGCGCCGCCTGTCGCGCTCGCTGTGGGATCAACGACTCGCCGCCGAGCCAGTGCCGGCCGGCCATGTCGTCGATTGGGAGACGAACGGCCCGCTCGGCCAGCGATTGCTGGTACGCGGGGCTGGTTATCGGATCGGCGACGAGACTGTCACGATTGCCGTTGCCGAGGATCTGAATCCATTGATGGTCGAGCTGCAGGTGTTCGAGCGCCTGTTCGCGGTGCTCGCGATTGGCGGGCTGATGCTCATGCTCTTGGTGCAACGGCTGATCGTGCGGCGGGCGCTGCTTCAGCTGCGGCCGATCTACCAGGACATTGATGCGCTAGAGCGTGGCACGGCCGAGGCCATCTCCGAGGAGATCCCGCTCGAGATCCTGCCGCTAGTGCGTAAGTTCAACGCGTTGCTCGCCGTTTATGGACAGCGCCTGGAGCGCTCGCGCAACGCCGCCGGCAACCTAGCGCATGCGCTCAAGGGGCCGCTCAACCTGATCTTGCAGCAGCTCGAGCGCCTCGATGAGGCCTCTAGCGAGGATCAGCGCCAGCGCTGCCGGGAGCAGGTGCGGCGCGTGCAAGCGCTGGCGGAGCGCGAGCTGAAACGCTCGCGTATCGCCGGCGGCATGCGGCCTGGCTCAATGTTCGAGACCGCCGCCGATCTGCCGGTATTGATCGAGCTGCTCGAGCGCATGTACGCGGACAAGGGCTTGAACATCCGCTGCGACAACGCGCTGTCAGCGCCCCTGATGATCGACCGCGAGGATATGCTCGAGCTGATCGGCAACCTGCTCGACAATGCCTGCAAATGGGCCAAAAGCCAGGTTTATTGCCGGTTGGAGCCCAGCACCGACGGCCTGCGTCTCTGGGTCGACGATGACGGTCCAGGCTGTGGCGAGGCCGAACTCGCCGCCATCGGCGCGCGCGGGGTACGCATCGACGAGCGCGTGGATGGCCATGGCCTTGGCCTCTCGATCGTGCGTGAGATCCTCGATCTTTACCACGGCCGGCTTGAACTCGGCCGTTCCCCACACCTTGGCGGTTTTCGTGCCAGCGTCGAGCTGCCGGTCACGCACATGCTCACCCCCGCAACGCAGCGGGCTCATAGGCCCGCAACCCGCTCAGGATGAGGGATTTGCGACCCGGCCATGGTCGCCTTTCAGTTTGGTTTCAGCTTCGACCATTAAGCTCTCGCGATCAAGTTCCATCTCGAGTCCCCGCGAGCGGCCGTTCACTGGTTGGCCGCAGGCGGGTGACGCTCTGCGACCGAGCGAGAGACGCCATGTCCGATTCAAGCGGTACAGCCCCTCAGCCGGGCTCGATTCAGGTCTGGGATACCTTCGTCCGCGTCTTCCACTGGACCCTCGCGGTCGGTTTCTTCGTCGCCTATTTTAGCGAGGACGTGCAGCTGCTGCATGTCTGGACCGGCTATCTGATCGGCGTCCTGGTCCTGGCGCGGATCATCTGGGGCTTCGTTGGACCGCAGCACGCGCGGTTCTCCGATTTTGCCTTTCCGCTCAAGGCGGTGCTGGCCTATCTGTTCGATCTGGTCCGCTTCAAGGCGATCCGACACATCGGACACAGCCCGGCCGGTGCGGTGATGGTCTGGGCGCTGCTGGCTGGCCTGCTCGCCATCGTCGGCTCTGGGCTGGTGCTGTATGCACTGGAGGAGAACGCCGGGCCGCTCGCGGGTTTCGTGAGTACTGATGAGTTCAACCAGGGTGTTGCGCCGTTCGCACTGGTCTCGACGGCGCAGGCCGATGATGACGATGAAGAACATGGCGAGCATGGTGAAGCCGGCGAGCGCACAGGTGAAGGCTATGCCGAGCGCGGGTCTGGACAGCGCGAAGCGCACGAGGGCGCCGAGGAGTTCTGGGAGGAACTGCACGAAGTCCTCGCCAATCTGGTCCTGATACTGGTCTTGTTGCACATCGTTGGCGTCGTCTTCGCGAGCATCGCCACGCGCGAGAACCTGCCACGCAGCATGGTCACTGGTCGCAAACGACCGCTCGGCCAATGAACCTGCTTGCCGCTTTTGGGCGCCAACGCGTCCCCCGTGCTTTTTCTTGGCGCCAAGTCGCCCCCGGTGCTCGGCTCTTGACTGGGCGAGCGGGTGCGTGCGTGCAGGTGTCGACTGTCTGGCGCGACAAGGGCTTGAGTGCGCGCTTTGGCCCAGCCTGGTTTCTGCTGTCGATGTTGGTTCTGACAGCACCCATGACGGCTGACGCCGCTTCGCCCGCCAGCACCTTAGTGTCTTCTGGTGCCGCTGGTGCCGCTGGTGCCGCTGGTGTCGCTGGTGCCAATGCGGCATCACCGGCGACCCTCGCTGAGGCCGTCGCTGCCGCATTGGAGCAAGCCGGGCAACTGATCCGCACGGATGCGCTGCGCGGCGAGGCCGACGCGGTACGCCGCCAGGCCGGTGCCTGGACCGCCGCTGATCCGGCGCTGCGCCTCAAAGGGGTGTCCGATCGCTTCACCGGCGATGACGGTGCCTACGAGGTCGAGGCCCTGCTCGAGCTGCCGCTCTGGCTGCCCGGCCAGCGCCGCGCGCGCCTGGAGCTGGCGGGCTCGCTCGGCCTGCGGGCCGAGGCCCTGGCGCGGCTGTTGCGCTGGGAGGTTGCTGGCACGGTGCGTGATGCGGTCTGGGCAGCCAAGCTCGCCGAGGTCCAGCTACAGCAGGCGAACGCCACCTATGAGGCCGCACAAGGACTTGAGTCAGTGGTGGCCAAACGCTACAACGCCGGCGAGCTGGCGCGGCTCGACCTGCTGACCGCGCAGCAGGAGACGCTCGCCCGCCAGGCCGAACTGACCGCCGCGCGTGCGGACTGGGAGCAGGCGAAAGCGGCCTATGCGCAGATCACTGGCCGGCTGCAGTTGCCGGAGCCACCGAACTGGCCGAGCGTGCCACCGATCACGACTGACCAGCGCCTTGGCAGCGACGGCATGGCGAGCAACGGCATTGGCGGACTACCCAACGATCACCCGCTGCTTGCCGAGGCCGATGCCGCACTGGCGCGCGCACGCGCCGAGCGTGAGCAGGTCGTCAGCGATCGCCGTGGCACCCCCATTCTGAGTCTCGGCGGCAGGCGGACGCGCGACGCGCGTGCCTTTCCTGCCGACGATGCCCTGCAGCTCGAGCTGTCGATCCCGTTCGGCCTCGCCAGCCAATCGGCACCGGAGATCGCCGCCAGCGAGCGGCAGGTCACCGAGCGCCTGGCCGAGCTGCACCGGATGCGCCGCGAGGCCGAGCGCGAGCTGGCGGCGGCGGTGCTCGCTCGGCGCGGGGCCGCAGAGGCCTTGCAGGTCGCCGAGCGGCGCGCAAGTTTGGCCGCCGATGCGCTGTCGGTCGCCCAGCGTGCCTTCGAGCTCGGCGAGACTGATCTCGCCGAGCGGCTGCTTGCCGAGCGACGCGCCCGCGAAGCCCATCTCGATCTCGCCCTGCGCCGCGCCGAACAAGGCCAGGCACTGGCGCGGGTCAATCAAGCCTTAGGGATGATCCCGCAATGATGTGCTCCAACCACAACGGTCGCCTGAGCCGGCCAAATTGGGTGAGTCAGATTCAGTGCATGGTGAGCGCGCCCGGCTCACGGCTCGCCTCACGGCTCGACTCGGGGTTCGGCCCCGCACTGGGAGCGATCCTGCTGCTCTTGGGTGCCACCGGCGCCACGAGCGCAGCCGCAGCTGATCTGATCCCACTGACACTAGCCGAGCAGGAGCGCTTCGGCATCGAACTGGCCGCACCGCAACCGGCCGCAACCAGCCTCACGCGCCGCTACCCGGCGCGCGTCGCCGTTCCCAACCCACAACTGCGGGTGGTCGCCGCGCGCAAGGCTGGCGTGGTCGAGACCTTGCTGGTCGCCGAGGGCGAACGGGTGACCGCGGGGCAGATCATGGCGCGCCTGCAGAGTCCGGATCTGGTCTCGGCGCAGAGCGACTATCTCGAATCCTTGACCCGCCTGGCCTTGGCCGAGAGCGAAGTGGCGCGCGATCGCATGCTGCAGCGCGAAGGGGTGATCGCCGAGCGGCGGCTGATCGAGAGCCAATCGCGCCGCGACGAGCTCGCGACCATGGTCCAGCAACGCCGCCAGGTGCTGGCGCTGGCCGGCATGTCTGCGGCCGATATCGATACCCTCGCCCGCAGTCGCACCCTGACCACCAGTCTACCGGTGCGCGCGCCGATCGCGGGCGTGGTGCTGGAGCAGATGGTCAGTACCGGCCAGTCATTGACGGCGGCCACGCCGCTGTATCGGATCGCCGATCTCGAGCCCTTGTGGATCGAGGTGCATGTGCCGGTCGATCGGGTCGCGGACCTCGCACCCGGCGACCGGGCGTTGCTGCCGACACTGGGCATCGAGGGGCGCATCATCACCGTTGGTCGCCTGGTCCACAGTCAGGACCAGGGCGTGCTGGTGCGCGCCGAGGTAGCCGATGGCGCCGAGCAGCTGCGCCCGGGCCAGTTCATCGAGGTACAGCTCGCCGCGACCACCGAGGCCGGCGGGCGCTGGCGGGTGCCGGCGGCGGCGGTCGTGCGCCATGCCGGTGAGGCCATGCTGTTCGTTGCACGCGAGGGCGGTTTCGAGCCGATTTCGGTGCGGCTGATCGCCGAGGAAGAGGGCGAGACCGTGGTCACCGGCTCGCTCGCGGCCTCGGATCGGATCGTGGTCAAGGGCGTGGTCGAACTCAAGGCGGCCTGGCTTGGAGCCGCCGGCTGATGTTTGCTCGCCTGATCGGATTCGCACTCACCCAGCGGCTGCTGATGCTGCTGGTGGCCCTGGCCCTGGTCGGGGCCGGCTGGCGCGCGTTCCAACAGACCCCGATCGATGCCTTTCCGGATGTCTCGGTGCCACAGGTCAAGGTGGTGATGAAGGCACCGGGAATGACGCCGGAGGAGATCGAGACCCGGATCACCAGCCTGATCGAGATCGAGATGCTCGGCATCCCGAATCAGGTCATGCTGCGCTCGATCGCCAAGTACGGGCTCACCGATATCACCGTCGACTTCGAGGAAGGCACCGATATCTACTGGGCGCGCCAGCAGGTCGCCGAGCGGCTGGCGGCGATTCGCAGCGATCTGCCGGCCGGCATCGAGGGCGGCCTCGCGCCGCTGACCACGCCGCTCGGCGAGATGTTCATGTTCAGCATCGAGGGCGATGCCCTGACGCTGGCCGAGAAGCGCGACCTGCTCGACTGGACCATCCGCCCGGCGCTGCGCTCGGTGACCGGTGTGGCCGACGTCAACTCCCTGGGCGGCTTCGTGACCACCTTCGAGGTCGAGCCCGACAACGCGCGGATGAGCGCCTACGGCATCAGTCTCGGGCAGCTGCGCGCGGCGATCGAGGCCAACAACCGCAATGACGGCGCCGGGCGGCTCGATGACGGCGAAGAGGTCTTGCTGGTGCGCAGCGAGGGCGCGATCCAGACCTTGGAGGATCTGGCCGCGATCGTCGTCGGCGGCGATGCCGGCCAACCGGTGCGCGTTGCCGATGTCGCCGAGGTGCGGCGCGCGGCGCTGACCCGCTATGGGGCGGTGACGCGCAACGGCGAAGGCGAGGCGGTCGAGGGACTGGTGCTCGGACTGCGCGGCGCCAACGCGCGCACGCTGGTCGCGGGCGTCCAGGCCAAGCTCGACGAGCTGGCGGCCGGCCTGCCTGAGGGCATCGAGATCGATGTCTTCTACGATCGCGGCGTGCTGGTCGATCGAGCGGTGTCGACGGTGAGCATGGCCTTGGTGCAGGCGGTGGTGCTGGTCGTGCTGCTGTTGGTGCTCTTTCTTGGTGATCTGCGCGCGGCGCTGACGGTGGCCCTGATCCTGCCGTTGGCGGCGCTTGCGACTTTCGTGCTGATGCGGGTGTTCGGGCTCTCGGCCAACCTGATGTCGCTCGGCGGCTTGGCGATCGCGATCGGCATGCTGGTCGATTCGGCCGTGGTGGTGGTCGAGAACGTCGTCACTCAGCTTGCTCGTCATGGCACGAATGGGAGCGGAGGTGACACCGGCGCACGCCGCCTGCCGCGGCTGCATCTGATCTATCGGGCGACGCGCGAGGTCGCCGTCCCGGTTGCCTCCGGCACCCTGATCATCGTCATCGTGTTCCTGCCGCTGCTGACCCTGCAGGGGCTCGAGGGCAAGCTGTTCGTGCCGGTGGCGCTGACCATCGTCTTCGCGCTGGCGAGCGCGCTGCTGCTGTCGCTCACAGTGATCCCGGTGCTGGCCTCCTATCTGCTCGGCAAGGGTGGCGCCGAGGAGCCCTGGGTGGTGCGTCAACTGCTCAAGGTTTATGGCCCCTCGCTGACTTGGGCGCTGAAGCGCGAATGGCTGATCGTCGGGCTCGCGGTGGCGCTGCTGGTCGGCGCCGGCGCGCTCTATCTGCGCGTCGGCAAGACCTTCATGCCGACCATGGATGAAGGCGATCTGATCGTGCAGCTGGAGAAGCTGCCATCGATCAACCTGCAGCAGTCGCTCGACATCGATCTGCGGGTGCAGCAGGCGATCATGGAGGCGGTGCCCGAGGTGCGCGGTGTCGTCGCGCGCACCGGCTCCGATGAGCTGGGCCTGGACCCGATGGGGCTGAACCAGACCGACAGCTTCCTGGTCCTGGCGCCGCGCGAGGACTGGCGCTTCGACACCAAGGACGCGCTGATCGACGCCATCCGCACCGTGATCGAGGGTTTTCCGGGGCTGGACTATGCGTTCACCCAGCCGATCGAGATGCGGGTCTCGGAGATGCTCACCGGTGTGCGCGGCGATCTGGCGGTCAAGGTCTTCGGTGGCAATCAGGATGAGCTGAATCGGATCACCGACGAGATTGTCGCCGTGCTCGAGCAGCTCGATGGCGCCGAGGATGTGTTCACGCCCAAGAACGAGGGCGCGCAGTATCTGAACCTGGTGATCGATCGGCTCGAGGCCGGGCGGCTCGGGGTCGATGCCGATGCGCTGGCGGCGATGCTGCGCGCCCAGATCGAGGGGCTCGAGATCGGCACCATCTATCGCGAGGGCAAGCGCCGGGCGCTGGTGATCCGTGGCTCCGAGGCGCTGCGCACCTCGCCGGCGCGCTTCCGTGGCCTGCAATTGGCGCTACCCGATGGGCGCTCGGTGCCGGTGGACAATCTGGTGCGCATCGAGCGCGTGACCGGGCCGGTAGTGCTCTCGCGCGAGCTTGGCAACCGCATGGCGACGGCGGTCGCCAACGTCGGCAGCGGGCGTGATCTGGTCGGCTTCGTCGACGAGGCACGCGCGGCCGTCGCCGAGCAGGTCAAGCTGCCGGTCGGCTATTGGATCGAATGGGGCGGTGAGTTCGAGAACCAGCAGCGCGCCGCCGCGCGGCTGGCGCTGGTGGTGCCGATCGCGCTGGTGCTGATCTTCCTGGTGCTGTTCTCGACCTTCGGCTCGCTGCGCCAATCGCTGCTGGTGCTCTCGAATATCCCGTTTGCGCTGATCGGCGGCGTGGTGGCCTTGGCCGTCACCGGCGAGTACCTGTCGGTGCCGGCCTCGGTCGGCTTCATCGCGCTGCTCGGTATCGCGGTGCTGAACGGGGTCATGTTGGTGACCTGGTTCAACCAGCTGCGCGCGATGGGACGGCCGATGCAGGAGGTGGTGGTCGAAGGGGCCAAGCGCCGCCTGCGACCGGTGCTGATGACGGCCACCACGGCCGCGTTCGGGCTAGCGCCGTTGCTGTTCGCGACCGGCCCCGGCTCCGAAATCCAGCGCCCGCTGGCGATCGTCGTCATCGGTGGGCTGGTCTCGTCGACCCTGCTGACGCTGGTGCTGTTGCCGATCCTGTATCGGCGCTTCGGTTGATCAGCTTCGGTTGATCACAGGCCTGACTGGAGACCACTGATGGCTGATTGTCTGCTGCATCTGATCTGCTCGCCCAAGGTCGAGGACAGCCTCGCCGAATGGCTGCTCGAGCGCGCCGAGGTTCCCGGCTTTACCAGCCTGCCGATCGCCGGTCATGGCTCCTCCGAGCAGTCGATGAGCCTGGCCGAGCAGGTGGCTGGGCGCAGCCGACGGGTGATGTTTCTGCTCGAGCTGCCGGAGCCGACCGCGCGCGCATTGCTCGAGGCCGTGCGCGCAGACTTCAGCGGTAGCGGGCTGCACTACTGGCTGCTGCCGATGTTGGCGGCTGGTCACATCGACTGATCCGTTAAGCGGCGCACGATACCGTGTCGTTTCAACATCACTGCTTTAACACCCCACCCACTTGGAGATGACCTGATGTTCAACAATCGAACTCGCTTGCATCGGATTGCACTACTGATCGCGCTCAGCAGTGTCCTTGGCTCTGCCTGCGCCAGCCAGCCGCTCGGTGATCGTGTCGATGCCGATAGGCTCACCATTGAGCGTGTCACATCGAGTCGCTACGAGTTCAGCCGTGTCCGGGTGGAGTCCGGTGCCGAGTCGATCCGCGTCAGCGGCGAGGTCGCGCGCGTGATCCTTCAGCGCGGTCTGATTCCGGGCAAGGTACGCATTTCGTTGTTCGGGGCCAATGGCGAGTTGCTCGAGCAGACTGAGGTCAAGCCGATGCGCCGCAATCGGCAAGATCGCTCCGCGCATTTTTATGCGCGCTTGGCGATGCCAGCAACGGTTGGCAACACACTGCTGATCGAACACGGTGGTGGTTGAGCGCCTATGTCCAACAGCAGCACGCAGATCGGGCGATCGTCGGGTCTCGGGTCTGCGTTTCTGCGTTTCTGCGTTTCTGCGTTTCTGCGTTTCTGCGGAAAATCATCTTTCAGAGCGGCGGACTGAGGAAGCCATCCTCGGCCACCTAAAAGGATTCCAATACACCGCCTGTTTCCACGCCACGTTCCTCAAAGCAGATCCCCAAGCCGAAAGCCGTTGCCATTATCCCGATAGGCGACCTGGGCGAGGAACAGCTCGGCGGCCGCTAGGGCGTCGTAGAAGGCATTGTGGGCGCGGTAGCGCGGCAGGTTGTAGCGCTCGCAGAGCGAATGCAGACGCAGCTCCGAGGGTCGGAAGGGGATGTTGCGGCGCTCGAAGGTGCGCCGCGCCAAGACCTCGGTATCGACGCAGCGCACCAGCAGGCCGGCGCCGTAGAGGTCGCGACAGGCGGCGTCGAGGAAACTGAGTTCGATCTTGGCGTGATGGGCGATCAGCACCCGCCCGGCGAGCACGCCGAGCAGCTCGCGCAGGACACGGCTCTGGCGCAGTCCAGCGGCGGCTTCATCGTCGGTGATCTGATGGATCACGGCGGTCTCGGCCGGAATGTCGCCGTCGCAGCGCAGCAACCGATGGCGGGCGCTGGCGAGATCGATACGCTGGCCGCGCACCAGCACCCAGCCAACGCTCAGGATCTGGTCTTGCCGATGGTCGAGGCCGGTGGTCTCGAGATCGATGGCGACGTAGTCGACGCAGCGATAGTCGAGCGCCGGCGACGGGAACGGGCGCCCGAAGTACTCACGCAAGGGTCCGGCATCGAGCTGCCGCAAGCAGTGGCGGCGACGTCCCTCCGATGGCGAGCGCATGCGGTCTGACCCCGCTTATCCAAACCGTCCCGCTTGATAGCGTTGCCCGAGCGTCTCCTGCATGCGATCGATGAGCAGGAAGGCGTCCTTCAGATGGCCGCGCTCGAGCGGGGAGAGCTGCTCGGGGGCGAGAAAATTATCAGCCTTTTCGCCGTTGCGCAGTTGGTTGGCCTGATGGCGGATGCGCAGGGTGTTGATCAGCTCGAAGGCGTCGATCAGATTGGCGCCGCCGTCATGGGTGAGCGCGGCGGTCTCGGCGGCGGCTTCGAGCCGCTCGACGGTGTTGATCGGCGCCAGGCCGCTAGAGAGCGCGTAGACGCGGGCGAGATCGATGATCGGCACGGTGCCGCGATGTTTGATGTCGAAGGTGCGGTCGTGGTCGCCGCCGTGGATGAGTACGAAGTTGCGAAAGAAACCCAACGGCGGTCGATGCTTGAGCGCATTGGCGGCCATGTAGGCGATGAAGATGCGATTGTCGCGCGAGAGTTCGAGCACCTGCTCGTGCAACCCATCGAACAGCCCGGCCGGATCGTGCAGGGCGCGCAGGTCGAAGAACACACTGGCGAGCATCAGTGCCTTGGGGTCGGGGCGTTTGATCCAGTGTTCGAAATACTGCTGCCAGGTGGCGAGCGGCTGGCGCCAGTTGGCGGTCTTGG
The DNA here is from genome assembly GCF_016653295.1 of Halochromatium salexigens. Lineage (GTDB taxonomy): Bacteria > Pseudomonadota > Gammaproteobacteria > Chromatiales > Chromatiaceae > Lamprobacter > Lamprobacter salexigens. The sequence continues at coordinate 241,651 of NZ_NHSF01000059.1, read as the reverse complement.
CCATCACGTCGCCGGGGCAGTAGATATAGCCACAGGCGTTGAGCCCGTCGTTGACGCGCTCGGCGAGCTGGCGAAAGTAGTGGTCATCGTCCTTGCTCATGCCATCGGCGATGAGCAGGGCGTTGTCCTGATCGGAGTGCGAGGATTGCTCGCGGCGCGCCTGTGAGCCGCCGACCAGCCAGGCATAGGGCACCGGCGGCGGGCCAAGCTCGGCCTCGGCGAGTTCGAGCAGGCGCTTGGTGATGGCATCGGTGACCGCGCTCACGGCCTGCCCGACATGCCCGCCGGTGGCGCCACTGCTGATCAATTGCACCTGCAGGTCCGGCACCTTGGCGCTGATCGCCTCAAGCGCGGCGACGGAGTCGGCCTTGTGGATGTCGCCGACGATGTAGACACCACTGGTGCTTTGGTAGCGGGTGAAGTCGCTGGTGGAGAGCATGCCGAGCAGTTGCTTGCCATCGACCACCGGCAGATGGTGGACATTGAGCCGGGTCATCTGCAGCAGGGCCTCGAAGCCGAGGGCATCGGCGTCGATCGTGGAAATGGCTACGGTCATGATCTCGCTGACCGGCTGCTCGGTGGACAGGCCGGTGGCCACACAGCGGTTGCGCAGGTCGCGGTCGGTGATGATACCGCTGAGCTGTTCGTCTTCTGTCAGCAGCAGGGCCGAGGCGCGCTCGACGGACATGAGGTTGGCGGCCTCGCGGATGCTGATGTGGGGGCTGGCCATGATCGGCTCGCGGCGCACCAGATCGCGCGCGCTGACCGTCATCAGTCCGCCGGTGGTGGCGGAGGATTCGGTAAAGGCATCGAGGGCCTTGCGCAGACGCTTGGTGGTCGAGCCATCGAAGTAGTCGGCGAACTCGGGATGCGCCGAGCGAAGCTGCTCGAAGTGCGCACAGGTCATCGAATACAGCAGGCTGTCTTCGACGGTTTCGCCGGTGAGTGAGGGCTTGTCGTGGTCGCTGCTGCTAGTGCTGTCGCCGCTGAGGCAGACATCGCTGAACAGGTCCCCCTCGGCCAGCTTGCTGACCAGCTCGCCCTCGGCGTCGCGCAGCTCGATGGCGCCGCGACGCAGGATGTAGAGATGCGCGGCCTGGTCGTCCGACGGCGGAAAGCGAGAGCCGCGTTTCAGGTAGCGCACGACGAATTGGCGCGGAAGCTGTTCGAGCGCCTCCTCGGGCAACTGCTCGAAGGGTGGGTGTTTGGCGAGAAACTCTTGGATTTCGATCAGCTCGACGTCCATCGGGGCATCCTCGGTTGGCAGGGGGCGGGCGGCTCGTTCACTGTTTTTTTGCCGAGTATGCCGTAAGTCGACCGCCGGCTGCTCGTGCGGCCCAACGAAAAAGCCCCGCAGATGCGGGGCCATGTCGGTGGTGGTCTTGACTTAGTGGCCAGTGGCCTCGCCGGCGCCGCGCGGCACGCGGACATCCTCGACCAGATGCTGGATGTGATCCGGCGGTGGCGCGGTGAGGGCGGAGACGATGAAGGCGACGGTGAAGTTGACGATCGCGCCCACGGCACCAAAGGCATTCGGCGAGATGCCTAAGAACCAATCCTTGCCCATGCCGAGTTGCGGTGCCAGAAACTCGGTACCCGGTATAAAGAAGAGACCTTTGTGCTGGAACACATAGAGCAAAGTCACCGTGATGCCGGCGATCATGCCGGCGACCGCCCCGCTATTGTTCATCTTCTTATAGAAGATGCCCATCATCAGCGCCGGGAAGATCGATGAGGCCGCCAGTCCGAAGGCGATGGCCACGGTACCGGCCGCGAAGCCCGGTGGGTTCAGACCCAGGTAACCGGCGACGATGATCGCGCCGATCATCGAGAGGCGCCCGGCGTTGAGTTCGGCCTTCTCCGAGATGTCCTTCATGAACACGCCCTTGAGCAGGTCATGCGAGATGGCCGAGGAGATGGCCAGCAGCAGACCCGCGGCCGTGGAGAGCGCGGCCGCCAGACCACCGGCAACGATGAGGGCGATGACCCAATTCGGCAGACCGGCGATCTCCGGGTTGGCCAACACCATGATGTCGAGGTCGGGCCCCGGCTTCAGGGCATCGGTGGTGCCGTGGAAGATCTCGCTGCCCTCGTAGCCGAGCGCATCGGCTTGGGCGATCGTCGCCTCATCCTTGTCGTTGTAGTACTGGACCAGACCATCGCCATTCTTGTCTTCCCAGACCAGCAGGCCGGTTTGTGACCAGTTCTGGAACCAGCCAGGCAGCTCATCACCAGGCAACGGCTCGAAGGCCGCCAGACCCTGCTCGGTGGTGTCGGTCTTCTCGATCATCAGGGTATCGATGAAGTTCAACCGCGCCATGGCGCCAACCGCCGGGGCGGTGGTGTAGAGCAGCGCGATGAAGACCAATGCCCAACCGGCGGAGAAGCGCGCGGACTTGACCGTGGGGACGGTGAAGAAGCGGATGATCACATGTGGCAGTCCAGCGGTGCCGATCATCAGCGACAGGGTGTAGGCAAACATGTTCAGCGTGCTGCCCATGGTCTGCGTGGTGTATTCCTTGAAGCCGAGCTCGGTCACGACCTGATCGAGTTTGGCGAGCATGCTCATGCCGCTGGCGACGCCATCGGGGGCATATTCGCTACCGAGGCCGAGCTGCGGGAACGGATTGCCAGTGAGGTTCAGCGAGATGAAGATGGCCGGGATGGTGTAGGCCATGATCAGCACGACGTACTGGGCGATCTGGGTGTAGGTGATGCCCTTCATGCCGCCGAGCACGGCATAGACCGCGACGATGGCCATGCCGATATACAGGCCCATGTCGTAGGAGACCTCGAGGAAGCGCGAGAACGCCACGCCGATGCCCTTCATCTGGCCGATGACGTAGGTGATCGAGGCCAGGATCAGGCAGATGACGGCGACGATGCGCGCGGCCTGCGAGTAGTAGCGGTCGCCGATGAACTCCGGCACCGTGAACTTGCCGAATTTGCGCAGATAGGGCGCGAGCAGCAGTGCGAGCAGCACATAGCCACCGGTCCAACCCATCAGGAACACCGAGCCACCGTAGCCCTTGAAGGCGATCAGGCCGGCCATCGAGATGAAGGAAGCGGCGGACATCCAGTCAGCACCGGTAGCCATGCCGTTGAGCACGGGGTGGACGCCTTTACCCGCGACGTAGAACTCGCCGGTGGTGCCAGCACGCGCCCAGATGGCGATGCCGATGTAGGTGGCAAAGGTGAAGCCGACGACCGAATAGGTCCAGATATCGAGATTGGTCATGAGTGGCGGCTCCTATTCTTCCACGTCGAATTTCTTGTCGAGCCGGTTCATACCGAACGCGTAGGTGAAGATCAGCACCAGGAAGACATAGATCGAGCCCTGCTGCGCGAACCAGAAGCCCAGCGGGTAGCCGCCGAGGTTAAATTGGTTCAGGGGCTCGACGAGCAGGATGCTGAATCCGTAGGAGACAATGAACCAAATGATCAGCAGGATGGCTAAGAGGCGGATATTCGCCTTCCAATAGTCGGACCGGTTTTCAGGTGTCACCGTGATGTCCCTCCCTCAAGAGTGTGGAATTAGGTGATAAGGGTGTGGCGGGTCATGCCTAGACTGCGCCAGCCTCGACCCTTGTTGTTGGTGTCATGGGTACGCGCTGCCGAGCAGCGTCCCTGCCTGTGCAAGCGGTCGCGCATTGTGTTGCCCGGTATAATCCCCTGTCAACGACAAGGGGGCTGGGCGAAGGGGCTGAATCTCCCAGAAAAAGTCTCAGGACCGACGCCTGCTTGCGAGCGACGCCCCTTTTCACTACCTTGGCGGGCCAACGACGGGGCGTCCCGCGCCCTCCCTCGAACAACGGCTAGGATACGATGCGATACCTGAGTACACGCGGCGGTGTGGAGCCGGTCGGCTTTGCCGAGGCGGTGATGATGGGGCTGGGGACCGATGGCGGGCTGCTGGTGCCAGAGCACATCCCGCGCCTGAGCGAGGACACCCTGGTGGCCTGGTCGCGCTTGAGTTTTCAAGCGCTTGCGGTCGAGGTGCTGGCGCCCTTCGTCGGTGAGGCGATGCCGCGCGCCGATCTCGTGGCGCTGGTCGAGCACTCCTATGGGCGCTTCTCGCATCCCGAGGTGACGCCGGTGGTCGAGCAGGCGGGGCGGCCCTGGCTCGAACTCTTCCACGGCCCGACGGCGGCGTTCAAGGATGTCGCGCTGCAGCTGCTCGGCAACCTCTTCGAGTATTTCATCGCGCGCGAGCGCGGCGTGCTGCGCATCCTCGGTGCGACCTCGGGCGATACCGGCTCGGCGGCGATCGATGGCGTGCGCGGCAAGGCCGGCATCGAGATCTTCATCCTCCATCCCAAGGGGCGCGTCTCGCCGATCCAAGAGCGGCAGATGACCACGGTGCTCGATGCCAACGTGCACAACATCGCCGTGGAGGGGACCTTCGATGACACCCAGCGTATCGTCAAGGCTCTGTTCAACGATCTGGCGTTCAAGCGTGACTACCGCCTCGGCGCGGTCAACTCGATCAATCTCGCCCGCATCCTGGCGCAGACCATCTACTATTTCTACGCGTGGGGGCGGCTCAGCGGCGGTGATCCCGCGCACCGCGTCAGCTTCTCGGTGCCGACGGGCAACTTCGGCGATGTCTTCGCCGGCTGGCTGGCCAAGCGCATGGGGTTGCCGATCGATCGGCTGATCATCGCCACCAATCGCAACGATATCCTCAGCCGCTTCGTCGCCAGCGGGGTCTACCGCGCCGGCGAGGTCTATCACACCCTGAGCCCGGCGATGGATATCCAGCTCGCCTCGAACTTCGAGCGCTATCTCTACTATCTGCTCGACCAAGACCCGGCGGCGGTGCGTGCGCTGCTCGCCGAGATGGAGCAGACCGGGCAGCTCCAGGTCGATGGCGAGCGCCAGCGCCGGGTGGCCGAGGACTTCGACGCGCGTGCCGTCTCCGATGCCGAAACCCTGGCCGAGATCCGCCGTGTCTATCAGGCCGGTGGCTATCTCCTCTGTCCGCACACCGCCGTCGGTGCCCGCGCCGCGGCCGATCACCCCGATGCGGTGGTGCTCGCGACCGCGCATCCGGCCAAGTTCGAGACCGCAGTGGTCGAAGCCATCGGCATCGAGCCGGCACCGCCTCCGCCGTTGCGCGGCCTGCTCGAGCGCGAGACGCGCTGCGTCGAGCTGCCGGCCGAGGCCGAGGCGGTGAGCCGTTTCATGCGCGAAACCCTAGACACCTCGGCCCGAGAGCATCCGTGACCTCAGACGACCAACGCATTCTGATCCTCGATACCACGCTGCGCGATGGCGAGCAGACGCAGGGCGTCTCCTTCTCGCCCGATGAGAAGGTCAACATCGCCAAGGCGCTGCTCGAGCTGCTGCGGGTCGATCGCATCGAGGTCGCCTCGGCGCGGGTCTCGGAGGGCGAGCTGGCGGCGGTGGCGCAGATCATCGACTGGGCGCGTCCGAAAGGGCTCGATGGGCGCGTCGAGGTGCTCGGCTTCGTCGATGGCGGGCGCAGCGTCGATTGGATTCGGCGCGCCGGTGGTCAGGTGATTAACCTGCTGGCCAAGGGCAGCGAGAAGCATTGCCGCACCCAGCTTGGCAAGACTCCCGAGCAACATGCCGAGGATGTGCGGGCGGATATCACGATCGCGCGTGAGCGCGGCCTCGCGGTCAATCTCTATCTCGAGGACTGGTCGAACGGCTATGCCGACAACCCGGCCTATGTCTATGCGCTGATCGAAGCCCTCGCCGAGAGCGGGGTCGGGCATTTCATGTTGCCAGATACCCTGGGCGTGATGACGCCCGAGCGGGTGTTCGCGGCGCTGTCGGACATGATCCGGCGCTTCCCGGACTGCCGCTTTGATTTCCATCCGCACAACGATTATGGCCTGGCCACCGCGAACGTCTTCGCCGCCGCGCAGGCCGGTGCCGCAGCGGTGCATTGCACGGTCAACTGCCTGGGCGAGCGCGCCGGCAATGCGTCGCTGGCCGAGGTGGTGGTGAATCTGCGCGATCAGCTCAGCCTGGAGATCGGCATCGACGAGAGCCATCTCGGGCGCGTCAGCGAGCTGGTGCAATACTTCTCGGGCAAGCGCATCGGTGATAACGCGCCCATCGTCGGCGACGATGTCTTCACCCAGACCGCTGGCATCCATGCCGATGGCGACAACAAGGGCAGCCTCTATCACACCAAGCTCTCGCCGGAGCGCTTCGGGCGCCGGCGCGTCTATGCCCTCGGCAAGCTCGCGGGTAAAGCGTCGCTGGCGAAGAATCTGGAGCGCATCGGCATCACGCTCTCCGAGGAGAATCAGCGCAAGGTGTTGAAGCGCATCGTCGAACTCGGCGATTCGAAGAAGACCATCACCGCCGAGGATCTGCCGTTCATCATCGCCGAGGTGCTCGAGAGCAAGGACTATAGCCATGCCGAGCTGATCGCCTGCAATGTCTCCTCGAGCTATGGGCTGGAATCGACCGCCAGCATCAAGCTCTGCTTGCGCGGCGAGCATCTGACCGCCACCGGCAGCGGCAATGGCGGCTTCGATGCCTTCAACAAGGCCTTGGCGCGGGTGGTCAAGACCCAGGGCCTGAGCCTGCCGGCACTGGTCGACTACGAGGTGCGCATCCCCAAGGGTGGCCGCACCGATGCGCTTACCGAGTGTACGATCAGTTGGGCCGATGATCGGGGCACCTTCAAGACCCGCGGTGTGCACGCCAACCAGGTGTTCGCGGCGATCGGCGCGACCATGCGGATGCTGAATCTGGTGATCCACTGGTCGCTGAAACGCCAGCGCGATCTCGCCGATGCCAAGGCCGCCGCGGAATCGGCGGCCTGAGGCTCGCGCCCGTTGTTTGATTGTCCGTGATGGTTCCTTGACGCCCCTTGCCGCTCCTCGTTACCGATGAAAAAGAAGCCGAATCTGCTCTTGTTTTCCCTGTTTTGGTCGCTGGTGCTGGCGTTGGGCATGACCCTGATCGGCTTCCTGCACCAAGCGCCGGTCGACCTCAGAGACATCGAGGCCGGGGGTGTGGCCTGGTTGCGGGTGGTCTATCTGTTCCTCGGTTGGTTCGGCTTCTCGATGATCGTGATGCTGATCGGGTCGCTGCTCTATGTCGGCGGCACCTGGTGGCGGTCGCGCGGTCGACGCTAAGGCCGAGCACAAGGTATCGACCATTGCTCAGAAATGTGGAGGTCCGGATGGCAAGCATGACGATTCATCATATCGACGATCAGATCCAGGACCGTCTACGCGCTCGCGCAACCCTTCACGGGCATTCGATGGAGGACGAGGCGCGGGAAATTTTGCGATCGGCGCTGTTCTTTGAGTCGGCTGAACCGCCCTCTCTGGCTCAATCGATCCGTTCCCGCATCGAGCCGCTGGGTGGGGTCGAGTTGGACGTGCCTGCCCGTGAGGCGATTCGTGAGGCAACGAATCTCGCCTCATGATCGTACTCGATACCAATGTCCTGTCAGAGGCATTGCGTCCTTCGCCGGCACCACAGGTGCTCGATTGGATGGAGAGACAACCGCGTACATCCTTGTTCACGACCAGCGTGACGCGAGGCGAAATCCTGTACGGCCTCTATTTGTTGCCTGACGGACAGCGGCGCCAACAGATGCTGGAGGTGATACGAGCCATCCTGGATCAGGATCTTGCCGGTCTCGTGTGGAGCTTTGATCGAGATGCGGCCGATGCCTATGCGCGGATCGCCGTTGCCCGCCGACAAGCCGGGCGTCCCATCAGTCAGTTCGATGCCATGATTGCTGCCATCGCGCAATCCAGAGGCGCCTCTATAGCCACTCGGAATGTCAAGGATTTTTGGGAGACAGGCGTCACACTGATCGATCCATGGGAAACATGAATGTGCTGTTCACCACCGGCCATCCCGGCCGGGTCTTCCGCATTCGCGAGGTAGAGGCGCGCCGAGGTCAAACGGTGGCCCAAAAGCGATCCAGGGCGGCGAACAAGGCCTGCGGTTGTTCCCAGTGTGGCAGCCCGCGATGTGGTCCGAGGCTCTGCTGTTGCCAGTTCGCTTGATGCGCCACCAGCTCGGGCAGGCGCTCGAAGGTGACATAGGGATCGCGGTCGGCGATCGCCAGCACCGGCCGTGTCGTCAGTCGTGCATAGAGCTTGGAGACGGCCTCGCGCGTGAACAGTTGCGTCGAGAGGAAGATCAGCGGTGCGTGGCGGGCACCCGGTTGATGCGAGGTGGCGTAGGCATAGTCGACGAGTGCCTGCGGGGGCTGGCCCTGGAAGGATTTGCCGAGGTAGTGGCGGATGCTGCGCCTTGAGGCCACCAGGTCATAGAGTCCCTGGCTCCAGAGCCGCGCGCCGATCACTCCATGCACGGCCTGGCCGACGAGTTGAGGCGGCAGACCGCGCTCCGAGAAGCCGGTCGGCGAGATCAACACCAGCGAGGCGACACTCGCGGGCGAGCCAAGCGCCGCGCGCGCGGCGAATTCGGCGCTCAGTGAGAGCGCGAGGACATCCGCCGGCGCCTGGACGACCTGTTCGAGCAAGGCGCGGATCGCATTGGCGTAGAGTTCGGCGGAATAGGCACGCTCACTGCGCTCGGAGTGACCGAAGCCGGGCAGGTCGATGCTGTAGACCGGCCTGGTGCCGGCGTAATGCTCGAACAGCGGCTTGACCTCATAGGTGCTCGGGGCCGCGTTGATGCTGTGCACCAAGACCAGCGGTCGACCGTCGCCGCGCGTGTCGTGGTAATAGGCGATACGTCCAGCCTGCTCGGTGCGAATGTGATCGCGTGGCGCGGCGACGGCTTCGGGTAAGGGCAGGGACACGGATGGTTGACTCATGGCAGACAGACGCCTGTTCGCGGATGGCACGCTGGAAAAACCCGCTAGGATACGCGTGATCAGCGGAACTGTCCGCGCCCACCGAGGAGACCCTTGATGAATCCCGAGAAGGTCGTCTTTGGATTCTTCATCCTGCTGGCCCTGACGTTGAACTTCGGCTTCGTCTATGGCGAGATCGACAATCATGCCCATCACCATGCTTGGGAGTTCGCATCGGTCCTGGTGGTCAACCTGATCGCGACCGTGCTCAAGCTCGGTGACCGCTCACAGATGGGCGCGGTGCTGCTGGCGACGAGTTTGGTGGCGATCCTGCAGTTGATCGCCGGGGCGGTGATCTGGACCGTGGCGGTGCATGCCTCGGCGGATGGTTTTACCGCCGGTTCACTCGCGAGCGTGGTCTCGCTCGCGGCCGGGGCCATGGTCGCCAATGTGGTCTCGGTGATCCTGCTGATCATCGAGACGACCATGCTGCGGCGCTGACCGGCGAGCGCGCCAAGGCGAGTCGAGCGGAGCCTGCGGTGGACAGCATCATCTTCCTCATCCTGCGGCGCATGCGTGCGCCACTGCTGACGCTGATCGTGCTCTACTCGATCACGATCGTCGGCTTGGTGCTGATCCCGGGCCAGGATGCCGAGGGCAATCCCTGGCATCTGAGCATCTTCCACGCCTTCTACTTCGTCAGCTACATGTCGACGACCATCGGCTTCGGCGAGCTGCCACAGGCGTTCAGCGACGCGCAGCGGATCTGGGTGACGCTGTGTATCTATGCCACCGTGAGCGGCTGGCTCTACTCGATCGGCGCGATGATCACGCTGCTGCAGGACAAGGCCCTGCGGCGCACCATCGAGGAACATCGTTTCAGCGCCCATGTGCGCGCCATCAACGAGGACTTCTATCTGGTCTGCGGTTACGGTCAGACCGGCAGCGGCCTGGTGCGGGCATTGACCGAGCGCGGCCAGCGCGCCGTCGTCCTGGATAACAATCCGGAGCGCATCGATCTGCTCAAGCTCGAGTCCTTGCGCGAGTTCGTGCCGGCGCTGCGCGCCGATGTGCGCCGCCCCGACACGCTGCTGCTGGCCGGGCTGCGCAGCCCCTATTGTGCCGGCGTCCTGGCCCTGACCTCGGTCAATGAGGTCAACCTGAAGGTGGCGCTCGCGGCCAAGCTGATGCATCCAGACGCCAAGGTCATCTGCCGCGCCGACTCGCACGATATCGAGGCCAACATGGCCTCGTTCGGCACCGATCACATCTATGACCCCTTCGATATCTTCGCGCGTTATCTGAGCATCGCGATCGACTCGCCCTGCCTCACCGCCTTGCAGGAGTGGCTCGCGCAGTTACGCGGCGCGATGCTGCCCGAACCGATCTATCCGCCGGCCGACGGGCTCTGGATCATCTGCGGCTATGGGCGTTTCGGCAAGGCGCTCTATGCCCATCTGGCCGAGCAGGATGGCATCGAACTGATGGTGGTCGAGATGCAGCCCGAGCGCACTGGGCTACCGCCAGGGCCGCTGATCAAGGGACGCGGCACCGAGGCGGTGACCCTGGAGCAGGCCGATATCCACCGCGCCGTGGGGCTGGTCGCCGGCACCGACAATGACGCCAACAATCTCTCGATCATCATGACGGCCAAGGAACTCAATCCGGGGCTGTTCACCGTGGTGCGCGAGAATCAGTTGATCAACGAGGAGCTGTTCAAGGCGGTCGAGGCCGATATCCTGATGCACCCGAGCTTGATCGTGGCGCAACGGATCCGGACCCTGCTCAGCGCGCCACTGCTCAATGAATTCGTCAGCGCGGCGGATAAAGAGCCCGATAGCTGGTCCTGCGAACTGGTCAGCCGACTCGTCGCCTTGGTCGAGGCGAAACCGCCGATCCTCTGGGAGCTGCGCATCGATGCGAGCGTTGGGCAGGCGGTGAGCCTGCTTGCCGCGCAGGGTCATGCGCTGACCCTGGAGGATATACTGCGTGATCCCCGACAGCGATCGGACATGCTGCCGGCGATCATCCTCGTCCATCAGCGCGCCGGTGAGCACCGACCGCTGCCGAGGCTCGATCAGCCGCTGCGCGTCGGCGACAGGCTGCTGTTGTGCGGACAGCTTGGCGCGCGCGATTGGATGCAGTGGACGCTCAACAATCCGGACGTGCTGACCTATGTGGTCACCGGCGTCAAACTGCCACGTGGGTTGGTCTGGCGCTGGTTGCGCCGCCGTTGGCCGCAGACCTGGGGCAGCGCGCAAGCCCCGGATCAGGGACATGGCGAATCACCGCAGCACGAGGAGGGTCTGTGATGCGGCTGCGTGCCGAGCGGTGCGAGCGCGCTATCATGGGCCCATTGCCGCGCCGATGAGCGTACAGGCGACTCCTGGCACCCGATGTGCCGACCCCACAACGAGGTGGCCCAAATGAACGATCTAGTGGAGCGTCTCGGTCAGGATCACCGACGACTCGCGCAACTGCTGAACCTGCTCGAGGGACTGCTCGATGAGTTTCGCGATGGTCTTGAGCCTGATTACGAGCTGATGTGCGAGTTGATGGAATACCTGATCGATTACGAGGATCAAGTCCACCATCCGAGTGAGGATCTGATCTTCGAGCGGGTCCTGGCCGAAGTCGGCCCCGGCCACGCGGTGTTGAACCAACTGATGCAGCAGCATCAGAGCCTGATGCAACTCAATCGACGCTTCAAGGAATCGCTCGAGGGCATCGTGCACGAGGAGGTTCTGCGCCGCGATGAGGTCGAGCGCCAGGGGCGCACGCTGATCGCGCAACTGCGCGAGCACATGCAGTTGGAGGAAGAGCGGGCCTTTCCGCTGGCGCTGACCTGTCTGTCCGAGGCGGTCTGGTCGGAGCTGCTGGCGGTGGCGCCGAATGTCGAGGACCCGGTGTTCGGCCAGAAAGACCCCGAGCGCTTTCGCATGATCTTCAAACAGTTGAAACTCGGGCGAGATGGTTGAGTCGGCCTCGGATGGCAATGGAAAACTGGTGCACAATTGCGCAATTCGGTTGAAACAGCAGCCGGCACGCGCCAATCTGTGGAACTGGGCATAGAGATCAGGGAAAACGCGTAAACCCTTGGGACTTCGATGAAATATAAGAGCGTCGTCGGCTTCGAGCACGACATGTCAGAGCACCTAGGCGTGTTGATGTTGAACCTCGGGACTCCCGAGGCGCCAACGCCAACGGCGGTGCGCCGTTATCTTGCGGAGTTCCTGAAGGACCCGCGCGTGGTCGAGATTCCACGCCCGGTCTGGTGGCTGATCCTGCATGGCGTCATTCTGCGGGTGCGCCCGAGCCGCTCGGCCAAGGCCTACCAGGCGGTCTGGACCGACAAGGGCTCGCCGCTGCTCGATGTGGCCCGGCGCCAGGCGGCCGGACTGCAGGGGCTCTTGAGCGAGCGCTTTGGTGACAACGTCCATGTCGAGCTGGGCATGCGCTACGGCAAGCCCTCGGTTGCCGAGGCCCTCGGCCGGCTCAAGAGTTCGAATGTGCGCCGCTTGCTGGTGCTACCGCTCTACCCGCAATACTCGGGCACCACCACGGCCTCGACCTTTGATGCAGTCACCAATGAGATGACGACCTGGCGATGGCTGCCCGAACTGCGCTTCATCAACCACTACCACGATGAGCCGGGCTATATCGACGCCCTGTGCGACAGCATTCGCGCCGCAGCCGCCGAGAAGGGCGAGCCGGAGCGGCTGCTGTTCTCGTTCCACGGCATCCCGAAACGCTACTTCATGGCCGGCGATCCCTATCATTGCCATTGTCACAAGACCGCGCGCCTGGTCGCCGAACGCCTGGGGTTGGACGATGACCGCTGGATGGTCTCGTTCCAATCGCGGGTGGGGCGTGATGAGTGGCTACAGCCCTACACCGACGAGACGCTAAAGCTCTGGGGTGGCGATGGCGTCGAGAGCGTGCATGTGATCGCGCCCGGCTTCTCCGCCGATTGCCTGGAGACGCTCGAGGAGATCGACGTCGAGAACCGCGGCTACTTCATCGACGCCGGCGGCAAGGAGTATCACTACATTCCCTGCCTCAACGATGATCCTGCCCATCTCGAGATGCTGGCGGGGCTGATCGAGCGTCATTGTCGCGGTTGGCCCGAGGTCGAGCGACTCGCGCACGCGCAAGCCGCCTGAGCCCGCGATTCCTCGGCGGGCGTTGCATTGCAAACCCGGTCGGCGTCCGCACCTGAGTCGGCAGACTTGAAGCCTCCCGGAGTTGCCGACCGATGGAACAGCATCCGCTGCCGACCGAGATCAATCTGCATCAGCAATCGCGCATCCTCGAGATCGCCTACGACGATGGCGCGCGCTTTCGCCTGCCCTGCGAATACCTGCGCGTCTATTCGCCCTCGGCCGAGGTGCGCGGCCATACGCCGGATCAGGCCAAGCTGCAGATCGGCAAGGAGGCGGTCAATATCACCGATCTGCAGCAGGTTGGTAGCTATGCGGTGAAGATCGTCTTCGACGATGGTCACCGCTCGGGCCTCTATGACTGGCAGTATCTCTACAAACTTGGTCGCGGCTGGCAGCCGTTGTGGCTCGACTATCTGGATCGGCTGAAAGACGTCGGCCGCTCACGCTCCGCCCCCGATCCGTTCGAGGTGCTGCGCGAGCGGGGTGAGGCGCCGTCCGAGCTACCGCCCGCGGCGGCGCCCGGCGACCCGCAGCCGTAGGGCATTGAGCTTGATGAAGCCGGTCGCGTCGCTCTGATCGTAGGCGCCAGCGTCGTCTTCGAAGGTGGCGATCGATTCATCGAACAGGCTGTCGCTGTCCGACTGGCGACCGACCACCATCACGTTGCCCTTGTAGAGCTTGAGCCGGACCTTGCCGTTGACCACGCGCTGGCTCTCATCGATCGCGGCCTGCAGCATCATCCGCTCCGGGCTGAACCAGTAGCCGTTGTAGATCAGGGTCGCATAACGCGGCATCAGTTCGTCTTTGAGGTGCGCGGCCTCGCGGTCGAGCGTCAAGGATTCCATCGCCCGATGGGCCTTGAGCATGATGGTGCCGCCGGGGGTCTCGTAGCAGCCGCGCGACTTCATGCCGACATAGCGGTTCTCGACGATGTCGGCGCGGCCGATGCCGTGCTCGCCGCCGATGCGATTCAGCTCGGCGAGGACCTCCGCCGGCGTCATGGCCTTGCCGTCGATGGCGGTGATGTCGCCGGCACTGTAGGTCAGCTCGATCTCCTGCGCGGTGTCGGGTGCCTGCTCCGGGTCGCGCGTCCAGCGCCACATCGCCAAGCCCGGCTCGACCCAGGGGTCTTCGAGATCGTAGCCTTCATAGGAGATGTGCAGCAGGTTGGCGTCCATCGAGTAGGGCGATTTGGTGCCGTCGCGCTTCTGCTCGACCGGTACGCCGTGCTCGGCGGCATAGGCCATCAGCTTCTCACGCGAGAGCAGATCCCATTCGCGCCAGGGCGCGATGATCTTGATGTCGGGCCGCAGCGCCAGCGCATTGATCTCGAAGCGGACCTGATCGTTGCCCTTGCCGGTGGCGCCGTGGCTGATGGCATCGGCGCCGGTCTCGGTGGCGATCTCGACCAGGCGCTTGGCGATCAGCGGGCGGGCGATCGAGGTGCCGAGCAGGTACTCGCCCTCGTAGATGGCGTTGGCGCGAAACATCGGGTAGACGAAGTCGCGCACGAATTCCTCGCGCAGATCCTCGATGTAGATCTCCTTGATCCCGGCCGCTTCGGCCTTGACGCGGGCCGGCTCGACCTCCTCGCCCTGGCCGATGTCGGCGGTGAAGGTGACCACCTCGCAGTCGTATTCGTCGCGCAGCCAGGTCAGGATCACAGAGGTGTCGAGCCCGCCTGAATAGGCGAGGACGACCTTGTTCACGGAATCGCGTGGCATCGAAAAAAACTCCTCTCTACGGCAAAGGCGCTCAGTATACGCAGTGCGCGACGTGCGTCGGTACGATGCGTGTTCACCAGATCTTCATCGCGCGTCCATCCTCTCGCAACAAAGCCGCGCGACCATGGCGCCCACGCTAATAAATGAGGACCTGGGTGACATGAGTCAGGTGAAACATCTACGGCCGTTGAAATACCGGAGCATCTGGATCTCGGATGTGCATCTCGGGTTTCGCGGTTGTCAAGCCGATTTTCTGCTGAATTTCCTGCAATCGACCGAGTGCAAGCAGCTCTATCTGGTCGGCGACATCATCGACGTGTGGGCGATGAAAGGCGGGCTGTTCTGGCCGCAGGCGCACAACAATGTGGTGCGCGCGGTGTTGGACAAGGCGCGCAGCGGGACCGACGTGGTCTATGTGCCGGGCAACCATGATGAGATCCTGCGCGATCATCTCGGCTCCGAGTACGGCAATGTGCGCCTCTGCGATGAGCTGGTCCACACCACCGCCGACGGTCGCCAGTTCTTGATCCTGCACGGGGACAAGTTCGATCAGGTGGTGCAGAACGGGCGCTGGCTGGCGATGCTCGGCTCCCACCTCTACGATCTGTTGCTGTCGGCGAACCATCGGCTCAATGCCTTCCGGCGCCGCCTTGGGTTCGGCTATTGGTCGCTCGCCGCCTATCTGAAACATCGGGTCAAGAATGCCGTCAATTATATCGGCAACTTCGAGCAGGCCGTGGCCGACGAGGCGCGCCGCCGCGCTGTCGATGGCATGATCTGTGGGCACATCCACCACGCCGAGATCCGCGAGATCGATGGCGTGACCTACTGCAACTGCGGCGATTGGGTCGAGAGCTGCACGGCGCTGGTCGAGCATCACGATGGCACCATCGAGCTGCTGCGCTGGACCGAGGCGCAACAGGTACTGACCTCCGAGCAGCCGCAACCGATGCCGGTGCCTCGCCCGGCTGCCGCCGCCGCCGCGGTGGCCGCTCGGCTCGGCTGAGTGCCTTACCGCTCTCCTTCGCTGTCGCTGAGCAGCGCCCGATATCGGTCCCAGTCGAAGGCGGGACCGGGATCGGTCTTGCGTCCCGGGGCGATCTCCTGGTGTCCGGTGATGCGCGCCGCTGTGATCGCCGGATAACGCGCGCGAATTAACCTGGTGACCTGGGCAAGCCGTGTGTACTGGGCTTGCTGGAAGGGGATCGCGTCGCTGCCCTCGAGTTCGATGCCAATGCTGTAGTCGTTGCACTCGATCCGACCCTCGAACGCGGAGCGCCCGGCATGCCAGGCGCGCCGATCGAGTTCGACGAACTGGAGCAGCTCGCCATCGCGGCGGATCAGCAGGTGCGCGGAGACACGCAGCCCGGCGAGCGTGGCGAAGTAAGGGTGCGCCGAGCGATCGAGCCGATTTTGGAATAGCTGTTCGATCCAGGGGCCACCGAAATGCCCCGGGGGCAGGCTGATGTTGTGGATCACGAGCAGATCCGGCCCGCTACCAGGCGGGCGCTGGTCGGCATTGGGGGAGGGCCGCCAGCGGGCGATGTTCAGGCGACCAGCAGGGTCGATGGCGGGGGCGCTCGGATCAGTCATCGGTGTTGCATGTTCTCGCTGGTCTGGCGAGCCGCTTGAGTGGCCATCAGCCCGCACACTATGATCCCCGCCTATGCTAACCGTTCCGAGGATCTGATCCGATGCCCACCGCTGTACCGACCCCCGACCCGAACGCGGAGGTATTGTCTCGCTGCCTGCCGCCGCTGGACCTCATCGCGGCCCAGGTGCGCGATGCGCTGGCGGAGGATGTCGGCACCGGCGACCTGACCGCAGGCCTGCTGCCGGCGGAGGCAACCGCGCGCGCCGAGGTCATCACCCGCGAGGATGCGGTGCTCTGCGGCCGCGCCTGGTTCGATGAGGTCTTCCGTCAGCTCGACCCCGAGGTGAGCGTCGACTGGCAGGCGCGCGATGGCGAGTCGGTGCGGGCGGGGCAGCGGCTCTGCACCCTCGCGGGTCGCTTGCGCCCGCTCCTCACCGGCGAGCGGACCGCGCTCAATTGCCTGCAGTTGCTCTCTGGCACCGCGACCCGCGCGCGGCGCTATGCCGATGCGGTGGCCGGGCTGCCGGTGCGCATCCTGGATACGCGCAAGACGCTTCCGGGGCTGCGACGCCAGCAGAAGTATGCCGTTGTCTGCGGTGGCTGCGATAACCATCGTATGGGGCTGTTCGATGCGATCCTGATCAAGGAGAACCATATCAGCGCGGCCGGCTCGATCAGCGCCGCGATCGCGGCCGCGCGTCGTCTGACCGAGGATCTGACCGTGGGTATCCCGGTTGAGATCGAGGTCGAGTCCTTGGCTGGGCTGCGCGAGGCGCTGGAGGCTGGTGTGGAGCAGGTCTTGCTGGATAATTTTGACCTGCCGGAACTGAGACGCGCGGTTGAGTTGACGGCTGGACGCGCGCGGCTCGAGGCCTCCGGCGGCATCAGTCACGAGCGGTTACGGATGATCGCCGAGACCGGGGTCGATGCGATCTCGATCGGCGGGCTGACCAAGCATGTCGAGGCGGTCGATCTGTCGATGCGCTTGGTGACGCCCTCGGTCTGAGTCGAGAGGGCGGTTTGGATTGCGATTTGTCATATCTATCGCCGGGCGATGATAGATCGAGATTAGCGACTATAAATTTTAGAAAACGCTAATATAATGATCTCTGTTGTCGCAAGAAAGGCGGCGACGCTTGCAACCCAGACAAAATCGAGTTCGGAGAAAGATAGATGAAAAAGCTTGCTACTGCCGCAGCCGTTGCCGCTCTTCTTGGTGTGTCCGCGTCCGCCAACGCATGGTGGGGTGGTCCGGGTTACGGTGGCCCGGGCTATGGCAATGGTTGGGGCGACGGCATGGGCGACATGTTCAGTGACATGTTCGGCGATGGCTACGGCGACTTCAATATGAGCATGAGCGGCGGCGGTCACGGCTATGGTCGTGGGCGTGGTTACGGCTATGGCCGCGGCTACGGTGACGGCTATGGCTACGGCAACCCGTACTACGGCGGCTACGGCGCGCCCTACTATGGTGCCCCTTATGGCGCAGTCCCTTATGCGGCTCCCCAGGGTGCCATGCCTTATGGCGCACCGGCCGCTCCGGCCGCACCTGAAGCCAAATAAGCAGAGCCAGTCTCTCGCCTAACGGCCCAAGGCCCGGCGGCCGACCCTCTAGGGGGGCGGCCGCCGGGCTGTTTCGTTGGCGACTAGGCGACCAACAACAGGCTGCTATAGGCAAGGCCGAGCCCGATCGCCGAGGCGACCAGCACATCGGTGGGATAATGCAGGCCGAGCACGACCCGTGAGGCGGCGACCAGCAAGGTAAAAGGGATCAGCAGCCAACCAAGCTGCGGATAGTAGAACAGCGCGATCGTGGAAAAGTTGACCGCGTGCAGGGTGTGTCCGGACGGGAAGCTGTAGCGATCCAGCGGTGGCACGCTGGCGGCGATATCGGCCGCGTAGTGGCAGGGGCGTATGCGGCGGGTGCGACCCTTGAGGCTCTTGTAGAGGATCAGCGCAATGCCGCCCATCAGGAGCATGTGCACGGCGGCTTCGAGGCCGTCGAGTCCATCGACGACGGGTAGCACGGCGATCAGGCTATACCAGAAGACGCCATTGCCGAGCCGGCTGACGAGCGCGAAGGGGCGCAACAGCCAGGGTCGCTGATGCGCACGGTTCCAACGTCGGCAGAACGGTGTTTCGAGTTCATTCAGCAGTCGCAGGAATGGGTTCATGGCGCTCGCCCTGGTTGCCGGCGCAATCGATCACGGAGAACAGATGGTGCTCCAAATCGCGGATCACACGCTCCCAACTCAGCGTTTCTGCGGTGTGTCGCGCCTCTTGGCCAAGGCGTTTGAGCTGTTCAGGGTCGCTGACAGCCCGTTCAGCCTGCGCCAGGAACGCCGTGCGATCGGCCATGGGGACACTATAGCCGTTTTGGCCATGGTGTAAGTGCTCGCGTGCGGCGGCATAATCGAAGGCGATGGGCGCCAGGCCGCTGGCGAGCGCCTCGGTCAGCACATTGCCGAAGGTCTCGGTCAGGCTCGGAAACACGAACAGATCCGCCGAGGCGTAGTGCGCGGACAACGCCGCACCGACCTTGGCGCCGGTGTAGACATGGTCAGGATGCTGACGGCGTAGATGCGCCAGCTCGGGCCCGTCGCCGACCAGGACGCAGCGGCTGTCGGGCCGAGCGCGTCGAATCCGATCGAAGGCCTCGATCGCCAGATCGACGTGCTTCTCGGCGGCGATCCGGCCCACGTAGAGCGCCACCACCGTCGCATCATCGCACCCCCAGGAGGCGCGCAACGCTGTGCTTCGGTAGGTCGGGGAGAAGCGCTCGGTATCGACGCCACGGCTGAGCACATGCAGATTGCGAAATCCGGCCGCCGCAAGGTCGCGTTGCAAGGCGCGGGTTGGCACCAGGGTCGCACCGGAGTGGTTGTGGAAGCGCCTGAGCAGGCTGATGATCGGTTTCATCAGCAGGCCCACACCATAGTGGCTGCAGTACTGCTGGAACTGAGTATGGAATCCCGTCAGGCTGGGGATCCCGAGGCGCGTGGCGGCTCGCAGCGCGGCATGTCCGAGCGGACCCTCGGTGGCGATGTAGACCGCATCCGGGCGCGCCTCGCGCCAGCGCCGCTGCACGGCCCCGAGCGCCGGCAGGCCAAAGCGCAGGCCGCGATAACCCGGCAAGGGCACACCGCTGACGAGCAACTCCCGTGCCGGTGGCGCGTTGCGCCGATCCACCGGCTGGCGTGGGCGCACGAGGCTGACGTGGTGTCCGCGCCGCTCGAGGCCACGCGCGAGTTGTGCCAGGGTATTGGCGACGCCGTTGATCTCCGGCGGATAGGTTTCGGTGACCAGCGCGACATGGAGCCTTGATCGCGCATCCGTTGACCGGCGCGCCTGGACGCTGCCGCTGTCTGCATTCACGGCGTCGTGACCTCCGGGCCTCGCCGTTTGGCGGTTGCCCTGGCCACGATGGGCACCTCGAGTGCGTCCGCGATCTGCCTCTCGCACAGGGTCGCGAGCGTGCGTCGATCCAGGTCCGCGCCGACGATGGGCGCGAGGAAGTGCACCTGAGCCTCGGTCTTCGGCTGGCAGAGCACGCGCCAAAGACTCTCGACCAAGGTGTCATCATCGATGAACGGCGCGTTCAGATCGGGCTCGGCGTTGGTGCCATAGCGAATCGCCACCGGCTGCACGTCGACGCCCGGCTGCTGGCCCGCCGCGAGCAGTCGCGGGTAGAAGCCGCGCAGTTGACGGCCATCGCTGGTGGTGCCTTCGGCGAAGATGACGACGGGGCGCTGCTCGCGCATGCGCGTCTCGATGCGCTCGATGAGATCGGCGGTCTGATTGCCGCCCCGGGTGATGAAGAGCGTGCCGATTTGCGCGGCCATCCAGCCGATCAACGGCCACTGGCGAATCTCGGCCTTGGAGAGGAAACCGACCGGCCCGAGCGCGCCGAGCACGGGGATATCGAGCCAGGAGATGTGATTGGCGATGATCAGCGCGCTCTTGGCTTGCTGGCCTTCGACGCGCATCCGCAGACCGAGGATCGGCGTGACGCGCCGAAACCACCACTGAACGATGGCGGGAGTGGCGGCACTGGAGCCGCCAAGGCGGCGCCAAAGGCCCATGCCGAGTACGATCACCGCGCCCAGCGCATTGAGCGCGATCAGCGCCAGCAGACGTGCACTGGCACGCAGATGCGGGATGAGTGTCTCAAGCATCAAGCAGTCCTCGATGAGCGCGCGTCTAGATCCGTTCCAGGAAGTGGCGCGCATAACTGGGATTGAGCGAACACAGATCGAGCAGCATCAGGATGTCGCCGACCTCGAAATCCGGATCGCGACAGGGTTCGCCGCAGGCGAGCGCGCCGAGGCGCACATAGCCTTTGAGCAGCGCCGGCAACGGGGCATCCAACACATCATCAGCCCCTGCCGTGGCGTGTAAGGGCGCGCGCGGTGTCACCCGCAAGTGTTCCGGTGCCATGGCCTGGCGCCGCAGCCGATTCATGATGGCGGCGGCTTGGCAGTCGTTCTCGCCTAGCGGCACGCTGGCGCAACCGAACAGGTAATCGACCTGATGCTGTTGGATGTAGTGCGCCACCCCGGACCAGAGCACGGCGATGACCGAGCCGTGCCGGCATTCCGGCGAGACGCAGGTGCGTCCCAGCTCCAGCAGGCGGCCAGGCAGCGAGGGGATCGCGCCGAGGTCGAATTCGCTCTCCGAATAGAAGCGCCCGAGGCGCTCGGCACCGCGATCGTTCAACAGCCGGGTGCAGCCGACCACACGATTGCCCTTGGTCTCGCGCACCAGCAGGTGTTCGCATTCGGCATCGAACTCATCGATGTCCAGGCCATGCTCGCCCGGCTTGAGCGTGGCGCCCAGCTCTTCTGCGAAGACGCGATAGCGCAACGCCTGCGCCTCACGCACTGCGTGCGGTGAATCAGCCAGCTCGACGAATAGACGCTCACCGCGTTTGATACTTAGAGCAGGTGCGCTCGCTCCCATGTTCTCTCCGACCATCGCAACGGGGTAACTTGACAGTTTAACGAAGACGCATGTCGATCCGATGGCTCGAGCATGACGAATCGATGACAGTCTGCGCACTCGATGCTTGCCGCGGCGCCCTCAGTCGCGCAGCGAGCGAATCGGCCAGCCGCGCTCCTGGGCAATCGCGGCTAACCTCGGATCGGGGTCGATGGCGACCGGAAAATCGACCGTCTCGAGCAAGGGTAAGTCGTTGATCGAGTCACTATAGAACGTGCTGCCGGTCAATGTCGCCTGATGCGTGGCCAGCCACTGGCGCAAGCGCTCGACCTTGCCTTCGCGAAACGCCGGTGGTCCGATGACCTCGCCGGTATAGCGTCCCGCCGCGCGCGCGGGCTCGGTGGCAATCAGGTGCTCGATGCCGAACCGGGCGGCGATGGGGGCGGTGACGAAGGCATTGGTGGCGGTGATGATCATGAGCGTATCACCCGCGCGGCGATGCTGCTCGACCAGCGCGCATGCCGCAGTGAGGATGATGGGCTCGATACGCTCGCGTATGAAGCCCTCTCGCCACTGCTTGAGCGTCTCTACGGGATGCTGACGGAGCGGCGCGAGCGAGAAGCGTAGAAAGGCGTCGATATCCAGACACCCCGCGCGATAGTCATCGAAAAACTGTTGGTTGGAGCGCTCGTAGTGATCGCCGTCGACGACACCTAAATCGATCAGATGGCGGCCCCAAAGGTAGTCTGAATCACCGGCGAGCAGGGTGTTATCAAGGTCGAAGAGGGCAAGAGGCATAGCGGTTGCTCAAGGGCTGGTTGGCGATGGTGCGCAATAATCGTGGATCTCGCCGTGCGGGCTCGACTCTCCGCGGGCGAGGCGGGTTCGATATGGAGATATGGATCACTTGGGTGTGCGGCATTTGAAGCCGCTGGGTAGAGTATGGAAGAATGCGATGGAAACGTAACAAGGTACAGCAACTTGATCGACGGGGACGGTTTCCGGCCAAACGTCGGCATCATCTTGAGCAACGCGGAGCGGCGTCTCTTTTGGGGACGTCGTGTCGGGCAGAATGCGTGGCAATTCCCGCAGGGGGGGATCAAGTCCGACGAGACCCCGCTCGAGGCGATGTATCGGGAATTGGAGGAGGAGGTTGGCCTGCTGCCAGGGCAGGTCAAGGTCCTTGGCTGCACGCGCGGCTGGCTTCGCTACCGTTTGCCGAAGCGCTTCATCCGCCGTCACTGCGGTCCGATCTGCATCGGCCAGAAGCAAGTCTGGTACATGCTGCGGATTCAGTGCGGTGAGGGGGATTTTTGCCTCGATCGCAGCGAGAAGCCCGAGTTCGATGCCTGGCGCTGGGTTCGCTACTGGTATCCAGTGAAGGATGTGGTCTATTTCAAACGCCGGGTCTATGAGCGCGCCTTACAAGAACTGGCGCCGTTGCTCTATCCGGACGGGGCGCCGGCGCAGGATCTGCTCTCGCCGCAAGCGTTGCAAGGCAGCCGCGGTTATCTTCGCCAGCGACGGCGATAGCCACGTGGCCGATGAGTTGTCTGCCTGTTAGTTGTCAGCCTGCAGTGGGAGCCCCTTACCTGGGTTCAGGATGCCGTTTGGATCGAATTGAGCCTTGATAGCCCGCATCAGGGCGAGTGCCGGTGGGTCGATTTCGCGGGCGACGAAGTCGCGCTTCTCGAGCCCTACCCCGTGCTCGCCGGAGAGGGTGCCACCGAGCGCGATCACGAGCTCGAAGACACCATCTAAGCACAGAGCCGCGCGCGCCATCTCATCGGTATCGTCCGGATTGACGAGTAGGTTGACATGGATGTTGCCGTTGCCGGCGTGACCGAAGTTGACGATGCGAATGCGATGCTCGCGTGCGAGCCGCTCCAATCCATCGATGAACGGTGCGATGCGCGAGACCGGCACCACGACGTCTTCATTGATCTTTTTTGGCGCCACATGCCGCAGCGCCGGCGACAGTGCTTTCCGGGTGCGCCAGAGCGCGGCGATCTGTTCCCGCTCCCGAGCGACGCTGAGTTCGAGCAAGCCCGGGTTGCGTGCGGCTGCGGCTACCGTGTCGGCAATGCTCGAAACGCATTGTTCGGGGCCGTCGACCTCGATCATGAGCAGTGCGCCGGTCTCGGCGCTCACGCCGAGGTCCGAGAACTGGCGCACCATCTCGATTGCCGCGGCGTCCATGAATTCGAGTGCGCGGGGCGTGATCGGCTGCGCCATGATTGCGGCCACCGCATCGGCTGCGGCATGGATATCCCGATAGGTCGCGCGCAGGGTTTGCTTGGCATCGGCGATGGGGGTGAGCTTCAGGGTTGCCTCGGTGACCAAGGCTAGCGTGCCCTCCGAACCGATGATGAGTCGGGTCAGGTCGTAGCCGACCACGCCCTTGGTGGTCAGCACGCCGGTGCGGATGAGCTGTCCGCTGCCGGTCACCGCAGCGAGGCTAAGGGTGTTCTCGCGGGGGGTGCCATATTTCACGGCTTTTGGCCCGGCCGAGTTGTACGCCAGATTGCCACCGATGGTGCAAACTGCGGCGCTAGTCGGATCGGGCGGCCAAAAGAAGCCATGCTCGCCGAGGACGCGCTGAAGGTTATCGTTAATGACACCGGGCTCGACCACCGCCAGGCGATTGGCCGGGTCGATGCGCAGGATGCGATTCATGCGCTCGAACGCGATGACGATACCATTGCGCTCGGGCACGGTGGCGCCGGTGGTACCCGTGCCGAGCCCGCGTGCGGTGACCGGCAATCCTTGCTGCTGTGCGAGTTGGACGACGGCCTGGACTTGCGCTGCGTTGGTGACGAAGGCGACCGCTGCGGGCAGACTTTGCCGACGGCTGTTGTCGTATCCATAAGGCCAGCAATCGGCAGCATCGACAAGCAGGGCGTCGGCGCCGACGATGGCGGCTAGGGCTTTGGTGATGCTGTCAGAGAGAGGCATCAATGTACTCGAACATCTTCACCACGCGCTCGACGCCGGGTAACCGGCGCACGATCTCGGTGGTCGTCTCGGCCTCCTTGCGCGTGACAAGCCCCATCAGAAAAACCACGCCGTTCTCGGTGACGATCTTGACGCGGGTCGCATCGAAGTCTTCGATGCCGCGTCCGCCACCGATGGCGATTTTGGCCCGCGAGGTGATGAGCGCGTCTCGGCTTTCTTGTGCGAGTGAAATCGGCGGCCCAACCTGGACTTCGTTGTAAACCTGCTCGACCTTCGGCAAGCGACTGACAACCTTGGCGAACTGCTGGCTGACCTCGGCGCTTTCGGCTTGACCTGTTAGCAGCACTCGGTAGTTGTAGCTGGTGATCGAGATGCGGCTCGCTCGCCTAATCTCGGTATTCTGGAGGAAGCGATGCTTGGCCTTGAGTTCGATCATCTCGTCATCCATGACAGTGGCCGCCGAGCGGCGCTCGTGGATCACCGAGGCGCCATAGGCGGTTCCGACCACAGCGGCGGGGGCACAACCCTGTAGCAAGGGTACAAGAGCGATGGCGATGGCCATCAGCGCTGGCGTGACGGCGTTAAGAGCGAGCGACAAAGGCATGACGAATCCACGTGAGGGCCCCAGCACCATCGATGGCGACGACATCGAAACGGCAGGGGAGTGCGATGGGGTGGCGCTGCAGATAATAGGCTGCGGCTGCGCTGAGGCGAGCCTGCTTGCGCGAGTCGATGCTCGCGGCGGCACCACCAAAGCGTCCCGATGCCCGAAATCGGACCTCGACGAAGACTAACGTGTCGCCATCGCGCATGACCAAATCCAGCTCGCCGCGTTTGCAGCGCACGTTGCTGGCAATATGGTGTAACCCCTGGTGCTCCAGATAATCACGCGCTTGGCGCTCCTTGGTGTCGCCGAGCTGTTTGCGCCAGGGCGTTGCCGTCGTAGTCAAGATCGAATCCTTATCGTGCCTGCTAGTCGCGCGCGGCCTCAATCATCGGTGGCCCGATGGGCGGGGCCACTGATGCCTGCCGGTCTGATGATCCCCGAGGTGGTGAAACGTGCTAGCGTCAATTGCCGTCGCACCTGACCGCGTGAGTCGAGGCTCAGCCCGCCGGTCTCCCCGGGAAAGAAGGTTCCGGGCTGCTGGCGCATCTCGGAGACGCGCGGGGCGAGCCGGTAGGCATCGATGCCCATCGCATAGAGCCTTGCGAGCGGACTGCTGACATTGCTCAGGGTTCCACGCAGGGCCTGACGCGAGAGTCTGTCGGAGCGTTGCTGGTCGAGCAGCCAGGGGATGTCGACGAAGTAGAGTCCCGCCAAGGCCTGATCCTGGGCCGGTTTGAAGGTGCCGTCGTAGACATGCGAGGTCGCGATGACCGGGACCTCGACACCAGTGAACCGCAAAGCCTCCCAAAGCGGGGTAACGTCCTTCGTCGTGGCGACCAGGAGCACCACCTGCGCATCGCCGCGCGCCACGGATTCGGCAGCCTCGCTGATCGAGCCATAGCTTGGTTGTGCGACCAGGGTTCCGCCAAGTGCCTGCCATTGGCTGCGGAACGCTTTCGCCATGCGTGTTCCCCAGGGGCTCTGCGGATAGAGGAGTGCCGCGCGTTTGAGCCCAGCCGCGAAGGCGTAATTAGCGGCGTTCGCGGCCTCGTCTTCCGGGGCGAGCGAGAATTGGAACAGGTTCCAGGTTGTCGCGCCGTCAACTCGATTGAGGGCCAGCGTGGGCACGGGTAGCGAGCCTTGGTCGGCAATCGCGGTGACGGATGATTTTTTCACGGGCCCGATCACGAGATCGGCGCCGGCGAGGTTCTCCCGCGACGATGCCGAAACCCTGTCCGGCCGGAAGCGGAGCACTGGCCGCGTCCCACTACGATCGGCGTCATAGGCAGCCATAATGCCTTCTCTGAGGATGTTGCCGGCAGTGCTGAAGTGCCCCTCTGTGGGGAGAAGAACGAGGGCTTCGGTGTTCGCTGCATAGCTGCCGGCGAGACGCGCGAAGTAGGTGGTCTCGAGCCTGGGAAGGGCCGGATGGCGCGGCGTGCGCTGACGCCAGTCGCGCAGGCTGGCATCAAGCGCCGACGAGGGCGTACTCTTGCCGGCGAGCAACTGGGCCAGCTCGACCCAGCCGCGCAGCCGCCCGGTAGTGGAGTCCGTGGCCTGCGCGAGACTAGCCTGATTCATGCTGGTCAGAGTAAAGAGCAGCGAGATCTGGTTGTCCATGCGCGCATCGGCGGCGTCGAGCAGCCGATCGAGCTGATCGAGCTGCTCGGCTGCGCGTATAGGCTGATTGCTCAGTCTGTAGGCGGCCGCCAGGGAACCGAGATATTGCTTCTTTAGGCGCGCTGGGAGCGTGCCTTGACTGACGCGATCGAGGGTGTTGATCGCCTCCGTCGCGCGGCCGCGACTCAGCGCGACATCGGCCTGCAGCAGCAGCGCGAGCTGGCGTTGCGAGGCGGTTAATGCCGATTGATCAAGCGTCAGGAGGAGGCGTTGCGCGCGTCGTGCGTCGCCCGCTTGAAGCAGCGCGGCGGCGGCTTCGATCTCGAGCTGTTGGCGTGCCGGCGCAGAGGCGGTTTCGGCGAGCGCCAGATAGGCGTCGGCCGCCGCGCCTGGTTGATCGTTGCGCTCTAGTCTGCGTGCTTCAGCGAGTGCATTGGGCGGCAAGGTGTCGAGTAAACGCTCGGCGTCCTTGACGGGATCGATGGCGCAGCCGGCAATCAGGCTGGCGCCGATGATCAGTACTAGGGCGGTGCGCCGCACGAGTGGGCGGCCGCGCTTGGCCTTTGCGTGGAAGCTCGAACGGCTTGAGCGCCTCATTGGAGGAGATGTTTGTTGAAGCTGCCGACCGAGACGCTGAGCAAGCATCATGCACTCCTGTAAAGAAACCGATGAGACCGAGCAGCAGGGAGATCGTTCGCTTGGATACTATACGTGGTGGCTGAAGAGCTCGGCAATCGAGCACACCGGCCCCTCCAGGGGGCAGCAGAGGATGTGAACTCGGGGCATCACCAAGCGCTGTCAGAGAACATCGAGCGCAGATTATGGTCTAGCGGCAGGCTGAGGTTCGCTGTCGCCAAGACGATGGCATCCCGGGTTCGAACCACCCGCACGCTGACGTAGACACGATGATCGCCCAGCGCATAGGTTCCCATCAGGATCGAGTTGGCAGAATAAGCCTCCTTGAGGCGTTTGACCTCGCGCGAGAGGATCAGCTCGCCGAGTCGCTCCTCGATGAAGAGGCTATCGCGCATCTTCACCTCCCGCATGTGGATACCCGCCTGAGACAGGGCTGAGGCGAAGAGTTCGGAGCTGATGCGCCCGAAGGTCGAGGAAACGCGCAGATCATTGATGTCGACGAAGGTTGCGGCGATCATTGGATCGTGCTGTGACAGCTCAGGGTTGACGCTCAGTAAGCGTTTGGCGGCAGCGCTGATTTCGGCGGAGAGGTTTGTCGACTCATAGGGCTGCGTGTAAGAGGAGCGCGTATAGGTACTGTAAGGGGCGCTGGAAGCCGGTATACAACCAGCCAACAGCAGACCGAGCAGGCTTGTTAGAAGGCCGAGCCAGACTCGGCGAGTGCTGAAGGTGGGGAGCGTTGATTGCTTCATCACTGGCCCCTTACCACTGATTATCCAGGGCCACGCGGGGCACGGGTGGTGGTTTCGGGACTCGATGGGGCGCATAGTGTCGGCGATCGCCCTGGTTGATGTAATAGATGTTGGAGGAAGAATAGAGAACGCGTTCGTTATCGGTGATTTCGGTGGTAATGATGACTTCCTCATCACCCACGGAGGCCCAGCTCCCACTGGTGACGTCCGACGCCACGACCGGCGGTATGAGTGCCAGCCCCGCATTACTTGAGGGCGCCACCAGCACGGAGACGCCAGAGGCGAAGGCGGCCAGGGTCATCATCCCTGGGTAGGGACGAATGAACCCCCG
This sequence comes from Halochromatium salexigens, assembly GCF_016653295.1. Lineage (GTDB taxonomy): Bacteria > Pseudomonadota > Gammaproteobacteria > Chromatiales > Chromatiaceae > Lamprobacter > Lamprobacter salexigens. The sequence continues at coordinate 213,564 of NZ_NHSF01000059.1, read as the reverse complement.
GTCGGAGTGGTGGATCACCTCGACGTCGAAATCGACAGTGACAGCGCCTCTTGGCCGCTTCTTGACGATGGCGCCCCCGGAGACCAGCTCGCTGGTGAGCAGGGCGTGATAGCCGCGCGCGAATTCGCCGCTGGTGTGATCATGGCGCTCGGGCAGGTACAACGGCGTCGCGCGCAGATGCTGCTGCTGCAGGATGCCCTTGGCTTCATATTCGGCCAGCACCTGCCAATGGTGAGCCGCTTGCATGCGCTGCTGCTCGCTATAGGGATAGGTTTTCGCCATCGGCACTTGGGCGGCGTTGGTGTAGAAGCAGCCGCTCAGGGCAAGGCTGATCGCAATGATAATGGCGACAAGGGCGAGTCGTGATAGGGACACCAGCATCTCCTGTTGCTTGGGTCGAATGCCCTGGCTTCCCCACCTGATCTCCCAGGCCCCTAGGAGGGGAACGCGTTGTGCAGGCATCATGCACTCTTGTGAGAAGAAAACAACGAGACCGACCGGTAGGGGGACTGATTTGGCTGGGATACTATACGTGGTGGCGACACCGATCGGCAATCGTGAGGATTTTAGCCCACGCGCACAGATGGTGCTGGCCGAGGCCGATGTCATCGCTTGCGAGGACACCCGTCACAGCCGTCCGTTGCTCGCGGCCTTTGGCATCGCTGGCGAGCTGTTGTCCTATCACGAGCACAACGAGGATCAGGTGGCTCCGCGCCTGCTGCAGCGACTGCGCGCCGGCGAGACGGTGGCGCTGATCAGTGATGCCGGCACACCGCTGATCAGCGATCCCGGCTTCTTGCTGGTGCGCGCCGCGCGCGAGCAGGGTCTCCGGGTCGAGCCGATCCCAGGCCCCTGCGCCGCGATCTGCGCCCTGTCGGCAGCCGGATTGCCGAGTGATCGTTTCCTGTTTGTTGGCTTCCCGCCGCGCACGAGCGCTCAACGGTTGGCCTGGTGTCAAGGCTTCGCCAAGGAGCCGGGCACCCTGATCTGCTACGAGAGCGCGCGCCGCGCCGCCGCGACCCTCGCTGATCTCGCCGAGGGCCTGGGCGCGCAACGCCGCGCCGTGGTCGCGCGCGAGCTGACCAAGCGCTTCGAGACCTTTCTCGCCGATCGCCTCGACAAGCTCGCCGAGCAGGTGGCCGCGAATCCCGAGCAGCAGCTCGGCGAGTTGGTGATCATGATCGAGGGCGACGCGCGCGGCGACGATGAACGCGAGCGCGCCGAGCAACGGCGCGTACTCCAACTCTTGGCGGCCGAGCTGCCGTTGAAGCAGGCGGCGGCGCTGACCGCAGCCATCACCGGCGGCGCGCGTAATCAATTGTATCAGGCCGCCTTGGTGGCGCGAGATGAGGCCGGTGGGTGACCGAGTGTGTCGCTGCCATGGCCAGGTTGGCCGTGAGAGGCTAAACTGCAGCTGGGAGTCGGCCGGACAGTCGCGGCTTGGCGTCAGCGTCAGGCGGAGGAAAGTCCGGGCTCCATCGGGCAGGGTGCCAGGTAACGCCTGGGGGGCGAGAGCCTACGGACAGTGCCGCAGAAAACAAACCGCCAACCCCGCGCGAGCGGGCGGTAAGGGTGAAAAGGTGCGGTAAGAGCGCACCGCGTCGGTGGCAACATGCGACGGCACGGTAAACCCCACCCGGAGCAAGACCAAATAGGGGAGCGAGCAGCCTCGGCTGCAACATGCGGCCCGCATGGGCTCCCGGGTAGGTCGCTCGAGGCGCGGGGTGACCCGCGTCCCAGATGAATGACTGTTCACGACAGAACCCGGCTTACAGGCCGGCTCCCGATCCTCTCCACGCATGCTGGTGGTGAAGCCGCGTTTTTTCCTTTTCTGAGTGGAAACGCTCAGGTATCATAGTCTGTTACGTTTGGTTGGTGCATGCGCGCCTGCCAGCATCCAGTCTTTCCGACAAAGCGAGTATTTGGATCAATAGCGATGGTCAAGATCAGACTCACCCGTGGCGGCGCCAAGAAGCGTCCGTTCTACCAAATCGTCGTCACCGACATCCGTAAGGCACGGGATGGCGGTTGCATTGAGCGCCTGGGCTTCTTCAATCCCTGCGCCATTGGTGGTGAGAGCCGCCTGCGCGTCGATCGCGCGCGCGCTCAACATTGGCTCGAGCAGGGTGCACAGCCGTCCGAGCGCGTGACCAAGTTGCTCAAGGAAGCCGCGAAGGACGCCGACGTCGCGGTTGCCACTTAACAGCGCGCCGCGCGCATCCGCGTCGCTGCTGAAGCCCAGATTGCGAATGGCCCATGAGCGATGGCGCTGATGCTTCGGACGGCCTGATACCGAAGACTGTTGTCCTCGGTCGTATTCTCGGGGTCCATGGCGTGCGCGGCTGGCTGAAGGTCTTTTCGGAGACCAGCCCGCTCGAGAACATCTTCCATTACATGCCCTGGCTGATCGATGGCGATGCGCACCGCGTTCTCGCTTGGCGACGGCATGGTAAAGGCCTAGTGGCGCAGCTACAGGGCTATGAGGATCGCGATCAGGCGCGGGCCCTCAGCGGTAAGACGATTGCGATTCAACGCGATCAACTGCCGCCGCCATCGGCGGATGAATTCTACTGGATCGACCTGCAGGGGCTGCGGGTCGAGACCAGCGAGGGCGTCGCACTCGGGCAGGTCAGTCACCTGATCGAGACCGGTGCCAATGATGTCTTGGTGGTGCGCGGAGAACGCGAGCGTTTACTGCCCTTCGTCTGGGGGCAATGCGTGCTCGAGGTTGATTTCAAGGCGAGTCGGCTGCTGGTGGACTGGGATCCGGCGTTCTAGCGCCGGGCGGGATTTTCCCGGGCAGGCTCAGGCGGCGTTCCCGGGCGGAAACCCCGCGGTGAAGCCTAGGTGTGAACAATGCGTTTCGATGTCATCACCCTATTTCCGGCGCAGTTCACGGCGCTGACCGAAGAGGGCGTGGTGGCGCGGGCCTTGCAGCGGCGGATCGCCGAGATCCACCTGCGCAACCCGCGCGATGACACCACCGATGTGCATCGCAGCGTCGATGATCGCCCCTACGGCGGCGGCCCTGGCATGGTGATGCGCTACGCGCCCTTGCGCGCCGCGATCGAGGCCGCCCGGGCCGAGGCCGCCGCCGCTGGGGTGCGCAGTCGTGTCGCCTACCTGTCGCCGCAGGGTGAGCGGATCCATCAGGCTAAGATCGCGCGCATCAGTGCCGCGCCCGGCTGGGTGTTGATTGCGGGGCGCTATGAAGGCGTCGACGAGCGCCTGATCGAGGACTGCGTCGACGAGGAATGGTCCATCGGCGACTATGTGCTCAGCGGTGGCGAACTCGCGGCCATGGTGGTGATGGATGCGGTTATTCGGCTGTTGCCAGGCGCGCTCGGCCATGCCGACTCGGCGCGCCAGGACTCACATGCCAACGGGTTATTGGACTGCCCCCATTACACCCGGCCGGAGACGATCGCCGATCAGCGCGTGCCTCAGGTGCTGCTGAGCGGGGATCATCGGGCGATTGAGCGCTGGCGCTTGCAGCAGGCGCTGGGGCGAACCTGGCAGCGGCGTCCAGAGCTGCTGCAAGAACGAGGCATGAGCGACGTCGAGCAGCAGCTGCTCGACGACTATCTTCGGGAGGCGTCACGGTCGCGGCCGAGCGTCGGAGCGGAACAGAGTGAGCAATGACATGAGCAATATCATCCAGCAAATCGAACAAGAACAGATGCGTCCAGCGGTGGCTGCGTTCGCACCCGGCGATACCCTAGTGGTGCAGGTCCGCGTTAAGGAGGGCGAGCGTGAACGTCTGCAGGCGTTTGAGGGTATCTGCATCGCCAAGCGCAACCGCGGCCTCAATTCCGCCTTCACAGTGCGCAAGATCTCTCATGGCGAAGGCGTGGAGCGTGTGTTCCAGACCCACAGCCCGGCGATCGCGGAGATCAAGGTCAAGCGGCGTGGCGATGTGCGGCGCGCGAAGCTCTACTACCTGCGTGGGCTCACCGGCAAGGCCGCGCGTATCAAAGAGAAGGTCTGAACGAGGCCGTGGCGTTGCTGTTGGGCCCCGGCTGAATTGAGCCATGGCGGCGAGCTTCTACTGGTACGACTACGAGACCTGGGGCAACGACCCGTCGCGTGATCGACCCTGCCAGTTCGCCGGCTTGCGCACCGATGCCGATCTCAACGAGATCGGCGCGCCACTGGTGTGCTATGCGCGCCCAGCGACCGATCTCCTGCCGCAGCCCGAGGCCTGCTTGGTCAACGGCATCACGCCCGAGCAAGCGCTCGAGCGTGGCCTGCCAGAGGCCGAATTCGCGCGGGCGATCCAGCGCGAGCTGATAGTGCCCGGCACCTGTTCGGTCGGCTACAACAGCCTGAGGTTCGACGATCGTGTCAACAACTGGCTCTTCTACCGCCACCTGATCGACCCCTATGCGCATAGCTGGCAGAACGGCAACTCGCGCTGGGATCTGATCGATGTGCTCCGGCTCGCGCATGCGTTGCGCCCTGAGGGCATCCACTGGCCCGAGCGCGAACCCGGTGTGACCTCGTTCAAGCTCGAGGAGCTGACCGCAGCGAATGCGATCGCCCACGATGGTGCCCATGATGCCCTCGCCGACGTGCGCGCGACCCTGGGCCTGGCGCGACGGCTGAAGGCGGCGCAGCCGCGCTTGTTCGACTACGCGCTGGGGCTGCGCGACAAACAGCGTGTCGACGAGATGCTTTCCGCTGGCGAGCCCTTGCTGCACTGCTCGCAGCGCTATGCGGCGGCTCAGGGCTGCATAGCGCCGATCCTCAGCATGGCGGCGCATCCGAGCCAGAAGAACACGCGGCTGTGTTTCGATCTGCGCCAGGATCCGACCCAGGTGCTGGAGTACTCGCCGGATGATCTGCAACGGCGGATTTTCACCCGGCGTGAGGCGCTGCCCGCCGGGGTCGAGCGCGTGCCGGTGAAAGGCATCAAGATCAATGCCGCCCCGATGTTGGCGCCGATGAAGACCCTGAACCCGGACGCTGCCGAGCGCTGGCGGATCGATCCTAATCAGGTCGCTGAGCATGCGCGCCGCGCGCTGCGGCATCGCACCGAGATCGCCGAGCGCCTGAGTGCTGCGTTCGCCGCGCGGGCGCCGTTCGAGACGCCGAACGACCCGGAACGGATGCTCTACAGCGGTGGGTTCTTCTCGGAGCACGATCGGCGCCTGATGGAGCAGCTCAATGCGCTCTCACCGTCCGCGCTGGCCGAGGCTCGGCCGCCCTTCGAGGACGCGCGCCTGCCGACCCTGCTGTTTCGCATGCGCGCGCGCAGTTGGCCGGAGACGCTGAGCGAGGACGAGCGCGAGGCCTGGGATGCCTGGCGCTTCGAGCGCCTGACCGATCCAGACGCCGGGGCCGCGCTGACCATCGACGCCTATGAAGACAGGCTCGCGCGCTTGCGCGCCGAGCACGGCGCCGATCCGCGCGCGCTGGCGATCCTCGAGCGACTCGAGCGCTGGGGCGAGCAGGTGATGTCGGCCGAAGAACTGTGAGGCCATCTCGCTGCGCGAGATGGTTGCGAGGGTCGCCAGGATTGTTTATATTAGGCGGTCTATCTTTTTACTGATGACTCGCTGGGAGCGACGCCATGACAACCCAAAGCGCAAAGCCGGCTGACGTTCGGCGGGCTTGGTACCTGATCGATGCTGAAGGCAAGACGCTGGGTCGGCTCGCGAGCGAGTGTGCACGCCGGCTGCGCGGAAAGCATAAGCCCACCTACACGCCGCATGTCGATACCGGTGACTTCCTGGTCATCGTCAATGCCGATAAGGTGAGGGTGACCGGCAACAAGATGACCGACAAGATGTACTACCGTCACACTGGTTACATCGGCAACCTGCGTTCGGCCAGCCTCGCGCAGATGCTCGATAAGCACCCGGAGCGCGTCATCCAATTTGCGGTCAAGGGCATGCTGCCGCGCAACCCGCTCGGCCGCGCGATTCTCAAGAAACTCAAAGTCTTTGCTGGACCCGAGCATCGCCACGCGGCACAGCAACCGCAACCGCTCGAGATCTAGTCGATACCACTGCATTCTTCTCGGAAACCTGAACCATGGAAAAACAGTACGCCACAGGGCGTCGCAAAAGCTCCTCGGCGCGCGTGTTCCTGAGCACGGGCTCCGGGCAGATCAACGTCAACGGGCGCTCGCTCGATGAATATTTTGGTCGCGAGACCGCGCGCATGCTGGTTCGCCAAGCCCTCGAAGCCGTTGATTTGGTCGACCGCGTTGACGTCAAGGCGACCGTGGTTGGCGGTGGCTCGAGCGGTCAGGCGGGCGCCATCCGCCACGGCATCGCCCGCGCCCTAGTCGGCCATGACGAGCGCCTGCGTTCGCCCCTGCGCCGCGCTGGCTTCCTGACCCGTGATGCGCGTGAAGTCGAGCGTAAGAAGATCGGCTTGCACAAGGCGCGGAAGCGGCCGCAGTTCTCAAAACGTTAATCGATACGTTAGCATTGTCGGCGGTGAGACTGGCCTGATACGTACAGCAGCTCACCCTACCGCTTTTGGGGGATCGTCTAGCGGCAGGACTACGGACTCTGACTCCGTCAACCTAGGTTCGAATCCTAGTCCCCCAGCCATTTCAGGCCCGCCGTGTTGCGGGCTTTTTTGTGCCCGGCGATCCCGCCTTTGCAGTCCAGACCAACCGACGTCAACCCCTGAACTTGAGCAGACATTCAGAGTTCATCACAGACACCCGAGCACTGCCATCACTTGCCGGTACTGACCTGCTCGCGGTGTGGTTGGAAACCGCTTTAAGAGCGTTGCAAGCGCTCTTAGGAAGTGCTCGCCAACCGATGCTCGAAATGACTGAGCAGCCGTGAGCGCAGGTTCTTCTCCTTGTGCTTGGCTGCGGCCGAAAGGCGTTTTTCGGCCACGCCCATCAGCGTCTCCTGCGCGCCCTTGGCGTGCTCGTCGTCAGGCTGGCGTTGCTTATAGCTGCCGTCCGGTTGCATCTCCCAGGCCGAACGTTGATCGGCCAACTGGACATCAAGGATCAACCGCAGCTCCTGGCGTAGCTCTTGGTTCTCGACCGGGGTTTGGACCTCGACCCGGCTCTCGAGATTGCGCCGCATCATATCGGCCGAGCCGATCAAGTATTCCTCGTCACCGCCGTTGCGGAAATAGAGGATGCGGCCATGCTCGAGAAAGCGCCCGACGATGCTGACCACGCGTGCATTCTCGCTCAACCCCGGCACGCCCGGGCGGAAGCGGCAGGTGTCGCGCACGATCAGATCGACCTTCACACCGGCGCGGCTCGCCTTGTAGAGCGCGCGGGCGATGTCCGCATCCTCGAGCGCGTTCATCTTCATCTGGATGAGACCGCCGCCGCCTTCCTCGACCGAGCGCTCATGCACGGCGATCTCGCGCTCGATCTTCTCGAGGATGCCGCGCTTGAGGGTGTAGGGCGCGGCGAGGATCTTGCGATAGCTCGGCGGCGGCGAATAGCCGGTGAGATAATTGAATAGCTCGGTCAGATCCTGGCCGATGTCCTCGTCGCAGCCGAGCATGCCGAGATCGGTGTAGAGCTTGGCGGTGCCGCCGTGATAGTTGCCGGTGCCGATGTGGTAGTAACGGCGTAGCTGCGAGTAGTCGCGCCGCACCACGAAGATCAGCTTGCAGTGGGTCTTGAGACCGACCACGCCGTAGGTGACATGGATGCCCTCGGCTTCCAGACGCCGCGCCCAGCCGATGTTGGCAGCCTCGTCGAAGCGCGCCTTCAGCTCCACCATCACCGCGACCTGCTTGCCGTTGCGCGCGGCCTTGATCAGCGCATCGAGGATGGCCCCACCCGAGGTCCGGTACAGGGTCATCTTGATCGCCAGCACCTTGGGGTCCTTGGCGGCGGTGGTCAGGAAACGCTCGACCGTGGTCGAGAACGACTCATAGGGGTGCTGCAGCAGCAGCGGGCCGTTCTCGCGGATGATATGGAAGATATTGCGCCGATCATTGCCGAGCACCGGATGGTCGCCGGCACGATGCGGCTTGTCGCGCAGCTCCGGGATGTCCAGACTCGCCAACTCGAACAGGTCGCGCCGGCCCATCAGCCCGCCGACTTCATAGACATCATCGGCCTCGTTCAGGCCCAGCTCGGCGGCGAGCATGCCGCGATGCACCGGGTCCATCCCGGTCTGCACCTCGAGGCGGACGATGGGCGCAAAGTGGCGCTCGCGCAGCTCGGTCTCGATCATCTCGAGCAAGTCCGAGGCGGCCTCCTCCTCGGGCTCGACGATGGCGTTGCGCGTGACCCGGAACAGCTCGCAACTGACGATTTCCATGCCCGGGAAGAGCATGTCGAGGTTGTGGACGATGAGATCATCGAGGGTGACGAAGGTGTTGAGCCCATCGACCTGGATCAGGCGCTTGGAGACATCCTTGCTCACCGGCACCTTCACGCGTGCCATGTAGGTGTCGCTGCCGCCAGGGAAGCGCAGTCGCACCAGCAGATTCAGCGCCAGGTTGGAGATGAACGGGAAGGGGTGCGCCGGGTCCATCGCCAACGGCGTGATCATCGGGAAGATGTCGGTGCGGAAATGCTCGCGCAGGCGCTTGCGCACCTCGGCCGAGAGCGCGTGGACCTCGACCAGATGGATGTCTTGCGCCTCGAGCGCGCGCATGACCTCGCGGTAGATACGCGCTTGCTCGGCTTGGATCTCGGCGATCTCATCGCGACACTCATCGAGCTGCTGGCGCGGTGTGCGCCCATCGACGGTCTGGCTGTGAACCCCGGCGGCGATCTGCTGCTTGAGACCGCCGATGCGTTTCATGAAGAATTCATCGAGGTTGTTGCTGACGATGGCGAGGAATTTCACCCGTTCGAGCAGCGGTGTGCGAGGATCATCCGCCTCGTGCAGCACACGGCGATTGAAAGCGAGCCAGGTCAGCTCGCGGTTGAGGTACAGTGCGGGATCGTCCAGGTCAGGCTCCGGGTTGACAAGCGGCGCATCGGTGTCGACCGAGGTGATATCGGCCTCATCGTCCTCGACCATGGGTTGCGCGCTGGCATCGTTCATGAATGGCTCCCGATGGGGGCAAGTCGATCGACAGGGTCGAGTATCCTAACAGGGCGCGACGGCGATGGTCTCCAATCTGGTCTGATGCGATCTGTTGTAATGCCACCTTCATGCGTTGACACCCTTTACGCGCGCGCCGATGCGCCGCGCGGTGATTTCATCTTCGACGAGCGCGTGGCGCGGGTCTTCGCCGACATGCTCGCCCGCTCGGTGCCCGGCTTGGCCGAATTGGTGCGCCTGATCGGCCTGCTCGGTGCCCGCCTGGTGCAGCCAGGCACGCGCGTCTATGATCTTGGCTGCTCGCTCGGCGCCAGCAGCGCCAGCATCCTGGCCCGGCTGCCGCCGAGCCTGGATGACGGGGACGCCGCCATCCGCCTCTATGCCGTCGATCGGGCGCCAGCGATGCTCGATGAGCTGCGGCTGCGGCTCGATGAGCCGATCCAGCGCGGTCGGCTGCAGCCGATCTGTGCCGATCTGGCCGATGTCGCCATCGCCGATGCCAGTCTCGTGGTGCTGAACCTGACCCTGCAATTCCTCGCGCCCGAGCAACGCTTGCCGTTGCTGCAGCGCATCCGCGCTGGGCTGCGACCGGGTGGGGCGCTGATCCTGGCCGAGAAGGTCGCCTTGGGCGATGACGACGCACTCTTGACCCAGGTGCATGCCGACTTCAAGGCCGCGCAGGGCTACAGCCAGCTCGAGATCGCTCGCAAGCGCGCGGCCTTGGAGCAGGTGCTGATCCCAGACAGCATGCAAACGCATCAGGATCGATTGCAGGAGGCCGGTTTCACGCGCATCGAGCCCTTCTTCCAATGTCTGAACTTCGTTGGCTGGGTGGCGCGCTGATGGCTTCCGAACAGGCCCTCACACAGCGCTTCGCGCCCTTCTTCGAGGCCTTGCGCGCGACACCGCTCGCCGCCTGGAGCGCGCCCTTGGCGCAGCTCACCGGCGAACGGCTGCAGCCGGCCCGGCATGGCGATCTGCTCGACTGGGTGGAGGCCCTGCAACGGCTGCCGACGCTGCCGGCGGAGCGTGTGATCCTGGATCAGCCCTGCGTCGGGGTGACGAGCGAACGACCGCTGCCGGCGGCGGTGAAGACCCAGCTACGCCAGGCGCTGGACGCCTTGCACCCCTGGCGCAAGGGGCCGTTCTGTCTGCATGGGGTCGAAGTCGATGCCGAGTGGCGCTCGGACTGGAAATGGGCGCGTCTGGCCGAGGCCATCGCGCCCTTGACCGGGCGCCGGGTGCTCGATGTCGGCTGTGGCAATGGCTACTACGGCTTTCGCGCGCTCGGTGCCGGCGCCGAGCGGGTGCTCGGTATCGACCCCACGGCGCGCTTCGTGCTGCAGTTCCTCGCCCTCAACCAACTCATCGGCGCTGAACGCCTCGCCGTGCTGCCGCTCGCCGATGATGATCTGCCAAGCCTTTGCGACGCGGCCGCAGGCGGGTTCGATACCCTGTTCTCGATGGGCGTGCTCTATCACCGACGCGATCCAGCTCAACACCTGGCCCGCTTGCGCGACTGTCTTCGCCCGGGTGGCGAGCTGGTCCTCGAGACGCTCGTGATCGATCGCCCCGAGCGATCACATCACGAGACCCTGATCCCGGCCGGGCGCTATGCCCGGATGCGCAACGTCCACGCAATCCCAAGCGTCGCGACCCTGGTCGACTGGATCGCGGCGGCGGGTTACCGCGAGATTCGGTTGGTCGACCTGTCCCGCACGACCACTGAAGAGCAACGCGCGACGCCCTGGATGCGCTTTCAGTCCCTGGCCGATTGTCTCGATCCGAACGATCCGAGTCTCACCATCGAGGGCCATCCAGCCCCCGTGCGCGCGCTGCTGCTCGCCGAGCGCGGGTACTGAACACTGCTCCAACCGCCGCGAATTCCTCCACAAGCGCGCTGTCCAATCCCAACTCGCTCATTGTGTCCGCCCCCTTCGGCGCCCATGTGCTGCGCTTCGTCGTTGCCATTGACCCGGCGCGCCACGACACTACGCCAATCCCCACCTCGTTCGTCTGTCTTGAGAATCCCGCGTGAGACGTCTTTTCAAAGTGTTGCTGCCCGTCCTCATCCTCGCCATGGGTGTCGGTGCCTTCCAAATCCTGAAATCGACCAAGTCCGAGCAGGCCTCGCCGACGGTGCAAGAGCGTATCTGGCGGGTCGAGGTCGAACCGGTCGAGCGCATCACTGCCTCACCCCAGCTCGAACTCTATGGTCGGGTCGAGACCCCGGATCTGCTGCGCGCGGCCGCCTCGGCAGCGGCCTGGGTGGCCGAGGTACGGGTCCAGGATGGGGATGTCGTGGCCGAAGGCGAGGTGTTACTGCGCCTCGACGAGCGTGATTTTCGTCCCCGTATCGCGCAGGTCGAGGCCGAGATCGCCGATCTCGAGGCGCAGATCGCCAGCGAGAAGAACCGCGCCGAGACCGATCGCCGCGCGCTCGAACAAGAGCGGCGCCTGCTACAACTGGCGCGGGACGCGGTGGCGCGTCAGCAGCGTTTGAAGACGCAGCAGGTCGGCGCCGAACAGGCGCTGGATGATGCCAAGCGCAGCGAGGCCCAGCAGCAACTGGTGGTCAGCAACCGTGAAATGGCGATCGCCGATCATCCGAGCCGACTGCGTGGGCTCGAGGCGCGGCTCGCCAGCACCGAGGCGAGACGGGCGGAGCTGCAACTCGAACTCGAGCGCGCGACCATCCGCGCGCCCTATGAGGGGATCGTCACCGGCGTCGAGGTGACCGAGGGCGATCAGGTCAGCAAGGGCGAGGTGCTGGTGCGCCTCTATGCCACCGAGCGCCTGGAGGTTCGGGCGCGGATTCCAGCGCCCTATCAGGACGAGCTGATCGCGGCGGCCACTCAGGGAATCGCACTGAGGGCGAGGGCGATGATCGGCGGCGAATCCCTGACATTGCGCTTCGACCGATTGGCGGGGGAAGCCGATCCAAGCGGTGTCGACGCCCTGTTCGAGGTCGAGGGTGAGCCGGGCCTGGTGCGCTTCGGGCAGCTGTTGAGCGTGACGCTCGAGCGACCGCTGCGCGAGGCGCTGATCGAGGTGCCGTTCCGCGCCGTCTATGGCAGTAACCGCCTTTATGTGGTCGAGGATGGGCGCATGCATGGGATCGATGTCGAGCCCCTGGGCACCCGACTCGGCGCGCGTGGCGAGGAGCGGCTATTGGTGCGTTCCGATGAACTCGAACCCGGGGATGCGCTGGTGACCACCCACATGCCGAATGCGGTCGAGGGGCTCCGGGTCGAGATCATCGGCGCTGAGGCTGCTGATGATGCCGCTGGAGAGACGGGGCGATGAGCAGGCTCGAGCAGCATCGCACCGACATCATCGGTCTGTTCGCCCATCACAAGGTTGCCGCCAACCTGCTGATGGTCATCATGCTGCTGACCGGCGCCTTCGCGCTCGATCGGCTCAATGTGCAGTTCTTCCCGACCTTCGAGCTGGATATCGTCTCGGTGCGCGTGGTTTGGTCCGGCGCTAGCGCCGAGGATATCGAAGACGGCATCACCGACCCGCTCGAGCAGCGCTTGCGCACCGTCGACGGGCTCGACAAGATGACCTCGACCTCAAGCCAGGGCATCTCCTCGATCACGCTCGAATTCGACGAAGGGATCGATCCCCTGTTGGCCCTGGACGAAGTCCGCCGATCGGTGGATGCATTCCGCAACTTTCCCCAGGATGCCGAGAAGCCGGAAGTCGCACTGACGACGCGCTATGAGCAGGTCGCGCGGCTGCTGATCACCGGGCTCCAGGATCGCGCCGAGATGCGCCAGCTCGTGCGCCGCTTCGAGACCGAGCTGCTCGAGCGCGGTCTCGATCAGGTGCAGATCAATGGCCTGCCGCAGGAGGAGATCCGCATCCAGGTCGATCACGACCAACTCGAGCAGCTTGGGGTCGGCCTGCGCGAGGTCGGCCAGCGCGTCAGTGATTTCAGCCTGGATCTGCCCGCCGGTTCGATCGGCCGCGATGAAGGCTCGCGCGAGCTGCGCAGCCTCGATAAGCGCCGCGAGGCCTTGGGCTTCGAGCAGATCCCGATCCGCGCCGACCAGCAGCTGCGCGTCGAACTCGGCGATGTCGCCGAGATCGAGCGCGTGCCGCAGGATCGCTCGGTGCTGCTCACGGTCGATGGCCAGCCGGCGATCGAGATGGTGCTGCAACGCAGTGAGCGCGGCGACACCCTGGAGGCGGCGCGCGCCTTCAGCCAATGGCTGGAGGAGGCGCGCCAGACCCTGCCGCCCGGCATCGAGATCAGCGTCTACGATGCCTCCTGGGAGTTGGTGCGCGATCGCATCATGCTGCTGGTCACCAATGGCCTCGGCGGGCTGGTGCTGGTGGTGGCGATCCTCTACCTGTTCCTCACCGGTCGGGTCGCCTTCTGGGTCGCCTGGGGGATTCCGGTCTCCTTTGCCGCCACGCTGTTCATCCTCTACCTGGTCGGCGGTAGCATCAACATGCTCAGCCTGTTCGCGCTGATCATGGCGCTCGGCATCATCGTCGATGACGCCATCGTCGTCGGCGAGGACGCGATGGCGCACTACCAAATGGGCGAGGATCCGTTACTGGCGGCCGAGGGCGGCGCGCGGCGGATGCTGGCCCCGGTCATCGCCTCATCGCTGACCACCGTCGCCGCCTTTCTGCCGCTGATCCTGGTCGGTGGGCGCATCGGCAACATCCTCGGTGCTATCCCCATCGTCATCATCTGCGTGATCCTGGCCTCGTTGGTCGAAAGCTTCCTGGTGTTGCCGGGGCATCTGCGCAATGCCTTCGTGCATACGCACAAGATCAAGCCGAACTCGCTGCGCGCGCGTCTCGACCGGGGCTTCGAGTGGCTGCGCGACCGTGCCTTCCGGCCGTTGGTGATCGTCGCCGTGCGCCAGCGCTTCGCGACCGTCGCCAGCGCCATTGCGATGCTGACCCTCGCGGTCGGCCTGCTCGCCGGTGGGCGACTCGGCTTCGTCTTCTTCCCGACGCCCGAGCCGCAGATCATCAACGCCAATGTGACCTTCGCCGCTGGCACGCCGCGCGCGCGGGTCGACCGGTTCCTGGCGCACCTGGAGGAGACACTGACCGAGACCGAGCAGGCCCTCGACCAAGGCCCGCTGATCAACGTCGTCCTCGCCTTTCACGGCTCCAAGAGCGGCGCTGGCAGTGGCGCTGCGGCCGATCAGCTCGGCTCGCTGCAGATCGAGCTGGTCGAGCCCGACCTGCGCCGCGTGCGCAACAATGCGCTGATCCGTGCCTGGCGCGAGCGTATCCAGATGCCGGCAGGGCTGGAGTCGCTGAACATCACCGCCCGCCGGGTCGGCCCGCCCGGCCGCGATCTGACGATCCGGCTGACCGGCGCCTCGGCGGAACAGCTCAAGACCGCCGCGCTGGCCCTGGCCGAGACCATCGCCGGCATCGACGGCGTGCTCGAGGTCGATGACGACATGGCCTATGGGCGCGAGCAGTTGATCTATCGGCTCACCCCGGTGGGCGAGGCGCTGGGCCTGACCGTGTCCGATCTCGGGCGCCAGCTGCGTACCGCCTTCGATGGCCAACTGGTGCAAATCCTTCAGGATGGCGCCGATGAGGTCGAGGTCCGGGTCATGCTGCCCTCGGCCGAGCGTGGCACCCTGGCCAGTCTGTATCGGCTCAATGTGCGCACGCCGGCGGGCGACTCGGTGCCGCTGACGGCGGTCGCGGACTGGGACTCGCGGCGTGGTTTCGAGGTCTTGCGCCATGCCGAGGGCAAGCTCGCGATCGAGGTCACGGCCGATGTCGATGCTACCGTGACCACTGTCGGCGAGGTGATCGCCGGCCTCGAGGACGGCACCCTGGCGCAGCTGCAGCGCGATTACGGCATCGACTCTTCGTTCGAGGGCCGCTCGGCCGATCAGCGCGACACCCTCTCGGACATGCGCAAGGGGTTGATGCTCGGGCTGGTCCTGATCTACCTGATCCTGGCCTGGGTGTTTTCCTCTTACGGCTGGCCGCTGGTGGTGATGGCGGTGATCCCGTTCGGGCTCACCGGCGCCTTGTTTGGGCATTGGTTCATGGGCATCGATCTGACCATCTTGTCGCTGTTCGGGATGTTTGGTCTCTCCGGCATCGTCGTCAACGACTCGATCATCCTGGTCAGCTTCTACAAGCAGCTGCGCGGCGAGGGACTGTCGATCCAGCAGGCGCTGATCGAGGCCGCCAGCCAACGCCTGCGCGCGGTGCTGCTGACCTCGCTGACCACCATCGCCGGACTCATGCCCCTATTGTTCGAGACCTCGTATCAGGCCCAATTCCTGATCCCGATGGCGACGTCCATCGCCTTCGGACTCGGTTTCGCAACCCTGCTGATCCTGCTGGTGATTCCAGCGCTATTGTCGATGCATGAGAGTGCGCATGGACGGCTGCAGCGGTGGTTTGGGCGTGCGTCTAGCCTGCCGACGTCACCGCCTGCGTCGTCAGAATCAGGATAGACTGTCGCGCTGATTTGGCGCGGACGATAGGATGCTTGGGGTGATCTTGGCTCGGTTCATTTGCTTGCTACTGCGATGCGCGCTCAGGGGGCTGCTCGGCGGGCTGCTTGTGCTGTCGGCCTTACTGGGGCAACCGCTCCTCGCTGAAGGCACCGATCACTGGCTGCCAACAGCGATTGCCCCTGATGCCAATCCGCTCAGGCCGCCGGACACCTCAAGCCCAAGGGCCACCATTGAAAGCCTGGTCCTGAACCTGGACCGCGTCTATCTGATCGGCAAGGACCCCGAGCAGCCGGGCCGGGAGACGATTCGGCCACTGCGTCGTGCGGTACGGACTTTGGATCTCAGCGAGGTTCCCCGGGCCTTTGCGGATAGTGTCGGCGTTGAGGTCGCGCTCTTGCTGAAGGAGGTCATCGATCGCGTCGGACTGCCGCCTTACAGCAGTATCCCGGATGCCGAGCAGGTTGAGCGCCAGGCCCTGACCCAATGGCGGATACCTAATACCGAGATCCTGCTCCAGCAGGTGCAAGAAGGGCCACGGGCGGAATCCTGGCTGTTCAGTACCGATACCGTCGACCGGGCGGAGGACTTCTTTGCGAGTGTTGAGGATCTGCCTTATCTGCCGCAGGGCTCGACCCCGGGGATCTATCGTGCCTACACGCTGACACCTGGCACCGGCATCGATTTCACCTGGGCCGACAATCAAGCGCTGCCGCCTTGGCTGGCCAGGGAATGGCTTGGGCAGGCGGTCTGGCAGTGGCTGGCCGCTGCAGTGGCTGTCATCAGCGCGATCGTCATCGCGCTCTTGGCCTATCAGCTGGCGCGCCGCGCCGAGCGTCGTGCCAAGGCCCAGCTCGGCCGAGAGACACGCTGGCGCACGATGGCCGCATTGGTACTCGCGCTGCTGCTGGCTGTTGGCGTCCATGCGCTGATTGGCTGGCAGATCAATTTTACCGGGGCGATGCTGCAAACCATCGCGCGGATTTTCGTCGTCATCGAATATTCACTGCTGGCTTGGCTGGTCGCGGTTGTCTTCAGCCGTATCCCAGAGGCCATCATTCGTTCGCGTCGCTTGCGGTCGCGCGGTATCGATAGCCAGCTGCTGCGTCTTGGCTTCAGCACATCCTCGCTCTAGCGTTCTCCAAGATGACAACGGCTTAATGGGGCAATGTCGTCAACCGTTCGCTCCACACCCAAGGGGTGCCCACATGCCTGCTGCCGCCAAGGCCTTACCCATCACTGAGGATCTCCGGCCTAACGAGGACGAGCTGATGAATGCCGACGGGCGCCGGGTCTCCGAGGCCGAATACTGGGCCTTTTACTACGAATTTCCGGATGTGCACTACGAATGGAACAACGGCCGCTTGGAGGAGAAGCCAGTGTCGGACAATCTGACCTACTGGATCTACAACTGGCTCCGTGCGTTGCTCGACGAGTTCCTCAAGTGGCATCCGATCGCCAGGTGCACGGCGCTTGAGCATGGCTTTCGCCTGGCGCTCTCCGATCGCGTCGTCATTCGCAAACCGGACCTTGCCGTCGTGCGCAACGACAATCCGGTTCCCTTAGGCGATCTCGACCGCTCCTATCGCGGTGTCTTCGACCTCTGTATCGAGGCCCTGTCCGACAGCAACCGCGCCGCGCGAGAGCGCGATGAGGTGGAGAAGCGTCGCGACTATGCGCAAGCTGGCGTGCGTGAGTATTACATCGTTCATCACAATCCCGAGCGACTGACCTTTCTGTCGCGGGGCAGCGACGGCCGCTTCCAGTCGCTGCTTGGTCCTGACGGCATTGTCCGTTCCTGGGCCTTGCCCGGCTTCCAATTCGACATTCGCGATCTGCTCGGGCGCACGCCGTTGGATGCGCTACGCCACGACCCCCTCTACCAGGCCTTCGTCTATCCGCAGTGGCAGCAGGAAGAACAGGCCCGAAAACAGGCCGAAGCGCAGCGCGACGCCACCCGCATCGCCGCTGTTACCAAGCTGCACGCGCTGGGTCTCGATCCGATGCAGATCGCTGAAGCGCTTGATCTCGACCGCGCGCTGGTTGCTGCCATTCTGGATACGCGCTGAGAGACAAAAATTGGTATGACCGAATTTGAGGTTATTGGTGAGATTGCCGGCATTGACGTGATCGCGCGTGGTCCTGGTATTCGCAACGGTGTCCGCCTCCCCCTCACAGGTACGCCATCAACAATGGCCGCAGCTGCGTCTCATAGAGCTGTGGCGAGGCGGGTTTGAGAAACGCGAGCTTAAAGAAGCGCAGCACCTGACGGCTGAGTTTCGACGTGTAGCGGTACAGCGGCGCACTCCAGGCCGGGCGCTCGGTGCTGACCGCCCGATCGGCGAGGCCCTGCTGTCGCCGATCCTGCTTGCGCAGCGCCTTCTCATCGCCAGCGGGCTCGCCGTTCAGGCAGCGCGCGAGCATCCGATGCACCAGCAGGGTGGTGATGATCGCCAGATCGGCCTGATTGGCGATGGCCACCGATGATTGGCCCCAAGCCTTGGCCACGGCGAAGTCGTTCTTCCAAGTGTCATGCGTCTTCTCCTGTTCCCAGCGCCGGCCATACAGGAAGGCGACCACGCCCGGAAGGAGGCTGAACTCGTTGGTCAGCAAAGCCAGTTCCGTGCCACTGGGCGTGCGATAGCGGATCAGAGGCCAGTCCTCCTGCGAGCTGACCAGGCGGATGCGCAAGTCCGAGCGCACCCCCGCATTGCAGGGAGGCTCGGCGATCGGCAACCCTTCGGTTGAATCCACGCACAGGTTCTTCTTCATGCGTGTGATCACCGTGACCTTCAGCGCCCGTTTCTTCGCATCCCAGAACGGCGCATTGACAAAGGCCCGATCCGCGACCTAGACGGTCCGGCGCTCCCGGGTCAAGGCGTCGCTGCGGTGGTCGTCATCGCGCAGCAACGGCATCTCATGGCGGCTGCGGGTGTCGGTCAAGACGTCGTCAATGACCCCGATGCGCCGGTTCTGGAACGCCAGCAGGGCGTGCCCCTTGGGATTATCCTCGCCACCACCTCCAAAGTCGGAGGGCGAGCCCTGACGCTCGTCTTGGCGAATAGCGACAAAGGTAAAAACGGATAGCAGCTTGTCAAACGCAGCGCCGTATTCAACCTCCTCGGTTTCTGTATTGACGGTCACTTGGTGGCTCAATATCCGAGCAAAAATAGTCAATAGACTATCGGAAAGATCGGCATCATCAGCCAAAGATCGTATCGCCGCATCTGCCAATATGAGCGCGTTGTTATTCATCATTCACCAACCAACCGCTGCCGCACGGCCACGGCCAGCGGCGTCGGGTGGATCGGTTTGCCGCGCGCCTCGAGATAGGCGCGCGTGAAGGCGGCTCCGAACAGCATGATCAAGGCCGAGTAGTTCACCCACAGCAGCAGCAGCGCCAGGGAGCCGGCGGCGCCATAGGTGGAGGCGGTCGCGGTCTGCGACAGATAGGCGGCGATCAGCGAGCGCCCGAGCGTGAACAGCAGCGCGGTCAGGAAGGCGCCGAGCAGCACATCGTTCCAGCGCAACTGGACATCGGGCAGGATCTTGAACATGGCCGCGAACAGCAGCGTGATCACGACCAGTGAGAGCAACCCGTTGAGCACCCGAATGAAAGGCGCGGACACCAACAACCATTGGTCGGCATAGGTGATGACGGTATTCAGCGCAACGCTGGCCAGCAACGACAGCAGCAGCACCACGCCGATGGCGAGGATCACGCTCAGCGAGCGAAGCCGGGCCTGTACCCACAGCCAGAGACTGTTTTTCGAGGGTTTCGGTGCCACGCCCCAGATGCTGTTGAACGAGACCTGCATCTGCGCAAACACGGTGGTGGCACCGAGCAGGATCGCGGCCAGACCGAGCAGGGTCGGCCAGATGCCCGCCTCGGCGATCTGTGAATTGGCCAGCGCGGTCTCGATGACCCCGGCAGCCTGCGGGCCGACCACCGCTTCGAGCTGCTCCAGCAGCGCACCCTCGGCCGCCTTGGGACCGAACACGACGCCGGCGACGGTGACTGCAATGATCAAGACCGGCGCAATCGAGAACACGGTGAAGAAGGCCAACGCGGCGGCGTAGATGAAGGCCTGGCTCTGCAGCCAGGCCTGACCGGTCTTGCTGACCACATCGGCCCAGAAGCGGGCGCCATCGCGCACGCGCGCCAGTCCTCTCGATAGGCGCGCTGAGGGCGCAGCGGCCGCGTGGGCGGTATCGTTCCGAGTCGGTTCCGGGGCGTGCCCCGGGTGGTGATCGGGGTTCGATGACATGGTTTGGCTCCGTGGGCAGAGGGAAAGTGTGCCTCGCTGCCAAGGGGCTGTCCAGTACAGGGGCGCGCCGCCGAGATGGCTGCCGCATCATGGCGCGCCGGGTTGTTCCGCGTCAGACCGGCGAGCAAACGCGGCGTAGTACACTGCAAGCACGATGAAAAAACCCGTCCCGCAACCAGGGGACTCGAGGAGGCAAAGGTGCGGCTGCACATCCCGTTGGACACACTCTGTTCACTGATCGACCTGGCACGCGAGTTCCAGGCCAAGGAATCGGTGGTTTTCCCGGAGGTCCCGACCAGCCCCAGCGATGATTGGGCGATGCAGGTCTTGGCGCATCACGGCGATGACTACAACGTCGCCGAATTCAGCAACATCGTCACCGAGATGTCGGAGCGTCAACGCTCGGAGCTGGTGGCGTTGATGTGGGTCGGGCGCGGTGACTACAGCACCGAGGAATGGGAGGAAGCGGTGGACGAGGCCTTGGGCGACTTCAGCATCCGCGCCGCCGCCTATGTGCTCGCCCATCCGATGGTCTCGGATCATCTCGAGGAGGGGATGATCGCGTTCGAGCTCTCCTGCGAGGACTGATCGCAGCGCACGCAAGCGCCGCGATAAGCCGCTCGCCGACGGGCTCGGCGAGCAGGCAGCCGGCTCAGGCAGCCGGTTCAGGCGTCGGGCGCCTCATCCTCGGCCACCGCCTTCATGCTCAGACGGATACGGCCCTGCTTGTCGACCTCGAGCACCTTGACGCGGATCACATCACCTTCCTTGAGCTTGTCGCTCACGCGCTCGACGCGCTCGTCGCTGATCTGGCTGATGTGCACCAAGCCATCGCGACCTGGCAGGATGGTGACGAAGGCGCCGAAGTCCATCAGGCGCGCGACCTTGCCCTCGTAGATCTTGCCGACCTCGACATCGGCGGTGATCAGCCGGATGCGCTTCTTCGCCTCCTCGCCGGCGCTCTTCTGCACCGAGAAGATCTTCACCACGCCATCGTCGTTGATATCGATGGTGGCGCCGGTCTCCTCGGTCAGCGCACGGATGGTCGCCCCGCCCTTGCCGATCACGTCGCGGATCTTCTCCGGGTGGATCTTGAACTCGATGATGCGCGGCGCGTGCTCCGACATCTCGGCGCGATGGGTCTCGATGACCTTGTTCATCTCGCCGAGGATGTGCAGCCGGCCGTCCTTCGCCTGCGCCAGGGCCTGCTCCATGATCTCGCGGGTGATGCCATCGATCTTGATGTCCATCTGCAGGGCATTGATGCCCTCGGCCGGACCGGCGACCTTGAAGTCCATGTCGCCGAGATGATCCTCGTCGCCCATGATGTCGGTCAGCACCGCGAACTGCTCCCCGTCCTTGATCAGGCCCATCGCCACACCGGCCACCGGTGACTTGATCGGCACGCCGGCGTCCATCAGCGACAGACTGGTGCCGCAGACGCTGGCCATGGAGCTGGAGCCGTTCGACTCGGTGATCTCGGAGACGACGCGAATCGAGTAGGGGAACTCAGCCGGGGTCGGCATCGAGGCCAGTACGCCGCGCTTGGCCAGGCGACCGTGGCCGATCTCGCGGCGCTTCGGGCTGCCGACGCGGCCGGTCTCGCCGACGCAGAAGGGCGGGAAGTTGTAGTGCAGCATGAAGGCTTCGCGCCGCTCGCCCTCGAGTGCGTCGATGATCTGCGAGTCGCGCTCGGTGCCCAGCGTGGTGATGACCATGGCCTGGGTCTCGCCGCGGGTGAACAACGCCGAGCCGTGGGTGCGCGGGAGCACGCCGGTGCGAACGTGGATCGGGCGCACGGTGGCGGTATCGCGGCCATCGATGCGCGCCTCGCCGGCCAGGATGCGCCCGCGCACGATCTCTTTTTCGAGCTTCTCGACCA
Source organism: Halochromatium salexigens (assembly GCF_016653295.1). Taxonomy (GTDB): domain Bacteria; phylum Pseudomonadota; class Gammaproteobacteria; order Chromatiales; family Chromatiaceae; genus Lamprobacter; species Lamprobacter salexigens. Next base: position 191,957 of record NZ_NHSF01000059.1, on the reverse strand, counting down.
CGCCATAGACCTGCGGCTGGGGCCAGGGCGAGTCCTCGCCGGCAAACTGCTCGAACACCGCCTTGCGGATCTCGGTCAGCGCCGCCTGGCGCTCCATCTTGTCCTTGATGCGATAGGCCTCGCCGATCTGATCGGCGCAGGCCTCGGTCACGGCCGTCTTGAGTTCGGCGTCGGTCTGCGCGGGCTCCCAGTCGAGCGGCGGCTTGTTGACCTCGGCGGCCAGCTCCTTGATGGTCTGGATCACGCTCTGCATCTGCTCGTGGCCGAACAGCACGGCGCCGAGCATGACCTCTTCGGAGAGGCTGCGCGCCTCGGACTCCACCATCAGCACGGCGCTCTCGGTGCCGGCGACGATGAGGTCGAGATCGCTGTCTGGATTCAGCCCGGTGACCACTGGATTCAGGATGTACTCGCCGTTCTTGTAGCCGACGCGCGCGGCACCGATCGGGCCGTTGAACGGCAGACCGGCGATCGACAGCGCCGCCGAGGCGCCGATCAGGGCCGGCACCTCGGGGTTGACCGCCGGGTTCAGCGATTTCACCGTCGCGATCACCTGCACCTCGCGCCCGAAGCCCTTGGCGAACAGCGGGCGCACCGGGCGGTCGATCAGCCGCGAGGTCAGGATCTCGGCCTCGCTGGGGCGGCCCTCACGACGAAAAAAGCCGCCGGGGATACGTCCGGCGGCATAGGTCTTCTCTTGGTAGTCGATGGTCAGCGGCAGGAAATCCTTCATCTCCGTTGCACGCTTGTCGACCACGACGGTGACGAGTACCACGGTATCGTCGACGTTGACCAGGACCGCACCATCGGCCTGGCGCGCGATCTCGCCGGTCTCGAGCGTTACCGTCTGATCGCCGTATTGAAAAGTCTTGCGGATTGGGGTCACTAGGACGGTCCTCTGGATGGTCCCCGAACGGGGATCGGGGCGAGCGCTGGCGACCTGAGCCGCTAGCCCGCACCTGGCATGGGAATGAGCGAGCGAGAGGCGTTTATCGACGCAGGCCGAGCTTCTGGATCAACGCGCGGTAGCGATCCAGATCCTTGCGCTTCAGATAGTCGAGCAGCTTGCGCCGCGAGCTGACCATGCGCACCAGGCCACGGCGCGAGTGATGGTCCTGCTTGTGCTCGGTGAAGTGGCCGGTGAGCTGCTTGATGCGGGCGGTCAGCAGCGCGACCTGCACCTCGGGCGAGCCGGTGTCGTTGGCGCCGCGCGCATGTTCCTCGACGATCTGGCGTTTCTCTTCTGCGGTCATTGTCATTGTCTGACTCCTGATGGAAAACGACGCCTTGGATGGCGTCGGTTGAACGTGCCCCGGCCCCAACAATGACTTCAGGGACAAGGCGTTGAATCTGTGAGAGGCGCGATTCTACGGACTCCGTCACCGGTTTGAAACCGAGGCCCCGGCAGGCCCCTCGCATCGGTGACCTCAGATCAGGCGCTTTGGTTGCACGCGACCGTCGTCAAGGATCTCACCTACACCAAGGAAGTGATCACTGACATCATAGAGCCGCACCAGGCCCTCGGTCGGCGCCTGCGGCACCAGCACCGGCTGGCCTTGGCCAAGGTAGAAGGCGCTGTTGGCCGAGAGGCGCACGGCCGGGCAATGCCCGAGCGTCGATTCCAGCGGCAGCAGCCGCGCATCGAGCGACTCGGCACCCTGCTCCTCGGCCTGGGCCTCGATCTCGGCCAGGGTCACGAACGCGGTCTCGCCCTCGAGATAGGGGCCGACACCGGTACGGCGCAGTGCCGCGACATGACCGCCGCAACCGAGCTGCTTGCCGATATCCTCGGCGAGGGTGCGCACATAGGTGCCTTTGGAGCAATGCACGTCCAGCTCGATCTCCGGCAGCGCGAACTCCACCAGCTCCAGGCTGTGGATATGGATCGCGCGTGGCGTGCGCTCGACCTCCTTGCCTTCGCGCGCCAGTTTATAGAGGCGCTGACCCTCGTGCTTGACCGCCGAGTACATCGGCGGCAACTGTTCGATCAGGCCGACGAAGCCCTCCATCACCGTGCGCACCCGCGCCTCGGTGACGTCGTCGACCGGAGCGGTCGCGATGACCTCGCCCTCGGCATCGGCAGTCTCGGTGGTCTCGCCGAGCCGCACCCGCACCCGATAATGCTTATCGGCGTCGAGCAGGAAGGCCGAAAACTTGGTGGTATAGCCCAAACACAACGGCAACAAGCCGGTCGCCAGCGGGTCCAGGCTGCCGGTGTGGCCTGCTTTTTGCGCGTCGAACAGGCGCTTGATGCGCTGTAGCGCGTGATTGGAGGAGATCCCCAAAGGCTTGTCCAATAACAGGATGCCGTTGACCTCGCGGCCCCGTCTGCGTCGTCTACCCATGATGTTCCAAGTGCGGGGCGTGCGTTCAGCGTTCGTTCGCGGAGGCATCGGCTGCCTCATCCGCGCGCTGATCGTCATCGCCGGTGATCCGAGAATCGGTCCGCGGCTGATCGGCCTCCTGGCCGACCGCCTCATCGATCAGCGCGGACAAGCGCTCGCCGCGCATGACCGACTCATCGTGGACGAAATGCAACTGCGGCACCGTGCGCAGGCGCGCGGTCCGCGACAACTCATGGCGCAGGAAGCCCGCGAGCGTGCCATTCAAGAGCCGTTGCTGCTCCGCGCCGGCCTCATCGGCCGGAAAGCAGGTGAAATACACCTTCGCATGCGCCAGATCGCGGCTGACGCGAACCTCATGCAGGGTGATCTCACCCAGGCGGGGGTCCTTGGCGCGCCTGAGCAGCTGCGTCAATTCGCGCAGCATCGCCGCGCCAATGCGCTCGCCGCGATCGAAACCGCGCTGGGGCGCGCGACTCATCGGGCCGACCCCGAGCGCGCTTGGCTGCCAGGGCGTACCCGCCGAGGGTGCGCGCGGCTGGCGCACTCTCGGCTGGAGACTGCACGGCTGGAGCATGCGCGGTCTTGCTGGCGAACGCTCGTCATAGTTCGCGCGCCCGCTCCTTGCGCTCGAAGACCTCGATCTGGTCGCCCGGCTGCACATCGTTGTAGTTCTTCACGCCGATGCCGCATTCGGTGCCGTTCTTGACCTCGCTGACGTCTTCCTTATAGCGGCGCAGTGATTCCAGCGCGCCCTCGTAGATGACCACGTTATTGCGCAGCACGCGAATCGGACTGTTGCGGCGGATCACGCCCTCGATCACCATGCAGCCAGCGATGGCGCCAAACTTCGACGAGCGGAACACGTCGCGCACCTGCGCCAAGCCGATAATCTCCTCGGTGACGATCGGGCTGAGCAGACCGGAGATGGCCTTCTTGACGTCATCGATCAGCTCGTAGATCACCGAATAATAGCGCAGGTCGAGCCCTTGCTCTTCGATCACCCGCCGCGACGCGGCATCGGCGCGGACGTTGAAGCCAAGGACGATGGCGTTGGAGGTCACCGCCAGGTTGGCGTCCGACTCGGTGATGCCGCCGACACCAGAGGCGACCACGGCGACCTTGACCTCATCGTTGCTGAGCTTGACCAGGGATTCCTTGAGCGCCTCGACGCTGCCCTGCACATCGGCCTTGAGGATGATGTTGACGCTCTTGAGGTCGCCTTCCTTGAGCTGCGAGAACAGCTGATCGAGATTCGCGCCGCGTTGCTCATCCATGCGCGTCTGCCGATCGCGCTCGCGGCGCAGCTCGGCGACCTCGCGCGCCCGTTTCTCGTCGGTGACGGCAATCACGTCATCGCCGGCATTCGGCGAGCCCGAGAGACCCAACACCTGTACCGGGATCGAGGGGCCGGCGCTCTTCACCGAGCGCCCCAGCTCATCGAACATCGCCCGCACCCGGCCGTGCTCGGCGCCGCTGACGATCATATCGCCCACCCGCAGCGTGCCGGATTGCACCAGCACGGTGGCAACCGTGCCGCGGCCCTTCTCCAGGCTCGATTCGACGATGGTGCCGTGGGCCGTCCCCTCGACCGGCGCCTTCAGCTCCAGCACCTCGGATTGCAGCAGCACGGCGTCGAGCAGATCGTCGATGCCATCACCGGTCTTAGCCGAGACCTTGACCAGGATGGTATCGCCGCCCCATTCCTCCGGCACCAGCTCATGGTGGGTCAGCTCCTGCATCACCCGATCCGGGTTGGCATCGGGCCTGTCCATCTTGTTCACGGCCACCACCACCGGCACCCCGGCCGCCTTCGAGTGCTGGATTGCCTCGATGGTTTGTGGCATAACCCCATCATCGGCGGCCACCACCAGGATCACGATGTCGGTGGCCTTGGCACCACGCGCGCGCATGGCCGAGAAGGCGGCATGGCCCGGGGTATCCAAAAATGAGACGGTGCCGCGCTCGGTCTCGACGTGATAGGCGCCGATGTGCTGAGTGATGCCACCGGCCTCGCCAGCAGCGACCTTGGCGCGGCGGATGTAGTCCAGCAGCGAGGTCTTGCCGTGGTCGACATGGCCCATGATGGTCACCACCGGTGGGCGCGACTGGGCCTCGGCCTGACCGACTTCTTCTTCCAGCAAGGCCATCAGCGCATCTTCGGCATCCTCTTCCTTGGCCTCGACCGCCTTGTGGCCCATCTCCTCGACGACCAGCATCGCGGTATCGCGATCGAGCGTCTGGTTGATGGTGACCATCATGCCCTGCTTGAACAGCTCCTTGATGACCTGACCGGCCTTGACCGACATGCGCGCGGCGAGATCGCCGACCGAGATCGTCTCCGGCACCTCGACCTCGCGCACCACCGGTGCGGTTGGCCGCTGGAAGCCGTGCTTGTCCTGCAGCTGCGGCTTGCCCGGCTTCTTGCGCCGACGCACCGAGGGGCGCGTGATCACGGCCTCTTCCGAGGTCTCTTCCTCGAGCGCTGTGGTGGGATCATGCTTCTTGGTCCGCGTCGGTTCCTTGCGGGCGGCCTTGCGATCTTTCTCGGCGCGCTCGCGCTCGCGCTCTAGGCGTTCCTTCTCGCTGCGCTCGGCGTGTTTCTTCGCCGCCTTGCGCCGTTCATCGCGCTGCTGTTCGGTCTCGCTCTCGCTCTCGCCCGCATCAGCGGCTGGAACCGGCATCGCTTCGTCTGGCTCCGTGGCTTCATACCTTGCCGTCGGTGCCTCCGCGCGCGCTCGCGCCTGCTCTTCCTCGGCCTTGCGGCGCTGTTCAGCCTCGGCCTTGGCGCGCGCATCGGCCTCGGCCTTGCGCCGTGCCTCTTCGCGCTGGCGGGTCTCGAGCGCCTCCTGCTCGGCGAGCCGGCGGGCATCCTCCTCGGCACGACGTGCTTCGAGTTCGGCGCGCCGGCGCTGCTCATCGATCGGCGAGGCACCCTTGGCCTCAGTGCGTTCGGGTTCGGGACGCTGTGTCGTGCGCACTGTGGCCGCCGGCTGCGGCGTCTCCGTATTGCGCTTGCCGAAGCTGCGTTTACGACGCACCTCGACATTGACCGATTTGCCCGTGCGAGCCGCCGAGCCACGCTGAGGTGCCGCACCGCGGTTTGGCGCTGGCCGCGACGGACGCGCGGCCCGGCTATCGTTGGTGGCCGGCCGACGTCGCACGCTGGTCGCCTCGCTCTCCGGCTGTTCAGCCGGCTCGTCTTTTTTACCGTGGCTGCGCCGCAGATGCTGCAGCAGCTGGATCTTTTCACCCTCGGTAATAGTGGCATTCTCGGCCTGAGCCGAGATGCCCGCTTCCTGGAGCTGCGTCAGCAGCCGCTCCACAGGGATCCCGACCGTCGTCGCGAGTTGCTTGACCGTGACTTCAGTACTCATTCGCACCTCCGATGACTAGTCGTTCTGCGAGCCGGCGAACATCGGCTCGCGGGCCGCCATGATCAGGCTGGCCGCATGCTCCGGGTCCATGCCGTCGACCTCTAACAGCTCATCCACCGACTGGTCGGCGAGATCAGCGACTGTGATGATGCCGCGTCGAGCTAGCCGATAGGCCTGGGCCTCCTCCATCATCGGCATCGCCAACAGATCCGCATCCGGTACCGCATCCGGGTTCTCGTTGTTTGCGAGCGTTTGGCTCGACAGCGCTTCGAGGGCCCGCTGGCGCAGAATGCCAACCAGGCTCTCGTCAAAATCCGCGATCGCCAACAGCTCCGACTCGGGCACGTAGGCGATCTCCTCGACTGTGGTAAAGCCTTCCTCGGCCAGGACCCCGGCGACATTCTCATCGACCCGCAGATCCGACATGAAACGCTCGACCAGGCGGCGCCCCTCTTCCTCGCTCTTAGCCGCGGCGTCCTCCTCGCTCATCACGTTCAGTTCCCAACCGGTAAGCTGGCTGGCGAGGCGCACGTTCTGCCCGCCCTTGCCGATCGCCTGCGACAGGTTTTCCTCTTTCACCGCGACATCCATGCTGCGGGCGTCCTCATCGATGACGATCGAGACGACGTCGGCGGGCAGCATGGCGTTGATCACGAACTGCGCCGGGTTCTCGTCCCAGGGAATGATGTCGACGCGCTCGCCGAAGAGTTCGTTCGAGACCGCTTGCACGCGCGAGCCGCGCATGCCGACACAGGCGCCGACGGGATCGATCCGCTGGTCATGAGTGCGCACCGCGATCTTGGCGCGCGTGCCCGGATCGCGCGCGGCACCGATGATCTCGATCGTGCCCTCGCCGACCTCCGGCACCTCGAGCTTGAACAGCTCGATCAGCAATTTCGGCGAGGTGCGGCTGACGAACAGTTGCGGCCCCTTGAGTTCGGCGGCCACCTCGTAGAGCAGCCCGCGCAGGCGATCGCCGGGGCGCGCGGTCTCCTTTGGGATCACCTGATCACGCGGGACCAAGGCCTCGGCGTTGTTGCCCAGATCGATGACGATGGTGCCACGCTCGGCCTTCTTGACGATGCCGGTGACTAGCTCGCCTTCGCGGCTCTTGAATAGCTCGACGATCTTGGCGCGTTCGGCCTCGCGCACCTTTTGCACGATAACCTGCTTGGCGGTCTGCGCCGCGATGCGCCCGAACAGCACCGACTCGATCTGCTCTTCGATGTAGCCACCGAGCTCGAGCAAAGGATCAAGCTCCTTGGCTGCGGACAAGGTGATCTGGCGCTCCGAGGCCTCGAGCGGCTCACCATCCTGATCCTCGACCACCTGCCAGCGGCGGAAGGCCTCGTAATCACCGGTGCTGCGGTCGATCGCGACCCGCACCTCGATATCGCCACCATGTTTCTTGCGCGTCGCCGAGGCGAGCGCGGCCTCGATGGCCTCGAAGATGATGTCCTTGGGAACATCCTTCTCGTTCGAGACGGCATCGACGACCATCAATATCTCTTTGTTCATCGGCCCCTAACCCTGATGTCGGTCGCTCTCGGCCCGTCCGGCATCCGGTTCGTCAACGAGCGGACTGTGAAAAATTGAATTCCGGCACAACACGGGCACTTTCGATCCGCTCTACCGGCAGCTGTATCGCCACCCCGTCGAGCGCGAGTTCGATGTGCTTACCATCGTCGCTCACCCCCAACACCTCGCCTTCGAAGTTGCGCCGACCATCGCGTTTTTCCTCGAGCCGCACGCGAATCTGGTGACCGCGGTAGCGAGCGACCTGCTCGACTGTAAACAGCGGCCGATCGAGCCCAGGCGACGACACCTCGAGATCATAGTGACCGCTGATCGGATCTTCGACATCAAGGACACCGCTCAGCTGCCGGCTGACCGTCTCGCAATCCTCGATGCCAATGCCGTCGGCGTGATCGATGTAGACTCGCAACACTGCTTGCCCGCTGCCAGCCGAGGCATGCTCGACGCCAAGGGTCTCGTAGCCCATCGGCTCGACGACCGAGGTCACCAGGGTTGTTAGTCGATCATTTGCCCGTCGCATCTTAAAGATTCAGTACCGCTGATAGGATCGCGTCCACCCGGCTTGCGATGGCCGAGTACTGGCTAGAGTTCACGGCGAGCGCGGCACCCATCGCATGTGCTGGACCGCAAACAAAAAAGAGGGCCAGCGGCCCCCTTGTTCGGAGCAGCACCCTGCGAGACTCTGCCGGAAGCAGCCTCGTCTGGGGTCTGCAGCGGATCGCGGATGAAAAAACCCCGAGACCGGGGCCATCACGCCTGAGGCGATGAGCGGCATCAGCCAACTCAACCCTTGTATCTCAGCCAATGAATGATAAGCCTATCGTGAGCGAAACGCAAAACCAGAACGCAATGCCGGCTTCGTCGCCCGATGCTGACGCCGAGGTCGAGGCCGAGGCGAGCAAGCTGCGCCGCGCGTCGGTTGCCGATCTGATCGCGGTGGCGGAGGCGCGGACTCGTGCCCTGCTAGGGCGCTTGGAACGCACTCGAATCGAGATCCGTTTTGATCTGCGCGGCAAGAGCGCGGGCCAGGTGCGCATTCGCCCAGACGGTCGCGCTCTGATCCGCTACAACCTCGAGCTACTCAAGCGCGGCGGCGCCGATTTCATCGAGGAGACGATCCCGCATGAGGTCGCCCATGTCCTGGCCTATCAATGTCACGGTCCGGGCATCCGCCCGCACGGAGCCGAATGGCAGCGCATCATGCGCATGCTCGGCGCCGAACCGACGCGCTGCCATGATTACGATGTGAGCGGTTTAGAGACACGCACGCTGCACTACTTCGACTATCACTGCGGCTGCATGGCGCATCGGCTCTCGAGCATCCGCCACAATAAGGTCGCGAAGGGACAACGCTACCTCTGCAAGCGCTGCGGCGAGCCGCTGAAGCGCGGTTCGCGGAGCGCCGCGTCCTAAGCATGCAGCGAGTTCGCTTAGGTCCGATCTCAGGCAGCTATTGGGTTTGGCTGTTCGACGAGTGCCTTCACCCAACGCTCCATGGCCTCATTCGCGGGCGGCATCGGCGCTTCGAGGAACGTCACGATGAAGCGATCTCCCTGATCGACGACGCCGATCGAGCGCGGCCGAACCGCCATCACATGCGGGTCGAGCAGCTTGGTGCCAAAGCAGAACAGGATGTGCTTCGCGGACTCGATCCCCTCGGCGATCCGCCCGGCTGGCAACGAGCGCGTGTGCTCGAGGTGATCGAACTCGCCAATGTAGCGCGCAACCTCGTGCGCATCGATGCACGTCTTCAGGTAGGCAATCACCGACTCGACATCCGTGAAACGGGTTTCGTCCTTGCTGACTTCGAGGGTGTAAATCGGGTATTTCTCTTGCAAAAGGGTCTGTTTCATGGATGATCTCGAACAGGTTGAAGGGCGGTGGATAAGGTCCCGCCGGACGGCGGGCTCTAGGGATTTCCGCCGCTAATGCCCAGGCAGGCAGATGCCATGGCGCGCGATGGCGTACAGGGTGCGCAAAAGCAGGAAGGCGACCACGAGCGTGAGGACCGCGAGCAGCCCGGCGCCGATCCAGCGATACACATCACCCTGGCCCTGCTCGAACATCAGCATGCTGGCGATGCTGATCGCCGCGAGCGGGAAGGTATAGGCCCACCACGAGAGGAAGAAGCGCAAGCGGGCGAAGTAGCGCGCTTGGACAAACAGCAGCAAGGTCAAGAACAGGGCGACGAAGTAGAGCACCTTCGCCACCGGATCGAGCTGGCCCACCAGTTTGATGTAAGCGATGAAGCCCACCGCCGGTGGCGCGATCAGGATGAACAGCGTCGGCATGAAACGCTCAGGGATCGGAGCGTGGAACAACAGCCGATAGAAGATAATCGTCATCAGCAGGCCCCAGAACAGGAGGCCAATACTGAAAAAGAACCAGGAGACGTCGATGAATCCCAGCGGCATACCAGCGACTGGCACCAACACATTACCGACGGCGGGAATGAACCAGGCCGGGTTCATGTGATGGACCTCGAAGTGTTCATGATGGATCCAGACGCTGACCACATAGAGCGTGAACAGCAGGTGCAAGCTGGCACCGGTCATCCACAGCGGGCGGCTGATGGACTCATCGATGGGCAAGAAGGCAATCGAGAGCAGCAACAAGCTGATCGAGATCGCGGCAAAGAAGTTGAGTTTGACCGGGTGGCGCAGCTCTTCGAGCACCGTTTTCGGATACACCACCAGCTTTGCCAGATAGAACAGCAGCAGGAGCACGAAGATGGCCGCCGTCGTGCTCGCCATCCACAGGCCAATACCGAGGCTGGGATCGAGCCCGACGCCATCGAGTTCGAGCGCGAACACGTGCAACGCCTTCTCCCAGGCGATGGTCAGCCCGGAGAGGCCCATCACCACGGCGAAGAAGGCGATTGGGAAATGAGGAAGTCGACGGGTATCGAGAGCAGTCTGTGACATACCAAGGGGCCGCAACGCGGAATCGGACATAACTGAGGAGAATTCTAAGGATTACGCGCGCAATGGCATTGAAGAAGCGCAACATCCGACGGCCAAGGCCCCGCGCCCAGGCCGCTCACTGATGACGCTGACCGGACGTTCTGGCAGAGTAGGCAGCGCTCAGCCCCGGTAAACGTGTCGCCAACCCCTTGCTCCGGAGCCAACCCGATGACCTGGAAGACCGCTCACCGCTCGTTCTACTACCACAACGCCCCCGAGCCTGAAGATCCGGTCCTCATCCATGCCGAGACCGCCTTGCTCTGCATCGATGTCCAGAACTATGGCATGGAACTGCATGAAGATCCGAGCGAGCGCGTGCGCTGGGCGCCGTTCCATGAGCGCATGCGCGTTACAGTGATCCCCCGGCTGCAAGCGCTGCAACAACGGTTTCGCGAGAACGGCCTGGACGTGCTCCATGCCCGCATCGCCTGCCAGCTCGAGGACGGGCGCGATCGCTCGCTGAGTCAGAAGATGCCGGGCTGGAACAACCTGCTGATGCCCAAGGACAGCCCAGGCTCCCAGATCATCCCGGAGCTGGCACCGGCGCCGGGCGAGATCGTAGTCACCAAGACCACCGACAGCGCGCTGACCGGCACCAACCTGCGCCTGTTGCTGAGCAACATGGGCATCCGCACCCTGATCGTGACCGGCATCTACACCGATCAATGCGTTTCATCGACAGTGCGCAGCCTCGCCGACGAGAGTTTCCAAGTGATCCTACTCGAGGACTGCTGCGCGGCAGGTACCGACGCATTGCACGAGCAAGAGCTGGCGATCATCAACATGATCTATTGTCATGTGATGAGCAGCGAGGAGCTGGTTGGCTTGATGGGCCTGGCTTGATAGTGCCGGACTAAAGACCAGCCAAACCATCGATGCGCAATAGCTGCTGCACCAGATCGCCCGTATCGTCGGACTGATCCAGATCCTCGAGTGCTGTCCAAGAGTAGTCCGCCTCAAGCCGATAGGAGGCGACATAGGGATGTGGCGGTGCGTCGCGCCAATCCTCGGGCGACAGCATCGAGAAATAGCGGCGGCCATCAGGCCTTTGATAGAGATGGTAGATCTTGCCGGGCAGACGCTTGAAAGCGCACTCGGCATGGGTCAGCGCGTGCTCGTCGCGCGCCTCGTCCAGGGCTTTGCGTGCCTCGGCCTGAAGGGCTTTGATCTGATCGGCGATGACGCGCAGCTTGGCGCTCGTACGCGCGCTGAGCATGGACTCGGCGCGTTCGATCTCCTCGGCCAGAGCCGGGGCCTGAAATGCCGGCGCCAGCCGGCTAACCGGATACGGCGAGCTGCGCTCGGAACCTTGATGGAGGATGGCTTTCTTCTCTTCAGTCATCAGATACCTGAGGGGTTGGTTGATAGTGGAGGGTTGATAAGAGCGACACGCGGCGCTCACTGCTGCAGGGTACGGCCACCATCGACGGCAATGATCTGGCCGGTGATGTAATCGGCGTCGCGTGCCAGAAAAAGCAAGGTGCGCGCAATGTCGTCCGGCGAACCCGCGCGGGCGAGCGCCGTGCGCCCAAGGATCTCATCCTTGGTGGTGTCCGACAGCCCCTGTTCCGGCCAGAGGATGGCGCCCGGCGAGATGCCGTTGACCCGCACCTCGGGGCCGAGTTCGCGCGCTAGGGTCTTGACCATCATCGCATTCCCAGCCTTGGCGATGGAGTAGATCGGATGCGTCTTGAGCGGTCGCTGGGCGTGGATATCGACCAGATTGACCACCGCCCCGTGGTTTGCGCGCAGCAGTCGGGCGGCGGCGCGGGTGAGAAAGAAGGGCCCCTTGAGATTGGAGCCCAGCAGCTCGTCCCAGTGCGCCTCGGTGGCCTCCTCGAGCGGCGTCGGGTAGAAGCTGGAGGCATTGTTGACCAGCAGATCCAGGCGCCCGTGATAGGCTTCGACCTCGGCGAGCAGGGCCGGCAGGCGCGGGATGTCGCAGAGATTCGCTTGCACTAACTGCACCGAGCCTTGGCGCTGCGCCTGCAGCTCCTGCTGCAAGGCTTCGGCGGCCGCGCGCGACCGATGATAGTGCAGCGCCAGATCGGCGCCCTCGGCGTGCAACAGGCGCGCGATGCGTGCGCCAATGCGCTGCGCCGCGCCGGTGATCAGCGCAACCTTGCCGCTGAGTGAGCTCCGCGCTGGGCTCATTGGATTCGAAGCTGTTCGATCGCTCAAAGGACCCTCCCAAGCTATCCCTGATTCGTGATGATTGATACTTCAGACCAGACCAGCGCCCAACGCACGGCACTTGACGCCCTGGTTCGCCACGAGATCGTCGCCGCCGGCGGCCGATTAGCGTTCGACCGTTTCATGGACCTCGTGCTCTATGCGCCTGGACTCGGCTATTACGTCGCTGGTGCCCCGAAACTGGGGCCGAAAGGCGACTTTGTCACCGCCCCGGAGATCTCGCCGCTGTTCGCGCGCTGCCTCGCGGCGCCCAGCCGCGAGGTCTTGACCACGCTCGGCGCCCATGGCGCCGGCTGCGGCGATCTGCTCGAGCTCGGCGCCGGCACCGGCGCTCTAGCGGCCGAACTGCTGACGGCCCTAGCCGCGCACGGCCCATTGCCGGAGCGTTACCTGATCCTAGAGCCGAGTCCGGATCTAGCCGAACGGCAGCGTCGGACCCTAACAGAACGGGTACCCGAACTGTGCGAGCGTTGCCACTGGCTCGAGCGCCTACCAGAGCACTTCAACGGCATCATCCTCGCGAACGAGGTGCTGGACGCAATGCCGGTGCATCGTTTCCAGATCAGCGACGAGGGCCGGGTGCAAGAGGTTTGCGTCGGCATCGAGGGCGAGGGCTTCGCCGAGATCCTCGCGGAACCGGCCGCGCCCGCGCTCCAGTCCGCGGTCGAGGCCTTGCAGGCCAGGGGCCTCGCCACCCAGCCTGGCTACCGCTCCGAGATCAATCTGCGGCTCGCGCCCTGGACCCAGGCCCTCGCCACCATGCTCAATGCGGGCCTGCTACTGCTGATCGACTATGGCTATCCACGCGCCGAGTTCTACCTCGACGAGCGCGACCAAGGCACCCTAATGTGCCACAGTCGTCATCGCGCGCACAGCGACCCCTATCGCAACCTAGGCTTGCAGGATATCACCGCTCACGTCGATTTCAGCGCCCTGGCCGAGGCCGGCCAAGCCTCGGGACTCGAGCTCGCCGGCTACACCACCCAGGCCAACTTCCTGATTGGCTGTGGCATCGATGCGCTGATTGCCGAGGCCGGCGCCGATGATCCATTGGCGATGCTAGCGTTGACCGCCGGCGCCAAGCAGTTATTGTTGCCGAGCCAGATGGGCGAGCGTTTTCAGGTGCTGGCGCTGTCGAAAGGGCTCGACGCGCTGAGGCTCGGTGGCTTCGCCGTTCGCGATCTCAGTGACCGGCTCTAACCTGGACGGCCCGGCGAACATCGGACCACGACGAACGCCACATTGGCCTTAGCCTCAGCGCAGATAGGTCGGCACGATGGTCTCGATGTCGCTCGGATGGATGCCCAGCTCGAGCAGCCCGGCGTGCTTGCCGCAGGTGCTCGGGATCTGCATCGAGTGGTAATTGTCCATCGTGAACGGCTTGCCGGGCAGACGCTCGAACAACTCGGCCTGCCAGCGCGAGGCGCGATCGTTGAGGCCGATCAGCAGACGCCGTCGACCGATCCAATGTGCGGTCTGCGCCACCAACTCCTCGAGACTGAACACCCGCGGGCCACAGAGATCGTAACGCTGGCCGATGGTTTGCGGGTCTTCCAACGCGCGCGCGATGGCCTCGCAGACATCGCCCACCCACACCGGCGCGAAGCGCGCCTGCGGACAGGCCAGCGGAAAGACCCCCGGCGTCAGCTCCAGCAAGGACGCGAAGCGATTGAAGAAGCTGTCGCCACGACCGAAGATCACCGATGGGCGCACGCTGGTGACCTGCAAACCCTCGGCCCGATGCGCCAGCGCCTCGCCCGCGCCCTTGGAGCGCAGATAGGCGCTGGCGCCGCGCTCGGCATCGGCGTTCAACGCGCTCATCTGGATCAGGCGTGGCACGCCGGCGGCGGTCGCGGCGGCGGTCAGCTCGCGCACCAGCTCGACATGCACCCGCTCGAAGGTCGAACGGCCGTCCTCGTTGAGGATGCCGATCAGGTTCACGACCGCCGTGCAGCCCGGCAGGAGTTCATCGAGCGTGACCCGATCCAAGGCCGTGACGGGCTCCAGGGTCAGCTGCTCGAGCAGCTTCAGCTCGCGGTGGCGATGCGGCCGCCGCGTCGGTACCAGGCAATGCCAGCCGGCCCGACCGAGACGGCCGAGCAGGTGCTGCCCGACGAAACCGGTACCACCGAGAATACAGACTGTTTTCGCGCTCATCCAAACGGTCCCTAAGGCTCAAGCAGGGTCATCGGCACCCCGGACGGTGAAAATCGTGCATTATGAACCTCTAGCGGGGCCTGATCCAGCGCTCCGGCTCGGTTCCGGCACCGCACCTAGCGGTCATCGCCTGGCATCCGAGCTTCATCCGACGTCTGTGGAGAGATGACACCATGGCAGTAGGCCTAGACGAAAAACTCGAGCCCATTTATCAGGATGTGCTGCACCGCAACCCCGGCGAGACCGAGTTCCACCAAGCGGTGCGCGAGGTGCTCGAGTCACTGGGCCCGGTGCTGGTGAAGTACCCCGAGTTCGCCGACTACAAGATCATCCAACGCATCTGCGAACCGGAGCGCCAGATCATCTTCCGCGTGCCCTGGCAGGACGATCAGGGCGTCGTGCACATCAACCGCGCCTTTCGCGTCGAGTTCAATAGCGCGCTCGGCCCCTACAAGGGCGGCATGCGCTTTCACCCCTCGGTGTACCTGGGCATCATCAAATTCCTCGGCTTCGAGCAGATCTTCAAGAACGCCTTGACCAGCCTGCCGATCGGCGGTGGCAAGGGCGGCAGCGACTTCGATCCCAAGGGCCGTTCCGATCGCGAGATCATGCGGTTCTGCCAGAGCCTGATGACCGAGCTGTATCGCCATCTCGGCGAGAATACCGATGTCCCGGCCGGTGACATCGGCGTCGGACAGCGCGAGATCGGTTACCTGTTCGGCCAGTACAAGCGCATCACCAATCGCTATGAATCCGGCGTGCTGACCGGCAAGGGCTTGGACTGGGGCGGCAGCCGCGCACGCACCGAGGCGACCGGCTACGGGGTGGTGTTCTTCCTCGAGGAGATGCTCAAGGTCCGCGCCGATTCGCTCGACGGCAAGACCTGCGTCGTCTCCGGCTCCGGCAATGTCGCCATCCACGCCATCGAGAAGATCCAGGAACTCGGCGGCAGGGTCATCGCCTGCTCGGATTCCAACGGGGTGATCCTCGACGAGGGCGGCATCGATCTGGCGTTGCTCAAGGAGATCAAGGAGATCGAGCGGCGCCGGATCAAAGTCTATGCCGAGCGCAAGCCCGACAGCCTGTATACCGAGAACGGCGGCATCTGGGACATCCCCTGCGCGCTCGCGCTGCCCTGCGCGACCCAGAACGAACTGACCGAGAAGGATGCGCGCACGCTGATGGCCAATGGCTGCATCGCGGTCGCCGAGGGCGCCAACATGCCGACCACGCCCGAGGCCATCGAGCGTTTCTTCGAGGCCGGCGTCGCCTTCGCCCCAGGCAAGGCGGCGAACGCCGGCGGGGTCGCCACCAGCGCCCTGGAAATGCAGCAGAACGCCAGTCGCGATTCCTGGTCCTTCGAGTACACCGAGGCGCGCCTGCGCGAGATCATGACCAGCATCCACAGCACCTGCTTCGAGACCGCCGACCAGTTCGGCCAGTCTGGCAACTATGTGGTGGGCGCCAATATCGCCGGCTTCCTGAAGGTCGGCCGCGCGATGGTGGCGATGGGGCTGATCTGAGTGCTGGCGTTGACGGCTGGGTTGGCTAGCTGGTCGGCTCGACTGACTCGGCCGGCTGATAACACAGCAAGCGTTGACGCACCACATCGGCGCTCAGGCGCAGGCCGGTGGCGCTCACATCGACCACGCTGACGCTCGCCGCCACCTCGGGATCGGTCTCGGCGGGCGCGGCGATGCGTGTCGCAGTGGGCAGGCGCTCGAGCCAGTCCGGATGGTAGTGATGACCGGGCAGGCGGGGAAACAGGGCGACATAGGCGATGCCGGACTCGACCAGATCCTGGAAGAAGTGCGAGCCGAAGGACAGATCCGGGGTCATGCCAGCGCCGATCTCGGCCACCTCGGCGATCACCGCCATGCGGTTGATGTCGGCAAAGCGGATCGGCACCCCCAGCTCGGGGCTGCTGGTCCCCCACCGGCCGGGGCCGATCAGCAAGGTTGGGCAGGCGTCGCGCTCGGCAAGGGCGCGGTTGACGTCACCGACGAGCCGCCCGACGGCGTACTTTTGCGTCCGCGACAAGGCGCCATAGCGGCGGCCATCGACGCGGATCACGCGGCTGATCGGCCGATCGATATTGCCGCCCATGAAATGCCCGCGGGTGGCGAAGAACAACCGCTGCTCGGCCACCGTCTCGGGCAGCTCCACCCGCTGCGCCGGCCCCAGGGTTTGCAATGGGCGGCACTGCACGAGACTGAAGGTCGGCGTGCCGTCGGCGGCCAGGTGCGCGGTGAACTCGATATCGACTGGATAGGCGTAGGCCGCCTCCAGCGTGCGCAGCATGCGCTGCAGCACCGCGCCGAAGGCGGTGCGCTCGAGCAGGGGCGCGAAGGTCACGCGCCAGACCGGCGCGCCACCGCGCGCGCGTGCCCGCTCGCTGGCCTCGCGGTCGAGTTCGGCGCACCAGGACAGCGGCCAGGCCGGCGCCAGCGCCGCCAGATCACGCACCGCGAGCGTGCGTGGCCGGTTATCGCTGATGTCCAGCACATCGACATCGTGCTGGGAGAACTGGCCCGGATCATTGGCATCGCGAAACGGCAGCCGGCGCGGCTGATCGAGCGCGACCACGCGCGCGTGATCGCCCTCGATGCGATCCACGGCACGGGTTCCCAGGCCCACCACCAGCCGCAGCATGCCGGCGGCCGGGTCCAGATCGGGCTCCCAGACGAAGAGGTTGCGCGAGACCCCGACGCCGGCACAATCGGGCAGATAATAGCGCCCGTGATAGCGCCCGTTGACTCGCTGCAGCAGCAGCGCCATCGGCTCCTCGCGCGCCTCCAGCCCACGCTGGCGACGGTAGACCAGGGCATCGTTGCTCATGGTGCTGGCGAACACCTGGCGGATCGCCGCCTCCAACTGCGCGAGGCGCTGCTCCGGCGAGCCCTGGTTGACGCAGAAGACACTCTCGTACTTGCCGGCGAAGGCGTTGCCGAAGCCATCCTCCAGCAGGCTGCTCGAGCGCACCAGGATCGGATACTGCCCGAAGTGATCGAGCATGCGCTCGAGATCCAGACGCACCTCCTCGGGCAGTTCGCCTTGGCGCAGATCGGCGTGCAGGGTCTCTGCCTCGGCGAAATAGCCCTCCGGCGTGCGCTGGCGCATCAAGCGCGTCCACCAGCCGTTGTGCACCAGATAGGAGTAGTAGACATCGGAGCCGAGGTAGAAGGAATCATGTGGCTCCAGGATGGGCGCCCAGAACGCCGGATCATCGCGCTCGAGGATGCGCCGCGCGAGTAACATGCCGACGGCCTTGCCACCGATGAAGCCGCTGCCGATCATGCGCCCGCGGATGGCGACCAGATCCTGCAGATCGAGATGCCGCCGGGCCAGGTCGAGCACCTGCTCGTCGCGGCTGATGAGCACCCGATAGAGCTGGTCAAGCACCTGCGCGCGTTGCGCGTGCGGGGCCTCGCGCGCGGTCAACTCCGAGGCCTCCAGGAACAGCCGATCCCAGTAATCCATCTGACAGGCGCTTTCGCTGTCGCGCCGCAGCAGCGCCGCCTGCAAGCGCGTCGCCGCACTGCTGTTGGCGACCGGCGTGAAGTCGCCGTTATGGTGCGTGTGCGGCAGAAACATGGTCGGCGAGTGCCGGCCGCTGACCTTGACCGGCTGCAGATAGCGCGCGTTGTTGGCATGGCGCACGTCGATCAGCACCTGGGTGGTGTCGCGGATGCGCGCCATGGTGCGGTGGGAGTGCGCCTGCGAGAGCAGCCCGAAGTAGGCCACGGTGTCGAGTTCACAGAGATAGGGGCAGACCACCCGGAACAGGTTGCCGACCATCAGATCGGTGGCCCAGGCCGAGAGCAGATCGGAGAGGCAGTCGAAGACATAGAACGCGCCCCGACCGTGATCGGTGATCAACTGATGCACATGGCGCGTGAAGGCCTCGAACCCGCGCAGGGCATCGACGCGCACGCGACGCACCGAGGGCCCCGGCGCGATCAGCGGCGCATGGCGCCCGAAGCGGACATAGATGACCGCGCGCCCCTGGGCGGCGGCGGCGCTGACGAAAGGCGGCACGAAATGACGATAATCTTCGATATCATCCACGCGCCAGACGACATTGTCGCCCAGGCGCAGCCCATCGAGCACCCGGTCCAAGCCGTCCAGACCGGTCGAGACGAGATCGCCCGCCTGTCTCGTTGCCTGTGTGCTTTCGCTCATCATCGAATCGATCCTCATGCCTCACGCCCTCAAACCGACACGCCCCGAACCGGCACACCCTGAGCCCCATTGACTCCCCTCGCCCTCATCGCTTACTTGGCCACTGGCGCACTCGCCGGCCTGCTCGCCGGGCTGTTCGGGGTCGGCGGCGGGGCGATCATCGTGCCGGCGCTGCTCGCCCTCTTCGCCTGGCTGCCGTTGCACGGCGACTGGGCGCCGCATCAAGCCGTCGCGACCTCCTTGGCGACCATCGTCGCCACCGGCGCGATCTCGGCCTATACCCATCATCGGCGCGGCGCCGTCGACTGGAGCCTGTTTCGTTGGCTCGGCACCGGGCTCTTGCTCGGCGCCGGCCTCGGGGCGTTCGCTGGCGCCTGGATCGCCCCGCTCTGGTTGCAGCGTCTGTTCGCCGGCTTCCTGCTTTATGCCGGGCTGCGCATGTTCTTGCGCCCGGTCAGGCCGCGCCCGCGTCCGCGACCCGGATCGACGCGATTGCTCGGCGCCGGCCTTGGCTTCGGCACCCTGTCCGCCCTGCTCGGCGTCGGCGGAGGCATTCTGGTGGTGCCCTTTCTCGCCCGGCATGGGGTCGCCATGCGCCACGCCATCGGCACCGCGAGTGCCTGCGGCGTGCCGATCGCAGCCGCCGGCACCCTGGGCTTCGTGCTCTCGGGCTGGCAGCAGAGCGGATTGCTCGCCCACAGCCTCGGCTTCGTCTACTGGCCGGCGGCGCTCGCCATCGTCAGCACCAGCATGCCGAGCGCCTCTCTCGGTGCGCGCCTGGCGCATCATCTGCCCACCGCGACCTTGAAACGCCTCTTCGCCGGCCTGCTGATCCTGGTCGGCCTCGGCCTGCTCATCGGTTGAGGTCAGTGGCCGCTGCCGCCCTGGGGCCAATCCCAGCTCGGTGCTTCGAGCCAGAGGCGCCGATAGAGATAGGTGTTGCCAGCGGCATCGCGCATCACCAACCGCCCTTGCTGCTCGGCCAGCTCGTAGGCACGCACACTTTCGGTGGTGGGCTCGTAGAAGGCGATGCGCTCGCCACGGTGCTGGAACAGGCCCTCGATATGCCCGCCCTGAGCTGCATGCAGCCGAAAGCGTGGTTGGCGCAGGATCATCAGCCCGCCATCGCGCCCTTCCCAGATCCCATCCAGGCGGTTGCCGCTGCTGGCCCAGGGCCAGCCTCCGTTCGCGGTGAAGGCGTCCGTCATGCCGCGCATGCCGAAGGCGGTGATCGGATCGGCGAAGCTCTCATAGCCCGGCATCTGGCCCCAGGGCATCTGGCCACCGAACGGGCTCATACCCGGCATCATCGAGGGCATGGACGAGGCGGGCGCATCGCCATCGCCATCGAAGAGCCCCATCGCCTCCATCATCCGCGCCATCGCCTGGGCCATGGCATCGGCCGCATCGCCAGCGGTAGCGGGCGCGGGAACGAGGGCCGACAGACTCAGCACGACGGCGATGAGGAGAAAAAAACGCATGAGGCTGCAGCGATAGAGGGGAGCAGTTGGCAGGAGGCAGTGGGAAAAGAGCGCGTGGCGACGAGGGTAAGACCCCGCAGCGGGTCAGGATAACAGAGCCGTGAAAGATCGATCAGCGTCTCCCGCTCAGGACTGCGTCAAGGCACCGGACGCAGCAAGGCGCCGACCCGCAACGGCTCCAGCCCGAGCCGGTACCGATAGATGACGCGATAGGTCAGGACGCGGCGCACGTATTGGCGCGTCTCGGCATAGGGAATCTCGGTCATCCACAGGGCGCCGGGCATCGGCGCCTCCGGCAGCCAGCGGCGCACCGCCGTTGGGCCGGCATTGTAAGCGGCGCTGGCGACCAGCGGATGAGCGTTGAAGCGACGCTGCATCTCGGCCAGGTAGGTCGTGCCGAGCGCGATGTTCAATGCCGGGTCGATCAGGTCCGGTCGCTCTGGGGGCGGGCGGCCGGTCTTGCTCGCGACCTCGCGTGCGGTGGCCGGCATCAATTGCATCAGGCCGATGGCGCCAGCATGCGAGGCGGCACCGGGCGCGAAGGCGCTTTCCTGGCGAATGACGGCATAGACCCAGTCCAACGGCAGCCCCTGCTCGGCGGCGGCATCATGCACCAGCGACCGATGGGCGAGCGGGAAACGCAGTTCCAGATCGTCCCAGTAGGCGGCGCGCGCCAGGGTCAGGATCGACTCGTTCACCAGCCCGAGTCGGGCCGCGGCGGCGGCCGCCGCCAGCCGTTGCTCGCGCGACATCGAGCGCGTGAGCGCGCGCCATTCGCGGGCCACATCCTCATCGCGGCCGAGCACTTGCAAGGCCTGAATGGGCGCGATCGTCTCCGAGGCGAGGAGCGTCTCGACCGCATCGGCGGCGACCGGGATCGACTGGTGATCGAGGGCCAACGGGCGCCCGATCAGCTCCGCCGAGAGAAAGCCCCATAGGGTGCGCTCCCTGGCTGCGGAGGCGAAGGCATGCGCGGCCGCCGCGCGCTCGGCCGCGCTGGTCGCGACCCGCATCAGCGCCTGACCGCGCCAGTAGCGCCATTTGCCAAGCTCATCGGCCGCCGCCGGCAGTCCCCGCGACCAGGCGGCGAGCCGCGACCAAGCGCGCGCGCGCAGGGCCGTTTGCAGCCGCGCGAGCTGCAGGTCGATATTGTCAGCGCGCGGCTCGAGGCGCGCCAGCGCATCCAATCCGCGCGCATCTCCGGCCCGCACCAGCGCCTGGCCGACGGCGGCATCGGCGCGTTCGGCGAGCGCCGCAGGCAGGGTCTCGGCCGCGGCGATCGAGGCCCGCAGCAGCTCGGCCTGCGCCGGCGCGCGCTCGGCGAGGCGTTGCAGGCCGTGCACCAGGATGTGCTGGCGGCGCAGCGCGTCCGGCACCTGCTCGGCGGTGAGCGGCGCCTCGAGCAATTGTTCCGGACGCCGATGCACGTCCACCAGCCGCTCCAGCCAGGGCTGCTGCGTGCTCGGCAGATAACGCGCCTGATAGGCAGCGACCCCGGCGTTGTCGTGTGCCAAGGCGCGTTCGACGCGCGCCCAGACCTGCTCGCTGTCGAGCCCGCCGGCGGCGTACCAGGCGGCGAACAACGGATCGCACGCCGCCGGCAGCGAGCGCGCGGTCAGATACAGCTCGGTCAATCCCGCGAAGGCTTGGGCCTCAGGTCCGGTTGTGCGGTCGGCTGCGCGTCCGGTCGCGAGCAGGGCGCGTCGATACCAGCATTCGCGCTGCGTCGAGCCATCATCGACATAGTCCTCGAGGTAGTCCGTCCAGCGCCCCTCGCGCGCGAGTCGCGCCAGCCATTGGTGGCGAATGCGCTCGGCCGGGACGCTGCCCGGGTAGCGTTCCAGGAAGGCCCGCACCTCGGACGCCTCGGCGCGATCGATGCGCGCGTGCAACTCGGCGCGCTGCAGCTCGGCTTGCAGTGGGTGGCCTTCGAGCGTCGCCGTCAACTGCTCGAAGGTGTCCTGCTCGCCGGCGCCGAGGGCCGCGCGCGCGGCATCGAAACGCACCGCGTCCGGGACTTGGATCGCCGCCGCTGCGGCATACTGCGGCTCAAGCTCCGAAGGCGGCTCCAAGGCGCCCGGCAGCGCCCACAACAGTAACGCGAACAGCAGGGCTTGGGCGGCATGGCGAGACCACCCAGGCCGCGCTCGCAGCCGGACCTGTGGCGGTGAAGACGCCCGGCCGTGCGCCGCCATCAGATCCGCCTCGCCCATGGATTTCGACTCCGGCCCGATTGATTTGCGGCGAATCGCGTGCATCTGTCCTCCTCGGAGATCGCCCACACAGCCGAGCCAACCCGCATGTCAACCGACGCACTGCCCGATCTTGCCACGCTGAGCACACTCCTGCGCGAGATCGCGCGCGCTGAACTCCTGCCCCGCTTCGCCCAGCCGCAGGCCCGCGAGAAGGCCGATGGCAGTCTGGTCACCGACGCCGATCTCGCCGTGCAGCGGCGCTTGGTGACGGCGCTCGCCGAACGCTGGCCGATGATCCCGCTGCTCGGCGAGGAGATGTCCAGCGCCGAGCAAGCGCGTCTGCTCGCCGATGAGAATACCGCGCTCTGGTGTCTGGACCCGCTCGACGGCACCAGCAACTTCACCTGTGGCTTTCCCGGGTTTTGCATCTCGCTGGCCCTGCTGCGGGCCGGTCGGGTCGAGCTTGGGCTGGTGCTGGACCCGGTGCGCGACGAATGCTTCAGCGCGCGCCTTGGCCAGGGCGCCCAGCTCGATGGCCAGCCGATCAGACCCTACAGCCCTGGCGTAGATCTTGGGGACTGTCTCGCGATGATCGACTTCAAGCGGTTACCAAAAGCACGTGTCGCCGAGCTGTTCGGTGCTGATTCCTTCCGCTCGCAGCGCAATCTGGGCGCGGTCGCGCTGGAATGGTGCTGGCTCGGTGCCGGGCGTTTCCAGCTCTATCTGCACGGCGGTCAAGGACTCTGGGACCACGCCGCCGGCCGCCTGATCGCCGAGGAGGCCGGCGCCGCGACCCGATTGTACGCGCCCGGCGGCAACGCGCCAGATGCGACCCTCAGGCTCGACAAACGGATCGCCTTGGGCGCCGCGAACGAGGATCTGCTCGGTCAATGGCAAGCGCGCGTGGCCTTGCCGATGAGTCGATGAGTCACGGCGAACAGGCTGTCTGACAGCCACATCGCGGCGCCTCGACACCGCCATCCCGCACACCCCAACCGACGAGGACTCTCCCGATGAGCGAAGCCTTTACCAACCAGGACATGGATCTCAGCAGCGGCATCGCCGCATTCGAATCCAAGCAATTCTCGCGCGCGGTGGGTCTGCTGGGACCGCTCGCCGAGGCCGGTGATCCGGAAGCACAGTATCGTGTTGCGATCATGGCGCAGAATGGGCTCGGTATGCTCGAGAATCCCATGCAGGCTTTCAAATACATGCGCGCGGCGGCCGAGGCCGGGCTCGGCGTCGCCCAGCACGGGCTGGGGTTCATGTACATGGAAGGCGAGTGCATCGATCAAGACGCGAGCAAGGCCGTGGCCTGGTTCAAGAAGGCCGCCGAGCAGGGCTTGGCCGGCTCGCAGACCACCTTGGCGATGATGTACGAGGAAGGGCGCGGTGTCGAGAAGGATCCCGAGGAGGCCCGCCGCTGGTATCACATGGCGGGCTTCGACGAGAAGTAGCGCGCCCGCTCCCGAGGCTGGGCGCGTCAACCGTCAGCAACAGGCGCGACGCTGCTCGGCGGCTTCCGCCAGGCGCAGCAGCATGGGCGCGGTCTGCTCCCAGTCCAGGCAGGCATCGGTGATGCTCTGGCCGTAGACCAGTTCGCCGGCGGCGGTGAGGTTTTGCCGCCCGCCGACGAGATGACTTTCGATCATGGCACCGTGGATACGCGTTTCACCGCGCGCGATCTGACCGGCGACATCCTCGGCGACCCGCGCCTGCTTGTCCGGCTGCTTGCGGCTGTTGGCATGGCTGAAGTCGATCATGATCTTCGGCACCAGCCCCGACTCCTGGATCGCGGTGGCGGCGATGTCGACGCTCTCGGTGTCGTAATTCGGCCGGCTGCCGCCGCGCAGGATGATATGGGTATCCTCGTTGCCGGTGGTGGAGAAGATCGCCGAGTGCCCGTCCTTGGTCAGTGACATGAACACATGCGGGCGCGCGGCGGCATGGATCGCATCGATGGCGACCTTGACGCTGCCATCGGTGGCATTCTTGAAGCCGACCGGACAGGATAGGCCCGAGGCCAGCTCGCGATGTCCTTGGCTCTCGGTGGTGCGCGCGCCGATCGCGCCCCAACTGACCAGATCGGCGATGTATTGCGGGCTGATCAGATCGAGGAACTCGGTGCCAGCCGGCATGCCCTGGTCGTTGAGGTCGATGAGCAACTGACGCGCCAGACCCAGGCCCTTGTTGATCTCGAAGCTGCCGTCGAGGTAGGGATCATTGATCAGGCCCTTCCAGCCGACTGTGGTGCGCGGCTTCTCGAAGTAGACCCGCATCACGATCAGCAGCTGATCGCGGACCTGATCGCGGACCTCGCCCAGCCGCTGGGCATACTCGAGTGCGGCGGCTGGATCATGCACCGAGCAGGGGCCAACCACGATCAGCAGGCGATCGTCCTCGCCGTGCAGGATGCGCTGGATGGCCTTGCGCGTCTCATGGACCGTGGTGGCCGCCGCAGGGGTGATGGGATACTCGGCGTGCAGGTCTTTCGGGGCGATGACCTGCTTGATGGCGCGAATGCGAAGATCGTCTGTATCGTATTGCATGCTCTTTCGTGGTGCGCGCTTGTCCGCACCTTGGTCTCTAAACGCTGAATTATGCCTGTGATGGCGCCTATCTCGCCATGCGCTTGGTGGTGAAATCAGTCCCGGCGAAAACGATGGTGATACGCCAACACTAGATGGCTCGACCGCCGCATGGCTATTCATAGAGATCGCCTTCGCGATCAGCGATATAGGTCAGGCGCGTCTCGCTCAGTGACTCGGCCAGTTCATTGACATGCGCAAAGCCATCGACCCAACGCACGCTCTCTTTGTCCTCAAGGGGTCGGTTGGTGTCTTTCTCCTGCCCTAAGCGGCCGGGCTCGCGCGCCCAGCTGTAGAGATCGAGCAGCCCGAGCGCCACCCGATCCGGGGTCACGGCCAGGGTCGGATGCAGATACAGGCCCCAGCGGCTTTCGTAGTTTAATGGCCCAAGCCCGGCGATGCCCTTCTTGGTGGAATAATCCAGCTCGGTCGTATCTTGGATGCACAGCACCCGGGGATGCTCACGCAGACGCGCCTCGGTACAGGCGATATGCGGTGCCAGCACGCGCTCGGCGGTGACTCGAACAGGCGGTAGGCGGCACGGGTCTCGTGCCAGCCTCCACAGGCGGCGGGAATACTCACCGTCGGTTTGTCTCCCAATTTCTCCAGCAACCCTCGGGCGCGGCAATTCAGACGTTGATCACTCAGATGGATCCCCGCAAACTCGGCGGCCAGTGCACTCATGCCGCCACCCCCAGCGCGGTGCGAAAGTCCACGCGCAGCGGGTAGACATAGACCGTCTTGCGCGGCAAGGCGGCGCGGTGGTGGCGATCGAGCTTGCCACGCCCGGTGGTCTCGCCCAGCGCCTGCCAGTTCGCGGCCCGGTAGCAGGTGCCGGCAAAGCGCGGCGTCTCCACGAAGGTCTCCAGCAGCACCACCGCCTCACCATAGCGCGCCGAGAAGTCGTGGGCGACGCGACGCGCGGCCAACGCCAAGACCTTCGAGGCCAGGTGCTTGACCTGCACGCATGTTTGGCGGCAGCTGCCGAAGGATGTTGACCAGACGACGATAGTCCAGTCTGAAATCATGTCCCCAGTCGGAGATGCAGTGCGCCTCGTCCACGACCAACAGACCAATCCTGTCCGCAATCGGTAGAAGAACCTCATCGACGAAGGATTCATTGGACAGTCGCTCCTGCGAAAATCGCGGTGATCTGGTTTGACAAGATCTGCTGTTGAATCTGCGGCCAGTCTGCCTGTGGCCGTTCGCAACAACGCTTCCGCTGTTTGTCTGTTCATGCTGTCTTCAGCCTCCAGATCCTTATCATCATTGGCCCGCTGCTGCTGTGATGAAGGCGACCAATTTCTCGAGGGTGTATCGATTGTCTACACGGCTGGAGCCTGCTTTGCGCATTGCCGCTATCAACCTGAGCCCTCCCTGAACAGCGTGACTTGATCGATCAGGCAGCGAATCTGCTGGGCAAGAATCGATCGGATTTCATGTTGGAGGCTGCTTGTGAGCGCGCTCAGTCCGTGCCGCTGGACCAAGTCTACTTCCAACGTGAGGCCAGATCTGCTCGCCCCAGAGCCCTTGAGCGCCAGGAGACGTCATTGTGCTGGCGCCCACGCTGCATGTCAGCTGATGGCCGACGATACCGAGCAGTATCAGTGGCTGATCAGACCTCACCCGGGAACGTCTAGCTCGGCGGCGACGGGCAGGCGAGCGACCAGATCGATCAGCGCGGCCTGTCCGGCATGACCACTGCCTTCTTGAAGCTCGCGTTCGTATTCATCGAGGCGCAGGATCTCCATCTCGGCAAAGGCCTCGCGCAGCAGCTCCGGCGTGTACAGCAGCTCGGCACAGGGCGGGCCGCCAGTGCCATAGGCGAGCTGGGCCGGCGTGAAGCCGTGCAGCAAGAGTAGGCCTCCGGGGGTGAGGGTCTGCTGCATGCCGGCGAAGATGGCGGCCCGCAGCGCGGGATCGGCGAACTGGATGAAGATGGCCACGACCAGGTCATAGGCCTCCGGCTCCCACGGCCAATGCGCGAGGTCGGCGTCGCGAAAATCGACCTCGACGCCACGCTCCGCAGCCAGCCGTTGCGCCTTGGCCAAGGCCACCCGGGAGCTGTCCAACGCCGTGACCGCGAGCCCCTGCTCAGCGAGGTAGACGGCATTGCGTCCCTCGCCCTCGGCGACCACGAGCGCGCGCTGCCCCGGCCGCAGCCGATCGCGCTGCGCCACCAGGAAGTGACTCGGCTCGGTGCCGTAGAAGTAGTCGTCACGGTCGAAGCGTTGGTCCCACATGCTGCGTTGCCCTCATGCTCAGTGTCGGTGGACAGTCATTGGTTGGGTCGCGGCTGAAGGCCGTGGCCGCTGTGGTTCAGCATACTTCCGATCACCGCGGACTCGATAGTCCGCCAACGGACTGGTACCGGCGCGCTGGGGTGCTCAAATCGGGATGCGCGTTCCCCGCCGGCCACTACGTTGCCAGAGCTGCTCTGCCAGCAGCAGCCAGAGTGCGATGACGGCGACGGTCATCAGCGACATCAGCGGCAGCGAGCTGACCCGGATCTCGCGTGGGATCAGGTCATCGAGGGTGAGGGCGAGCACGGCGAGGACCAGGCCGGCGGCAAAGCGGCTGCTGACCGCGCGACTGGGCGCGAGGACCCGCTCGCGCAGCACCACGAGGGCGGCTGGTAGCAAGAGCACCAGATGGTGGGTCCAGCTTGCGGGCGCGATCAGGAAGACCGCGATGCTGATCAGCGAGAGTTCCAGGTCGTGATCGAGCGCACCGCGCGGCGGTATCGGCGTCGATGTCGCCTCTGCTGCCTGTTGCTCGAGGCGATTCCGATCTCGGAGCCCTGTTGCTGTCGCGCTGTCCGATGCGAGATCGCGCCGCATCGAGCGCCAGAGCAGCGCGCCAGTGGCACCGATGACGATCAGTATCGCGCTACCGGTGAGACGCGCGGCCAGGGCCGGATCATCGGCGATGAGGGTGCTGAACTTGTTCGGCACCAGGAAGCGCGCGATAGCACCCGCCAGGCTGCGATTCCAGGGCGCGGCGATCGAGCTATGACCGGGGGGCAGCTCGGTGAGGCTGGCGGTGGCGACGATCTCCCGCCACCAGGAGATCCAACTGCCGGTCGGCGCGACCCAGAGGCTGAGCGCGATCAGCAGACCGCCCGCGAGCAGGCCGCCGACGATCAACCGCCGTTGCGGCAGCGGCCCGGCGCCGAGAGCGAGCAGCACATAATGGGGTTTGGCGATGCAGCCGAGCGCGAGCAGGGCGCCCGCGCCGGCGCCTTCGCGACTGCGGCGCAGCGCGCGCCAGTAGCCCCAGATCAGCAGCAGGAGCAAGAGATTGATCTGGCCGAACTGCAGGTTCAGATAGAGCCCGCCGAAGCCGGCGATATAGAGCGGCCCCCAGACACGCAGCCTGTCGCTCGGGTCGTCGCGCGCCAACTCACCGACGATGACGATCATCACCACCAGCGCCAGCAGCAGGTTCAACGCCCGCATCGCGGCGGCCAGTTGCTCGAGGCTCAAGCCGGCGATCGGGTACAGCAACACCAGCGCGGTGGGCGGATAGGTGAAGGGCAGCACGTCGCCGGGGCGACGCGGGTAGGGGTCTTCGGCCTCGGTGAACACGCGCTCGGCGGCGGTCGAATAGACGGCGATGTCGGTCTCGCGCAACGGAATCTGGCTCGTGATGACCGCGAGCAGCGCGATGGCCAGGATCAGCCCCACCCAGCTCACGCGCGAGCGTCCCCGGTCAGGTGCCCAGTCAGGCGTCTGGCCAAGCGCCCGGCCAAGCGCGGCAAGCGGTCGCTGGAGCCAGCGTGCGAGTCCGAGCCGTTGCCTGGGAGCGACACCGCGCCCGCCTCCGATTCCGTGCTGTCTCGGCCTGTTCATCGGTGACACGCGGGCGTGGCGGTCTGGGACTGAGGGCGCATCAGTCGCTGGGCTTCAGGCGGCTGGATTCCAGGTCGCTGGCTGTCGGCTCGGCGACCTGGTTATCGCGTCGGAAACGATAGGCCTCGCGCACCAGCGCCAACGCCGAGCGGTCCGGTCCCCAATCCGTGCGCGCGCTCCCCGTCGCCTCGGCATCCTCGGCCCAGAGTCGCCAGAGGATGGCGGCGTTCTCCCAATAGGCGCCGGCGACATAGTGACCGTCGGGGCTGAACACCGCATTGGCGACACCACCGGCATCGGCTTCCAGCGGCAGGAAGGTCGACAGCCTGGCCACGTCGTCGCTGGCTCGTTGCGGGTGTTGCGGGCGCTTCCAGATACGCAGGCTGCCATCGCGCGAGCCCGTGAGGAGCCACCGCCCGTCGGGGCTGAACTCGGCGCGATAGATGCGATCCTGATGCCCGACCAGGATCGCGATGGGCTCGCCGTGCTGGTCCCAGAGGCGCGCGGTCTTGTCCAGGGACGCGGTGACCAGTTGCTTGCCATCCGGCGCGAAGGCGATGCTGTAGAGACGGTCGCTGTGGCCCTCGAGGAAGCGCATCGAGCCGCAGTCGGTCTTGGAGACTGCGTCCTCTGTGACGGCATCCTGGCCGGCGAGGAATGCGTCGGCCGTGAAGGACGCATCGAGCGCCCGGAGCGCGGTCGGCGCATCGAGCCTGATCAGGGCCGCGCGGTTGGCTTCGCCGGCGACGGCGACCCGGCTCGCGTCCAGGCTCAGGGCAATGTCGCCGATGGCGCCGACGCCGACCTCGATGCTGCAGCGATGCTGCCAGCGACCGGCGTGGGTGCGTTCGGCCAGCCGCAGGATGCCGGCCTCATCACCGGTCGCCACCAGGGTGCCCGTCGCCGTGCTGGCCACGGCGGCGGCCTTGATGGCCTGCCCGCCGTGCTGGAGCCCGACATCGGGCCAATCACCCGTGTGCAAGGGCTCGCAGGTCTCCGAGGAAAAGGCGCGCACCGGCGCGGAGGGGTCATTGGAGGTGGTCAGGATCCAACGGGCGTCGGGGCTGAAGAGGGCGTTGTAGACCTCGCCTCGGTCGGACTCGGTGACTTGCAGCCGGCAGTCGAGGCGCTTGTCGATCAGATCGGCGATGCGCGCGGTCCCGTCGTCGTGCGCCGAGACCAGGCGGCGCCCGGACGGCGAGAAGCGGACTTGGCGCACCGGGCGTTGCGCGTCGTCATCGAGAAACGCGACCCAGGGTGTGGGTTGGCTGCTTGCGCCCTGGCGGCTGTAACGCCAGACCCTGACACCACCGTCGAAGCCCGCCGTGGCCAACAACAGCGCCTCGCTGCCACGGGCGATGGCGGGCGGCGCGAGGGCGGTGTCGACCGACCAGACATGGTCCGGATGCCGCAGCCGGTAAGCAAGCCGCGAGACCGGTTTGACGCTCCACAGGCGCACCGTCTCATCGCGCGCTGAGAAGGTCGCCACGCGCTCGCCGCCAGCATGGAAGTCGGCGCTGGTGATCGCCGCGTCATGGCCGAGGACGGCGATGGGCTTGCCGGTCTGCAGGCCGGTCAGCTTGGCGGTGCCGTCGAGCGAGGCGCTGAGCACCAGGCTCTCGTTGAACTCCGCCCGCGCGGGGGGCTCGATGATGCGCACCGGGCCGGCGCTCAGGCGATGGCTGCTCAGCACCACGGCCTGATCGAAGCGAGGCGGTTGAGCGTCCTCGGCTCCGCGCGCCTCGTCGCTCAGGGTGCCACCCGCCTCGTCGCTCAGGGTCCAGCGCACGATCTGCCCTTCGTCGTCGGCGGCGACCAGGAAGGCGCCGGAGGGGTCGAAGGCGACATCGCGCACCGCACTGCGATGCATGCTGAAGATGCGTCCTCCGATGCGCGCGGATGAAAGTTCGGCGATCGGCTCGCCGTCGCGTTGGTAGAGCCGGATGCGCTCGTCGGCGGAGGCGATGGCGATGCGCTCGCTACGGGCGTCGAACACAGCGCGGTTGAACGGCCGGCCGGTGGCCTTGTCGCGCGGCAGCGACAGGGTCACCGCGCCCGATTGCAGGTCGATGAGGCGCGTGCGACCGCTGGCCGCAGCGGTCAGCAAGGCCTGGCCATCGGGCGCGAAGCTGAGGCTGCGCAGGGGGCCATCGGCGAGCGCTTTGTCGAGGATGACGCGCCCCGGCTGCGCGAGATCGACGACGCAGAGGCCCTGCTGACCATCCGCGCCCGGGCGGCTGAGAGCGAGGCGCTGGCGGCGCTCATCCAGGGCCAGGCTGAGTCCGGGTGAGGACCCACAGGGATAATCCGGTTCGGCGCCAGCGCCGGCCGGGAGGCGCCAAAGCCCCTCGGCGCCGATGCCAACGACCAGGGTGTCCGGCCCGAAGACCAGCGTATGTACGCCCAGCGCTGGGTCGGCCAGGGTTTGGATCGGCTCGAAGCGGCCCTGTTCGAGCGCGAGCAGCGTCGCCCCACGGCCTGGCAGGAAGGTGGCGAGCTGTGAGCCGGCAGCATTGAGGCTGGGTAGGCGTGGTTCGTCGGGCCCGGGATTCGCAGCGGCGGCCATCGCCAGCAGTCGATTACTGCTGAAGGCCAGGCCGAGGGTTTGCACCGCGCGCTGCGGCAGGTCGGCGCCGGCGCCGAGCGCCAGATCGACCGCCTGCGGCGTGTTGCCACGGTTGATCGAGAGATTGGCCTCGTTGAGCTTGCTGCGGCTCAGGTTGATCTGAGCGTCGGTATAGGCGTGGTAGGCCAGGCCGGCCGAGAGCGCCGAGATCAGCACCAGGGCCGCGAGCACCAGCCCGACCAAACGCACCATGAAGCGGCGTCGACGCAGGAGCGCGACATGGGCCTTGGAGTGGTCGATGAACTCGCGCTCCAAGGGCTCGAGTTCCTCGGCATAGGTCTCTTGCAAGGCCAGGGCCTCGACCGAGCCGGCGTCGCGCAGCAGGTATTCGCTGTTGCAATTGGTGCGCTTCCAGAGCTGGGCTTGGCGATCGAGTTGGAAACGCCGCGCCAGCCACTGCCGGTTGGCGGGCACGGCGAGCCAGGTGTGCACCGGCTCCCAGTGGGTCAGCAGCCAGGGGTGGCTGAAGCTGACCACGGCTTGGTACTCGCGCCAATCCTGGTGCTCGGTGTCGGTATCGGCGTCGGTACTGGCATCGACGGTTTGCGCGGTGTCGCCGGCGACGACTGCGGTTGCGGTCGATGCAGCGGCCGTTTGAGCTTCCGCCGCGGGCGGCTCCGGATCAGGTCCGCCCCGACGCGGACGCCTCCAGCGTCGTCGCCAGTCGTGCCAGATCGTGGTCGGTTCAGCGCGTATCCGCTGGTCAGGCGCGTCACAATGGATGCTCAGGGTCGGATCGTGCAGGCCCTCGCTGATGATCAGGCGCGCCTCGATTAGGCGCTCCAGCAAGCGTTTGCAAGCCGGATCGCGGCGCAGCAGCTCGAGGTTGCCGTGGCGTATGGTCGGGCGGGCGAGGGCACCGCCCTCCAAGGTGATCAGTGCGCGGCAGAGGCGTGGCAGCGCGGCATGTGCTTCGGCATCGACGCTTCTCCAGACCTCGGCCGCTCGCGTCAACACCTGGCGGCCGATGCCCCCAGCGGCCTGATAATCGGCCCCCGAGAGCCAGAGTTCGCCGCCGTCGCTGGCCTGGCGTTGCTGGGCGCGTTGATAAGCGGCCTCGAGCACCGGCTGGAGCAATGACGGCCACAGGCGCAGGCGGCTGGCATCGGCCTCGAGCTGTTCGACTAGCTCGCGTTCGCCGAGCCTGTGGGTATCCAAATCGATGCCGGCGACGCGCGCCGGGATCTCGACCACCTGGCGGATGCGCGCCGCTGAGGGCGGCTCGATCTCGGTCCAGCCCTGGGCGCGAATCGACGCACGCAGGGCCGGTAGACGTTCCAGCGCCGGCACCGCGTCGCTGCGCAGCAGCGCGATGATCCAGATCGCCGGTGTGAACGCGAGCGCCTGCAGGGCCTCGGCAAGGTGGAGCAACTGCTTGTCGCTGGCCTGCTCGAGCAGGCTGTCGAACGGGTCGAGCAGGAGCAGCAGGCGATGACCATCGCGGCTGGCGGTGCCGGGGGTGCGCTGGGCCATGGCGCTGGCGATCTGTTGCGCCGCCAGCTCGGGATCTTTGTGCAGCAGGCGGCGTAGCGCGGGCGCGCGCAAGCCGAAGCCGGCCAGCAGCGGACCGAGGCTGGCCTGTGCGCACAGGGCTTCGGCGAGGATTGCCAGGGGATCGACCGAGTCCTCGGTTGGCGCGACCAGGCACACCCAGACGGCGGCAATCCCGTCGAACTGGAACGGGCGTGTCAGGCGTGGCAACACGCCCGCGCGCAGCAGCGAGGTCTTGCCGCAGCCGCTCGGGCCGGTCAACAACAGCAGGTTGGCCGTGCGGGTCTTGCTGACCGGGTTGGCCCGGCTGGTTCGTCTCGTGCGTTTCATCGCGAATCGCTCGAGTGCCCGCAGGAGTTCGCGGACTTCCTGCTCGCGGCCGGTGAAGATGCGCTCGTCGCTGGTGTCGAAGGGCCGATCGGGCCGAAACGGGCTGCCTTGCCAGTGCAGCTCGCCGGTGGCGGCGCGCCGCTCGGCGCTGATGCGCCGGTTCAGGAGCTTGCGCAGTTGGGTCGCGACCAACTCGCGAAAGGCGCTGGCGTTGTCGAAGGTGCGAAAGGCGCGGCGAAAGCTGTTGTCCTCGAAGAAGAAGTGGGTGCGGAAGAAGTCTTCGAGACGGCGCCGGTCCTCGATCGCCTCGCGCGCGAGCCCGGCATCGGTGATGTCGACCAGCTTCGGCATGGACTTCTTGTAGACCAGCACCTCGGGGCTGCCGGCCCGCGCCGAGGCCTCGACCGCGTTGACGAACTCCCACTCGGTGCCGGTCATGCCGCGATAGGGTTCCTGCGGCAGCGGTGAGCCGAGCCGGGTCCAGAGGATGACCAGGACGATGTCGCAATCCTGCGGTTGCGTGAGGCCGGCCTGGAAGGTCCGATCCGCCGTTAGCGCCTCCTCTTCCCAGAGCACCGCGCGCAGCTCGAAGTAGGGCAGATATTCGGTTGCCAATTGCTCGACGATGTCCTTGACCACGGCGCGCTCGTGGTCGACATCGGCGGGTGAGGAGACGAAGATTTTGACGACGGTATCGCTCATGGGCTCATTAGCAGAAGGCGAAGTAGGCGCCGAGACGGCCCGCGCCCATCCGGGTACAATGCCACGAGGGAATCGTGTTGGCACTATCTCAGCAGAAACCAGCCGGAGGGCGTCCTGATGCAAAGCGAGACGACGGACCCGCAGCGGATGGAGCGACTACTGCGCGAGGCCGTGCGGCAGATCGCCGGGGATGGTGATCTGGGCCGCTACATCGCCTGGTCGCAGGCGACTATTCCAGCCGAACTCGGCGTCGAGTCCGAGCTGCTCGACGGCGAGGCCGAGCGTCTCGCAACCATGCTGGGGGTGGCGATCTGGAATGCGACCCCGCGTGCCGACAATGATTGGCGGCCGCTCACGCTGTCGACACCGCAAAGCGATGAGCCCTGTTTCTGCGGCTCCGGGCTCAGCTATGGCGACTGTTGCGAGCCGCTTGGGCCCTTGCCCGAGCTGCCGCCGGAGCTGATCTGGGGCTTGCTGATCGAGGATCTGCCGGAGGAGGCGATGCAGGAGGCCCTCAGGCGTCAGGCCGTTCCCGATACCCTGCTGGCGAAGGTCGCCGAACGCTGGCTCGAGCATGATCGGCCGGGGCGGGCCGCATCCTTGCTGGAGCCGCTGTTCCGAGGCGAGATCGGGGATCTGGATGGTCGTTTCGAGCCCGCGCTCGATATCCTCTGCGATGCGCTCGATGCGCTCGATCACTGGAAGAAGAAGCAGGCGTTCCTGCTGCGCATCACCGATGAAGGCAGCCGCGAACTCAAGGCCGCCGCCTGGCAGCGCTTCACCATGATGTTCATGGACGAGGGTGAACTCGACTATGCCGACGAGGCCTTCGAGCAGGCGCTGCGCCACGGCCCGGATAATCCCTCCACGGCGGTGCTCGAGATCACGCTACTCGCGGCCCGCCATGATGATGTGCGTGCCCGCTCTCGGGCGCAGTTCTGGCGCCATCGGCTGCGGCGCACGGGCACCGTCGATGCCGGCCTGCTCGAGTTCCTGGAGCAGGCGATGGTCGATCCGCAGGAGGCGCTGGTGTCCAGCCACGCGGCGGCCATGGACCCGCTGCTGCTGGAACTCTGTCACTGGATCAGGTCGTTATCCGCCTTGCCGCTGGCGCCCTATCAGATCGAGCCATTGGATGATCCGCTCGCGTCGGGGGCCGGCCTGCAGTTGTCGCTGTTCCCGGATGAGCCGTTCCCGAGCGAGTGCGCCTATCCGCTCTCGGGCGCGATTGGCGCGCTGTTGCCGAGCACCGATCTGCGCGCCATCGAGCGGGAATGGCACCGTGTCTTCCCGGCCTCGAAACCCTATTCGACTCAGCTCTCGGCGCTCGATGACGGCGCGCTCTGGGACAGTGACGATTGGATGCGGTTTCTCAGCGCGCAGCCGAGCGCGGCGAATAGCCTGGATGTGCTCGATGATCTGGCGACCGCGCTCTATGAGCATCCGGAGAGCAGCCTGCCCTGGGTGGCGCATACGCTGCTCGGTCCGCTCTATCAGCGCGCGCTGGCGATCATCGATACCTCGGTGGCGGCCACCGGCATCGCCAGTCTGCCCTGGAGCGCCGAGCGTAATCGGCCGGCGCTGAGGCTGTTGTTCCGCGCCTATCTGCACGAGGCCGAGGCGGGGCGCGAGGAGGCCGCCGCAGCGGTGGTCGAGCGTTTGCTGGCGCTCAATCCGCAGGACAATCATGGCGCGCGCGCCGAGTTGATGAACCATTATCTGCGCGCCCGCTCGGATCGCCAGGCCTTGGAGCTGGCGCGCCGCTTCCCGAACGATCTGCTCGCCGATCTGGCCTATGGCGAGGTGCTCGCGCTCTATCGGCTCGGCCAGCAGGAGCGCGCGGCACGCGCGCTGAGCAGCGCGGTCGATCGCTTGCCGCGCATCCCGCGCTTCCTGCTGCGCAAACGCATCAAGCGCCCGGCCCTGGACGATGCCGGGTTCACTCCCGGCGGGGAGGATCAGGCCTGGCTCTATCGCGAGGCGATGCGCGATGTCTGGGAAGCGGAACCGGGCTTGTTGAGTTGGATGAAGAAGCGGTTGACCGCTTGAGGAGTGGAGCGATGGCGCAGGTCTTTCAGGTCGTCTTTACCGGCACGCTCAGCCCCTCGACCCCGGTCGAGGCGGCCGTGCGCGATTTCGCCGCCGTGTTCAAGGTGAGCGAGGACAAGGCACGCGCCCTGATCGATGCCGGGGAGTCGCGGGTGCTGAAGACCGATGTCGATGAGGCCAACGCCCGGCATTATCTCGAGGTGCTCAAGGAGATTGGCCTCGTGGCGCGCATCGAGCCGATGTCAGGGGCCAGCGAGCAGACGCCGCCGGCCGTGACCGCGACCGCGCCACCGCCTCCCTCGTGGCCAGCCTCAGGGGTGAGCACGACAGGGATGCGTCCGTCGCTCGATCCGGCAGCGCGTCCGGCCCGCCATGGTTGGGGTTGGATCAAGCAGGCCTGGGCGCAATTCAAGCAGCAGTCCTGGGCCTGGCTCACGGCTTTGGCCTTGGTCTACCTGGTGACCGTGGTGCTCAGCCTGGTACCGGTCATCGGTTCCCTGGTCTCGATGATCCTGGGCCCCGTCTTTGCCGGTGGTCTGATGCTCGGCGCACGGGAGCAGCAGCGCACCGGCACCCTGCAGGTGACGACGGTCTTGGTGGGCTTTTCCCATCGCGGCCGGCAACTGGCGACGGTCGGCTTGCTCTACGTGGCTGGCCTGATGGTCGTCTCGCTGGTGGCGGGACTCATTTCGGTGGCGACCGGCGTCTTGACGGCCGGGTCGATGGAGGCCTTGAGTTCGAATGATTCGGCACTGGCCGCCGCTGTCGTCGGGCCTGGGCTCGGTCTCTTCCTGGTGCTGCTACTGCTCTGTCTGGTGCCGCTGCTGATGCTGTACTGGTTCGCGCCGGCGCTGGTGGTGCTCGATGGCATGACGGCGGTGGCGGCCATGCGCATGAGTTTTCGCGCCTGTTGGAAGAATATCGTCCCCTTTGCCGTCTACGGCTTGGCGTTGTTGTCGCTCCTGGTGGGGGCCAGCCTGACCTTCGGTCTGCTGACAGCGCTCTTGGGTATCGTCTCGGAGATGCTGACGGGGGTGCTGATGCTGCTGCTGATCCCGCTGATGCTCCTGTTCGCGGCCTTGGTGAGCCTGTCGATCTTCACCGCCTACCTGGATGTGTTCGATCAGGAGGCGACCGGACATGGAACCGTTGCCTTCTGAGTCGCTGTCCACTTTTTTACTTCCCAATGATCGCCTTACACGGGTGTTCAAATCTGGAATAAGTTGATGGACAGTTTCTGCAGGTGTCGGCCGCTCGACTCCCTCATTCCCTCATTCATCCTGCTGCAGATGGAGACATCGGTTATGCGTTTTCACGTTTTGAGTTTGACGGTTGGCCTGTTGTGCGCTAGCGCGCTCGCGATCGCTGGTGATGAACCCGCCGAAGCGGCGCCTGCCGCCGGTGATCTATCCGAAGGCCGGTTGCTGTACGGTCGCTACATGGCGATCGCGGGTGATTGCGCCGCCTGCCATACGCGCCCCGATGGCAAGCCGTTCGAGGGTGGTGTGCCGATCGAGACCCCGTTCGGCACGCTCTATACACCGAATATCACGCCCTCGAAGGACAAGGGCATCGGCGCGTTCAGCGATGAGGATTTCCTGCATGCCTTGCAGGATGGCATCGCGCCGAGCGGGCTGCCCTATTATCCGGCGCTGCCCTATCCGTCCTTCACCAAGGTCAAGGATGATGATCTGCTCGCGATCAAGGACTACCTGATGTCGCTCGAGCCCTCGAATTATCAACCCCCCGAGAACACGCTGCGGTGGCCGTTCTCGGTGCGTGATGTGATGTTCGGCTGGCAGACGCTCTATTTCGACAAAGGTCGTTTCGAGCCTGATCCCGAGCGCAGCGATGAATGGAATCGTGGTGCCTATCTGGTCGAGGGCCTCGGCCACTGTGGCGCCTGCCATACCCCGCGCAATCTGGCTGGAGCCACCGAGCCTGCAGAGGCGATGACCGGGGCGATCGTCGATGGCTGGTATGCGCCCAATCTGACCTCGAATCTCCATCAAGGCCTTGGCCGCTGGAGTGTCGACGAGCTGGCCACCTTCCTACGGACTGGGTTGGCGCCGGCTGATGCGACTGATTCGGCTGATTCGGCCGATGCGATGACCGAGGCGGACCCGAGTGACGCCCCCGCAACCGCCGCCTTGGGGCCGATGGCCGAGGTGGTGCATGAGAGTTTATCGAAGCTAGCGGCCTCCGACCTGCGCGCGATGGCCGTCTACCTGAAGGATCTGCCGGCGAAGACCGAGCCGGACCATCAGCCTCGGGTGCCGGAGATGCTGACCGAGGAACAGTACAAGAAGGGACGTGCGCTCTACGTGAAGAACTGCAGCGCTTGCCATCAGGATCATGGTCAGGGCTTGAAACCTTATTTCCCGGCCTTGCGTGGCAATCCAGTGGTCGACCAGAAGCAGCCGAATGATGTGCTCAAGACCCTCTTGCTCGGTGCCCCGGCCGATCCCTCGGAGGCGTTCTCAGCGCATGTGGTGATGCCCTCGTTCGGCTCGGTGCTGAGCGACCAGCAACTGGCCACCGTCGCGAGCTATATCCGCGCCAACTGGGGCAATGATGCGCCTCCGGTGAGTGCAAAGGAGGTCAAGGCACTGCGCAATTAGTCGGACCCGATCGGCGCTGGTCAACGCTAGGCTGTTTGGCCGGCGCCGGTTCCGTTGGGTCTGGCGCGCACTTCCATCCGAGGCTGATCTTTGCTTACTCGCATGCGCTCGCGATGGCGTTGGCTCTTACTCGGCTTCGCCGTGACGTTCCTCATCATCGCGGGGCTGCTGTATTGGTGGCTGCATCGCCCCAATCCGAGCTACGCCGGTCAGCTGAAGCTCGCCGCGCTCAAACAGCCGGTGACGGTGCGCTACGGTCCTCATGCGGTGCCGAGCATTGAGGCCGAGAGCCTCGGTGATCTGCTCTTCGCCCAGGGCTTCGTGGTCGCTCGCGAGCGGCACTGGCAGATGGATCTGCTTCGCCGGCTTGCGGGTGGACGTCTGGCCGAACTCTTTGGCGAGGACGCGCTAGTCGCCGACCGCTTCTACCGCACGATCGGACTGTCCCATGCCGCACATCTGTCTTTCGACGCGCTCGAGCCACGCTGGCAACGCCTGCTGCAGCGCTACGCCGATGGCGTCAATGCCTATCTGGACCAGGCACTCGCGGAGCATCGTCTGCCGCTCGAATACCAGGTGCTCGGGCTCGAACCCAGCCCCTGGCAGCCACACGATAGCCTGCTTGTCGGTGCCTACATGGCGTGGCTCAACTCGGGGAATCTCGCCGAGGAATTGGTCTTTTTGCGGCTCGCGCAGCGCTTGGGCAATGCTCGCGCGTTGGAGCTGTTTCCGACCGATCTCGGCAAGCCGGCACCCGCCGATGCGTTCGAGCTGCCGGATTATCGGCTCGCGTCCGGGAGGCGTTCTGCCTCGATACCGCTTGCCTCGATATCGGCGCCAGCGTCGGCGAGGGTGGACCGTGCCGCCCAGGCCCTGAGCAATGCCTGGGCCATCACCGGCCAGCGCACCCGCGATGGCGCCGCGCTGCTCGCGAATGATCCGCATCTGTTCGTGTCGCTCCCGAGTTCCTGGTATGAACTCGAGATGCAGGCGCCGGGTTATCACGCCGCTGGCGTCAGCCTCCCAGGCGTGCCTTGGATTCTGCTCGGGCACAATGAGCACCTGGCCTGGGGGCTCACCGCCGCTGTGGCCGATACGCAGGATGTCTTTCTGGAGCGCCTCAGTGAGGATGGCACGCAGGTGTTGCGACCCGATGACCGCTGGGAACCGATCGAGGTCCGGGTTGAGCGGATCAGGGTGGCTAGCGCCTCCGAAGGGCTGCAAGAGACGATCGCGCTGCCGATTCGCTCGACCCGTCATGGGGTGCTGATCGATGCCTTGCTGCAGACACCGGATGCAAATCCCGCCGGTCTCGCAGCGGTGCGCCGCCCGCGCGAGCGCATCGCCCTGCGCACGACCTTCGATCGCCCGGATCGCGCCTTCGTCGGCCTGTGGCGGCTCAATACCGCGACCAGCATCGAGGAGGCGCGCGCGGCCGCCGAGGATTTTCGCCAGGTCGCACTGAGCCTGCTCTTCGCGCATCGCAATGGCCGGATTGCCTGGCAGGTGTCGGGGCTCATGCCACGCCGTGGACGCGGCAGCGGGGCCTTTCC
Source organism: Halochromatium salexigens (assembly GCF_016653295.1). Classification (GTDB taxonomy): domain Bacteria; phylum Pseudomonadota; class Gammaproteobacteria; order Chromatiales; family Chromatiaceae; genus Lamprobacter; species Lamprobacter salexigens. Next base: position 151,720 of record NZ_NHSF01000059.1, on the reverse strand, counting down.
AGCCCCAGGCTGGGTGTCTGGCTATGGCTGGAACGGTTACCTGCCATTCGCGCGCAACCCTGGCGTTTCCGATCCGGCCAGCGAACGCTTGGTCAGCGCCAATGATGCGATGACCGCCGGCGACGAAGACCACACGACTGCGGGCGGCGAGGACAGGCTGGTGATCGGCCATTCCTGGCTGGCACCGTTCCGGGCGCAACGGATCAAGGCGCTGCTGGACCGGCCAGGAACGTTCGATCTCGGTCGGATGGAACGCATGCAGTCCGATCGCGTCAGCCTGGAGGCGACGCTCTATTTGGCCTCCTTGCGGCGGCATCTCCCCGAGATCAAGCGCCTTGATCCAGCGGCAGCCAAGCTCGCCGAGACGCGGTTGCTGGAGTGGTCGGGGGATTTTTCGGAGGACAGCCGGCCGGCCGCGTTCTTCGTGCTGTTGCGCCCAGCCCTCTATCGGGCGCTCTATGGCGACGAACTGGGACCGGATCTGGAACTGCTGATGGGGTTAGAGACCCGCACCTACGGACCGCTGGCCGAGGCGATGCGCAGCGATCATTCAAGTTTTTGGGACGATCGCGAGACATCCGAGCAGCAGGAGGGCCCAGCGGCGATCTGGGCGCGGGCGCTGCATGCGACGGCGCGCGCCTTGCAAGAGGCCGTGCCGCTGGAGGAGGCGTTGGGGGAGGCGGCACCGACCTTGGCCCAGCTTCGTCGGCTGACCTTCCCCCATGCCTTCGACGGGGAGCCACTGCTCGGGACGCTCTTCAATCTCGGTCCCATCGGCCGTGGCGGCGATCATGGCACCATCGACGTGGCCCTGGCACCGCTGACGCATCCGCGCGAGATCGGTAATGTCGCCTCGATGCGAGTGGTGTTCGCGCCGAGCAACTGGGGCGCAACGCGCGGCACCCTGACGCTTGGGCAATCTGGGCATCGCCTGTCGCGTTTCCGCGCCGATCAACTCGATGACTGGTTATCGGGCCAATCGCATCCCTGGCCCTGGGAGGGCCCCGCCGCGGGACAGGTGCTCGGCACCTTGGAGCTGCGCCCGGACCGCGAGTGAGCGGCGCTGTCAGCACGGTTCCCGGACCAGCGATACAGCTCGCGCGGCGCGCTGTCACAGAGGGTGCAGCCGCTGCAAGCGGTGGCTGTCGGGAGACGCTCGATGCGTCCCTTCGCGACCCATTTTGCGAGCAGCGCGCGCGCGACCTCGCTCGAGACGCCGAGCTGCAAGGCCACCTCTTGCAGTGAGGCCAGGCCCTGCTGGCGCACCAGATCGCGGGCTTGGATCAGCATCAGGCGTGTTCGCGCGCGGTGGCCAGTGGCCTCGTGCGACCGCGCTGGCCCCAGAGGCGAAGGCCGGTGAAGACTAGGATCAGGAGCACGAGCAAGGCGCCGATCCAGATCCCGGAGGCGAGCGGATGGCGCTCGAAGGTGAGCGTTTGGTAGAACAGGGTCGCGCTGATATAGGCGATTCCTGTCGTCCAGGCCGCCACGAAGCTGGCCCACGGGGCGCCGGCCTCGCGCACGATGGCGCCCAGGGTGGCCACACAGGGGAAGTAGAGCAGCACGAACAGCAGATAGGCAAAGGCCCCAGCACGCCCGTCGAAGCGCGCTTCCATGGCGCCGAAGGTGCCGGGCGTGAGGGCCTGTTCGGCGGCGATCGCCTCGGGATCGACCTCGGCTCCAATCCCGACCCCCAGCGGATCGGCGATGCTGCGGCCGACCTCGCTCAGATTGGCCGGGACCGTGGCGAGCGCGGCGCCGAGCGCCGGTCCCAGACGGAAGCGCTGATCCTCCTCTGCGGGCGCGGCTTCGAGCGCGAGACGGCTGTACAGGCTATCCAGGGTGCCGACGATGACCTCCTTGGCCAACACGCCGGAGAAGATGCCGAGCACGGCGGGCCAGTTGTCTTGGCCGATTCCCATGGGCGCGAACAAGGGTGTGGCCAGGCGGCTCGTCGCGGCCAGGATCGACTCATCGCTGTCGGTCTGATCCAGGCGCCCGTCGGTGCCGATTGAGCTGAGCAGGTTGAGGATCACGACCATGATGATGATGATCTTGCCCGCCTCGCGCAGGAACAGCTTGACCCGGTCCCAGGTCCGCAGCAAGACCCCGCGCAGCCGCGGCATGTGGTAGGGCGGCAGCTCCATCATGAAGCCCGTGCTGGTGCCGGCGAGCAGGGTTCGTTTCATGACCAGGCCGGTGAGCAGCGCGATCGCGATGCCGGTCAGATAGAGGGCAAAGACGACGTTCTGGCCGGAATGCGGAAAGAAGGCAGCGGCGAAGAGCACATAGACGGGTAAGCGGGCGCCGCAGGACATGAAGGGGTTCATCAGGATGGCGAGCTTGCGCTCGCGCTCGTTCTCGAGCGTGCGCGTCGCCATCACCGCCGGGACGTTGCAGCCGAAGCCGACGATCAACGGCACGAAGGCCTTGCCGGGCAGCCCGATCGAGCGCATGAAGCGATCCATGACGAAGGCCGCGCGCGCCATGTAGCCGGAATCCTCGAGCGCGGAGAGGAAGATGTAGAGGCTGGCGATGATCGGGATGAAGGTGGCGACCACGGTCAGGCCGGCGCCAACACCATCGGCCAGGATCAGCCGCAGCCAATCCGGGGCGCCGAGCTGGCTCAGCAGCGCGCCCAGGCCATCGACGAACAAGGCGCTGGCCACGCCATCGAACAGGTCGATGAAGGCGCCGCCGATGTTGATGGTGAACACGAACATCAGGTACATCATCGCCAGGAACAGCGGGATGCCCCAGAGACGACTGAGGACGACGCGATCGATGGCATCGGACAGATGACTACCGGTGCCACCGCGCTGGCGCTGCACGGTCTTGGCCAGCGCGTGGGCATGCGCGAAGCGGGTGTCGGCGATCTGGATGTCGGCGTCCTCGCCGGAGCGCGCGGCAATCGCCCGGCGCCAACGCTGTATCCGTTCCTCGAGCCCCGCTGCCTCCTTGGTCTGGGCCTCGGGACCGGTCTCGATCAGCTTCAACGCGCGCCAGCGCTGATTGCGCTCGGACTCGCCGCTGAGTCTGGGCGCCAGCTCGGCGATGGCCTGTTCGACGCTCTCATCATGGCCGAGCGCATGACCGCCGGGCTCGCGGCCATCGGCGACGGCCAGTGCGCGCGCGCTGAGTTCGGTGATGCCCTCCTTGGAGACCGCGACCACCGGCACCACCGGGCAGCCGAGTTTCTCGGCAAGGGTGTCGGTGTCGAACGCGATGCCGCGCTTGCGCGCGACGTCCATCATATTGAGCGCCAGCACGACCGGGACATCGAGTTCCAGGAGCTGGATGGTCAGATAGAGGTTGCGCTCGAGGTTGGAGGCATCGGCGACATTGATGACCAGATCCGCTTCGCGGCTCAACAGATAGTCACGGGTGACCTGTTCGTCGAGTGAGTCCGCGTCCAGGGCGTAGATGCCGGGCAGATCGATCACGCGCACCGGGCGGCCATCGAGTTCGCTGCGGCCTTCGCGCCGCTCGACCGTGACCCCCGGCCAGTTGCCCGTGGTTTGGCGAATCCCGGTGAGCGCGTTGAACAGCGCCGATTTGCCGCAGTTGGGATTGCCGGCCAGCGCCAGGATCAAGGGCGCTTTGGACGGCGTCGAGCGGTTTGGCTGGTCAGGCGTGTGATTCATGAGGGCTGGTCGAGCCTGCTGACGGTCAGCTTCTCAACGATGCCGCCGCCCAGCGCGATGCGCGTATTGCCGGCCGACACCACGAGTCCCGAGCCGCGTCGATGCTCGACCCGCAGCTCGGTGCCGAGGCGGATGCCGAGTCCGCGCAGCTTGCGGTGCAGCTCATGGCCACCGACGATCCGGGTGACCACAGCGCAGGCGCCCACCGGTAATTGTGCCAAGGTTAGAGAGGTTGATACCCGTTGGTCCATCTCAATGACTGCTCAGGGACGGCTGATCGACAGGAGGGTGAAACGTGACGCGTTCTCGATGTCCAACATAAGGCCGATGCGCTTGCGAGAAAAGCCGCCAGGGATTGATCAATTGACGCGGCGCAGCATTTCGCGCCGGCACCCGACGCGCGCAGGCCTGTGACGATGCCGACGGTGTTCGGCAGAATCCCTGATAACGCTGTGGTTTTCTGGGCAAGCGCAAGGCTCGCCACCACATCGAGCAGGCTCATGGGATGCGTCTTGGTGATTGATGCACGCGCTCGATTCGTGTCTACTTCGGGCAACAGGGACATGTGACCCATTGAGGACTGTCCTGGCTACACTATGCTTCAGCCCATACCGAGGAATGAACGATGACTCCGAAACAAACCCACACCTTATGGCATCTGCGTCGCCAAGGCCTGCAGTTCGAGGCTGAAATCGCCGAACAAGCCTGGTCGAACGGCCGCGAGTTCAAGCCCGATGAGCGCGCGCCCCTGAAACGCGAGACCTTGGAGCTGATCGATCAGTGCAACTGGGAGCTGACCGCCGAGGCCGTTTGAGACCAGGCGCGGGCCCGTGCTGGACGGGTGCCTGAGTGCGCCACGGCAACACTGATGCAAAAAGGCTACCTACTGCTCGAGACTGAGCCTGATCAACCGCCAGATCAACCCGATGTGGTGTTGGTCAGCACACAGGATCACGAACCCCGGCCCGATCGTCCCGGGCTGGGGTTCGTTGCGTGCTTCGACGATATCGAGGCCGCCTCGATGCATCTGCATGAGCGCCTGCGTCACCAACTCATCACCCTGGAGCCGCGGCGCTACGCGGTCACGCTCGAGGAGGCGGTGATCGCGGCCGACGCCATCGAGCTTGATCACCGCCGCACCTTCATCGATCCCGCGCTGGCCGAGCGTGCCCGTCTCGATCGCCGCATCGAGGCGCTGCATCGCCAGCATCGGTGGCACGACCGATTGCTGCATGCGGTTGGCGCGTTCGCAGTGATCCTCCTGCTGCTGTGGGGGATGCTTCCGCGCTGATCAACCCCAAAAGCCGCTGATGCCAGCGACGCCCTGGGCGCCATGGCGAATCGCGGTGTCGAGATCGGCCTCGTCGACACCGCCCAAGGCATAGACCGGCAGGCAGGCATCCTCGACCAGCTCGGCGAAGCGCGACCAACCCAGCGGGATCGCGTCCGCGTGGCTGCGCGTGTGTCGTACCGGCGAGAGCAGTGCGTAGTCGAGCCCGAGTTCGGCCGCCTTGGCCAGCGCGCTTGCACTGTGACAAGAAGCACCGATCAGCGGCTTGTCGATCCTGGGCCGCTCGGTCAGTGCCAAAAGCCGGGCCTCGGTCAGATGCAGGCCGGAGCCGGGCAGTTCGGCAGCGAGCCTGGGATCGCAGTTCAGCAGCAACCGGGCCTGGGTATCGCGGCAGACGTTGGCGCACCGCTGGGCGAGTTGGGCGTAGGCCTCGGCATCGAGTCCAGGCGCGCGCAGTTGGACGATGCGCAGATCGGCACGCGCTAAAATCTGCCCGAGCCGGGCGACGAAGGCGTCCGGGTCGCTGGGTCCGGCATGGGCACCGACATTGGCACCGGCACCTGTGATCAGATAGCGGTTCGGCAGACGTAACGCGCTGATGACGGGGCGATCTGCGGCCGGGAAGCGCGCGGGGTCCATGTGCTCTGGGCGCTGCCAATCCAACGCCTGACCCTCGCGCCCGCTGGGCGTGCCCTGGTAGTCGAGCACGCGATGGATGTCGAGCAGGACGCGGCGATCGCCATAATCATGCCGCAGGCGGATCAGCGGCCGTGAGGCGGTCACCTGAATGCCAAGTTCCTCGTCGAGTTCGCGGGCAAGCCCCTGCTCGACGGGCTCGCCGGGCTCCAGCTTGCCACCGGGAAACTCCCAGAGGCCACCTTGGTGAGCGCCCTTTGGGCGTTGGGCGATCAGTACCCGCCCCTCGCTGTCGCTGAGAACCCCAGCGGCGACATGGACTAGCCCCACGCTAGGTCCGGTACTCGGCATTGATGCGGACGTAGTCATAGGAGAGATCACAGGTCAGCAATCGCGCGCTGGCGCTGCCCCGACCCAGCGCGACCCGAATGCTGAACGCCGCCTGGGCCATCACGGCGCGTCCAGCGGTCTCCTCATAGCTCGGATCGCGGCCCCCGCCGGAGACGATCAACACCTCGTCGAGCCAGATGCGCACCCTGTCGATATCCAGTGACTCGAGACCCGCGCGCCCCACCGCAGCCAGGATGCGCCCCCAGTTCGGGTCCGAGGCAAAGAGCGCGGTCTTCACCAGGGGCGAATGCGCGATGGTCTCGGCGACCTGGCGAGCCTCGGCTGGAGCGCGCGCCTCGCTGACCTCGATGCTGACCAGCTTGGTCGCGCCTTCGCCGTCGGCGACGATGGTGCGCGCCAGTTCCTCGCAGAGCGCCTCGAGTGCCTGCTGAAAGGCGATGCATTCAGGCGCGTTGGGATCATCGAGGGGCGGATTGCCGAGACTGCCGGCGGCGGCCAGCACGCAGGCATCGTTGGTCGAGGTGTCACCGTCGATGCTGATCGCATTGAACGAGCCATCCACGGCCTGGTTCAAGCACTGTTGCAGCAGCCCCGGCGCGATCGCCACATCGGTGGCGATGAAGGCGAGCATGGTCGCCATATCGGGGCGAATCATGCCGGCGCCCTTGGCGATGCCGGTCAGGGTCGCCTGCCGGTCGCCGAGCCGCCATTGTCGCGTCGCGCGCTTGGGCTGAGTATCGGTGGTCATGATCGCGCGCGCGGCGGCGTCCCAGCCGTCCTCAGCGAGGGCCGAGAGCGCCGTCGGCAGTGCCGCCGTGAGCCGATCGACCGGCAGATCCTCACCGATCACGCCAGTCGAGAAGGGCAACACCTGGGCCGGCTCCACTGCGCTCAGCGCCGCCAATGCCTGACAGCAGGCCGCGGCGTCTTCAAGCCCCCGGCGACCCGTGCCAGCATTGGCGTTGCCGGCATTGATCAACAGCCAGCGTGGAGCGGCTGTCGCCAGATGCTCACGCGCGACGGTGACCGGTGCCGCACAGAAGGCATTACGGGTGAAGGTCGCCGCGCAGGCGGTCCCCTCCGGCAGTTCGATCAAGACCAGGTCGTCGCGGTCGCGATAGCGGATCGCGGCCGGCACGGCGGCGACCCGGATGCCGCGAATCGAGGCATGCTCAGGCATCGGCGACGCGCTGGGCCTCAAGCGACACGCCCATGGCATTGCTTGTACTTCTTGCCCGAGCCGCAGGGACAGGGTTCGTTGCGACCGACCTTGCGACCATCACGCACGAAGGGCTGCGCCTCCTCGGCGTCGTCCGGGCGCTGGGTGTCGCTCGCCACGGCCTGATGTGGCGCCAGCCCGGCGCCAGCCTCTTCGGCCTGCTTGGCCGTGGCGGGCAGCCCCTTGAAGGCCTCGTGTTTGAACTGGAACGCCTCTGGGCTCGGTCCTCGTGGCAGGATGTCCTCGGGCATCTGCAGCTGCATCCGCGCCAGGGTCTTGACCACATCCTGCTTGATGCTCGCGAGCATTGCCGAGAACATCTCGAAGGCCTCGCGCTTGTACTCCTGCTTCGGATTCTTCTGCGCATAGCCGCGCAGATGGATGCCCTGGCGCAGGTAGTCCATCTGCGCGAGATGGTCCTTCCACTGGGTATCGAGCGTCTGCAGCATCACCGCCTTCTCGACCTGGCGCATGTTCTTTGCGCCGACCAACCGCTCCTTTTCCGCCGCCAGCGCCTCGAGCTGGGCGGCGATGCGCTGGCGCAAGGGCTCCTCGTGCAGCTCGTCGTCCTCATCGAGCCAGTGCTGGATCGGCCAATCGCCGCCGTAGGCATCCTGCAACGCCGCACTGAGTCCCGCCACATCCCATTGTTCCTCCAAGCTGCGGGGCGGGATGAAGCCGTTGATCAGCTCGTCGAGCACGTCGTGGCGCATCGCGGCGATGGTCTCGGAGACATCCTCGTTATCCATGAGTTCGCGGCGTTGCTGATAGATCACCTTGCGCTGATCGTTGGCGACATCGTCGTAGTCGAGCAACTGCTTGCGGATATCGAAGTTGCGTCCCTCGACCTTGCGTTGCGCATTCTCGATCGCCTTGGTCACCCAGGGGTGCTCGATCGCCTCGCCATCCTGCATGCCGAGGCGCTGCATCATATTGGCCACGCGCTCGGAGGCGAAGATGCGCATCAGGTTGTCTTGCAACGAGAGATAGAAGCGGGTCGAGCCCGGATCACCCTGGCGCCCGGAGCGCCCGCGCAACTGGTTGTCGATGCGACGCGATTCGTGGCGCTCGGTGCCGATCACATGCAGGCCGCCGGCCTTGATGACCTGGGCATGACGGCGGTTCCAATCGGCCTTGATGCGTCGGCGATCGGACTCGCTGGCCGCCTGCTCGAGTTCGGCATCGAGGTTGCCGCCGAGCACGATGTCGGTGCCGCGACCGGCCATGTTGGTGGCGATGGTCACCGCGCTGGACTCGCCGGCGCGCGCGATGATGCCGGCCTCGCGCTCGTGCTGCTTGGCGTTCAACACCTCATGCGGAATCTTCGCGTCCTTGAGCTTCTGCGAGACCAGCTCCGAGGTCTCGATCGAGGCGGTGCCGACCAGCACCGGCTGGCCGCGCTCGACGCAGTCGCGGATGTCCGCGATGATCGCGCGGTACTTTTCGTCCTGGGTCAGATAGATCAGATCGCCGCGATCATCGCGGATCATCGGCTGATTGGTGGGGATCACCGTGACCTCGAGCCCATAGATGCTCTGGAACTCGAACGCCTCGGTGTCGGCGGTGCCGGTCATGCCGGCGAGCTTCGGGTAGAGTCGGAACAGGTTCTGGAAGGTGATCGAGGCCAGCGTCTGGTTCTCCTGCTGGATGGCCACGCCTTCCTTGGCCTCGACCGCCTGATGCAGCCCCTCGGACCAGCGCCGGCCCGGCATGGTGCGGCCGGTGAACTCGTCGACGATGATGATCTGCCCCTCGCGCACGATGTAGTCGACGTTCTTCTGGAACAGCGCGTGCGCCCGCAGCGCGGCGTAGACATGGTGCATGAGCACGATGTTGCCGGCGTCATAGAGGCTCTCGCCCGCGCCGAGCAGGCCCAGCTCGGCGAGCTGTTGTTCGACCTTCTCGTGACCTTCTTCGCTGAGGTAGACCTGGCGCGCCTTCTCGTCGACCGAGTAATCACCGGGGCCGAAGTCGGGCTGGCCCTCGTCGTTGGTGATCGGCTCCTGGCGCGTCAGGCCGGGGATGATCCGGTCGATCTTGGTATAGAGTTCGGTGTTGCCTTCCGACGGCCCGGAGATGATCAAGGGCGTGCGCGCCTCGTCGATCAGGATCGAGTCGACCTCGTCGACGATGGCGTAGAAGGGATCGCGCTGCACCCGCTGCTCGGGCGTGAACGCCATGTTGTCGCGCAGGTAATCGAAGCCGAACTCGTTGTTGGTGCCGTAGGTGATGTCGGCATGATAGGTCTCGCGGCGGGTGGCGCGGCGCAGATGCCGGTAGCCCTCCTGCTCGGGCGGCTCATAGTGTGGGTCGAACAGGAACGAGGCGTTGTCCGGGCCGAGTCCGCCGGAGCTGTTGATGACACCGACGCTCAAGCCCAGCGCGTGATAGAGCTGACCCATCCAGGTCGCGTCGCGCCGCGCCAGGTAGTCGTTCACGGTGACGATGTGCACGCCCTTCTTGGGCAGCGCATTGAGATAGGCGGCGAGGGTGGCGACGAGCGTCTTGCCCTCGCCGGTGCGCATCTCGGCGATCTTGCCATGGTGCAAGACCATGCCGCCGACGAGTTGCACATCGAAGTGGCGCATGCCGAGCACGCGCTTGCCGGCCTCGCGCACCACGGCGAAGGCCTCGGGCAGGAGATCATCGAGGCTGGCGCCCTCGGCGAGCCGCTCGCGAAAGACACCGGTGCGCGCACGCAGCTCCTCGTCGGAGAGCGTGCTGAGGTTGTCCTCGAGCGCGTTGATCTGCTCGGTGGACTTCATCAACCGCTTGACCAAACGCTCATTACGGCTGCCGAAGACCTTTCGGAAAAGGCGTAGGGCCATGATTGGGGCTCTTTCAGGTAGTGGGCTGGAATTGACGCGGCATAATACCGGAGCTAGAGGCGGGCGAAACGTGAACGCTCGTTCAGATCGAGGAATCGCATGGGGTCAAGGGCCTTGCCATGGCGTCGTACCTCGAAGTGAACATGGGGACCTGTCGAGCGCCCTGTTGACCCCAGCTTGGCGATAACCTGCCCCTTAGTGACGAGTTCGCCTTCGCTGACCAGGTTGCGTGAGTTATGCGCATAGCAGGTTTCTAGGCCATCGGTATGTCGGATCTCGATGATCTTGCCATAGCCGTTCTTGCGCCCGGAAAAGACCACGAGGCCGTCGGCCATGGCGACGATATCAGAGCCATGCTTGGCGGCGATATCGATGCCCTTGTGTACGCTGCGGCGCCCAGTGATCGGATGGCGACGCAGTCCGAAGGTTGAGGTCACCACGCCGCCAGTGGTCAGTGGCCAGCCATCTGGAACCGCCTGACTTGTGAGGTCTCGCTCCATGATCAGCGTTTCGAGAAGACCGAGCTTGCGTTTTCGGTCATCGATCTCGGCGAGCACCTTAGCGAGGTCTTGTCCGACCTCATCGATCCTGTTCTCGCGCAGGCTCGCCTTCTCTGGGCCGCCAGAGGGGGCAGGGTGTTGGAAATCGAATTCTTCGCTGTCGAGCCCAGACATCTCGACGAGACGTTGCCCAAGCGCATTGATTCGGATGATTTCGGCCTGGAGTTGCCCGACTCGGATCGCGATACTGTCTAGATGAGCATCATCGTCGCGCTCGGTGCTTGTGTTATGTCGGGCGTTGACGTGAGTGAGGACGGTTTTTAGGTCGTTTTGTGCGGGTGCCGAAAAGCGGTGCTTACCAAGCCAGAAGCCGGTGGTGCCTGCCAGCATGGCAATCAGCATCACCACAAGGAGTGCTACGGAACTGTAGCCGGATTGAGAGTCACTGTCGTTGAGCCGTTGCATCGTTTCTCCGAGCAGTTTTGTCATTCACGTTCGCAACGCGGCTGGTGAGCCAAGCTGCGTCTCGCAATCGGATCCGGTCATAACGACGCGCAGCGGAACTGCGTGGCCATGCCGAACGGACGTTTGGATATCTTTCTCGATTTCTCGATAACGCTGAGGCTCACTCCATGCCCAAGCCGACATCCCATGTTCGTCGTCATTTACGCGCAAGCAAACCTGTCGCGGCCTTGCTCGATGAGATTGAGCGGCGCGAGCGGCTACTGTATGAGATTCGCGGACACTTACCCGCAGACAGTGCAATGCATTGCCGTCAGGCCTCACTGCTGGCGGGTGAACTGACGCTGTTTGTTGATTCCCCCGTCTGGGTTGACCGTGTTCGGTTTCTTTGTTCTGAGCTGATTGCCAGCCTTGCCCCCGCTGGCATTGAAGTCGAGACCTGTCGGGTGCGCGTCTCGCCGCAGGTGGCACTGTCCATGCCTCGGCATCCGCCGCCAGACTCTAGCCCACCGGCTGAGTGCGTGGGTAACGGCTCAGATCGCAACGAGGCTGGGCGTTCTGAACTGTCATTGGCGCTCGAACGCCTAGCGCGAACCCTAGAGCGGGCCCCATTCTAAACGGCCAAGCGTTTGCAAGCGAGCATAGTCTTGATTAATTCGCCGTGATCGGCTGCCCGTAGCGAATGGGGAATTCCAAATCATCCTCGAAGGTGACCTCTTCCCAGGCCGCTTGATCAGCGAGCAGGGCGCGTAGCAGACGATTGTTTAAGGCGTGGCCAGATTTGTGGCCGTGGAACGCGCCGATCAGCGGATGCCCGAGCAAATAGAGGTCGCCAATCGCATCTAGGATCTTGTGCTTGACGAATTCGTCCTCGTAGCGGAGACCGCCTTCGTTCAGCACGCGGAAATCATCCACCACAACGGCATTATCCAAGCTGCCGCCGAGTGCTAGGTTTTGCTGTTGCAAGGCCTCGATATCGCGCAAGAATCCAAAAGTGCGTGCGCGACTGATTTCCTTGACGAACGAGGTCGTGGAAAAATCGATTGTGGCCGTTTGCAGTCGCGATGCGAACACGGGGTGGTCGAAGTCGATCGAGAACTCGACCTTGAAGCCCTCCCAGGGATCGAAGCGCGCATATTTATCGCCATCCTCGACCACGATGGGTTTCTTGATCGCAATGAAGCGGCGTGGACGGTTCTGCTCTTCGATGCCGGCGGACTGGAGCAAGAACACGAAGGGCGCCGCGCTGCCATCCATGATCGGCACCTCGGCCGCGCTCAGATCGACAAAGGCATTGTCGATCCCAAGGCCGGCGAAGGCCGAAAGCAGATGCTCGACCGTGGAGACCCGAATGTCGCCATTGCACAGGGTGGTCGAGAGCCGCGTGTCGCCGACATTCAGTGGGTTGGTCCGAAGATCGACGATTGGATCGAGATCGGTGCGGCGAAAGACGATACCGGTATCCGCCGCCGCCGGGCGGAGCGTGAGATAGACCTTCTCGCCGGTGTGTAAACCGACGCCGGTCGCCCGAATCACATTCTTGAGTGTTCGTTGGCGGATCATGAGCGCTCCTCCGAGCGTTGCGGTGACCGGCACCCTGGCACTGGACCGCGTCTTGGGATCTTGGTTAGGGCATGCCGGCTGTGCCCATCCATGGGCTTCAGCATGGCGCGGCTTTCACAGAACGTGAATGTTAGGGTTTTCCCGAATTTTTATCAAGCGCTGAATCGTATCGCGAGAGATGTGTGACTCAGCGCCAATAAGTTGCATTAGGGGGTTGCCCGCGATCAATCCGCTTGCCGGCGCAGGAAAGCCGGGATATCGAGATAGTCGAGGTCGGTTGCGGTGGCCTCACCGCCGCCTGCGGCTCGTTTGTTGCGGATATAGGCGGGCTGGTCCATATCCCGATAATCCGGCGCCGTGCTGTCGCGCTCGTTCTCGACCAAGCGCATCTTCGGCTCGCCGCCCCGGGCGGCGAGGCGCTCGGCCTTGCGATCGCCGAGCCCGGTGGCGACCACGGTGACGCGCAGCTCTTCTTCCAGCTCCGGATCGATGACGGTGCCGACCACCACGGTCGCGTTGTCATCGGCGAAGTCCCGCACCGTGTTGCCGACCTCGTCGAATTCACCGATGGTCAGCGTCATGCCGGCGGTGATATTGACCAGGATGCCATTGGCACCGGCGAGATCGATGTCCTCCAGCAACGGGCTGTTGATGGCCTTCTCGGCGGCCTCGCGCGCGCGGTTCTCGCCGGTCGCCGAGCCGGTGCCCATCATCGAGACGCCCATGCCGGACATCACGGTCTTGACATCGGCGAAGTCGACATTGATCAGACCCGGACGGGTGATCAACTCGGCGATGCCTTGGGTGGCGTTCAGTAGCACATCATTGGCGGCGCTGAAGGCATCGAGCAGGGTCATTTGCTTGCCGAGCACCGCGAGCAGCTTGTCGTTGGGGATGGTGATCAGGGAGTCGACGTGCTTTTCCAGCTCGAGGATGCCGTCGGTGGCGACCTTGGCGCGCTTGCCGCCCTCGAACACGAACGGCTTGCTGACCACGGCCACGGTCAGGATGCCGAGTTCGCGCGCCACCGAGGCGACGATCGGCGCGGCGCCGGTGCCGGTGCCACCGCCCATGCCGGCGGTGATGAAGACCATGTCGGCGCCATCGAGCACATCCTTGATGCGATCGCGATCTTCCTCCGCCGCGCGCCGGCCGACGTCGGGATCGGCACCGGCGCCCAGCCCCTTGGTGATGCCCGCGCCCAACTGCAGGATGGTCTTGATGGCGACATTCTCCAACGCCTGCGCATCGGTATTGGTGCAGATGAACTCCACGCCCTCGATGTTGGCCGCCGCCATGTGGTTGACGGCATTACCGCCGCCACCACCGACACCGATGACCTTGATCACGGCGTTTTGCGTTTGGGTGTCCATTAGCTCGAAGCTCATATCAGTTACCTCGCGAAATCACTGTTGTAATCGACTGCGTTGCCCATTGTCCCCTCGGGCCGCAGGGATGGTCTCGCCCGATGATCATCGTTAAAAATTGCCGCTTAACCAGTGACGCAGGCGTCCCCAAACGCCCGCGCTCTGGCGATCCGCAGCACTCGAGAAGCGATGCTGCTTGGCATAGATGAGCAGCCCGACGCCGGCCGCGTAGACCGGATCGGCGATGCTGTCTTCCATTCCCGTGACCGACTGGGGAAGTCCGACTCTTACCGGCATGTGGAAGACCTCCTCGGCCAGTTCCACGATGCCTTCCATCTTCGCGCTGCCGCCGGTAAGCACAACGCCGCCGGCGATCAGCTCTTCGAAGCCGCTGCGCCTGAGTTCGCCCTGGAGCAGATTAAGTAGCTCTTCATAGCGGGGCTCAATGACCTCGGCGAGTGTCTGGCGCGACAACTGCCGAGGTGGCCGTTCACCGATGCTCGGCACCTCGATGGTCTCCTGTCCGCCTTTCGAGGAGAGCGCGCAGCCATGCTCGATCTTAATCGTCTCCGCGTGCTGGGTCGGTGTGCGCAAGGCGACGGCGATATCGTTGGTGACCTGATCGCCAGCGATCGGGATCACCGCGATATGGCGGATGGCGCCATCGGTAAACACGGCCAAGTCAGTGGTGCCACCGCCGATATCGACCAGGCACACACCGAGTTCCTTTTCATCCTCCTTGAGCACCGCGAGCGATGAGCTGAGCTGACCGATCACCAGGTTATCGACCTCGAGACCGCAGCGGCGAACGCACTTAACGACGTTCTGGGCGGCGCTGACCGCTCCGGTGACCATGTGCACGCGCGCCTCGAGGCGCACGCCACACATGCCGATGGCCTCGCGGATGCCATCCTGATCGTCGATGATGAACTCCTGCGGCAGGATGTGCAGGATCTTCTGATCGGCCGGGATGGCCACGGCGCGCGCCGCGTCGATGACGCGATCGACATCGCTCTGGCTGACCTCGTGGTCCTTGATCGCGGTGACGCCGTCGCTGTTGCGGCTGCGGACGTGGCTGCCGCCGATGCCGGCGTGCACCGAATGGATCTCGCAGCCGGCCATCAGCTCGGCCTCCTCGACCGCGCGCTGGATCGATTGCACGGTGGACTCGATATCCACCACCACGCCCTTTTTCAGCCCGTGTGAGGGGTGGGTGCCGACCCCGATGACCTCGATGGTGTCATCGGCCTTGATCTCGCCGACCAGGGCGGCCACCTTCGAGGTGCCGATGTCGAGTCCGACGACGAGGTTTTTTTCACTGCGTCTTGCCATGCAGTTGCGCTCCGAATAGAAAGTCAGTGAGCGGCGATGCGCTTAGGGCCACCACCGCTGCGTCCGGCCGGCAGCCAGCGCACGGCGAGCCCATTGCTGTAGCGCAGATCGAGCCGGGTGGGGATGCCAATGGCCTCGATCTCGCCATAAGCGGCGACCAAGCGCTGCAGGCGGCGCTCGACATCATCGGTGCCGAGCAGGACCTGGGTGCCGCCGAGCAATTCGATCGACCAGTCGCCGCGCGCGTCGCGGCGCACCCCATCGACGATCAGCCCGAGCGCGAGCAAACGCGCGCCCCAGTCGCGAAAGCGCGCGACCACCTCGGGGGCGTGCGTATCGTCGGCGGCACCGAGGCGGGCGAGCCCGGCCGGAAGCCGGGCGTCGTTTGGGCGAAACACGACGCCGCGCTCGGTGACCAGGCCGTTGTCGTTCCAGCGCGCGATGGCGGTGTGCTCGTGCACGGTGAGCTGGATGCGATCGGGCCAGATGCGGCGCACCGTGGCCCGCTCGACCCAGGGTAGACGCTGCACGCGCGTGCGCAAGGTGGTCAGGTCTTGCGTCAGGATGCCGCCGCTGATCTCGGCGCCGATGGTCTGCTGCAACTCATCGCGCGAGAGCCCGTGCATCTCACCCTCGATGCTGACCACGCGCACCGGCAGCAGCACCGGCTCCCACTGTAGCGCAATCCAGCCGGCGCCGATCAGGGCCCCGATAAGCAACAGGGCGCTCGATAGGCGCACGAGCAGGGTCAACCGGGTGGTCTCGGTCATCATACGCATGCCTCTGGCAGGCTGGTCTCGAGGATGCGCGCGCAGAGGCTGTCGAAGTCGAGGCCGGCGGCGCGCGCGGCCATCGGCACCAAGCTGTGATCGGTCATGCCGGGGATGGTGTTGACCTCGAGCAGGCGCGGCCGGCCGTTGGCATCGAGCATGAAGTCGACGCGTCCCCAACCGCTGGCGCCGAGGCTGCGGAAGGCGTGCAGACAGAGCTGCCGGTACTCGGCCTCGAGCGCGTCCGGCAGCTCGCAGGGGCAGCGATATGCGGTGCTGTCGGCCTGATACTTGGCGTCGAAGTCGTAGAAGACGTGCGGGGTCTCCAGCCGGATCAGCGGCAGCGCCTGGTCGCCGAGGATAGCGCAGGTGTACTCGGCCCCGGTGAGCCAGTGCTCGGCGATCACGCTGGCATCGAGTGTGGCCGCCTCGCGCCAGGCGTGCACGAGTTGATCGTGGTCGTCGACGCGCGCCATGCCGAGGCTGGAGCCCTCGTGCGCGGGCTTGATCATCAGGGGAAAGCCGAGTTCGGCCGCCGGCGCGAGATCGGCTTCATCGAGGATCAGCGCGCACTCGGCGGTGGGCAGTCCGGCCCCGTTCCAGATCTGCTTGCTGCGGTATTTGTCCATCGCGATCGCCGACCCGAGCACGCCGGAGCCGGTGTAGGCGAGCCCCAGGGTCTCGAGCGCGCCCTGCATCTGGCCATCCTCGCCGCCGCGACCATGCAGGATCAGGAAGGCGCGATCGAAGTGCGCGGGGCTGAGCGCCTCGAACAAGCGACTGCCCGGGCGCTCGGCCGGATCGATCGGCGTCACCTCGATGCCGAGCCGTTGCAGTGCCGCCAACACCGCCGCGCCGCTCTTGAGCGAGATCGAGCGCTCCGCCGAGTGACCGCCGAGGATCAGCGCCACCCGACCGTAGCGCGCCGGATCGAAGGGAGCGGGGAACAGGGTCTTCATGAAAATGCCCCCAGGCGGCGAACCTCGGGCTGGAGACGGATGCCGCTGTGGCGCTCGACCGCGTCCTGGACCAGGTCGATCAAGGCGGCGATCTCGCGGGCGGTGGCCTCTCCGAGGTTGATGATGAAATTGGCATGCTTGGGCGAGACCTCGGCGCCGCCGAGACGGCGGCCCTTGAGACCGGCGGCCTCGATCAAGCGCGCGGCGTGGTCCCCGGGGGGATTGCGGAACACCGAGCCGCAGCTCGGCAGGCCGATCGGTTGCGTGGCCGCGCGTTGGTCCAGCAGCGTGCGGATGCGGGCTTGCGCGGCCTCGCTGTCGCCGGGCGCGAGGACCAGATCGGCGCTCAAGAACCATTCGCCCTCCGGCCCCGTCACCTGTCGATACCCGGCGCGGAAGGCGCTGCGCGCGCGTTCACGGATTTGGCCCTCACGATCGATGGTGCGCACGCGCTCGACTAAGGGCCAGGTCTCGCCGCCCCAGGCACCGGCGTTCATGGCCAGGGCGCCGCCCAGGGTGCCGGGAATCCCGGCCAGGAACTCGGCACCGACCAGCCCCAGACGGCTGGCGAAGCGGGCGAGCTTGGCGCAACTGGCGCCGGCCTCGACCCGAAGCGTGGTTGCGGCAGCCTCGCCGGAACCCCGGGTTTCGGAATGCTGGGTGTCGGAGTGCGCGGTGATGGTGTTCAGGCAGCCTTGGGTATGAATCAGGGTGCCGGGGAAACCGGTATCGCTGATCAGCAGATTGCTGCCGAGCCCGAGCCAGAACAGCGGCTCATCGGCCTCGAGCCCAGCGAGGAAGCAGGCGAGATCCTGTTGATCGGCCGGTCGATAGAGCCGCTTGGCCGGCCCGCCGACGCGCCAACTGGTGTAGCGGCCGAGAGGCTCGTCCAGGAGCAGGGTTCCACGCAGGCTGCTTGTGCCCGTCCCCGTGCTCGTACTCATGTCCGCGGTGCGCGTCCTCATGTCCGCGCCTCCCCGAGCAGACCCGGCAGACGCGCCGCGAGTTGGCCGATGTCGCCGGCGCCGGAGATCAGGAGCAGGTCGCCAGGTTCGAGCAGGCTCTCGAGCAGGGCTGGGACTTCACTCAGCTCCTGGGCGAACACTGGCTCGACCTGACCCCGGGAGCGCATCGCCCGACTCAGGCTGCGCCCGTCGGCACCGGGGATCGACGGCTCGCCGGCCGGGTAGACCTCGCACAGCAGCAGCTGATCGACCTCGGAGAGCACCTGCACGAAGTCCTCGAACTGCTCCTGGGTGCGCGAATAGCGATGCGGCTGGAACACCAGCACCAGGCGCTGGCCGGGCCAACCGCCCCGAGCCGCCTCGATGGTCGCCGCGAGTTCGCGGGGATGATGGCCGTAATCGTCGATCAGCGTCACCGCGCGCCCATCCGAGAGCGTGCAGTCGCTGACCACGAAACGCCGACCGATGCCGGCGAAGGTGCTCAGCGCCTGCTGAATCGCGCGCTCCTCGATGCCCAGCTCGAGCGCGATGGCGATCGCCGCAAGTGCGTTCAGGACATTGTGCCGGCCGGGCAGATTGAGCGTGACCGGGAACGGCTCCTCGGCCTCCGTGTGCCGTACCTCGAAATGCATCCGCGGCCCCTGCTGGCGCAGATCGAGCGCGCGCACATCGGCCTCCGGGGTGGTGCCATAGGTGCGCACCGGACGCGAGATCGACGGGATCAGCGCCGCGACCTCGGGATCATCGACGCAGAGCACCGCCAGCCCATAGAAGGGCAGGTGATGGATGAATTCCTTGAACGTCCCGCGCAAGCGATCGAAGTCGTTGTCGTAGGTGCCCATGTGGTCGGCATCGATGTTGGTGACCACCGCCAGCATCGGCTGCAGATAGAGGAAGGAGGCGTCGCTCTCGTCGGCCTCGGCGATCAGATATTTGCTGCTGCCAAGGCGCGCATTGGCCCCGGCGCTGTTGAGCAGACCGCCGATGACGAAGGTCGGGTCCAGATTGGCCTCGGCCAGCACGCTGGCGATCAGGCTCGTGGTGGTGGTCTTGCCGTGGGTGCCGGCGACGGCCACGCCGTAGTGGAAGCGCATCAGCTCGGCCAGCATCTCGGCACGGCGCACCACCGGGATGCGCGCGGCGCGCGCGGCCTGGATCTCGGGATTGGCCTCATCGATCGCGGTCGAGACGACGACGGCATCGACCTCGTGCACCTGCTCGGCGCGGTGGCCGATGAAGCAGTGCACGCCGAGTCCACGGAGCCTGCGCACGACCTCGTTCTCGCGCTGGTCGGAGCCCTGCACCTCATAGCCCAGGTTGGCCATCAACTCGGCGATGCCGCTCATGCCGGCGCCGCCGATGCCGATGAAGTGCAGCCGGCGCATGCGACCCATGTTGGCCGCGCTGTGGATGCGATGGGCGGCATTCATCGCGCCAGCTCCAGACAGGTGTCGGCGATGCGCGCTTGCGCATCTGGCTGGGCCTTGGCGCGCGCGGCCTCGGCCATGCGCAGCCGTTGCGCGGGATCGGCGAGCAGTTCGCGCAGCAGGCTCGCGAGACGCTCAACGCTCATCTCGCGTTGTAGGAGCAGCCGCGCGGCGCCGGCCTCGCTGAGCCAGCGCGCGTTGCCGACCTGATGGTCATCGACCGCGTGCGGATAGGGCACCAGGATGGCCGGCAAGCCGGCCGCCGCCAGTTCGGCGACGGTCAGCGCGCCGCTGCGACAGACCACCAGATCGGCCCAGGCATAGGCGGCGGCCATGTCGGCGATGAAGGCGCTGACCTCGGCCTCGATGCCGGCCTCGGCGTAGGCCTGGCGGGCCAGTGCCAGGGTGCGCTCGCCGGCTTGGTGGCGCACCGTTGGACGCAACGCGGGTGGCAGTTCGGCCAGCGCGCGCGCCAGCGTTTCGTTCAGCGCCTGGGCACCGAGCGAGCCGCCGAGCACCAGCAGCCGCGCGGCGCCACTGCGCCCGGCAAGCCGCTCGCCGGGCGCTGGCAGCGCGGCGATTTCGGCGCGCACCGGGTTGCCGGTGGTGATCGCCCGGCGCGCGGCCGGGAAGCTGTCGGGGAAAGCCTCGAACACCCGATCGGCGACCCGCGCCAGCCATTGATTGGTCAGGCCCGGCACGCTGTTCTGCTCCTGGATCAGCAATGGCCGTCGCTGCAGCCGCGCCATGATGCCGCCTGGCCCGGAGACGAAACCGCCCATGCCGAGCACGGCGTGCGGATCGCGCCGCTCGAGGATGCGCCCGGCCTCGCGCAATGCCAGCGCCAGCCGCAGCGGCGCGGCGAGCCGGGTGCGCAGCCCCTTGCCACGGAGACCGGTGATCGCGAGCCAGTCGATCTCGAAACCCTGCGCCGGCACCAGCCGCGCCTCGATGCCGGCCTGGGTGCCGAGCCAGCACACCTCGGCCCCGCGCGCGCGCAGCACCTCGGCGACGGCGAGCGCCGGGAACACATGTCCGCCGGTTCCCCCGGCCATGATGACTATGCGCGGTGCCATCGGAGTCTCCCAGGCCTGCGCATGCTGCGGGCGACACCGGCCGCGGGCAGTGGCGCACCTTCCTTGCGGCGCAGCTCGAAGTCGATGCGCAACAGCAGCGCGGCGATCATCACCGAGACGATCAGCGCATTGCTGCCGTAGCTGATGAAGGGCAGCGGCAGGCCCTTGGTCGGCAACAGGCCGGTATTCACCCCGACGCTGATGAACGCCTGCATGCCGAGCACCAGACCCAAGCCATGCGCAGCATAGGCCGAGAAAAAGGCACCGAGGGCATGGGCGCGCGCGCCGATCGCGAAGGCGCGCCAGGTGATGAACGCAAAGGTCAGGATGATCGCGAGCACGCCGAGCATGCCGAGTTCCTCGCCGATGACCGCGAGCAGGAAGTCGGTATGCGCCTCGGGCAGATAGAACTGCTTCTGGATGCCGTTACCGAGGCCGACGCCGAGCCACTCCCCGCGCCCCATCGCGATCAGTGCATGGCTGAGCTGATAGCCGGTGTTGAACGGGTCATCGAAGGGCTTGAGGAACGAGGTCACCCGTTCGAGGCGGTAGGGCTCGATCCAGATCAGCAGCGCCATGCCAGAGACGACCGTGCTGAACAGCAGCGCGAACGGCCAAAGCGCAGCGCCCCCGAGCAGCAGCAACGCCATCACCGTGGCGAGCAAGACGGCGGTGGTGCCAAAGTCGGGCTGCACCATGATCAGGCTCGCGGCGAGGCCGATCAGGACCATGGGCCGCGCGAAGCCGATCAGGGAGGTGGTGACCTCGAGCTGGCGTCGCACCAGATAGCCCGAGACATAGACCACCGAGGTGAATTTGATCAGCTCGGAGGGTTGCAGATTGAAGCCGCCGAGCGCAATCCAGCGCGTGGCACCATTGACGGTGCGGCCGATGCCCGGGATGAGCACGAGCAGCAGCAAAGCGCAGACGACGAGCATCAGCCAAATGCCGGAGCGTTCCCAGACCTGGATCGGGATCGCGAAACAGAGCAGACCACAGATCGCGGCGAGAGCAAGGGCGATACCATGGCGAATCACGAAGAAGAAGGGATCAGCATAATCGCGAGCACCGATCGGCAGCGAGGCCGAGGCCACCATGACGAACCCCAGTCCGAGCAGACCAAGCACGCAGACCAGCAAGGCCGTATCGATGGGAGCATCGATCTGATCACGCCGACGCGGGCGGCCGCGCCTGGGGGTGGCACTCGGGCGGGCGCTCGGTGAGCGTGGAGCAGGGCGCGGCGGGCTCATGCGTGCAACTCCGCGACAGCGGCGGCGAAGGCGCGGCCGCGATGCTGATAGTCGTCGAATTGATCGAAGCTCGCGCAAGCAGGCGAGAGCAACACGCTATCGCCGGGCTCGGCGAGCCGATCGGCCAGTCGTACCGCCGCCGCCATGTTCGCCGCATGCTCCAATGGCACGGTGTCTCGCAGGGCTTGCTCGAGTAGCGGCGCGTCGCGGCCGATGAGCACCACGGCGCGGGCGCAGCGTTGCACCACCGGTGCGAGCGGCGAGAAATCGGCGCCCTTGCCATCGCCGCCGGCGATGAGCACGGCGCGGGCGTGCCCGGTGGCGACGGGAGCGATCGCGCTGGAATCGGTCGCGTCAGCGGGCGCCACGCCAGCGCGGGGGGCATCGGCGACGACCCCGGCAAGCGCGGCAACCGTGGCGCCGGGATTGGTGCCCTTGGAATCGTTGATCCAGCGGATGCCGCCTCGCTCGGCGACCACCTCGCCGCGGTGCGGCAGGCCCTTGAACTCGCGCAAGACCTCGCAGCCGCTCTCGGGGTCCATGCCGGCGCGCTCGGCGAGCGCCAGCGCAGCCAGGGCATTGGCCAGGTTGTGGCGACCGGGGACCGGCAGCGCGGCGGCGGGCATCAATGGCTGCGTGCCGCGCGCGATCCAGGGCTCGCGCGCGTGCATCACGAGCCCATAGTCGGCCTCGCCCGCAGGGGCCGAGAGCGAGAACCCGATCTGCTCGGTCACGCCCTGGGCGAGTTTCGCGGCAACCGGGTCATCGCGGTTGACGATGGCGCACGCGGCGTGCGCGAAGATGCGCGCCTTGGCGGCGCCATAGTCGGCCAGGCTCGTATAACGATCCAGATGATCGGCGGAGAGATTCAGCACCGTTGCCGCCTGCACCCGAAGCGAGGAGGTCGTTTCGAGCTGGAAGCTCGAGAGTTCGAGCACATACCCATCGGCCTCGGCGCCGAGCAGATCCAGCGCCGGCACGCCCAGGTTGGCGCCGACGGCGACCTTCGACCCGGCCTGGCGCAGCATCTCTCCGACCAGGGTGGTCACCGTGCTCTTGCCGTTGGAGCCGGTGATCGCGATCACCGGTGCCGTCACGGCGCGTGCGAACAGCTCGATATCCCCGATGATCGGGATGCCTTGCGCCGCCGCGGCCTGGAGCGCGGGCGTCTCGAGTGGCACCCCAGGGCTGACGACGATCTCGTCGGCAGCGTGCAAGACCGCCTCATCGAAGCCGCCGAGCAGGACCGCGACATCGGGCAGCTCCGCTTGCAGTCGTGCCAGCCCGGGCGGTGACGCGCGCGAGTCGAGCACGGCTACCTCGCTGCCGCGCGCCTGCAGCCAGCGGGCGCAGGAGAGACCGGTCTGGCCCAGCCCGAGGACCACGATCTTGTGCGCGCGGTTCGTCATCATCGGATCTTGAGGCTCGCCAAGCCGATCAGGACCAGCACCACGGTGACGATCCAGAAACGCACGATGACGCGCGGCTCCGGCCAGCCCTTGAGTTCATAGTGATGGTGCAGCGGCGCCATGCGGAAGATGCGCTTACCGGTGAGCTTGTAGGAGCCGACCTGCAGCATCACCGACAGGGTCTCGAGCACGAAGATGCCGCCCATGATGAAGAGCACGATCTCCTGCTTCGCGACCACGGCGACGGCGCCCAAGGCGGCGCCGAGCGCCAGCGCGCCGACATCGCCCATGAAGACCTGGGCCGGATAGGTGTTGAACCAGAGGAAACCGAGCCCGGCCCCGGCGAGGGCGCCGCAGAAGATCACCACCTCGCCGACATTGGGCACATAGGGGATCTTCAGATAGCCGGCGATCTCGATGTTGCCGGCCGCGTAGACCATGATGCCGAGGCCGGCGGCGACCATCACCGAGGGCAGCACGGCGAGCCCGTCGAGCCCATCGGTCAGGTTCACGGCGTTGCTGGAGCCGACGATCACCAGATAAGCAAAGAGCACGAAGACCGGGCCGAGCTGGAAGCTGACCTCTTTGAGATAGGGCACCAGCAGCGCGGTCTCGCCGGCGGTGGTGGCGCTCAGATAGAGATAGAGCGCGGCGGCCAGGCCGGCGACGGTCTGCCAGAAGTATTTCCAGCGCGCCGCCAGGCCCTTGGGGTCGCGCAGGACGAGCTTGCGGTAATCGTCGAGCAGGCCGATGGCGCCGAAGGCGAGCGTGGTCAGGAGCACGACCCAGACGAAACGATTGTGCAGATCTGCCCACAGCAGGGTGCTGACCGCGATCGCCACCAGGATCAGGGTGCCGCCCATGGTCGGCGTGCCGGCCTTGGAGAAGTGGGTCTCGGGGCCGTCGTCGCGCACGGTCTGGCCGACCTTGTAGGCGCTCAGCCAGCGGATCAGCGGTCGTCCGATCAGCAGCGAGATGGCGAGCGCGGTCAGCCCGCCGAGGATGGCGCGCAGCGTCAGATAGCGAAAGACGGTGAAACCGCTCTGGTACTGGCTGAGCCAATCGGTCAGGAGCAAAAGCATCCGTTAGTGTTCCTCTCGGTCCGTGCATAGGGCATCGGCGACGCGATCCATGGCCGCGCGGCGTGAGCCCTTGATCAAGAGCACATCCGCCGGGCCGGTCTCGGCGCGCAGTGTCTCGATCAAGCGGTGTTGATCGGTGAAATGCCGCGCGCCCTCGCCAAAGCCTGCGACCGCGTGCGTGCTCAGCGGGCCGAGCGCATAGAGGGCGCTGGCGCCCGCCGCGCGTGCCGCGACGCCCATCTCGTGGTGCACCTCGACGCTGTCGGCGCCCAGCTCGCCGAAATCCCCGAGCACCAGCAGGTGGCGCCCATCGCTCGGCAACGGCAACGCGGTGAGCACATCCACGGCGGCCGCGAGCGAGTCCGGGTTGGCGTTATAGCTGTCGTCGAGGAGTTTGGCACCATTTCGGGCGCGACGCGGTTGCAGGCGACGCGCGACCGGGTGCAAGCGCTCGAGGCCGGCGCGGATCGCGGCTGGATCGATGCCCAGGGCGGTGGCGCCGGCGATCGCCGCCAGGGCATTGCGGACATTGTGGGAGCCGGCCAAGGGCAGCGCGATCTCAAGCTCGGCGCCGTGGATCATCGCGCGGAAGTGGCTACGGAAGCCGTCGGCATCCCAGGTCTGGGTGATGGCCTGCTCGTCGGCATGCACCTGCGCATTCGGGCCGGTGCCGAAGCTCAGGGTCGGGCGTGCCTCGGCCAGGTCTTGCCAGAGTGGCGTCCAGGGCACGTCGGCCATGAACACGAAGGTGCCGTCGGCGGGCAGGCCGCGCGCGATCTCGCCCTTGGCGTGGGCGACGCCCTCGACACTGCCGAAGCCCTCGAGATGGGCGCGGCCGGCGTTGGTGATGAGCGCCACATCGGGGCGCGCGATCTCGGTGAGATAGCCGATCTCGCCATGATGGTTGGCGCCCATCTCGAGGATCAGGAACCGCTCGTCGCGCGCACCGAGCAGGGTCAGCGGCATGCCGATGTCGTTGTTGAGGTTGCCCTCGGTGGCGCGGGTGGGACCGACCTGCGCGAGGATGGCGGCCAGCATCTCCTTGACTGTGGTCTTGCCGTTGCTGCCGGTGATGGCGATCACCCGCGCCGCGATGCGATCGCGCCAGGCGGCGGCCAGTCGCCCCAGGGCGAGCCGGCTGTCGGCGACGATGAGCTGAGGCAGCGGGTCGTCGTCCAACGCCTGCTCGACCAGCGCGGCGATGGCACCGTTGGCGGCGGCCTCGGCGACATAGTCGTGGCCGTCGAAACGCACCCCGCGCAGGGCGATGAAGAGGCGGTCTCGACAGTCGCCTCGGCTGTCGGTGGTGACACCGGCGAAGGGGCCATCCGCCCCGCTGAGCCGCGCGCCGATGGCCTCGGCGGCAGCGGCGAGCGTCCACCGGGGCGGATCGCTCGCGGCGGCGGGTGTCGAGGCGGGTGCGGTGCTCATCGCGGGGCCTCCGGGGCCGAGGTCAGGATCAGGGGATGCTTGGGATCATCGGGCGCGACATTGTAGAGCCGCAGCGCCGCCGGCATCACCTTGGCGAAGGTCGGCGCGGCGACCAGGCCGCCGTAATAGTCCTCGCCACTCGGCTCGTCGACCATCACCACCATCACGAAACGCGGCTCGGTGACCGGCACCATGGCGACGAACACGGACTGGTACTTGCCGTCGACATAACCGTTCGCCGTGGCCTTCTTCGCGGTGCCGGTCTTGCCCGCCACCCGATACCCCGGAATCGCGGCGCGCCGGGCGGTGCCGTCGCTCGAGATCACGGTTTCGAGCATCTGTCGCACGGCCCGCGCGGTGGCAGGCGTCAACACCCGTTCGGCGGGCGGAATGCGATCGCGCCGGAACAGGGTCATGGGCCGCTTGAGGCCATCGGCGGCGATGATCGCGTAGGCCTGGGCCAGTTGCAGGGTGGTGACATTGAGCCCGTAGCCGAACGCCAGTGTGGCATGCTCGAAACTCGACCAATCCGAATAATGAGGCAGGTAGCCGGTGCGTTCTCCGGGGAAACCGACCTCGGTCGTCTGGCCGAAGCCAATCGCCCCATAGAGCTGCCAGAGCACCGCCCGGTCCATCTGCTGGGCGATCTTGACCACGCCGACATTGCTGGATTTGGTGAGGATGCTGGTGGTATCGAGCTGGCCGAGGTCGCGATAGTCGCGCACCCGATTCCTGCCGATGCGCAGCACACCGGGCGAGGTGTCGATCGCGGTGTGCGGCTTGATCAGGCCGCGCTCGAGCGCGGCGGCGATGACGAAGGGCTTGACCGTGGAGCCGGGCTCGAAGACATCGGTGAGCGCGCGGTTGCGGCGCGCCTCGGCGGATTCACGCCGCGGCTGATTGGGGTTGAACGAAGGCTGATTGACCAAGGCGAGGATCTCGCCGGTGCGCACGTCCAACAGCGCCGCGGAGCCGCCGATGGCCTGGTGCTCCTCGACCGCGCGCTTGAGTTCGCGATAGGCCAGGAACTGGAGGCGCTGGTCGATGCTGAGCACGACATCCTCGCCATGCACCGGCGCGCGCAATTGCTCGACCTCCTCGACGATGCGCCGATGTCCATCCTGGATCACCCGGCGCTTGCCGGGGTTGGCCTCGAGCTGGTCGTTGCGGATCAGCTCGATGCCTTCTTGTCCCTGATCGTCGATGCCGGTGAAGCCCACCACCTGGCCCAGGATCTCGCCGCTTGGGTAGAAGCGGCGATACTCGGTATCCATGCCCACACCGGCGAGGCGATAGGTCTCGACCACGTCCTCGACCGCGCGCGCGCGGTGCGGTTCGACCCGGCGCTGCAGATACATGTAGCGCCGGCCCTTGTTCGCATATTGGGCGATCCGTGCCGCCAAGGCCTCCTCTGGCTCCTCGAGCGCGCGGGCCAGGGCCTCGAAGGCGTCGGCGCGCGCGATCAAGTGTTGGGGGTCGGCCCAGATGGTCGCCACGGCGGTGCTGATCGCGAGCGGCTCGCCATTGCGATCCATGATGATGCCGCGACGGGCCGGGATCTCGCGGTCGCGCAGGAAGCGCTTGGTGCCTTCGTTCTTGAGGAAGTCGGTCTCGACCACCTGACGATAGAAGGCGCTGGCGGTCACCGAGACGAAGGCCGCCGCCAGCACCAGGCCGATGAGCATGCGCCGCGCGTCGAAACGCCCGCCTACGCGTGCATGCGGTGCCGATGCTCGCCGTTGACGGCCCTGTGTGTGCCCCGTCTTGCGGCCCGCCTTGCGATCAGCTCCGATCATCGCGCTTGACCTCGACGACACGCAGCTCGCCGGTGCGCGGCAGATGCATCTTCAACGACTGGCGGGCGGTACGCTCGATGCGGGTTTGCGTGCCCATCGCCGCTTCCTCGATGCGCAGCCGGCCCCATTCGACATCGAGTGCATCGCGCGCGGCGCGCACCGCCTGCAGGTCGACGAATTCGACGCGGGTCAGATACTTGACATAGACCACGGCGGTGGCCGTGGTGACCACGGCGAGGCCGAGGAGGCCGATCCCGATGAGGGCTCCGATACGCGATCCTGGAGGGGTCATGGCAACCTCTCGGCGGCGCGCAGCACGGCGCTGCGCGCGCGTGGGTTGCGCTCGATCTCCGCCGCCGAGGGGCGCACCGGGGAGCCAATGATGCGCAGGCGTCGGCACAGCTCGGCGTCGCGCACCGGCACGCCCTTGGGGATGTTCGCGCCCTGGGCCTCGTCGCGGATGAAGCGCTTCACCAGCCGATCCTCGAGCGAATGGAAGCTGATCACGACCAAGCGACCACCGCTGGCGAGCAGGTCGCAGACGCCGGCGAGGGCGCTGCGCAATTCGTCGAGTTCGCCATTGATCTGGATGCGGATGGCCTGGAAGCTGCGCGTGGCCGGGTGCTTTCCGGGCTCGCGCGTGGGCACCGCGCGCTCGATCAGGGCGGCGAGCTGGCCGGTCGTGGTCAGCGGCTGCTGTTGCCGCGCGGCGACGATGGCGCGGGCGATGCGGCGGGCGAAGCGCTCCTCGCCCAGCTCCTTGAGGACGCTGGCGATGGCCTGCTCGCTGGCGCTCGCAAGCCAGTCGGCGGCACTCTGTCCGCTGCTCGGGTCCATGCGCATGTCGAGCGGGGCATCGGCATGGAAGCTGAAGCCACGGGCGGGTTGGTCCAGTTGCGGCGAGGAGACGCCGAGATCGAGCAGGAGGCCGTCGATCCGCCCCGTCCAGCCGCGCGCTCGCGCAAGCGCGGGGAGCTGCGAGTAGCGGACCTGCTCGACCTCCAAGCGCGGGTCGCTGGCCGCCAGGGCTTGGCCGGCCGCGAGCGCCTCGGGATCGCGGTCAACGGCCAGCAGCCGTCCCGCAGGCCCAAGTCGGGCTAGCAGCGCGCGGGCATGGCCACCGCGACCGAAGGTGCCGTCCAGGTAGCGGCCATGTGTGCTGATTGCCAAAGCCTGCATGCTCTCTTCCAATAGCACCGGGACATGCTCATGCGATGCCATCGACTGGCTCGCCCCCTATGTATTTGCTGCTGTTCTGGTTCTGGTTCAGGTTTAGAACGAGAACGATGCCGTTTCCGGATTGTTGGCCAACCTCGCGAGGTCGACCCCTTCAGCCTCCTTGATCGTCGCCTGCCAGGCGGCCTCGTCCCAGAGTTCGAAGCGATTCACCATGCCGACCAGCGCGACGCGCTTCTCCAGGGCAGCGAATTCACGCTGCGCTGGTGTTAGGAGCACGCGCCCCTGAGCGTCCATGTCGACGTCGTTCGCGTAACCGATCAACAACCGCTGAAGCGCCGTCGTCTCCTCGAGATGCGCGGGCATCGCGTTGAGCTTGCGCTCAAGCTCGGCAAAGCCGGGCTCTGGATAGATCAGTAGGCACCGCTGCGGGTGGGCGGTGATGACAAGATGAGAGTCGCAGAGCTGCATCAGCCGCTCGCGTTGACGCGAAGGGATCGCAAGCCGTCCTTTCGCGTCTAGGCTCAGAAATTGTGTCCCCCGAAACATGACCAGCCCTCTTTAAGAGGCGATCAGTCGCTCCCCAAGACTCCACCTTGCCCCACTTTTTCTCAATCTTAAGAGGGCGGTTTCCGCAGGTCAAGGTTGAAAATGCCGATTTTCGTTGTAAGACAAGGTGATTACGGCAACTTTGAAAAAATTGTTTGAAGAGGCGATTAGTAAACGTTTTCTGAGGCCTAGCCTCGATTATTGACCCCGGATATCGGAGTCTTTGCCGAGTGCTTGATCGCGCGGAGGTAAGGGGACTAGAGCAGGCCAACGGGATCGAGTCGCGCGCTAGCGAGCGCGGATGCGGGCCTGCTCTGGATGGGGGCTGAGGCGAGACGCCTGGGCTAACCCCGGTGGCGAGGGTGCGAGAAGGTGCTAGTGCGAATAGAAACCGATCTCGGCGATGCAGACATCGGCCGTCATCGCCCGGCCGATCGCCACGACGCCAAGGCGCTCGAGTTGGCTCGGATCAAAGGAGTCGCCTAAACGGTGCGGCTCGAATGCCACAAACGGTAACCGCTGTTCACGCCATTGCGAGTCGGTGCTGAAGGTAGCTCGGTAGGATTGCCAGGGCAGGGTCGTTGCCGTCGTCTTGAGATGAATATTGTAATCGGCACCATCACCGCGCACGATCAACCGGATGCCGTCGAAGGCGCTGGCGTCGACCGGGCCGGGATCAGGGGACAAGTCGAGGTGCATCTGCACGAAACCGCCGTTGTTCTCCAGGCTCACGCGACCGTTTAGGCACAAGGCCGGGCGCTCATCGACTATACGCTTGGTCATGCGTGCCTCCGAGACCCCGCCCATGACACGATCAGTGGCTAGGCGCCAAGTGGTTCCAAGCGTGGATTGCGTGTCTGGGTGGCGGCAATCATCGATCAGGCCGAGGTTATAGGCGAGGGCGGACGTGGTCATGACGAGGAGCAATGCGAGTATGGGCTTGAGCATGGCGAGACAGTCTGGACGCTTGGGCGGCTTGGGTCCAGCACCAGAGTTAGCATCCGGGAGGCCGTTGGTGCCGCCTCGGCGGTGATTGAACCCAACACGGCAGGCGGGCGGATGAGATACTGAAGGGCTCTGATAACGCCGATAGCGGAGACTCTCATGAATCCATCCAGCGCTCGACCCGGGTTCGGACGGCGCGGCGAGCTGCTCGTCGCGATCCAGTTCGCGCTGATGCTCATTTTTGCCATCACCCCAGTGTGGCACCCCGGGCTCTCACCCGGCCTGTTTGCCGATCTGCTGCTGCCGCGGCTGATCCTGGCCGTGCCCTTAGCGCTCGCGGCGCTG
Organism: Halochromatium salexigens; assembly: GCF_016653295.1. GTDB lineage: Bacteria > Pseudomonadota > Gammaproteobacteria > Chromatiales > Chromatiaceae > Lamprobacter > Lamprobacter salexigens. The sequence goes on along the minus strand of NZ_NHSF01000059.1, from coordinate 121,347 downwards.
ATCTTTGCGGCCCTGGGCTCTCATCATCTCCGTGATTATCTGACGCCCTTGCCCTATCCGGTCGATCATAGCCAGGTGGTGCAACATGGCGTCTACGCGCTGGTGCGCCATCCGCTCTATTCGAGCCTGTTGAGCGCTGCCCTGGCCTGGACCCTCTACACGCTCAGCCTATCGCATGTTCTGCTCCTGATCGTCGGCTTCCTGTTCTTCGATTTCAAGGCACGCAAGGAGGAGGCCTGGCTGAGCGCGCGCCATCCCGAGTATCACGACTATGCGCGGCGCGTGCGCAAGTTCATTCCCTACCTCTATTAACCTGGACTCGCCCTTTGAACGAGCGTGCATAGTCATGCGGTCTCGATCGACGTCGCTCGGTTCGCGTCGAATTGAGTGGTCGTCGGCCGATCCAGTTGCGGTCATCCTCAGGGCTTGTCCAGCACCGTTGACGAGCTATCAGTCGCGGCGTCTCGGCTAGAGCTGCGTCAGCACGAATAGGCCGAACAGCATGATGGCGCTGCCGATCAGCTTGGTGCGGGTGCCGCCCTCGGCGAAGCACCAGCGCCCGATCAGCACCGAGAACATACCGGCGGCGCGCTTGACTGCCATCGCATAGCTGGCGAGCGTCATGCTGAGTGCGATCTGATCGGCCAGGCGCATGAGCGCGAAGAGCAGCCCGAGCAGCAGCAGCGGCTTGGTCTGGCGGGCCAGATCCGGGGGCAACACCTCGCGATAGAAGCGCCGGTCCTGGAGGCTGAACAGCGTGAACAGGACCAGGGGATTGACCACCGCGACCACCACCGCGAACGAGAGCGGATCGGAGCGCTCGATGCCGATGCGCCCGAGGGTGGAGGCGGCGGCGAAGCAGCCGGTTGCGGTCAACGTGAAGGCGCTGCCCGGATTGGTGACCAGACGCAGCAGCGGTTGGTACCAGTCCTCCTCCGCGGCGCCGAGCGAGAGCACATAGCTGCCGATGATCAACAAGCCGATGCCGACGAAACCGAAGGGGCCGGGCAGGGTATCGGTGAGCAGCCATTCGATGACGATCACGAACGCTGGCGTCAGCGTCAAGATCGGTCCCACCAGCGAGACCTCACTGCGCTTGATGGCGACATTCAGCGACCACCCCCCCAGGCCGGAGAGGAGCCCGCCCAAGAGCACCGCGCCGAGATAGACCGGATCATCGACCGGGAACTGGTGAGACCAGATCACCAGTGGCAGGGTCACCAGCAGGCTGGCGAGGTTGACATAGAGCGTGAGCGCACGCGCCGACAGGGTCAGGCTCAGGTGTTTGGTGACCGCGAGCCGCGAGGCATGGAAGAACGCCGAGAGCAGCGAGAAAAGGATCCACAGATGGGCATAGGCAGCGAAGTCCATCGCGAGCGCCTAGAGCGACCAACCGGTGGCGAGATCGCGCAGCCGCGCGATAGGCCCACGGGCCAGCCCGGTCTCGCCAGCGTTATTGCCGGTGCCGGCGCCAATCCCGGATGCCTGCAAGGCCTCGCTGTTGTAGGCCGCGAAGCGGCGCTGGAAGTCCGCGCGCTGGCGCCAATCCTCTTGTGAGAAACAGCCCTGGGAGCGCAGCACCCGAACACTCGGGATGCCGGGAAACGAGAACAGCCCGGCACCGCCGATGCCAGACAGGAGCTTGACCTGCAGCGTCAGCAACAGCGGCCCATCGCCGCGCGCATCCAGCGGGCTGAGCGTCAGGCTATAGCAGGGTTGGTTCAGGGTCATGCAGTGCATGCGCCGCGCGGCCGAGGCGTGCCGCAGCGCCTCGGCGAGCGGAGCTGGCAGGTCACGCAGGCGCTGGGCCAGCGCGCGCAGCCCGGCCTCGCTCTCGGCACTGAGACCGAGCTGGCCGAGCTGTTCGGCGATCCGCGCGCTGGGCAGGAGCCGATGCCGTTGCCAAGGCGCGGGCGGTTGCGTGGCGCCGGTGAATGCCTGCAGCAAGAGGGCTGCGGTCTCGGCGAGACGCCGATGCAGGGCGCGGATGAGCTGCTCGAAGGCGGCGCTCGCAAGCAGGTCCCAGTGCGCGATTCGCAGCAGGCAGCCCAGCGGGCGCTGGCCCATGCAGGTCGCGACTGGATCAGGCGGCAGCAGGGTGACGCCGGCGCGCGCGAGATCGCCATGGCCAGCGCTAGCGCCAGCGCCATCCGGATCGAGAGCGAGATCGGCCAAACGCTCGTGCAGGATCTCAGGGCCGAGGAAACTGAGTGGGTCGAGACACTGACGCCTCAGATAAGGATCGCGCTGATCGGCGAGGCGCTCGACCTGTTGCAAGGGCTGCAAATCGCCAGCGCGCCAGTAGATCAGGTGCAGGTGGAACTGTTTCAGCGCCTGCACGCTCTCGCGGTCGCGGGTGTGGGGATCGCAGTTGAGCGCCAACTGCGGCCAGCCACCCTCCAGGCCGAAGGCGCGCCGGATTTCGGGAGTGGCGACGAAGCGGTGGAAATTCGCCGCCGTCTGCCAGAGGACGCGGCCCGTGGCCGGCGCCACCGCGCTGGCATCGGCCTTCGCGGGGTGATCGGCGCTCGGCGGCGAGACCTCGCTCAGCATCAGATCGAACAGCGCGTGCGGCGCGGCCTTGTCGATCAGGGCAAGGTGGTCCCTAGGGCCCACTGCAGTCTCTTGTCTGGAGCCGGAGCCGGAGCCGGAGCCGGAGCCGGAGCCGGGGCTGGTTCCAGCCGTGGAATCATCCCCGCGCGGAATCTCCAGCGATTGGATACGACGGCGCTGAAAGCGCTCCATCGGCGTGTTGCCGTGCCGTTCTTCCGGGCGCAGCGCAAAGGCGGGCGGCGGTCCCGGGATGCGCAACTGATGCCAGGCCACCGGCATGCGGCCGACCTCGGCCGGCATCAGGGCCGCGAAGGGGTCCGCGTCGCGCCGAGACAAGGTTTAGTCGCGACCCGCCGCGTCACGCGTGAGCGGTGCGTCACGCGCGAGCCGTGGCGCCAGGCGCTGGAGATCGCGCACGGCCTCGGAGAGCAGGCGCCCGCTCAGGCGGTTGAAGGCGCTTACCATCGCCTCGGGGGTGCTCGCCCTGGTCGGCTCGCTCCCGCTGTAGGTGTGCGAGAAGCGCGTGGCTCGATCGTGGTTGGTGATCAGCGTGAGCGTCATGGCCAGGCTCACCGCCGGCGGGTCGGCGGTAGGCCGATGCTCCAGGCGGGTGAGTTCGCCGTTGAGCATGAAATCGGCCCGCGCCCGATCGGCAATCGAGACCGTATAGGCAAAGGTGTTGGTGGTGCGCAGCGCGGAGATCAACGCCTCGGCGAGCGCCGGTCCGGGCGTGGTCTCCCAGAGGAAGTCGTCATAGCGCTGCACCTGTAGCGGTTCCTCGGCGGTGCGAAAGACGATCTGGGTGCCGCCCAGGAATCCCCGTGATCCCAAGGGGGTCACCAGCAAGGTGCCAGGGAGAGTCTGGGCGCTTGGCGTGACGCTGACCTCGGGCTGCAGGCTGTAGAAATGCTCGCGCACTGGCGGTCCCGAGCCGCAGCCGCTCAGCAGGAACAGGCAGATCAGCAGGAACAGGCCGAGACCGCCGGCCCACCGGCGGTGCGTGATCAACGCTCGAACCATGGGGTTTGATCCTCCTGCTCGCGGCCCCGCAGCAGCGAGGTGGGTTGCTCGCGCAGCTCGCGCGCGAGGGCGGAGAGATTGCGCGAGGCGTTCTCGATATTGGCCAGGATCGGCGCCAGGGCCGCCGAGAGTTCTTGCAGCACATATTGCACATCGTCGAGCGAGCCTTCGACATTCGGGCGGCTGTTCTCGACCAAGCCCCGGAGTTCGTCGGCGAGCGCGCCATAGCGGGCGACGGCCGCCTGGATGTCGTCGGTGCGCGCGGGCAGGGTCGAGGATACGCTCGCCAGGTTCTCGGAGAGGCTCTGCACGGTGGTCAGGATCGCCTGGATCTGTTCCGGGTCGACACTCTGCTCGATATCGGCGCTCAGTTGCACCAGGTTGTCGAGCACCGCGCCCAGTCCCTGGCCGAGATCGGCTCCAACGCCCCCCTCGCCGTCACCGTCCTCGGCCTGCTCGCCGAACATCGCCAAGACGCCCTGGAGACGCGCCTGCAGTTGCGCCAGCGCTGGGCGGATGTGCTCATCGAGCGTGCGTTGGGCTTGGGTCAGGGCGGTGGCGATCTGCATGCCCAGATCGGGCTCGCGCTCGATCGTCGGGATGACGCTGCCAGGGCTCAGGGTATCGGCGGAGGGGCCGGGAAGGATGCGGATAATATTGCCACGCAACACGCCCGCCGAGGCCAGTTGGGCGACGCTTTCGCCAGGCACGGGCCAGGCCTGCTGAATGTGCAGGGTGGCGCGGAAACAGGGCAGTTCGGGCGCGCGCGCGGCAGGCGGCGGCGGGCAATCGCCGCGGTCGGCATCGCGCTGGAAGACCGGCTCCAAGGCACGCACCCGGCCGATCACGAAGCCTTCCTGGATCACATCGATGCCGCTGTCGAGACCATCGGCTTCGAGGAAGTAGGCGCGCAGGTCGTAGCCGCCGAACAGGCCAGGGGCGAGCCAGAGCAGGATGGCGACGACCACGCCGGCCATCAGGAGCACGAAGAGTCCCGCCAGGGTCAGCTCGCGCTGTCGGTCCTGGGCCTGACGCTTACCCGGCGCGCCCAGCTCGGGGGGAGAATAGAGACGGTTCAACCTGCTCATCCTGGTGATTCTGGTGACTGGCCTGCTCGGCGGCTAGGGATGCCCCTCGAAGAGGGTGCGAAGCGCGAGATCATCGCGGCTGCGAGCCTCCAGATCCGCGCGGGTGCCCGCGAACAGGAGCCGGCCGCGATCCAACACGGCCACACGGTCGTCGGGGCCGATGATCTCCAGCATGCCGTTATCGGTGGCGATGATGCTCAGACCACGACGCTCGCGCTGTACCTTCAAGATGCCAAGGATATCGCGTAGGGCCGGCGGGTCGAGCCCATCGCTGAGGCCATCGCAGATCAGCAGCTCGGGCTGGTTGATCAGGGCGCGCGCCAACTCCGCGCGGCGTTGCTGGCCGAGCGACAGCGCGCGCGGGTACTGATGCTCCATGCCGTCGAGCTGCAGTTGGGTGATCGCCAGCCGCGCGGCGCGGGCGAGGCGCGCGCGCGGTTGCGCTTGCGCGCGCATCGGCAGCAGCAGATTCTCGAGCACCGTCAGCTCATCGAGGAGCGAGCCGCCCTGTAGGACGACACCGAGGCGTCCTCGCAAGCGATTCATCCGCGCATCCGTCAGGTGTCTCAGATCCTGTCCGAACAACCGCACCGATCCGGCCGACGGATGATCCAGGCCGACCATGAGCCTGAGCGTGAGGCTTTTGCCGGCGCCGTTCGGACCGATCAGCAACAGCGCATCGCCTTGGTTGACCGCCAGCGAGAGATCATTGAGCGCGCAGTGGCCGTTGACATGCTGGAAGACCTGGCGCAATTCAGCTAAAGGGGGGTTCGCCATCAGCGTGTCAGTACACCATCAGCGCATCAGCACGAAGGCGAGGTCGATGAGCAGGATCGCGCGCGAGTCAAAGCAGCCATTCAGTGACATAGGCCTCCAGGCCGCCGGCATCCTCCAGGCTGGCTTGAGCAGCAAAGGCCATCTCTACGTTGGTGATGTCGGTGGGCGCGTTGGAATAGGGGCGAGCGGTCTCCGCGCCCTCGATCATCAGCCGCTGGAGTTGGTCGGGCGCGCTGAGCTGTTCGTTGTTGTCGAACCTCAGGGTGGCGTTGCCATCTTGCGGCCGCACGCTGATCGGCGCCCACTCATCGAAAGACGCCCACTCATTGCGCTGCCCCACGAACAGGATCAGATCGCCATCCTCCTGCTGATAATCCTGGATCACCGCCTCCCCGATGTTGGCAAAGACACCGCTGTCATCTTCCCTGATAGGGACCACAAAGACATCCTGCTGGCCAGTGGTCCCGCTGAGCGTCTGCTGCTCGACCCCTTGCGCCAGGCTGTGATAGGCCACCTGATCGGGATCGGGATCGGTCTCGTCGCCGAAGAGTTCGGCTCTCGCTTGATCGATCGCATCATCGATTCGCTCCCCGTAGAGCATCGGCGCCGTCGGCCGATCCTCGGCGGTTGGCGGCGAGGCAACAAAGGTGAAGACCGGCAATAAGGTGGCAAACGCATCCGCGATATCGATACTGTCATTGGCCTCATCCACCGTCACTTGACGGCTCAGAATGCGCGCAAAAATACTCTGCAGGGCCTCATTCAAGGCCACATCCTCACCCGCCAGATGACGCATCGCCGCCTCGGCAAACCGCACGCTACTCGAACTCATTCCACTTCTCCGTCAAAATTCCACCGTTGTCGATCTCCCACGCGGCGCGCGGGCGCGATAGCGCGCCCATCTTACCGCTTCACCCTGTCGCAGCCGCAACTAAACGACAGCGGCGTTTATCCCGACGATTTCGATGGGTTGCGAGTTCGCGACATTATTTGGGACAATCCGCCGCCACCACTCAGCGACATCATCACGGCCACCCCCGGCGAGCCCATCGCCCGGTCGGGTCGCCATCTGCCAGACACACGCCCGCGCTGATTCAGGCAGCGAACAGGACGCGTTCAACAGGCCAGAGCGCCAACAGGGGACCGACAGCATGCACACGCCGCTCACAGGAACACCACGCCAGACCCTCTCAAACCGCTGGCCGAGCGCCAACCGCTTCATCATGCTGCTGGTCGTGGGCTTGCTCGCCACCGTTTGGCTCATGGCGGCGCCCAAGGCGCACGCCAATGCCTCGCAGCTCTACCTGGCGGGCGGTCAGCCCAACCTGACCATCACCAGCCCCACCGATCTGCACCTGCTCCCCGGTCAATCGCCACAACCGCTGCGGATTCGCCTGGAAGCCGACGGGCAACTGACCCACATCCCCGCCGCGCTGGCCGACCTGCTGCAACTGAGCTTGCCGGACACCGAGACCGCTCCGGCGGACAGCGACAACGCGCTGAGCCTGAAGCTGCTCAACCTCTCCAACCCCAGCGACCTCAGCGCCCTGGGACTGCAAGAACTGCATGTTCGCGTCAACGACCAACTGACCGTGCTGGCCAGCGACAGCTTCGCCGAGGCCGCGACCTACGCCGAACTGGTCGAGGCCTTGAATTCGGAACTATCCAACCTGGCGTTGGAAGCATTGGTCGGCGGTATCTTTGATGATAACGACGTTTCCGAGGACTACGCCAATAGCCTGATGGACATGGAGTTCTCGCTGGGCGGCTCATTCACGGCGACCAACACCAGTGGTGAAACGCTCACCGGCACCGAGATCATCCTCACCGCCGCCGATGGAGATCAACTGGAAGTAGCGGACATGGGCACGGTCTTGATGGCCGCCATGGGCATCGACATACGGGTCGATTTTCAGCCGTATCAAGCCGAGGCGGGCGCCTATGCCCACCACTATCGACCAGCACGGGATGTCGTCAGCATCGAGCAGAGCGCAGCCCCTGGGCGACACCTCGCCGACCTGCCCCTCAACGGCCAAGGGCAAACCCCGATCATCGACGCCAACGGCGAGACCTATCGCCTCCAGGTCGATCCCGACACCCAAGCCGTAACCCGGCAGAGTGCCAGCCCGCTCGATTTACCCCCGTTCAACCCCAGCGCGCCGCATCAATGGTATCTCAGCGACAGCGCCGAAACGTTGCAGGTTGAAGGCGAAATCGCCCTACATGTGCTGCCTGGTCAGCAATATGGCGAACTCGAAATCGACCTGCGTGGCGAGCATGCCCGGCTGACCGATATGGCTCCGGCCTTGGCGAGTAACGCCCGCTTCCATCTGCCCGAGCATGCGTATCAATACGCCTTCGATGACAACACCGGGCAGGTCAGCATTCGCCGCGACACCGGCGAACAAGTGCTTGCGCTGCCGTTGGATGCTCAGGGGCAGACGCCTTGGGTGCGTGTGGGTGGAAATGACTTTACGCAGATTGAGATTGATCCGCAGACGCTGGCGCTGGTAGAGGAAAGTTTGCCGGGTGGGGAGTTATCAGAGGTTAGTGTGCTGTATGGTCAAGTGCATCATTCATTGAACCATGCTGCAGAAGTCCATGTGTTTAATGTTGCCGACGGTGAACAGCTTGGCACTGGCATCGCAGATGTCGATGGCCTCTATTCAGTAACACTGAAGCAACAAGCATCCGACTATTATGTGGTTGCAAACCTTGTTGACGGTGTGCAGGGAGATGTTTACGGCCAGTATGAGTCGTTTTGTCCCGCTTCTCCCTGTGACGTGACTCCTCTAACGACATTAGCCGTGCGTTACGGTGATTTGTTGACCAGCGGTACGCTGTTGCAAAGATGGGATTTGGCACGGGAAGAACTTGGCCAAGCACTGGGCTTGACGCCGGATCAATTTCTTTTGATCACCCCCCAAGAACTGCAAGGGGTGGTTGATCTTGTCGCACTGCTGCAGCAGATGTCTACAGACGGTATCGGGGAGACCTTGAGCGGTATTGCGAGCGATGCGACGAACGGCTATCTCGATGACGATGACTTCAAGCCATTCTTTCCCCGGCTCCGCGAACGGCCAGTGACTCAGGCTCGTGACGTTGCCAGAGTGCCGGCAGTTGGCGATCCCGACAGTATCGATACAGAAGCGGAGGTCGTATACGTCCATGAAGGCGGCTCCCGTGACTTTCTGATCGATATGGCGGTACAACGCCCCGTAGTGCGTTATGAAGAAGACGGGAGTGAATCACTGGTTCAGGAGCAGGTACTACTGGGTTTTAACGTTGATCGCTGGGCGGGTCGGATCGACTACGAAACCACAGTAATGGCCGATATTTTTTCTGGTGATATTAACTTGGCGGTCATGCCCCGTGAAGAGCAAAAAGATATTGCTGTTACCCTGGCAGAAGAGTATGCCGATACCTTTGAGCATGCAGTCGATCTGTTACCTGGCAAGATCGCCTATGGAGGTGCGCGAGTTGCGCTTTACGAGCAATATATCCGTGAATTGCGCACTGAAGCGGTAGCCCTGTTAGGAGGTTCCCGAGAATTAGGGATTTCTACGTTATCAGCGAGGGCGGGCGTTACCCTGCCAGATCAGTCTGGGGCCGTCCTAAACTCTTCGGCTTTGCCTATAACGGCTCAGGTAATGGCGGAACAGGCGAAGTCAGATGATAACGACAAGAAATCAGATGATGCTCATGAAGTGAATAGTTGGATAAGCCTGTCCTATGAAGATGATGGCAACTTAAAAGTTAATAATGGTCTTCCGATTCACTTCGGAGTCAGTCCGCGTGATAACGATCTCAACCCGTTGCAGCAATTTCTTCGCCCCTTAATTGATCCCGCCCCCGGCGGAGTTCTCTCCATGAGTGCTAGGCAGCTCCCTTTAACTGATATATTAATGAAATGGACGAAACAAGATTTTAAATCGACTAAGATACCAGGGACGACTTGGGATCCTAGTCTTTTCAATGAAGGAGAGTTTTTTAAGAACCAACAACGCGACTATGTCATCCACAAGAATTTGTCGCGTGTGGACTTGCCGGCGGTAATGAATGTCGCTCAGGGCGTATCCTACCTTGTTGAATTAGTCGCGGGCATCAAATTGGGCGCTAAGGCTTTTGAGGATATTGGCGCTGGCTTAGAAAATACCAGTAAGAAAGCGAAAAGAATTGTTGAGTTTGCAGAGATCGTTGAGTTTATGCTGGATATGACAGCTGTACTATATTTCGATCTCAATCAAAAAGTAGTAGATGGGATAGAGGACGATGAGATTAGAGGTGAGTTGAGCAAACATATACAAAATTCGCAACGCTTTGGTCAGCATGTGAAAAATTTACGAGATGATCTGAAAGCAGCCATTGCTCCTGTTAAAAGCTTTCTTGCTGTTTTGCCTACCACACAGCTGGCAGACCAAGACCAAATGTTTAATAGGGGTCAAGTGCTTCTGAAAGCTGGTGGGCATAACTGGTCTTTAGGGTATGCTAAAGGAAACAATTTGATTGATCATTTGCACAGAGAGTATAAATTTACTTTTCAAGACATTTTATGGAGTGTCACAGTACCAGAAATTATGTATGACATGCTTTCAACATTGCTCGGAAGCAACCTTGAAGATCTCGAGAAATTTAAAGATTTCGAGAAAAATTTTAAAGAAAATTACAATATTACTGTTATTCAGGCGTTTCAGATTAGAGCAGCGAGCCATTTGGCATTTGGCAAAAAAGATGATCAAAAGATACCTCTCGTAGGAGTGGTACAAAGCAGTCTGTACACAACGATAGATGGTCGCGGTAAATATAATGAAGCTCTTGGAGAAATTCACTCGGAAATGCTTAAAAAACTTGCTGGGGTTGGGAATGGCAAACTGTCAGATGGGTATTCTCTGTACAGTGCATACTTGAAAAAGCTAACGAAAAACCTTAATAACATGAAGCGTGTTTTGAAAGCAGTTAGCGATTTAAAAGCTGATGAAATTGGAGCTGATGACATTGGAGACGGTTTAGCTACTGTAGGCGCGGTGCTTACGAACTATCTGAAGAATTCAGCAACGGACGCCATTAAAAATATTCGTAAAATCGCATTACAGGCGGTCGCTGAACTGCCTCACTACTTTATGGGTACTAAAGCGGCTAAAATAGCATTGGTTGCTAATAAATTTGCTGGTTTGGCCACTGCTCAATTTTTAACGCCTGATGAAATACCTTTCAGCATTGAAGTGGACGAAAATGGCGAGCTTGATTTCACCTATCCCAGATTGAGTGTGATCGGTGCTGAAAGCTCTCTGATCCCTCTAGGAGAAGAAGACACTAAGAGCATTTTTACAGGTAACCTCACAGCTGGTCAAAACGTAAACCGTGTGCATCCTTTTGTAGTTTCCGACCAAAAAGAACCACCACTTTATTTGCCTCGTTACCGCCTGTATTTTGAACACAGCAAGCGAGAACTCAAGGATCAGATATTTGACGCGGCGGAATGGCGCGGCGATGTTGCAGTAAACCTTGTGCTAAACTTAGGGCGCTATGAAGACGAATTCGTGAGCGGTGAGCCAGCGCTCTTTGGGGGTAGCGAAAATCGGGTTATTAAGGGCTTCAAGCCTAGTGACCTTGCACGGCATATCAAAGAAGACTCTGATGAAATAAGTTCTATCGAACTGATAAATGTACTAGGAGAATCGAACAAATCTTGGTGGGAGTTTCTGAGCGATGACTTTAACTTAGGGAGTGTCAGTGTTGTCAATAAAACACGCGGCATCTTTCGCGAAAGTTTTGGCTACGATATCTTTGAACCTATAGGCGGCCGCCTGGAAAATCGTGCGACGCGTTTTGATCTTGATCATCGCTATGTGTTTAAGACTGCGAGCTTACGCGATCTGCGCCCGGGGCTTGCGCTGATTTCAGAACGACATGATGACGGAAGTTATGATTTAATCGTTTACAATAAAAGTGTTGGGCATAACGTGACTGTGCTCATCTTAGACGATGAAATCGACCCAACAGTGCTTCAGTCTTATTTGCTGAAACCAAGGGAATCGCTGCGATTTGATCCTTTACAACACGAAAACTCGACGTTCTTGATATTCGACCATGTCGTTAGCGGCTATTCCGAGTTTTTGGATCATGGCAATGTTCTTCAGACACTGCATGCAATGGCAGGGCTTAAAGAGCTGAGCTTTGAAAAATTTTTAGGCGAATATGGCAAGTTTGTGGGTGAGGCTACAAGCAATATTCCCCTTGATCCACATCACTTTATACTTCGCGCTTCTTCTGCAAGCCATTTTGACGATCCTGCTGAAAATGGCGGCATTGAAGTGTCAAGTGATTGGCTTCAGTCAATCACTGAAGAAACTCATGCCTTTCTTAGGGTCAATGACAATGATCGGGCCGGTTATTACTTCGCCCCAGTTTCTCAGCATGCGGTTAAATGGCTAGATGACGATTATCTCGTGTTGAATCGGGTTAGCTCACCACTCATTCAGACGACTGATCTGCAAACGGAGCAGATTAGAAATACCCTAGTGGGAAAATATGGCGCGCTAGACTTGCACCTGCAAGGGATAACCCCCTGGCAGGACGACGATGGCCAGGTGATCGGAATCACAGACAATCGAGGTAACAGGTACCGTCTGTTGACCTATAACGAACGTACTGACGGCAAGATCGAGATTCGTCTGCAGCCAGAGATGGACAAAAACAGACTGTTCGAGTGCAAGTCCGCATGGATGTCTTGCGCCCCATTAAGTTGGATTGATAACTTTTCCTACGATTTACTGATCACCGATGCCGAGATCTATAGTGATAGCGACGGCGACGCGATCATTAACGAACTCGACGCTTTCCCTGATGATGAGCGCTGGCATGCTGATACCAGCGGTGACGGTCTACCTGATCAGTTTATCCGCAATCTTCGCCTTGATATTAATAACCGATACGCAGAGCTTGATCTCAACGGTGATGGCGACACGGTGATGGATGCGTTTCTGAATGATGGGCATCCGCTCATGTTAGCGACACCCTGGTTACAACTTGAACTTGCACCGGGAGACGGCGCTGTTATTGCCCGTTGGGAGCCTGTAGAACCTGGTATTGGGAGTGTGGAACGCTACGACTTGTCTTATAAGAAGATCGACGAGGTTGTTGGTCTAGGTAACACGCTCGAAGATGTTACGAGTCCGCATCGATTAGAGGGGCTAGAAACCGGCGAAAGGTATCGAGTGCGGCTCGACATCGTCACCAGCGAAGGTTTCACGTTGTTCACTGAGGAACCGCTCTACTTTGGGCCTACCGGCAGCCTCCAAGTCACCCTGCGGCCCGACGAGGCGGTAGCCGCTGGCGCTCAATGGCGGCGCGCTAACACTTATTCCTGGTTCGACAGTGAACAGACTGAGACCAACATCCCCATTGGTGCGCAAACAGTCGAATTCAAAGACATCGGCGATGATTGGGAGGTGCCAAGTGATGCGACCGTTTCCATCAGTGTCGGTGAGACCACCCCTTTGACGGGACGCTATACGCCTGTCGATGATGATGATCCCACACCGCCGACAGCCACCTACCCCCTCAACGACACCGGCATCGACTGGTGCGCGGATGGCAACACCAACAACCTCGACTGCTCAGACACGGCGTTTGATTTCCCCGGCCAGGATGGCGAATACGGTCGCGATGCCCTAGCTCGCGAAGGGCGATTGGATAAAGTTGGCGCTGGCCATGCCGGTTTCGACTTCACCAAGCTCGATGCCAACGGCGATCCGCTGTCGATCCAGGATGCGGCTTGGAGTGATGATGGCCGCGAAATCGATGGCACCCGCTGGTCCTGCGTGCGCGACAACCACACCGGGCTGATCTGGGAGGTCAAGACCGACGACGATGGGCTGCGGGATAAGGACCACGAATACACCTGGTACAACCCCGAGACCAATGGTGGGCGCGCTGGAACCCAGGATGGAGGCAGCTGCAACCAGAGTGACTGCGATACCCACGCCTATGTGCAGGCTGTCAATGAGCAAGGTCTGTGCGGCGCAAAAGACTGGCGCCTGCCCTCTGTCGATGAGCTGCTTTCGATCGTCAGTAATGATCGGACTGACCCAGCGATCGATACGAATTATTTTCCGAACGCTCGATCATCTAGGTTCTGGTCTTCGTCGCCGGTTGCCAGCGCTTCGAACGGCGCGTGGGTCGTCCATTTCGACCATGGCAGCGTCTACAACGACGGCTATGTGAACGGCGACCTTCCCGTTCGCCTCGTGCGCGCGGGACAGTGATTTGGCCTTTTGTCAGCCACCTAGCGTTCAGCAGTGATTCGGGTGATTGGTGAGACAGCCGCAGCATTTCCCGCTCTGGCGTGATGCCAACCGGCTGCTGCTCGCCATCGAGCAAGCGATGCGCGACTTTCCGCGCTATCACAAATACACCTTGGGCACGGACCTGCGCCGCCAAGCCATGGCCATTTGCCAGTTGGTCCGTCGTGCCGCACCACGCGGTGACGATCAGGTTGCTCGCGTGACGCAGTTAGTCGAGGCGGTCGATGATCTCAAGCTCCAGATCCAGCTTGGCAAGGAATTGCAAGCCTTCCAGAGCTTCAAGCACTTTCAGGCCATCAGCGAATTGGTCGTTGCCGTCGGTAAACAAAGTGGCGGTTGGCGCACACTTGTGCCGGGCCTGGCATGTCCTGTCTAACGGGGTGCTACCGAATGGATGCGCCCCGCTAGCCGAAGTGTATCGGTAATGCGTTCGATGGTTCTGGTCTTCGTCGCCGAATGCCAACAATTCGAACAACGCGTGGAACGTCAATTTCAACCATGGCAACGTCAACAAAAACAATAAGAATGTTTGCCGCCGAGGAGGGCTATCTGCCCGGCAGCATGAAGCGCCGTGTCTTGCGTGACCTGCACATTGGCCCTGGTGATGGTTCGTTGCTTCGGGCACGGGCTTGACCAGCGTCTCATTATTGAATTCACGAAACAGAAGAGAGGCCCAGATGACTGGACTTATGACGCGCATGCTGACCGCCCTTGGCTTGAGCCTGTTCATGGTCGCGACGCACGCCGAGCGGACCTGCAACGAGGTGGTGGTCGCGACCGCTCCCGACAGTCGTTTTCGAGACAACGGTAACGGTACCGTCACCGATCGGGAGACCGGGCTGATCTGGAAACAATGCGCGGAAGGGCTGAGCGGGACGGGCTGCGCCACCGGCAGCGCCGAGACCTTCTCCTGGCAAGCGGCGCTGCTGCGAGCTGCCGACAGTGATCAGTGGCGCCTGCCGAATAAGAATGAGCTGGCGTCACTGGTCGAGCGACGCTGCTACGATCCAGCGATCAATGAGGATTTTTTTCCGAATACACCCTCTAACTGGTTCTGGTCTTCGTCGCCGTATGCCAGCAATTCGTACAGCGCGTGGCACGTCAATTTCGTCCATGGCGGCGTCGACTACGGCAGTAAGTACGGCGGCGAGCGCGTTCGCCTCATCATGCGTGCGGAACAGTGATTTTGTCTTTTGTCATGCATTGATCTCGCAGCACTGATGCCGGTTGGGGGCGCTACCCATAATGCATCTAGTGCAACGCTGCCAAAGATTCGATACCACCAGAAAGTGCCCAAGCTCCAATATCGACAATGGTGTGAGTGGTCAGCATGTATCGGGACTTCAGCAGCGTTGCACTAGCCGTGACCGCTCCTAAAACCATAGAAAAATCTTCCCATGGCAGCTCAGCCGAACAGTGCTGCTGACGGTTTGCGGATTGGAAGTGCGCCAACCACGAGTGAACAAGGGCAGGTGCGCATCCGCCGCGAGGCTTCGTGTGCTGTTCGCACAATCAGGGCGATCAAAAACGGCTGCTTTGCCTTGAGTCAATGTGTGACTTGCGAAAGCTCGCTGCGCATCGGCTTTTTTGTCGCGTCAACCTTGGGAGCGACCGAGTCGGGTTGTCCATTGGCATCAGCTTTGCCGCGTAGAAGATCGCCTCGAACTGCTAGACTCGAGCGATGAACTGTGATTGAAACCGGTTAAAGGCTGCTGCCAACCTGCGAAAGCGTGGCCGACGACGACCTCCGCCAACGCGGTCGATATACGGCGAGCATGGCGGAAGGTTCCAACATTGTCTGCATTGACCCCGACTTGTTAGGGGCGCTGGGAGAGTCCGGCATTTTTGGCGTCAGCGGGGCCGCGATCGGGTCTCCTAGCCGGCATCGATGATAGGCGTTGCAAAATGGGCCTTCCAAACGGACATCGGGCAGAGTTGGGCACGAAGCTGGAAGACTACGTGCTCAATCCAGCCCATGGCGAGGGGCGACACAAGGCGCGTGTGTTCGAGTCCGCCTTAGGCATCACGCTGACCAACGCCGACCTCTTGCGGTGATTGCCAAGGGGGACAATGGATTCGGAGACGTCTATGTGGTCCGGTTTTCGATGCGGACCGCGCGCGGTGCGGCAACGGTGCTGTCTGCATGGATCGTCCGCCACGGAGAGGACTTCCCCCGATTGACCAGTTGCTACGTGGCTTGAGCGATGAAGACAGAGTTAAAACCCAGGTGTTAGTATACTAACTTACATCAACATAACAAACCAAACGCGAAGCGCACATGCCAAGGTATGTACCCTCACGAGAAGCCTCTAAGATCCTAGGACTCCATGCCAACACCCTCCGAAAATATGCCGACGAAGGACGCATTAGCACCTACCGCACTGCCAGCGGGCAGCGTCGGTTCGATGTCGACTCCTACCTTGGAGCCACCGTCGAGACCACGCCCACTGTCGTCTGCTATTGCCGCGCGTCTTCGCCCGCGCAGAAGCCCGACCTCGAGCGACAAGTCCAGTCGATGCGAGAACGCTTCCCCGAAGCCGACATCGTCCAAGACATCGGCTCCGCCCTCAACGATCAGCGTCAAGGGCTTCAATCCGTACTGGGACGCGTCCTGCGCGGAGAGAAGCTCACGGTTGTGGTTGCCCACAAGGACCGACTCGCCCGTGTCGGATGTGACCTCATTGAGTGGATTATCCGCGACTGCGGCAGCGAACTCGTGGTTCTCAGTGACCATCAAAGAGAACCCGAACGCGAACTCGCCGAAGACCTACTGGCCATCCTTCATGGCTTCGCTGGCGGACAAGACAGACGAACCGATCACACGGGCGAAGCGCATCCGAATGCGACCCACGCGCTCGCAAGAGAAGCGGCTGAACGCCTGGATCGGCACCTATCGGTTCGTCTACAACGAGACGATTTGGCTGCTGAATCTTCGGATCGTCCACCCGAACTTCATGGCGATCAAGAAGTACCTGATCCCCCATCTAGCTGAGGAATATCCCTGGACAAAGGACTGTCCGCGAGCCATCCGCGATGGTGCTGTCGCAGAAGCCTGCCAGACCATCAAACAAGCGATCGCAACGTTCAAGCGCACGGGCGAGTTCAGCCGGTGCCGCTACAAATCCCGCAAGGATGCGCAGCAATCGTTCTTTCTCAGGAATGATCAGTGGTCAAAGGACAGACGTGGGTTCAACGTTAGCGCCTTGGGCGAAGTCAAATTCGCAGAGGCGCTACCGATGAGTCTGCGTGATGGTCGCGTCATCAAGTTTGCCAACAAGTGGTACGTCTCCCTCCCGGTTCTAAAAGAATCAGATGCAGCCGAGAACCAAGGCCGTCTGGTGGCCCTTGACCCGGGGGTGAGAACATTCCAGACATTCTTTAGCGACCATCACGCCGGTCATCTAGGGCAAGACGATTTCCAGAGGATCGTGCGTCTAGCGCATCATCTGGACCGTCTCTTGTCTCGTCGCGACAAAGCGGAAGGGAAACGCAAACGCCTGTCTTTTACGAGAGCGGCCGATGCCATCCGACGCAAGATCAAGCAACTGATCGACGAACTCCATTGGAAAGTCGCTCGTTTTCTAACGGATAACTTCGATGTCATCCTGCTGCCGACGTTTGAGACCAAGCAGATGACGACAAAGGCTGGGCGAAAGCTCCGCCGTAAGTCCGTCCGCAGCCTCCTCTCGTTTGCACACTTTCGGTTCAGCCAACGGCTCGAGCAGAAGTGCATCGAACGTGGGAAGACGCTGGTGCGCGTCTGCGAGGCGTACACATCGAAGACAGCGAGCTGGACGGGTGAGATCGTCAACATCGGTGCTGCAAAGGTCATTCGCTCGAACGGTATCGAAATGGAACGCGACGAGAATGGCGCTCGTGGGATTTTCCTGCGGGCTTTGGTGGATTCACCCATCCTCATCGAGGGTGCGCGTTAGCGTATGTTAACGAAACAGAATCAGTCTGTGTTCAAGGTGCTGGAGGACGCGGGTTGAAGGTCACTTTTCGGTCGAGCTTTGTGCGTGACCTGAAGAAGATTCGAGACCGGGCCGTGCTTGCTGCAGTAAAAACGGTGCTTGAGCAGATGGAAACCGCTGACGCGCTGGACGCAATTACTGAGCTAAGAAAGCTCGCCGGCGCATCCGGCTTCTACCGCATCAGAGTTGGAGATTACCGAATTGGGTTGTCCGCAAGCGGTTCAGCGCGCTGGCTCCCCGGAGCCGCGTCCCGACGGACTCGAAGACCTCGTCGCCCACAACCTGCTCAGCTTCAAGGCCAGCGGCGCCGTCTTCGACGCCTGGGCGCTCGACGAGCTCAACAGCCACTCCGTCACCTACCGCAAGCTGGCCTCCATCCGCGCGCTGCGCCAGTCGCCGGCCGCCGATCAAGACCCTGACACGCCCGTCGTCGAGCCGCGCACGGCCTACCCGCTTCTGCTAATCTGCAATCCTGACATTCAGACAATCGGAGCATCCGATGCGTGAAGTCCTGACGGTTTCCAGTCGCGGGCAAGTCACCCTGCCCGCAGGCATGCGCAAGCATCTGGGGATCAAGCCGGGTGGCGCCGTGATCGTTGAGGAATGCGGAGGCGAATTGCGGCTGAAACCCGCCGCGGTGTTGGAGCTTGAGCACTACACGGATGCGCAGATCGCCGAATGGGACCGCGCCGATGCGCTCTCGGCCGGTGAGCGCAGACGGATTCTCGAGCGTCTGCAAAACACCTGATGCGCGTGTTCCTAGACGCCAATGTGCTGTTCACGGCAGCGCACAATCCGAACGGCAAGGCCGCACTGGTGGAATTCCAGGCACAGATCATCCTCGGCTATCGGCACCGAAACCCGAGATATCCGTTGTTCAGCTCAGGGACCGAATCCCAAGAACAGGCCCACCTCGAGACCACCCGCAACCGACTCAGCGCCGCGTTGGGGCGCATCGACACCCGCATGCCACATGTTGTCGGCAAGTCTCTGAAACGTCGCTGGGAGGTTCGCCATCAGCGCATCAGCACGAAGGCGAGGTCGATGAGCAGGATCGCGGTCACGGCACCGATCATGGTATCGGTCGCGGCCTGGCTGACACCAGCCACGTCGCGGCCGGCGGCGATGCCGTTGGTGGTGGCGATCAAGGCGATCACGAGCGCGAACAGGAGTGGCTTGCCCAGGGCCTCGAGCAGATCGCTCGGAGCCAGGGCTTGGCGCAGCGCATCATTGAAGAGATAGAGCGGCACATCGGCCACCACCCACAGCCAGAGCAGCGCCGCGCTCAGCGCGACCAGATTGCCCCACACGCAGAGCGCGAAGGACATCGCCAGCATCGCCGGCAGCACCGGCCCGGTGGTGAACTGGATCGGGTTGATGCCGCTCACCAACAGCCCATCGACTTTGCCGCTGGAGACCAGCGTCGCTTGCCGCGCGGCGAGCGCGACACCGGCCCGACCCGCGACCAGGACCCCGACCAACAGCGGGATCAGCTCCATCACCACCGCGTAGATCACCGGCACCAGGATCAGGCTGGGCAGGTCGATCTCGGCGAGCAACCGCGCCGCCTGATGGCCAAGGATGACGCCAGCGGCGGCAGCGACCAGGGTCAGCGCCGGCAGCACCGAGAGCCCGGCTTGGCGCAACGCGCGCGCGAGCGCCGGCAGATCGAGTTGGGCGCGGCCCAAGAGGATGCCGAGGTAGAGTTGCAGGCAGAGCAGGAGCGTCACCGCTGCCAGGCCGAGGCGTTCGAGTGCGTTCAGGCGGGCGCGCATCGCTGGCTGCTGCCGGTGTCTGTCGGGCCATGCCCGGCCGATGCGACCTCGACCGACGCTCCTCGCGCCGAGGTCGGAAAAGCTCAGTGGCATCCTGAGCTGTCGCGACTAACGCTCGCGCCAAACCGTGGTGTAGAGATCATGGCGGCGATCCTTGAGGTTTTGCACGGTACCGGAGTTGCGCGCCTCGCGCAGCGCCTTGAGCCCGAGATCGGCGAAGGCGACGGTCTCAACATTGGGCGTGGTATCGGCGGCGATGCCATCGCGCGCGAAGGGGAAGTCGCAAGGCGTCAGGATACAGCTCTGCGCGTACTGGATGTCCATGTTGGCGACGTTGGGCAGATTGCCGCAGTTGCCGGACATGACGACATAGCATTGGTTCTCGACCGCGCGTGCCTGACCGCAGTAGCGCACCCGCAGATAGGATTGGCGCTCATCGGTGCAGAAGGGCACGAAGATGATGTTCGCGCCCTGATCGACCAGATGCCGGGCTAGCTCCGGGAACTCGGCGTCGTAACAGATCAGCACGCCGATGGGGCCACAGTCGGTGTTGATCGCGGCCAGCTCGTTGCCGCCCTCGATGTTCCACCAGTAGACCTCGTTCGGGGTCGGATGGATCTTGGCCTGCTCATGGACCTCGCCGCTGCGCAGGCAGATATAGCAAATGTTCTCGACCCGGCCGTTGTCCATCTTGGTCGGATGCGAGCCGGCGATGATGTTGATGTTGTAGCGCATCGCCATCTCGCGCAGCGCGTCCTTGATCGGATCGGTGTAATGCGTGAGGGCCTCGATGGCCTCGGCCGGTGAGAGTTCCTGATCCTCCATCGAGAGCAATTGCAACGAGAACAGCTCCGGGAAGACGCAGAAGTCGGCGCGATAGTCGGCGGTGACGTCGACGAAGTAGCGCAGCATGTCGAGGAATTCGTCGAACGATTTGACCCGCCGCTGCTGATACTGGACGGTGGCGACGCGCACTGTATCCATCAGCCGACCGCCATAGTGCTTGGCGCGCGCCTCCTCCTCCTCGTCCGGCGCGTGTGGGTTGCGCCACAGCAAATGCACCCCGTAGCCGCGCGATTGCTTGTCCTCGGGCCAGTAGCCCGGCATCAGGCCGATGACCTGGAAGTCGTTGCGCAACTGGAAGGTCAGCACCGGATCGCGCTCGCGGCCTTCCACCACCGCCTCGACATAGGCTTGCGGGCTCTCGTAGGGGTCCTCATCGCGTGTCAGCGCGGCGTCCAGCGAGGGGAGGCGACCGCCGTAGATGATGCCCTTGAGCGCCAGCGACTGGACCAGCTTCTTGCGCTCGTCGTAGAGGCGCTGGCCGATCCGCAGCCCGCGGTATTCGGGATCGACGCAGACCTCCATGCCATAGAGGTAATCGCCATCCGGGTCGTGGCGCGAGGCGTAGCCGCTGCCGGTGATCCAGTTCCAGCCGTGCGGCTTCAGGGCGATCTCGCCGCTGACCAGGAAGCTGGAGCAGAAGCCGATCAGGCGCGCGCCCTCATCCTCGTGGTACTCGGCGACGAATTGGCCCTCGGCAAACTTGTTGATCTGACCGCGCAGCATCGCCGCGCTGTAGCTGCTGACCCCGCTGCCGGCATAGGCGCGCTCGAACAGGGCGCGGATGGCGGGAACGTCGCGCGGGGTGGCGGCGCGCACATGGAGTTGGGCGAGGCTGTCGGCGGTGTCGTTCATGCGTTCAGGATGCTGGTGTGAAGAAGGCTGGCTCGATGCCGGGAACGATACCATCATGCGACCGAGTCGAGTCAGTCGGCGCATCGATGTCGCGGGCGAGGCGCCCGAGCGATGGACGGCATGCCTAGTGTTTGTTCGAGCCGGACGCGCGTCTTTAGCGACGGTCAGAGAACCCGTTCTTTTCGAGCGCGGCATAGACCTTACGGCTGGTCTTCGCCAGTCGTGAGAGGTCGCCAAAATTTGGTGTGTCGCCGGCTTCGAGGCGTTGCTCCCAGCCGCACAACTCGCCATCGAGGTAGTCGAGCAGCTTCAGCGAGCAGCCTCGGCACTCGCCGCTGCAGGTTTGCGTCGCTGGTGCGTCGAAGGGGAGCGTCTCGCGCACCTGTGCGATGAGTTCATGCATCGCGGTGCGGGTGTCAGGCTTCATGGGCGCATAGCCTCGTAGGCGCTGTCCTTGACAACTTGACAGACCTTGAGCGGCTCTTTAAGGTTCGTTCAGGCGCGATAACCAAGTGCCAATCATGGTCGCGACGCGCTCAGGCGAGACCTTAAACGCACGCAAGAGTCAGGTAAGACGGGTTCGCCCGCACTGGTGTTGACGGCGTGAACATGGCTGGGATAAGGACAGATTATTTCGATTATCTCAGGCATTTATGAGCGGTAGAAATCATCATCGAAGAGCTGCGCGCGGCTGTAAGGGCAGTGCTCGGGGAAGGTGGACACCGGCAGTTGCGTCTGCTTGCAAGTGAGCCGCACGGCCGCCGGATAGGCTTCCGTGATGATGTCCTCGATCGCGGATTGGAGGCCGGGCGATTGACGCAGCAAGCCGGCGAGTTGCTCGCGCTGCTCAACGATGGTCGCGCGCCAGCTGCGCCCATCGAATTCGCGCCAGCGTTCGCTGAGCTGAGCATACTGGTACTCCCATTTCAGCAGATGGGCCAGTAGCACCAGCAGCCGACTGAACAGCTCGCGGCGATCGCTCTTGCTCGTATCGCTGAGCTCCTCCAGCAGATGCTCGATATCGAGCTCCTCGAAGCGTCGCTCCCGCAAGAGTTCGGCGTTGCGCTGTGCCCAGACGGCGTAATCGGTTTGGTAAAGCCTGGCAAGGTCAGTCATTCGACCAGCTCCCCCTCGACCACCGACTCGAACAGCAACTGCCCATCGCGCGCATCGACCTCGATCGTATCGCCGGGGGCGAACTTGCCGGCAAGGATCTGCTGCGCGAGCGGGTTCTCGAGCTGGGCGCGGATCGCACGGCGCAGCGGGCGCGCGCCATAGACCGGGTCGAAGCCAGCCTCGCCGAGCAGGTCGAGCGCGGCATCGCTGATGGTGAGCCCCATGTCGCGATCGGCCAGTCGCTCCTTCAGATAGCCGATCTGGATGCCAGCGATCGCCCGGATCTGCGCCTCGTCGAGCGGATGGAAGACCACGATTTCATCGAGCCGGTTGATGAACTCGGGGCGGAAGGCCTGGCGCACGATCTCCATCACCGCGTCCTTCATCTCGCCATACTGCGCTTCGCCAGCCTTCTGCTGGATGATGTCGGAGCCGAGGTTGCTGGTCATGACGATCACCGCATTGCGGAAATCGACCGTGCGGCCCTGGCCATCGGTGAGCCGCCCATCATCGAGCACCTGCAGCAGGATATTGAACACGTCCGGGTGCGCCTTCTCGACCTCATCCATCAGGATCACCGCATAGGGCCGACGGCGGATCGCCTCGGTCAGGTAACCGCCTTCCTCATAGCCGACATAGCCGGGCGGGGCACCGATCAGCCGCGCGACCGAGTGCTTCTCCATGAACTCGGACATATCGATGCGCACCATCGCCTCTTCGGTGTCGAATAGGAACGAGGCGAGCGCCTTGCACAGCTCGGTCTTGCCAACACCGGTGGGGCCTAAGAACAGGAAGGAGCCGATCGGGCGATTGGGATCAGACAGGCCCGCACGCGAGCGGCGGATCGCATCGCTGACCGCGCGCACCGCCTCCTGCTGGCCGATCACGCGTTGTTCGATCTCGCCCTCCATCTTCAGCAGCTTGTCGCGCTCGCCCTCGAGCATCTTGCTCACCGGGATGCCGGTCCATTTGGAGACGATCTGCGCGACCTCCTCGGCGCCGACCTTGTTGCGCAGCAGCTGGGTCGCGGTGCCCTCAGCCTCGGCGGCGGATTCGAGCCGCTTCTCGAGTTCGGGGATGCGCCCGTATTGCAGCTCGGACATGCGCGTGAGGTCGCTGGCGCGGCGCGCCGTTTCCATCTCCACGCGGGCGCGGTCGAGTTCCTCCTTGATATGGGCGGTGCCTTGGACCGCAGCCTTCTCCGACTTCCAGATCTCGTCCAGGTCCGAGAACTCGCGCTCGAGCCTGCCGATCTGCTCCTCGAGGTCGCCGAGGCGCTTCTTCGAGGCCTCGTCGGATTCCTTCTTCAGCGCCTCGCACTCGATCTTGAGCTGGATCAGCCGCCGGTCGAGCTTGTCCATCTCCTCGGGCATCGAGTCGATCTCCATGCGGATCTGCGAGGCGGCCTCGTCGATCAGATCGATCGCCTTGTCCGGGAGCTGGCGATCGGTGATGTAGCGATGCGAGAGCGTGGCGGCGGCGACGATCGCCGGATCGGTGATCTCGACCGCGTGATGGACTTCGTAGCGTTCCTTGAGCCCGCGCAGGATGGCGACGGTGTCCTCGACGTTGGGCTCGTCGACCAGCACCTTCTGGAAGCGCCGCTCGAGCGCCGCATCCTTCTCGACGTACTTGCGGTACTCATCGAGCGTGGTCGCGCCGATGCAGTGCAATTCACCGCGCGCCAGCGCCGGCTTGAGCATGTTGCCGGCGTCCATCGCGCCCTCGGCCTTGCCGGCACCGACCATGGTGTGCAGCTCATCGATGAACAGCACCACGTCGCCTTCCTGCTTGGCGATGTCGTTGAGCACGGCCTTGAGGCGTTCCTCGAACTCGCCGCGGAATTTGGCGCCGGCGATCAGTCCGGCCATGTCGAGTGCCAGCAGACGCTTGGTCTTGAGCCCCTCGGGCACCTCGCCGTTGACCATGCGCTGCGCCAGCCCCTCGACGATGGCGGTCTTGCCGACGCCAGGCTCGCCGATCAGCACCGGGTTGTTCTTGGTGCGGCGCGCGAGCACCTGGATCGTGCGGCGGATCTCATCGTCGCGGCCGATCACCGGATCGAGCTTGCCCTGCTCGGCGCGCTCGGTCATGTCGATGGTGTATTTTTCGAGTGCCTGGCGCTGCTCCTCGGCGTTGGGGTCGTTGACTGCCTCGCCGCCACGCAGGCTTTCGATCGCCTTCTCGAGCGCGCCCTTGCTGGCACCGGCCTCGCGCAAGAGCTTGCCAAGCTCGCCCTTGTCCTCCAGTGCGGCCAAGACGAACAGCTCGGAGCTGATGTACTGATCGTTGCGCGATTGGGCCAGCTTATCGGTCAGGTTGAGCAGTTTACCCAAGGCATTGGAGACGGTCACATCGCCGCCGCTGCCCGAGACCTGCGGCAGGCGCTCGAGCGCCTCGCCGAGCGCCGAGCGCAGCCGGTTGACGCTGACATCGGCCTGTGCCAATAGGTGGCGCACGGTGCCGCTGTCCTGATCGAGCAGCGCCACCATCAGATGCACGGGCTCGATGAATTGATGGTCACGCCCGACCGCCAGGCTTTGTGCATCGGCCAGGGCCATTTGGAACTTGCTTGTCAGCTTGTCCATTCTCATCTGCTTATCTCCGACAAACACTAAGGTTATGACCGAGTTGCGGCGACTCTAACGAGAATTCAAGCAGGTGTTGGGCCTGGCGTGCTGGCTATGGCGACAACCGCTCAGCGTTCTGCGAGCAGTTGTGCGAGTGCGCGCAGCAGGTCGGTCTCGGTGATGATGCCGACGATGTTCTGGCCACCATCCGTCGAGACGGGCAGGCAGCCGATCCGGTCACTGCGCATGCGCTCGACCGCAGCGGCGAGATCGGCATCGGGAGCGATGGTGGTGACCGGGCTGTGCATCACCTCGCCGACTTCGGCCGGCGCCTCCTTGAAGCAGCGCGCGGCCAGTTGCAGATCGCGTCGGGTCAGGATGCCGGTGACGGCGCCTGCGGCGTTCACCACCGGCAGGTGGTGCAGATCGCGCTCTTGCATGATCTGAAACGCCTCCTGGTAGTCGGCGCTGGTCTCGATGGTCACTGGGGTTGCGGTCATGTAGTCGCTGACGTGCATGGTGGGTCTCCTTGGGTCGTCGTTCTCGTTGGTTGGTGTGGTGGCCGAGCGGCGATTGCGGGCCTCAGTCGCCAGTGTTGGCCCGTGCCTCGGCGCGGCGGCAGATCGCACGCGCGGTGCCGCTGAAGATGAACCGATGGACCGGCTGGAAGCTGTACCAGTAGGCGAGCCCCCAGACGCCGGCCGGATGCCAGTAAGCAGTGATGCTGAGCTTGGTGCCGCCATCGGCGCGCGGCTCGAGGTCGAATTCCAGCATGCCGGCGCCCGGCGCGCGCATGCCGAAGGCCAGGCTCAGGCGGCGCTCGGGCTCGACGCCGAGCACGCTCCAGGAGCCGATGCGATCGCCGACGCGCAGATCGGTCGGATGGCGGCGGCCGTGCTGCCCGCCGGGGCCACCGGCGAGCCAATCCAGCAGGTCGCGCAGTTGCCAGAGGCCATTCATGTAGTACCAGCCCTCGTCGCCGCCGATGCCGGAGACCAGCGCCCACACGACGCTCGGCGGTGCGCTGGTCTCGGCGCTACCGCCGGCGCGTTTGGCGTAATAGGCATAGTCGATGCGTTGTTGACGCACGGCGAAGGCTCCTTCCGTCCAGCGGGCGACGATCGGTGAACTTTCGCGCTCGGCCGCGAAGACCGCCTCGACCGCCTCGCGGAAGCCGAGCAACTGTTGCGGGACCAGGCGTTTGAGTTCGGCATCGTCGGCGGAAAAATCGTGCTTGAGCCCCTCGATCAGGGCGCGGGCGATGTTGGTGGGCACGGCGGTGATGAAGCGCAGCCAGTAGGCCGACAGCTTCGGGGTCAGGACCGGCACCGGGATGATCAACGGTGGGCGACGGCCGCCGACCTCGGCGAGGATGCGCATCATCTGTCGATAGGTCAGGGTCTCCGATCCGCCGGCATCGAAGATGCGGCCCTCGGCGGCGTCGATCTGCGGCAACCGCACCAGGTACATGAGCAGATTGTCGAGCGCCAGCGGCGGCGATTGGGACTGCACCCAGCGCGGCGTGATCATCACCGGCAGGTGATAGACCAGATCGCGCATGACCTCGAACGCCGCCGAGCCGGGGCCGACGATGATCCCGGCGCGCAGCTCGGTGACCGGCACCGATCCACGGCGCAGCACATCGCCGGTATCGCGGCGCGAGACGATGTGCTCGCTCTCGGCGTCGTCCGGCACCAGGCCGCCGAGATAGACGATGCGCTTGACCCCGGCGCGCTCGGCGGCGGCGGCGAAGTTGGCCGCCGCCTCCAGATCGAGCCGGCCGAAGTCCTTGCCGGCGGCCATCGAGTGCACCAGGTAGTAGGCGATCTCGATACCGGCCAGCGCCTGGTCCAGGCTCGCCGGGTCGAGTGCGTCGGCGACGACGATTTCGGCGCCGTCCCAGCCGCGCGCCGCGAGTGTGGCGGCGTTGCGGCTGCTCGTGCGCACCGCGATGCCTTCCTGCAGCAGGCGTGGCACCAGATGACTGCCGATGTAGCCGCTGGCGCCGAACACTAGGCAGCGGGGGGCGGGCGCATCGTCTGCGGCGCGCTTCGCAGTTGGGCTCGTCTGTGGGGTCTGCTCGGTCGTGTCGGTCATATCGCCTGCTCCTGCTGTGGATGGCTGCCTCGACCTGCTGCAGCGGCTCAGCGTGTCGGTGCCGGGGCCAGTCCGCGCGCTTCGAGCCAGGCGCTGACGGCGGCCTCGACTTGGGCCGGACATTCCTCTTGCGGCAGATGGCCGCAAGCGGGCAAGGTCACGAGTGTGGCGTTCGCGAGGGCCTCGGCGGTGGCGGCGGTATCGCTGACCGGAACCACCTGATCCGCATCGCCAGTGAGCACCAGTGCCGGCTGAGTGATCGCGTCGAGCCGCTCGGCGATGGTGACAGGATCGCTCAGCGAGCGTTTCAGTAACGCGCCCCAGGCCAGATCCCAGCCGGCCAGCAGCCGATGCGCGCTGGTCAATGCGCGGCGCTCTTCGTCGATCCGTGTGGGGTCGGCGTAGGAATAATCGAGCAGTGGGCTCTGACTGCCAAGGTAGCGCGCCAGGGCCAGCGAGAGGCGTTGCATCTGCGGCAGCTCGACCAGCCAGTCCGGCAGGATCGGCCGCTGGGAGTACACCCAGGGCGCGATCAGGATCAGGCCGGCGACGCGTTCGGGTTGCGCGAGCGCGGCCTCCAGCGCCAGGGTGCCACCCGAGGAGTTGCCGACCAGGATGACGCGCTCCAGCTCCAGGGTGTCGAGCAGGGCGAACAACTGCTCCAGCGCCGCCGCTTTGCTGTAGAGGTCGGGATCGCCACGCTCGGCATCGGGCACCGGCTTCGCGCTCAGGCCATAGGGCAGTTGGTCGTAGGCGACGACTGCCCCGTGCTGCGCGAACGCATCGAACAGCCGGTTCCAGGTGAAGAGGTTGAAGGTGAAGCCGTGCAATAGCACGAAGGCGGGCGCGGTGTCGGGCGAAGTGGAGGCATTGCCCGGGGGCTGTTGGGTTTGGTCCGGTTGGGCTGGGCGGGCCGGACGTTCAGGGCCGGGACGGGCGAAGAGATGGAAGGTCTGGGTGTCGTCCTGGCCCGTGGGCAACTGGATGAATCGGCTCTCGGGTGCCGCGACGGTGCTGGCGTCAGCGACGCCAGGCGCGGGATTGGGACTGACCAGAAAAGGGCCGAGCACAACCGCGAGCAGTCCAAACAGGACCACCAGCAGCAAGAGGCTCGACAGGATTCGCAGCAGGATTCGCATCGGGAGGAAGGCTCAGCCAGTGCTCGATCAGGTGTAAAGGCATCGCGGATGCTAGCACAGGCGCCGGGTTGGGCTGTCGAATCGCGGGCGTGCAGCGACTGATCTGGGGTCAGCGAGCGAAATTCACGCGATGGGCTATCTCCAGGTGCGCACCTTGCGTAGAATCCACCTGATGTTTCTCGCTTAACGCGTTCACAACGATGCGATTGTCGATGATCGGGCTCTGTCGGGCGCGCAGCCGCCGACTCGTGTGCTGGTTCAGCCTGTGGATGCTGTTCGCCGTTGGCTGCGCGTCCAAGCCGGAACCGGAGCCTGAACGCAGCCCCTACGTCGATCGGGTGCTGGTCAGGAAGGCCGAGCGCAGGCTCGAGCTGCACAAGGATGGCGAGGTGTATCGCACCTATCGCATCTCGCTGGGGGACCAGCCGCGCGGTCACAAGGTGCAGGAGGGCGATGAGCGCACGCCGGAGGGCAACTATGTGCTCGACTGGCGCAATCCGAACAGCGCCTTCCATAAGTCGATCCATGTCTCCTATCCGAATGACCTGGATCGCACGGTCGCGCGTGCGCTGGGCGTCTCGCCCGGGGGCATGATCATGATCCACGGGCTCCCCAACTGGCTGTCCTCGCCGCGTCTGGCCGAGGAGTACCGGCGCCAGGACTGGACCAACGGCTGTATCGCGGTCGGCAACGAGGAGATGGACGAGATCTGGGCGCTGGTGGCTGATGGCACACCGATTACGCTCTTGCCCTAGCGCGCCGGACGGGCCCTGGCTCGCCGGATCGGAGCTCGCCCAAAGGTGGCTCAGGTGCTCGAAGTCATTCATACTTCACGGGCCTTCCATTCACCGTTCTAGAGGCCGCCAGCGTGCGGCGGAGGTCGAAGATGTTACTCATCGCTGTGTTTTGGGTTGCCGTCGGCATCATCATTGGTTGGAACTGGCCGCAGCCGCCCTGGGCCAGGGAGACACAAGACAAGGTGGTCGGCTTCGTGAAAGGCGTGATCGGCAAGTAAGTCGCCTGGGCTGAGCAGCCGGGACGAGCCCGGCTGCGTGCTCGACGACACGCGATCCGACACGATTGAACCATGCATTGCTGGGCTCGCTCGCTGCTGTACCTCGTCATCACCATCCTTGCGTTGGGGCAGATGATGACCGCCTGTGGTCAAAAGGGTCCGCTGTACCTGCCGGATGCGGAGTCCGAAGCGGCGACCCCCGCTCCAGATGCCTCGGCGGCGGGGCGCGAGGCGCGCGATGATGTGCCCGTGCCGCCGCCCGCGCCCGCGACCGCAACCTTCCGACCACTGCCTGACCAGCGCTGACCCCGACATGGATCATTTCCACTATCAGGGGAACCAGCTCCATGCCGAGCAGGTTCCATTGCAGGCCATCGCCGAGCGCTTCGGCACCCCTTGCTACGTCTACTCGCGCGCGACCCTGTCGCGGCATTGGCGGGCGTTCGATGACGCCTTGGGCACCCGCCCGCACCTGATCTGTTTCGCGGTCAAGGCCAACTCCAATCTGGCGGTGCTGAATCTGCTCGCGCGCCTGGGGGCTGGTTTCGACATCGTCTCGGTCGGCGAGCTGGAGCGGGTGTTGGCGGCCGGCGGCGATCCGGGCAAGGTCATCTTCTCCGGGGTCGGCAAGCGTGCCGACGAGATCGAGCGCGCGCTCGAGGTCGGCATCCGCTGCTTCAACGTCGAGTCCGAATCCGAGCTGGCGCGCATCAACGCGCTCGCCATCGAGCGCGGTGTCGTGGCGCCGGTCTCGCTGCGGGTCAACCCGGATGTCGACGCCCAATCGCATCCCTACATCTCCACCGGACTCAAGGAGAACAAGTTCGGCATCGACATCGAGGCGGCAGAGGCCGTGTATCGGCACGCGGCCGAGCAGCCGGGGTTGCGCGTGGTTGGCATCGATTGCCACATCGGCTCGCAGCTGACCAGCCTGGGGCCGTTCATCGATGCGCTGGAGCGCGTGCTCCTGCTGGCCGATCGGCTCGCCGCGCAGGGGATCACGATCGAGCACCTGGACCTGGGCGGTGGGCTCGGCATCCGCTATACCGACGAAGATCCGCCGTTGCCAGCGGCCTACGCCGCAGCCCTCTCGGAGCGGCTCGGCGCGCGCGCGTTCGAGGTGATCCTGGAGCCGGGGCGTGCGATCGCCGGCAATGCCGGCGTGCTGTTGACGCGCGTCGAATATCTGAAGCCGACGCCGACGCACCGCTTCGCCATCGTCGATGCGGCGATGAACGATCTGTTGCGCCCGGCCCTCTACGGCGCCGAGCAGGAAATCGTGCCGGTGCGGCGCCCCGATCCCGATCCGAAGTCAGAGCTGCGGCCAGATTCGACGCCGGCCCCCGTTGCGGATCAGGCCGCCGACCCGAATACACGCCCTACGCCTTCGCCCGAGCTGTACGAGATCGTCGGCCCGGTGTGCGAAACCGGCGACTTCCTCGGCCGCGCGCGCCGGCTGGCGTTGGCCGAGGGGGATCTGCTGGCGATTCGCGGTAGCGGTGCCTATGGCTTCTCGATGAGTTCCAATTACAACAGCCGCCCGCGCGCCGCCGAGGTGATGGTCGATGGCGATCAGGCCCATCTGGTGCGCCGCCGCGAGACGTTGAGTGAGTTGTTCGCCGGCGAGGAGACCTTGCCATGAGGCACTGTCGCGAGATCATCGCGCCCAGGGCATCGTTCCTCGCGCATGCGCCAGCGTGCGGGCGGTCCTGAATGCGGATGCGTTTTACCAAGATGCAGGGGTTGGGCAATGATTTCGTCGTCATCGACGCGATCCGCCAACGCATCGAACTTGACGCCGAGCAGATTCGCCAGCTCGCCGATCGCCATTTTGGCATCGGCTGCGATCAGGTGCTGCTGGTCGAGCCGCCGCGCCTGCCCGAAACCGCCTTCCACTATCGCATCTTCAATGCCGATGGCACCGAGGTCGAGCAATGCGGCAATGGCGCGCGCTGTTTCGCGCGCTATGTGCGCGATGAAGGGCTCGCCGAGGCGGATCTGATCCGGGTCGGCACGGCGGCGGGAGCGATCAGCCTGCAGCTGCGCGCCGACGGTCAGGTCAGCGTCGATATGGGCGTGCCGCGCTTCGCACCGGCCGAGATCCCGCTCCTGGCGCGCTCGCGCGCGCCGGCCTACGATCTCGGTGCCGGTTGTCGAGCACTGCGCATAGGGGCCGTGTCGATGGGCAATCCGCATGCGGTGTTGTCGGTCAGCGATGATCTGGAGCAGGCACCGGTCGCCGAACTCGGCCCGCGCATCGAGCGCGATCCGCTGTTCCCGCGCGGGGCCAATGTCGGTTTCATGCAGCGCCAGCATGCCGCGGCGATCCGGCTGCGGGTCTGGGAGCGAGGTGTTGGCGAGACCCTGGCTTGTGGCACCGGCGCCTGCGCGGCGATGGTCATCGGCCGCCTCTGGGGTGAACTCGAGGAGCGTGTCGAGGTCAGCCTGCCGGGCGGAACCCTGCTGATCGAATGGCCCGGCGAAGGCTCCCCGGTGACGATGACCGGGCCGGCCACGCGTGTTTTCGATGGAGAAATCGACCGATGAATCGTCTCACCGATGAGCTGGACCAGGTGGTCAACGACGAGCGCGTGGCGGCCTGGTTGGTGCATCATCCTGACTTCCTGCTGCGGCATCCGGCCGTGTTGGCCAAGCTCGATGTGCCGCATGGCAGCGGTAGTGCGACCTCGCTGATCGAGCGCCAGGTGGCGGTGCTGCGCGAGCAACTGGCCAATGAGCGCGGCCGGTTGCGTCACCTGGTCGCGCGCGCGCATGACTACGAGGCTCTGCTCGAACGCCTGCATGCGTTGACCCTGCGCCTGATCGTGGCGCCTGATCTGCAACACGCCTTGCAGGTGCTCGAGCAGGCGCTGTGCGAGCATTTCAAGGCGGATGCGGTCGCGGTCAAGTTGTTTCCGCTCGAGGCCGAGCAACGCGAGCAGCGCTCGGGGGATCCACGGGTGCGCGATTTCGTCGATTTCGTCGACCGTGACCGTTGTCTCTGCGGCCCTTTCGCGCCGGAGCAGGCCGAGACGCTCTTTGGCCCGCTTGCGGTGGCGATCCATTCCGCCGCGCTGGTGCCGCTGCATGCGCATGAACATACCGGGGTGCTGGCGATTGGCAGCGCCGATCCGAAGCGGTTCACCCCAGATATGGGCACTGAGTTGCTCGAGCGTCTCGGCGCCATTGCCGGCGCCAAGTTGGCGGACCTGGCCCATCGCGGGCGAGCGGGCTGAGTCGATGAGCGAGGAGCCGGCACCCGATCCCTTGCTCGCACGTTTTCTCGCGCATCTCGCCAGCGAGCGACGGGCCTCACCGCATACCCTGAGCAACTATCGGCGCGATCTCGAGCGCATCCGCCGTTGGCGGCTCGAGCAGGGCCTCGATGCCTGGGCCGATCTGCGCGATGAGGCGATTCGCGGCTACCTCGCGGCCCGCCATCGCGGCGGCATTGGCGGTCGCACTCTGGCCCGGGAGCTGTCGGCCTTGCGCGGCTTCTTCGATTTTCTGTTGCGCGAGCGTCTGGTGATCAACAATCCGGTGCGCGGACTGCGAGCGCCAAAGAGCCCGCGCCGGCTGCCGGGAAACCTGGATGCCGATACGCTCAGTGCGCTGCTGGATGCCGATACGGCAGGCGCTGGCGTTGGCGACGGGGAGGGCGATGGTCCGCCTGGATCTGAGGCCGAACCCGAAGCGAGGTCTGAGGCGAGCGCCGATGATGAGCCCCTGGCGTTGCGCGACACGGCGATGGTCGAGCTGTTCTATTCATCCGGACTGCGCCTGGCGGAGCTGATCGCGATCGATGTGCGCGATATCGACCCCGCCGAGGCCATGCTCACCGTTGTCGGCAAGGGCGCGAAGACGCGCCGAGTGCCGGTGGGCAAGGCCGCGCTGCGGGCCATCGATGCCTGGCTTGGCGTGCGCCCGCTGCTCGCCGCGCGGGATGAGCCGGCCTTGTTCGTCAGTTCCCGTGGGCGGCGCATCCATCCGCGCACGGTGCAGGCGCGCCTGAAGCATTGGGCGCAGCAGCGCAGCGCCCATCGCCACTTGCATCCGCACCTGTTGCGTCATTCGTTCGCCAGCCATCTCCTGGAGTCATCGGGTGATCTCCGGGCGGTGCAAGAGCTGCTCGGGCATGCCGATATCGCCACCACGCAGGTCTATACCCATCTCGATTTCCAGCATCTCGCCCAGGTCTACGACCAGGCGCACCCGCGCGCGCGCAAACGCCGCTGAGCCGATGGGCCGCTCGCGGACCGGCAGATCCAGCACCCCGCGCGTGTTGCTCTATACGAGCCAGGGGTGCGCGCACTGTCGTCGCGCCAAGGCCTTTCTCGAGGCGCGCCAGATCCCTTTCAGCGAACTCGATGTCGGGCGCAGCCCCAAGGCGCGTAAGGCCCTGCAACGCCTGGGTGCCCGGGGCGTGCCGACGCTCCTGGTGGGTGACCAACGCTTGGATGGATTCTCCGAGCAGGCTTTTCTCAATCTCTACGAGCGTGCGACGCATGGTCGCTAATGACTGTGTTCAGGCGCATTCCGCAGCGCTAGCAGATAGTTCTTCTCCAGCTCGTTGAGCAGATGCCGGTAATCGCTGTCGCTCAGGCCCGTCATGGGGCGGGATCGAAGCGATAGCCAAGGCGCTCGATATCGGGCGCGAAGTGTCGCGCGACCAGCTCGGCGGTCTGATCATCGTAGTAGGCGCGGTAATCGGCGCGGCGGTCGTTGGCCTGGCGGCGGTGTGGGAGCCTGGGCGGGGCGATGCCAATCCGTGCGCAGGCCTCGCTGAAGTCCTGCTCCAGGCGTTCATAACGGCCGATGAAGTCGACGATCAGCTTCCCGTGCAAGTCGATCAGATAATCGCTCTGCAGTTCGATCGAGGTGTCCAGGTGATATTGCGGCGGGCGCTCGGGGTCGAGCTTCCAGCGCAGGAAGGCCGGAAACGCCTCATGGCCACCGAGATACCGTGGGCGCTCGCGGCGAATATGGTGAAAGGAGCTGACCTGCAGATCCCAAGGGTTGCGCACGAAGGCGAACTTGAACAGCGCCTCGAAGACCTCGCGCGGAAGCAACTCCTTGGCGGCAATGGCCTTGGCATGGCGCGGCAGCTTGGTGGCGATGCGATGGCCGCTGAGATGGCTGAGCCGGCTGCAGGCGAACATCGGCCAATACCAGGGATCGGCCCAGCGCCGGCGCGCCAGCGCCGCGCGCACGCTGGTGCCGCCGGTCTTGGCGATATGGATGAACAGGAACTGGTGCTTGGGGGAGAGCAGCATGCGGCATTGTATACCGCCGTTCATGGGACTGCTGCCATGCCAGCAGCCAAGCGCCAATGCCAGGATTGGCGCTCCCCCCGCAAGCCAGCAACTGCGTGTCAGTGCTCGGCCGGCACCAGATCGCGATAGGCATGCCAGGTGGCGTGACCGACCAGCGGCATCGCGATTGCGAGGCCGATGTAGAAGGTCACCAGGCCGAGGCCGATGAAGAACACGATCAGCACCGCCCACAGCGCCATCGGTGCCCAGTTCTGCGTCACCGCCCTGACGCTGGTGCGGATCGCGGTGAAGCCGTCGACCTTGCGGTCGATCAGCATCGGCACCGAGATGGCGCTGATCGCGTAAGCCACCCAGGCCAGCGTGAAGCCGACCGCCAGGCTCGCGAACGCGAACGCATTGTGCTGTCCCGAGAGGAAGACGGCGCCGAAGAAGTTTTCCAGCGGCGGATGCATGCCATTGAACAGCAGCGCGAAGAGCACGAAATTGGACATCATCCAAAACTGCATGATAATCAACAGGCCGGCGGTGATCACGCCAAGCTGAGCCTGATTGCTGCGCCAGGCCTCGAGCGCGCTACAGAACTTGATCGGCTCACTGCGCTCGAGGTGGGCGCTCATCTGATACAGGCCAAGGCCGATGATGGGCGCGAGCAGGTAGAAACCCGCAGCGAGGAAAGGCACGATGTAGAACAGCCCTTCGCCCGTCAGGCCGAGCGTCATCAGCCCGCTGATCAAGACGATGACCGCCCCGTAGGTGAAGCTGTAACGGCGCGCGTTCATCATGTCGCGCCAGCCCTTTTCGAGCCATTCCCAAGGGTGGGACAGACTGATCTGATTGACAGTGATGTCCTCGACATGGACATCGGCGGCGACGGTGGTCTGCTCCATCGCGAAATCCTCCGGTGCTTTGGTGTTTGGTAACAAGCGTTTATTATCTTGACTCGACACTGCCAGAGGGCAGTGGCCCTAATTTGGTCTAGTCACTGACAAAACGCAAGGAATTACTCAACACCGATGTCAGCTAGATTCGGGCTCGGCTCGGGCTGGACCACGCCCTCGCGCAGGACCGCGTCGATGCGCTCGAAACGCGCCTCCAACGCCGTCGATGCCGCCGCCGGCGTGGTCAGATACCAGTCGCGCAGCAGGGCGCCGACGTCATCGCTGGCGCCGGGCTCGCCCTCGGTCATGCGATCGCGCAAGCGCTCGACCTGGCGTTGCATGCGCTGCGCCTGCAGGCGATCGGGCGACTCGATCTGGGCGATGATCTCGAGCGTGAGACAGAGCGATTCGCGTCGTCGCAGGTTCTCTTCGAGCACTGTGGCGAGCGTCGGGCGCTGCTGCGGATCGCGGCAACTGTCGAGCACCTGGTCGAATGCCGCGTCGATCGCCCGCGCCAGCTTTGGGTCCTCGATCGCCGGTAAGGCTTCCCAGTCCTGTTGCAAGCGCTGGCAGTCGCTGGCCTCCTCGGCCGCGCCGT
This sequence comes from Halochromatium salexigens, assembly GCF_016653295.1. Classification (GTDB taxonomy): domain Bacteria; phylum Pseudomonadota; class Gammaproteobacteria; order Chromatiales; family Chromatiaceae; genus Lamprobacter; species Lamprobacter salexigens. Next base: position 85,470 of record NZ_NHSF01000059.1, on the reverse strand, counting down.
TCGCGAGCAGATGGCGGGCCGCGTTGTCGCAATAGGTCGCGCGTCGCGCCAGGCGCTCGATCCCGGTCCAACGCTCGGCCTCATGCAGGCTCGCAAGGCGCACGCGCACGGCAGCGAGGGCTTCGCGCCAGGCCCGGTTCAAGGCCGCCTGGGCCTGGCGGGGCACCGGCAATGCCTCGGTATCGCTCCAACGTCGCTTGAGTTCGCTGCTCTGGCGCTCCAGCTCGGCGGGCGCGCGGAGGCTATCGGACTCCGCCAGGGCCAGGAGATCCCGGCAGATGGCCTCGCGAGTGGCCTGGTTCTCGCGCAAGTGAGCACCGCGTGCCTCGTATTCGGCGGCGCGGCGCGCGAAGACCGTATCGCTCGCGGCGCGGAACTGCTGCCACAGCGCGTTCTCGTCGCGGTGGCGTGCCGGCACCGTGGTCTGCCATTGGTGTTGCAGTTGCTTGGCGGTGTCGATCGCCTTGCGCAGATCGGGCTCATCGGCCAGCGCCCGCATCTGTTCCAGCAACTGCTGCTTCTGCGCCTGGTTGCGGGCGCGCTCCTCGGCCAGGATGCGGTCGAGCCGCCGCAGCGCGCGGCGGAAGCGGCCCTCGATCGCGCGATCCCGCGCGCCCTTGTTGTCACCGCCCGTTGCGTTGATCCCCGATGCCTCGATCCCCGGCGCCTCGATCAGGGCGTTCCAGGCCTGGCGCATCTCGCGTTCGGCGCGGTGTAGCTTCTTCCAATCGACGCGCTCCCAGTCGACCTTGTCGAGGAAGTCCTCGAGCCGCTTGGCCAAGGCCTCGCGCTGTTTGCGATTCTCGCTGCGCAGCGCCGCCTGTGCCTCGAGAAACGGCCGGCAGCGCGTTCGAATCTGCTCGCCGGCCTGGCGAAAACGCTCCCAGAGCGCGTCGTCGGCCGGCGCGCCCTGATGGTCGAGCTGTTGCCAGTGGGCCTTGAGTTCCTGCAAGCGGTTGATGCTGGGCTCATCGGCATGCTCGGTATCGGCGGCGAGGGCCTCGGCCTCGGCGCAGAGCTGAGCGCGATGCTCATCGGTGCTCCAGCGCCGCCAATGGCGCAGCTCGCGCAGCTGCGGGGCAATGCGCTTGAGGCGTTCGTCGATGGCGCTGATGGTCTCGCGCCCGAGCGCGGCGGAGCGGGCCTGCTCGAGGGTCGCGCTGATGCTTTGGTAGAGCGGGTCGGCCTTTTTCAGCTCGCCGGCGTCGAGATGGGCTTCCAGCTCGGTGAGTCGTTCCGGCAGTGCCTCGAGCTTGCGCGTCAGTTGTTTGCGATGCCGTTGCCGGCGTTGCTCGAGGCGCTCGAGGAGTTGGTCGATCTCCTGCAGCCGCGTTGCCGGCGGTGATGGGATCGAGTTGGCGTCCGTGGTGCCATCGCTGGCGCTACTTGGCTCGCTGTCCGGCAGTGTCCGGCGGCGTTGGCGCAGCGCCTCGAGTGTGCGCCGATCCGGGTGGCCGCCGCGCTCGTGCTGGCGGCGCAGGTCGGCGAGAAGCTGCGCTGCGGCCTGCTCGCTTTGCTGGCGTTGCCTGAGTTGCTGCCGTGGCGCCTCGATCGCTTGCCGCGCCTGGCGATAGGCCTGCTCGAGTTCGGCTTTGGCCGTTGGCTCCGGCGGGCCGGTGTTTTGCCAAGCCTGATGCAGCTGCTCCTGCTCCTGCGTGAGCGTTTCCAGATCCAGCTCGGAAGCACGCTTGGCGAGATCGCGTAGCTGCTCGATGAGCGTCTCGCGTTCGCGGGTGGCGGCGGCCTGCGCTTCTTGCTCGGCGATCCGCGCCGCATGGGCTTGGCGATAGGCTTCGTAGCCGTCGAGGAAGCGCTGGCGCAGGGTCTGGAAACGCTGGCTCAGGGCCTGATCGACGTCGGCCTCGATCGTCTGCCATTGCTGCTCCAAATGCTCGAGTACGGAGCGATCTTGCAGCCAGTTGTCGAAGCGCCCGAGCCGTTCCAGGCGTTCGCACAGGGTCTCGCCTAGCGCCTGCGCGCGCCGGGGGCGCTCTTCTTGCTCGAGCCGCTGCTTGAGGCGTTCGCGCGCGAGCCGGTAGACCCGTTTGTCACGTTTGCCGGAGGCCTTGACGAGCTGTTCGAGCCCGGCCTTGTGCTGCACGCGCTCCGCCGCCGCGAGTCGATTCGCGGCAACCGCATCGTTGATCGCGCACTGGGTCAGGATCTCGGTATCGATCACCTGGCCGATCGCTGCGAGGCGCAACGGGGCGTCGCTGGCTTGGAGAGCGACTTGCGCGAGCAATCCTGGGTCGAGCGAGTGAGGGGGCGATTGATCAGACGAGGGCTCGGTCAGCCCTCGCTCGAACCCTCGCTCGAACCCTCGCTCGAGTTCGGCGAGGCGCGCCTCCAGGCTCGGCGCCTGGGCGTCGAGGCCGCACAACAGTCGCCGATAGCGGGCCTCGGCCAGCTCGCGCACGCCGGCATCCTCGTCGCGCGCGGCGAGACCATGCAGCAAGCGCAAGTCGGTCAGTTGCCGGCAGGCTTGGCGACGGACGTCGACCTCGATGCTTTCGAGCGCGTGCTCGAGCGAGGGTTGTGGGTCGTCGGGGGCCTCGATCTCGGCGCGTCGGCCGAACAGACGTTTCAGCAGCATGGCAAGGAAGGGCAGGTGACGGCTCGTTGACCGCCCATTGTATACCTCATCACCGCTGTGGTATCTGGCTGGCGGGTCGATTTTGCTGGATCGACTCGATCGATCAACCCGAGCGCTGTTCACCGAGCGAAGCAGTATACGGAGTTTCGAGTCCCCTTTTAAGGTGACGAAATCCGTCCGACTGCAAGCCCCTGATTTTCCTTCAACGTGTTTGCGAGAGATCGCTGGGCTCGATGGCCACCAGGCTTACTAGATTCCGTAACTACCTGATATTAAATGTTGTTTTTATGCGCCTTAAAAGGGCTGGCCAAGTTGATCAAAAGATGAACATCCTGTAATGTTCTCAGCAAACAGGATCGCTGCCCCAGTGGGTGACCTCAACAAGAGATAGCCAAGAGGCCGCATAATGCCATCGTCCAGATCATTGCTTTCCCGCTTGCGGACTTATGCATGGCCTCGACTGGTCTTGTGGGCACTGTGCGCGCTCATGCTGGTGGCTCTGGTGCCAACGGGAGCGACATCCGTGGCACAAGCCAAAGAAGATGATTCTAGGTCGGTACATGAAGTGTATGTAACGACCTTCATGCAAACCTTAGCGGGCGAAGGCGTCGGCTTAAACGAAAATCTTCGGTCAATCTTTGCCCGCATTTTGGCGCGTCAGCTCGATGAGGAAGAAGGTCAGATCAACGAAGGCAATGCTTTTGAGCAGTTGGCCAAGGTGTTCACCTTTGTGGCCTCTCCGTCAGGCAATCGCCCTGACGGTCCGGTCTACGACTCAACGACGGTAGAGGCTGCTCGTAACGCCGCCAATGCAGCCATTGGGCCGGAAGATGAAGCTATTTTCACCGGAGGCGAGGCATTTGCGCCGGATGACAATCTTGTCATCGCCATGTTTTCCAGTGCTGACGACTCAGAGTCTACCGACCTGTTGGCGCAAACCTCTCTGACTGGGGCGATGGCGCAAACCTTAGCACTTGGACAGACGCAAAGAAGGAATGATTTCAGGTGGATATCACAATTCACGCCCGACTGTAACTCTTCAAGTGAAAATGGATATTGTGGGTTTGCGGCAGTGCTGATGGGAGCTGATTACCTGCTCAATGGTCAGACTGATCCACCCGCACCTGCGAAAATCGGTTATAACGGAGAAACTCCCGGATGGCTGTACGACAGCGTCGAAAATGCATTTGGAGCCGATAGCTTCTATTTGAATTGTGGAGGACCGGACGGAATTCATTATAACGATATCCCGAAATATGCCGAAGCCCTGGGTCTTTACGGTGCGTATCAATATCAAGGGCTTGGCCATCAAGCGGAACAGTGGATTACCGAAGCGCTTGCCAGCAATACGCCCGTACTCGCTTTGGTTCCGTACCAAGGATCAATTTGTTCGGGGCATTCCGGGGTCTCTCGAGCCGATTTCTATGCAGGCGGCTCGATAACTCGGGAAATGATGCCTTGTGAGAGCAATCGCTACCGACATTGGGTGCTGGTTGCGGACATCGATCAAGATTCCGTGCTGGTCTACGATTCTGATCCTTTTGCGACCAGTCGCGAGGCAGGCATCCGACGCTATTCAAAAAGCTCGTTCTTTAAATTGCTGCCCGACACCAGACCTAAACGCTCGGGACAGCCAGTGATGTTCAAGCTTTGTTCTTCGGCAGAAGTTTGCGACTATGCGCCGGAAGCATTTTCTACGGTCACTAGCATTGAGCTCAGTGTCGAGCATACCTATACCGCTGATGAGGTCGCGCCTGTCGTCAATCCTTTGGTGTCTCAATATACCTTTTCTGCGACCGGTTTGCCGATGGGGCTTACCATGGATACTGAAGGCAGAATCGTTGGTATAACCAGCATGACAGGGGTTTTCTATCCTACTATCACCATGCGCAGTATGGTCAATGGTGCTGAGCGTATTGCGACGTGGGTTATTGAGCTGATTGTTAATCCTGACGCCCAACAAGAACTGCAATTCATTACCAAGTCGCAATTGCCTAATACCCAAGCCGGCCATTTTTACCTGCAATTTCTCAGCACAACGCCTACCCTGGAATCGGTCGGTTTCAGCCATACTGGAAATCTGCCGCCTGGATTATTCCTGTTGGATCGGATGATTACCGGCATACCCCTATTTTCAGGCGAGTGGTCATTTCAAATCGAAGCCTTCACTGACTTACTCACTACCACTAAGGAATTTTTGATCAGGGTCGATCCCAGGAGTGCTTCGGTGCCGCCTCCTCCGATTCTGGATCATGTGGAACCGGAAGCGCTTTTTAGCAAAGATGGCGAACAACACCTGCGATTGATAGGCAGCCAGTTCAGTGAGAATGCGCGAGTAAGATTGCGGAATGTGACTGATGACGTCGAGCCTTTCATCAAGGTACCAGAAATCATCACCTCGACAGAAATTAACCTCAGGGCGAATTTTTCCAGCAGTCCGGCAGACTGGCAGGTCGTTGTAATCAATCACGACGGCGTTGAATCGCAACCTGTCGAGTTTTCTGTGGTGCCGATATCCGATAAAGTCCGTCCTGCAGTGTGGCCGTCAGCATGGACACCGATCATGAATCACTTACTGGAAGTCACGGTCAATTACGGAGCAGTCAGTGAAGATTGCCTGAATGTTGACAAGACTGCTATTTGGCGCGCTTACGTCAGCACAAATTTTATAAAAGAATATCCTAATTTTTCTCGGTCGGAACATTTGGGATTAGATCTGCGCGGCACTGCGGAAAGCCCTGTCCTCACCATTGCTCCGGGAAAGGTGTTAGCTGTTGTGTCGTGGGGTGAAATGGGTGATGCAGTGCTAATTGAACACTGGACGACCCTCGGAGAGGTGTTTACCGCTGTATACGGGCATGTCGATTCATCGGTTTCAGCAGGAGCTGAGGTTAAGGGGGGGGTGGAAATCGGCACGATTTATGATTTGGAGGAAAATTCACACCTACATTTTGGTGTTGCCCGCGGACGCCAGACTAGTGTCCCTGGTTTTGCAAACAGTTCCGGTGGTACAGGAGATGCCTGTCTTCCCTCTCCAGGTGTAACCGTCGATCCCGAGGGATTTCTGAATACCAGATTACCTGCGGACTCACCGCCCGATACGGTTCTCCCGCTATCACCGGCGAATACGCAGCCGGGCACGGAGAAAGATCCTGGGCCGATCCTGAGCAGCACGACGGTCACCTTGAACTGGTCGGGGAGTAGTGGTGCCAATTATTATGAAGTTGGGGTACGTGATATGACCTCTAATTTACTGGTCGTCAATATAACAACCACGACAACCTCACTCCCTGTTAACCTGTCACCAGATCGTAATTACCGATGGAATGTAGCAGCGTGCAATAGTGTTGGATGTTCGAGTTATACGCCACGGCTGTATTTTCAGACTCCCAATGCGATTGCAGGCGACATTGGTCACCTCCAAGTCACCTTGCAGCCCAGTGAGGCGGTTGACGCTGGTGCCCAATGGCGGCGCGTTAACACCGATTCTTGGTTTGACAGCGAAGACACTGAAACAAATATCCCTATTGGAGGGCAAACGGTCCAATTCAAATACCTTGGAAAGGATTGGGTTGCGCCAAATAATGCAGGTGTTGCCATCAAGGCGGGGGAGACCACCACACTGACGCGCACTTATATGCTAGCGGATGATGATCCCACACCGCCGGTTGCTGCCTATCCGCTCAACGACACAGGTATCGACTGGTGCGCCGATGGTAACAGCAACTTCCTCGACTGCCCGGTCGCCGGCTACCCGGGGCAGGATGCGGAATACGGCCGTGATGTCACCCACAACAACCCCAGCGACGGCCATGCCGGCTTCAGCTTTACCAAGCTCGATGCCGATGGCCGCGACCTGCCGGCGGATGCCTCAGACTGGTCCTGCGTGCGCGACAACGTCACCGGGCTGATCTGGGAGGTCAAGACCGATGACGGCGGGCTGCATGATAAGGATGACCGCTACAACTGGTACAACACTGATCCGAGCACGAATGGCGGCTTTGAGGGCTATGCGGATTATCATGGCATTATCTGTGATGGCTACGATAGCAATGATCCGGCCAGCTACTACAACACCCAGGCATTTGTCGAGCGGGTCAATCAGCGGAGTCTGTGCGGTGCGCGCGACTGGCGGCTGCCCTCACGTCACGAATTGCTGTCGATCGTCAGCAATGATCGGACTGGGCCAGCGATTGACACGGACTACTTCCCGAATACAGTCTCGTCACGGTTCTGGTCTTCGTCGCCGTATGCCTACGGTTCGCACTCCGCGTGGTACGTCAATTTCAACCATGGCTACGTCCTCAACAGCCCTAAGGCGATTTCCGCTTTTAGATATACCGATCTATGACATACTTGGTGGCATGTCTCAGACACTAACCTCCTGCCTATGCCCCCGGATTCTCATGCTCAGCCGGCCAGCACGCTGACAGCCGAGCACGTCGAAGATATCAAGCTTGCGGCCTCGAAGATGAAGCGCGTCGAGCGCCGTGCATTCCAAGCGGCGATGGCTGAGAAGTACTGTGGCGCGAATCCGCGGCGGGCCGAGGCGCTGTTCGGCTGGAGTCGTGCGGCGGTCGAGCTCGGGGTGCATGAGCAGCGCAGCGGCTGTGTTTGTATGAGCGCACAGGCGCTCGTCTCTGGGCGCATGACCTGGGAGCAGAAGCATCCGCAAGCGGCGGCGGCGTTATGGGAGATTGCCGAAGCGCACACGCANTGCATGAGCAGCGCAGCGGCTGTGTTTGTATGAGCGCACAGGCGCTCGTCTCTGGGCGCATGACCTGGGAGCAGAAGCATCCGCAAGCAGCGGCGGCGTTATGGGAGATTGCCGAAGCGCACACGCAGCAGGATCCGAGCTTTCGCGGCGCGTTATCGTACACACGCCTGACCGCCGCCAGCGCCCTCCAAGCGCTGAAGGCGCGCGGGTTTGCCGACGCCGAGCTGCCCGCCGCGAGCACCATGGCCGACATCCTCAATCGTAACGGCTACCGGCTGCGCCCGGTGCTCAAGGCCAAGCCCCAAAAAAAATTCCGCAGACCGAGGCCATCTTCGCCAACCTCCGCGACAAAGACGACGGCGGCACCGACCCGAACATCCGGCGCCTGAGTATCGACTGTAAGGCCACGGTCAAGATGGGCCCGTATTCACGCGGCGGCCACACCCGCGGCGCGAACCAAGCCGCGGATCACGACATGGGCTGCAAAGAGAAGTACACCCCCTTCGGCATCGTCGACGAAGATCGCGGCGAACTCGCCCTGTGCTTTGGCCGTTCAGCCAAGACCAGCGACTTNATCGTCGACCGTTTAGAGGCCTGGTGGCAACGCCTGCCCGCCGAGGAACGCGACGCCTGTACACTCCTGCAGATCAAGGCCGACAACGGCCCCGAGAGCAATGGGCAACGCACGCAGTTTTTGCATCGGATGGTGCAGTTTGCCGATGCGATCAGCACACCAATCCAATTGCTCTACTATCCGCCGTACCACAGCAAGTACAACCCCATCGAGCGCTGCTGGGGCATCCTCGAACAGCATTGGAACGGCACTCAACTGACCGATGCCGACACCATGCTTGAATGGGCCAAGAGCATGACGTGGAAAGGGCTTCACCCGGTCGTTGAGCTCTCACGCGAGGTCTACGCCAAGGGCGTCAAACTCACCAAGAAGGCCATGCGAGAGGTCGAAGCGCGGCTACTGCGCAACCCCGATCTGCCGAAGTGGGATATCTTGATCAAGCCTGCCTGCTCGGTATAACTGTTTCTGGAAATCACCTAATGCTGGTGATCAGTAGCGATAAAGAGGTCAGCCTGATCGAAGCCGATAAACCCTTGAAAGCCACACCCGGCCAGTGCGTGCTCTGGTTCGGCTGCAAGATGGCCTGCGACAGCGATGAGACTGCGGTGCCAACGGCGCTCACCACCTCAAACGCCAGCGCTGATACCGCGGACAGTGGTGAACGGCTGCCAAGCTAGGGGTCGACCTGGGATGCCGCGTTGGGGGTGACCGGAGCGCGCCGAGTCACCCACCAGGCGCTGATCCGCCAATAGTCCCAGGCCAAGAGCGCGATCCAGAGCGCAGCCAGCCAACCGATGACGCCATCGTAGTGACCCGCGAGGAAGGCCAAGGACGCAGCCTCATCGCCATCGGTCACCTGCCGCGTGAGCTGGATGACGAAGACCCAGCCCGCATGCAGACCGATGCACCAGCCGATATGGCCAGCGCGCTCACGCACCAGCGCCAGGAAAACGCCGGCACTGAACAGCGCCAGCAGCGAATCCAGATGCGGCCACTGGAACAGGCCCGCGAAGACATGCAGGAACATGCTCCAAGTCCCGGCCCAGTCGAACGCGATACCCGACGGCAGCGCGTGGGGCTTGAGGAAATGCACCAACGCGTAGAGCAGCGCCGACCCGGCCGCAGCTGCAGCAACACTCGCGCGCCGACGAATCGCCGTATAGAGCGCGCCACGAAAGAAGGTCTCCTCGAGCAGACCGATCAGCAACCCACCGATCAGCGCCGCCACGACTTTCTCGAGCAGGCTCGGTATCTGCAACCCATCGACATCCGGGACGCGCACGCCGAGCCCCAGCTCCGCCAACACCAGCGCGCCCAGGATGCCGATGCCAAGCAGCCAACCGCCACCGATCGCGCGCAATAACCGGGACCGTGCGGGCGCGAATCCAAGCACCTGCCAGTTCGCCAGGCCCATCAGTCGCAGGAACGGCCAGAGACCGAGCAGGATGAATACCTGCGCGAGCCGCCCCATCACCCGCTGCGGCTCATGATCGATCCAGCCGGTTTGCATCAGCGGATAAGTCAGCGACGCGGCGAGCAGCAGCGCGGCGAACAGATAGCCGAAGAAGAGCGCCGTCAAGCGCGCCGCATGACCGGCGCCCTCGGTCTTCAGGAGGCCCTTGGCTTTGGTCGCGAGGGACATTGCTCAGAAAACAAGCCGAGCCGACCGAATCATCCGCAGCCGGTCCACTTCAGCGACCTCGCTCACTAGCTAGCTCACCGCCGGCGCCTGACGCAGATAACGCTCGTCAAGCAACTGTTGCAACACGAAATCCGCGACATCGGCGCGCGCGACGCGGGTCGCCTGGATCGACTTGTCGACACCGCTGCGATAGCTACCAGTGGCGGGGCCATCGGTCAGCCCGCCTGGGCGTACGATGGTCCAGTCGAGCCCGCTGTCTCGGATCCGTTGCTCCTGCACCTCTTTCGCCGCCATGATCTTCTTGAGCGTGAGCTGCATGATCACGCGAAAGAAGCCGGGCACCTGGTCACGACTGTCGCCGACGCCCATCGAGGTCACCGCGATCAGGCGTCGGATGCCGAGGCGTTGCATGCCGGCGATGATGCGCTCGCTGCCCTCGGCCTCGACCGGCTGCGTGCTGCCGTGACTGCCGAGCACGCAGATCACCGCATCGGTGCCGGTCAGGCAAGCATCGACGGCGGCTTGATCGAGGACATCGCCGGCGATGATCTCGAGGCCGGTCGCGGGTTCCAGCTTTTCGGGGTCGCGCGCCAGTGCGCGCACCTCATGACCTTGGGCCAGGCCCTGGGCGAGCACCTGCCGCCCGGTGCCACCGGTTGCGCCGAAGAGTGCGATCTTCATCGGTTATCCGCCTCGGCGTTGCGCCGAAATAGCATCATGTAATTTACCGCCATCGAGCGGGTGAAGCTGAAGGATCGGTTGAATGGACTCACCCGCACGCCGGTGCGATCAAAGGGCTCCAGTTGCTCGCCAAGCCCTTGCACCAGCTCCTCGGGCTTGACCAGCTTGCGGTAGTGATGGGTGCCCTTCGGCAGCCAGCCCATGATCCGCTCGGCACCGATGATCGCCATCAGCCAGGCCAATGGGGTGCGATTGATGGTCGCGACCACCATCACGCCGCCGGGGCGCACCAAGCGCGCACAATCGGCCAGAAAGTCGGGCAGATGCTCGACATGCTCGACCACCTCCATATTGAGCACGGCATCGAAGGTCTCGCCGGCCTCGGCAAGCTCGTGCGCGGTGGCCAGGCGATAGTCGATCTCGAGCCCGCTCCAGTCGGCATGGAGCTGGGAGACGCGGATATTCTTCTCGGTGATCTCGGTGCCGGCCACCTGCGCCCCGAGTCGCGCCATCGACTCGCTGAGGATGCCGCCCCCGCAGCCGATGTCGAGCAGTCGCAGCCCCTCGAGCGGGCGCGTTGCGGTCGCCTCACGCGCGAACAGGCGGCAGAGCTGGGCGCGGATATAGTCGACCCGAAACCGGTTCAGCTTGTGCAACGGCCAGAACGGCCCCTGCTCGTCCCACCAACGATGGGCCAGCTTTTCGAAATAAGCAACCTCATTCGGGTCGATATCGGGAGCGGTGAGATGAACAGCCGTCATAAGCGCGCGATGTCTCCGTGAGTGATATCCCGCAAGGTCGTGCTCGCGCGTTCGGATTACAAGCCGAGCCGCCGCTGGTTGTGCCAAGCACGGAGCCTCGGTTAGCCTCGCGCAGTCCCGAACCAACCTGGCCCCACCTTTGACCGCATCGCTTTCCGAAACCTCCGTCCTGCAAGAGGTGCTCATCGCCTCGACAGCGGGGGCATCCGAGGGTGCGACAAGCCTGCTTGCCACGCTCGCCGCGCTCCCCCTGCAATGGGCCTTGGAGATGGGCGCTTTCCTGAGCTTCGACCCGGCACTCCTGGCAACGCCCGAGATGCTCGCCCGCATCCTGTTCCAGGTGCTGCTGCTGATCGGCTCGGCGTTTTTCTCCGGTTCCGAGACCGCGCTGTTCTCGCTCTCGCGACTCGATCTGCAGGAGCTGCGCCGACGCCGGCATCGGCAGATCGACACCCTGCAGGCGCTGCTCGATCAACCGCGCCGGCTGATCATTTCCGTGCTCTGCGGCAATCAGCTGATCAACGTCGCCGCCGTGGCCAACATGACCGGTATCCTGATGGTGCTCTATGGCGAGGAGCGCGCCGGCGTGATCAACGTGTTGGTCATGGTCCCCCTGTTACTCCTGCTCGGCGAGGTTACCCCCAAAACCATCGCCATGTCGAACCCGGTGCGCATTAGCGCCGGGCTGGTCGCGGCACCGATGAGTGTCTGGGTACGACTGGTCACCCCCTTGCGGGTGACGCTGCGGCTGGTTTCGGATCGCGTCACCACCTGGATCGTCGGCCGCGAGATAGCGCCAGCCAACATCCTCCAGATCGATGAGTTTCGCTCGCTGGTGGATCAGGTGGCCGACGAGGGTGAATTACAGGCCACCGAGCGCACGCTGATCTACCATCTGCTCGATGCCGGTGCCACCGAGATCGTCGAGATCATGACCCCGCGCACCCGCACGGCCTTTATCGATGCCAATCTCAGCCTGAGCGAGGCGTTGGAGCGCTTCAAGGCATTGCGGCATTCCCGCGTGCCGGTGTTCCGTGGTCAGCGCGATAACCTGCTCGGCTTCCTGCAACTTGAGGATGTCTTGCCGCTGGTACTGGATCAGCCGGCTCTCTCCAACTTGCGCATCGAGGACCTGCTGCGCCCGTTGGTGGTGGCGCCGCCGACCAAGCGCGTCGATGAGATGTTCGACTTCTTCCAAGCGCATCGCACCCGCGCCGCCCTGGTGATCGACGAGTTCGGCGGCGTCGAGGGCATCATCACCATGCGCGATGTGCTCACGTTTATCTTCGGTCACCTCTCCGGCGAGGCCAAGGGCCAGGCCATGTATCTGGAGCGCGACGAGAACCTGTACGAGGTGCCCGGCGATATGAAGCTGACCGACTTCAACGACCTCACCAACTTCGGTATCTGGGACCCGCGCATGACCACAATCGCCGGCGTCGCCTTCCGGCATCTGGATCGACTGCCGCAACAGGGCGACCGGGTGCGCGTCGAAGATTGCGAGATCCAGGTGCTCGAGATGGACGGACACCGCATCGCGCGGGTGCGGGTCTCGCGCGGTGGGGTGACGCCGAAGGACTTGGAGGCCGATCCCCCGGAGCCCAATCCCCTAGAGCCCGTCGAAACCAACACAGCCTCCGAACCAACGCTCGACGATACCGGAGACCACTGAGCCCATGGACCCACTCTTCGCCATTCTCCTCATGGTCGCGCTCTTGCTGCTCGAAGGCTTCTTCTCCGGCAGTGAGATCGCGCTGGTGAACGCCGATAAGTTCCGGCTGCGCGCACAGGCGTCAAAAGGCGATCGCGGTGCCGCGCTGGCATTGCGCATGTTCGAGCGCCCCGAGGTGTTGCTGACCACGACCCTGATTGGCACCAACATCGCCGTCGTCACCCTGACCACGCTCGGCACCCTGTTGATGATCCAGGGCTTCGGGCCGCTCGGCGAACTCTATGCCTTCCTGCTGTTCACCCCGTTGTTGCTGGTGTTCGGCGAGATCGTGCCCAAGAGCGTCTATCAGCAGAAGGCCGATGAACTGGCGCCGATGGTCGTCTATATACTGCGGCTGTTCTCGATCCTGCTCTATCCGCTGGTCTGGTTCTTCTCGGTGGTCGCGCGCACGGCGGCGCGCATCGCGCGCGGTCCCCGCTCGGCCTCGAGCCTGTTCATCACCCGCCAACAGTTCAGTACCCTGGTGGACATGGCCGACCGCGGTGCCGAGGTGGATCTGTTCGATCGTCAGCGCATCGAGCGCGCCATCCGCTTCGGTGACACCACCGTCGGCGAGGCGATGGTGCCCTTGGCCGAGATCACCGCGCTGAATCATCTGCGCAGCACCCATGACGCGGTGCAGCAGGTGCGCCAATCTGGTTTCAATCGCTTGCCGGTCTATCAGGGCAACATCGGCAATGTCACCGGCGTGGTCACGCTCACGGTCTGGGACCTGATGGACGAAGCGGTCAAGGCCAAGCCGCTCGGTGAGTTGGTCCGCCCGGCGCTCTATGTCTCGCCGCTACAGCTGATCCATGAGCTGCTGCCGGTGCTGCGCGAGCGTGAGGATCAGATGGCCATCGTCGTCGATGAATTCGGCTCGGCCATTGGCATGATCACCATGGAAGACATCCTTGAGGAGGTGGTCGGCGAGATCGAGGTTGGCTATGACTTCGACGAGTACCATCATAAGCGCAAGCGTCATTACCAGCGCATCGATCAGGGGCTCTACCTGTTCGACTCGCGGGTGCCGATCTCGGAGCTGAACGCCCTGCTGGGCATCGATCTACCGGCCACCGAGTTCCATACCGCCGGCGGCTTCGTCGAAGCCCGCTTGCGACACATCCCGGGCGTCGGCGAGAGCATCCTGCACGCCGGCTGGCGCTTCACCGTCACCGAGGCAAACGAGCGCGCGATCTTGAAGCTCAAGATCGAGCGCGCCTGACCGGAGTTCCGATGCTCGAATCCCTGTCCCGAATCGCCACCCGCCTGCGAGGGCTGACATCCGCGCTGATCGTACTGCTGATCGTGTTATTGATCGGCGCCGCGATCATCATCTTCAATCCGGGCAGTCACGCCTTGCAGGCCGCGCTCCCAGCGGTCATCGCCCTGCTGCTCTGGACGCTCTGCGGGCTGGTCTTCATTCAGACCTTCACAACAGTGCCGACAAGGCCCAGCCCCGAGATGCGCGGCTTTCCACGCCTTGCACGGCGGCTGAACCGCGGATTCCATTGGCTGCTGTTCGCAACCTTCATCCTGATCAGCATCGCGGCGTTGATGCTCACCACACGATTGTTGCTTTAGTGCGAGACGGCTAGTCGGTCTTCAGCGCGCGCACCTGATCGAGCAGCGCCGGATCATCCCATTCGCGCTCGCCGGTGGCCTTATAGACCAAACGCCCATCTGGCGCCACGACGAAGGTGGTTGGCAGACCACGCAACGGCCAGCGCTGGGTTACCGCGGAATCCGTATCCAACGGCAGCGGGAAGTCCACTGGCACTTGCTCCAGGAAGGCCTTCACCGCTTCGCTATCCTCGCCGACATTGATCGCGATAATCGCGATGCCCTCCGACTCGACCTGCTCCCAGGCCCGCTGCATCGAGGGCATCTCGGCCCGGCAGGGAGGGCACCAGGTGGCCCAGAAGTTGACGATCAACGGCTTGCCTTGAAAGTCCTCGAGCCGGTAGACCTCGGCATTCGGACCGCTCAGCTCGAAGTCGGGCGCCATGGGCGCCTCCGAAACCGGCGTCAGTTGCGCCCCGGCAGCCGACGCGATCGCCGGTAGGGCCAGGAGCAGCAGCAGTGTACTCAGGCCTGGACGCAGACCAGCAGCTCGATGGCCGAGCGTGCGAAGGATCTGGATAGCGTGCATGATATCTCTCTCATCTTAAAGCTAGATGTCCATGGACAGCAGCGCGGGGGATTTGGTGCCTGGCGATTGCACCTTGCATGGCGCGAAGGTGCCGACGTAGTCGGCGGAGCTGAGATAGGGACTTGACAAATCCCACGCCGCCAGCCAATCGGCAAGGCTCGGATCAAGCGGCCCCCTCCACGCGCGCCAGACACGCACGCACCGGTGCGAAACTGCGTCGATGCTCGCAACAAGGACCGAGCCGATCCAGGGCCTCGAGATGGGCCTTGGTTCCATAACCTTTGTGCTGTGCGAAGCCGTAGCCCGGATGGCGCTGATCCAGCTCCTGCATCGCTTGATCACGTGCGACCTTGGCCAGGATCGAGGCCGCGCCGATGGCAATGCTGGTCTGATCGCCACGCACCACCGCCTGCGCCGGACAGCACAGCCCGGAGGGACAGAGGTTGCCATCGATCAGCGCCAGCGTTGGCGCCACCGACAAGGCCTCGAGCGCCTTGCGCATCGCCAGCAATGCGGCCTGCAGGATGTTGATCCGGTCGATCTCGGCAACCTCGACGAAGGTCACCGCCCAGGCCAGCGCGGACGCCTTGATCTCGCACGCCAACCGCTCGCGCCGTGGCGCCGAGAGCTGCTTCGAGTCGTTGATCCCAAGCGGATTGTTCGCGGGATCGAGGATCACGGCCGCCGCGCAGACTGGGCCGGCGAGCGGTCCACGCCCAGCCTCGTCGACCCCGACGACCCGGTCGTTTGGGGCCGAATCGTTCAGTCCAGCATGATTCGATAATCGATCATCCATCGGCGTTTCCTCCCCTCTTGTCGATGAGCGCGAGGATGGCTGCGGCAGCGCGGCGGGCGGCATTCTGTTTGAGTTGGAGATGGATCTGCCGATAGCTGTGTTCGATTTCGGCACGGCGGTCGGCATCATCTAATAGCCGCAGCAGCGCGGGTCCCATGAATTCAGCACGGCAACGCTCCTGCAAGAACTCCGGTGCCAGCTCGCGACCGACCAAGAGGTTGGCCATGGCCGCATAGCGGACCTTGATCAACCGCAGCCTGGTCACCAGCCAATAGGTCAGTGGGTGCAACCGATAGGCGACCAGCATGGGTCGCTTCGAGAGCAGGGCCTCGAGGGTCGCGGTGCCCGAGGCGGTGAGCACCAGATCAGCCGCCGCCATCACCTCGCGGCTTTGGCCGTCGACCAGGCGCAGCGGCACCTCGGGCGCGCGCGCGCGGCGCATCGCCTCAAAGCGCTCGCGCAGCGTCTCGGAGACCATCGGCGCGATGAAGCGCAGACCTGGACGTCGAGCATGGCACCAGGCGGCGGTCTCGAGCATCGGCGGGCCGAGCAGCTCGAGTTCGCTCCGGCGACTGCCAGGCAGGATTGCGATCAGCGCAGTTCCAAACTCGGCGGCTCGCTCGGCATCCGCCCCCCCATCTGCGGCCGGGATCTCTGGCAGCAGTCCCAGCACCAAACGCGCCGCCTCGCAGTTTGGATCAAGCGGGATCTCATCGGCCAGCGGATGACCGATGTAGTCCACCGGCACCCGCTGCGCGCGCAGAAACTCAGCCTCGAAAGGGAAGATGCTGAGCATCAGATCGACCGCGCGCCGGATCTGCTTGACGCGGCCTGCGCGCCAAGCCCAGACGGTGGGACTCACCAGATGCACGGTCGCAAGCCCTTGCACGCGCAGGCGCCGTTCCAGGCCGAGGTTGAAGTCCGGGGCATCGATGCCGATCACCACCAGCGGCTTCAGCTGCCGCAGCCGTGCGATCAACTCGCGGCGCGCGCGCAGCAGGTCCGGCAGCACCCTGGCCACCTCGACCAGCCCCATCACCGACAGGCGCTCCATCGGCAACAGCGTCTCGCAGCCCTGTGCGAGCATCCTCGGACCGGCGACACCGACGAAGCGCAACTCCGGGCGCAGCGCCCGCAGCGCCTGGATCAGCAAGGCACCGAGTTGATCGCCGGAGGGCTCGTTGGCAACGATGCCGATCAGCGCGGGGCGTGGGCTCGGAATAGACGATCGCACGGCGGCTGGATCAGCGCACGATACTGCGGGCACTCGCGCTCAGGAACGCGGTCATCACGCCCACCACCGGCTCGGCCTCGGCCAAGTCGGCGAGCGCCCGCGCCGCCTCGTCGAGCTTGAGATTGGACAGATAGAGCAGCCGATAGGCGCGGCGGATGGCGTTGATCTGCTCGCTGCTGAAGTGCCGGCGTTTCAGCCCCTCGCTATTGATCCCGCGCGGGATCGCCGGATGACCATCGATGGTGATATAGGGCGGCACATCCTTGCCAATCACCGAGCCCATCGCGCTGAAGCTGTGGGCGCCGATGCGGCAGAACTGATGCACGATGGTGAAGCCGCCGAGGATCGCCCAGTTCTCGATCACCACATGGCCGCCCAGGGAGGCGGCGTTGGCCATGATCACCTGATCGCCGATGAGGCAGTCATGGGCCACATGGGTATAGGCCATGAACAGATTGTCATTGCCGATCCGCGTCTCGCCGCAGCCTTGCACCGTGCCACGGTGGAGGGTGGCCGACTCGCGCACCACATTGCGATCGCCGAGCGTCAGCGTGGTGGGCTCGCCGCCGTATTTCTTGTCTTGCGGGGCTTCGCCCACCGAGGCGAACTGGAAGATACGATTATCGCGCCCGATCATGGTGGGTCCGTTCACGAGCGCGTGCGGCCCGATCCAGGTGCCCTGGCCGATGCTGACATCGGCACCGATGATCGCATAGGGTCCAACCTCGACGTCGTCGTCGAGTTGTGCCGAGGGATCGACGACGGCGGTTGGATGGATCAAGACTCAGAAGTCCCGCGCGGTACACATGATCTCGGCACTCGCCACCATGCGCTCGTCGACGCGCGCCTCGCCCGAGAACTTCCAGATACCGCGCTTGACGTTGTGCACCCTGACATCGAGGAAGAGCTGATCGCCAGGCTCCACTGGACGCTTGAAGCGCGCATTATCGATGCCGACGAAGTAATAGAGCGATTTCTCATTCACTTCTTCCGGCCGCGACTCCATGGCCAGCAAGCCGGTAGCCTGGGCCAGCGCCTCGATGATCAACACGCCCGGCATCACTGGGCGGATCGGGAAATGCCCATTGAAGTACGGTTCGTTATAGGTCACGTTCTTCAAACCGATCAACTGCTCATTCGGCTCGAACAACACGACGCGATCGACCAACAGGAACGGATAACGGTGCGGCAGCAGGCTCAGCACCTTATGGATATCCATCTTAATCAAATCCACCTCCACAGAGCCGGCTGCACGCCAACATCAGGCTGTCTTATCACTGTTTTCTCGCCATCGCTCAGGTGACGACCTGGGCTGAGCGTCTTGCAGCTCGGTAACCTGTTCCTCGAGCCGGCGCAGACGCCTTGCCATCTCGTCGAGATGGCGAAAGCGCGCGACGCTGCGACGCCAATCGGCACTCGGCATCGCCGGGATACCGCTGCTATAGGCACCGGCTTGCTCAAACGAGCGCGTCACCATCGCCATGCCGGTGAAATGCACATCGTCGGCGATCTCCAAATGGCCGGCCACGCCGACCGCGCCGGCGATGGTGCAATTCTTGCCGATCCGTGTCGAGCCGGAGATGCCGGAACAGGCGGCCATGGCGGTATTCTCGCCGACCTCGACGTTATGGCCAATCTGGATCAGGTTGTCGATCTTGACCCCATCGCCGATGACCGTCTCGCCGATGGCGCCACGATCCACGGCACTGTTGCTGCCGACCTCGACATCATCGCCAAGGCGCACGCGCCCGATCTGCGGGATGCGAATCCAGCGCTCGCCATCGCGCGCGAAGCCGAAACCTTCGCGACCAATGACCGCGCCAGGATGCAATAGTACACGTTTGCCGATGAGGCTCCGCGCGCAAACCGTGACAGCGGCGACCAGGCGCGTCTGCTCGCCGATGAGGCTATCGCGTTGGATCACGCAATGCGGCCCGATCTCGACGCCAGCCTCGATCACGACCCCCTCCTCGATCACGCAGAGTGCACCGATCGAGGCCGAGGGATGGATCTGCGCGCTGGCCGCGACCACCGCGCTCGGGTGCCAACCGGCTGGTGGCGGTCGGCGCGGATGCAGCAGCTCGACCACACGCGCGAACGCCAGCGTTGGATTGTCGACGACCAAACAGGCACAGGGTGCTTCCGCCGCCAACTCAGGTGTCAGGATCACCGCAGCGGCACGGGTCGCGCGCAAGGCGGGGAGATATTTCCTGGCACTGACAAAACTGATGCCGGCCGCGCTCGCCTCGTCCAGGGCGCAGACCTCGTCGATCTCGATGTCGGCGCCCTGACCGAGCAGCTCGGCGCCGATCCGGGTTGCAAGTTCACTGACCAACATCGCGTTTGCTGTCTCAGCGCTTCTCAAAAACCTCTTTGAGACGGTCGATCACCTCGTCCGAGATATCCGCGCGCGAACTCGCATAGACCACGCCTTCGCTCAAGATCAGATCAAAGCCATTATCCTTGGCAACCTGCTCGACGACCTCCTCGACTTGTTGCACCAGCTTGGTCCGCAAATCGCTCTGGCGCAGGGCAAAATCCGCCTGCAGCTCTTCCTGGGCATAACGCAGGCGTCGCTCGCGCGCGCGAATGTCGTTACGCAACCGCGTCACCTCATCAGAGCGCATCAGGGCACCATCGCGCTCGAGGCGCGTCTCCAACCGCGCGATATCCTCTTGTTGCGAGGTCAATTCAGCCTCCCGCTCCTGCGCTTCCGCACTCAGAAGATTACGCGCGGCCTCATATTGAGGTGATTCCTCGACAATGCGATTGGGATCGATGACGGCAATGCGGAAGGGTTCCTCGGCATTCACGGTGCCGGCAAGCAGCAGAAGAGCGAGCAAAGGCGAAGCAATCCAGCATCGTTTCAACATAATGTCTGACGTTCAGAATGTCTGACCAAATGAGAACTGAAAGATTTGGGTCTCGTCATCATCCTCCGAATTGAGCGGAAACCCGAGGCTCAAGGACAGCGCCCCTACGGGTGAAAGCCAGGCGAATGACAGGCCCGTCGAATAGCGCAGATCCCCCAGATCGAAACCCGTGGGCGCCACCAACGGATCGGACTCCGTCCACCAGACATTGCCGAAGTCGAGGAAGGCGCCAAGACGCACCGTATTCTCGAATTGGCCACCAATGGGCGGGGGCGCAAAGACCTCCAGCGATCCGGTCATTTTGAGATTCCCGCCGACCGGATCATCATCGCCATCAACCTCGCGCGGTCCAAGGGAATAGGCATCATAACCGCGCACCGAACGCGGTCCTCCGGCATAGAAGTTCTCGAAGAACGGTAGTTGCGCAGTCTCCCCGTATCCAGCGCCATAGCCAAGATCGCCTCTCAGCGCGAAGGTGAATTTGCGCGTGAGCTGGATGTACTGCCGGCCCTCCAGGTTCAAACGGTAGTACTGGAGGTCGCTCCCCGGCACGGCAATCTCTCCAAAGGCTCGCTGAAAGGTGCCCTTGGTCGGGAAAATAGCCGAATCACGGCTATCTCGTGAGTAGTTAGCCGTAATGAAGAAATCGTTGAACTTGTCGCCGTTGTCTTGGACGAAATCCTGAGCTAGCTCCGAAGTGTTCCCAGCGAAGAAGTGCGTATACTGATAACGGAACCCAAGTCCGGCGCGACTCACATCCGAGATTGGCAAACCAAAGTTGACCTCAGCCAAACCGACATCGGTCGTGAAATCGGCACCAATGAGATCATCGAAGTTGGTTGCCCGATAACTTAGGTCGAAACCGCGGCTGATCCCGTCGACCGTGTAATAAGGATTGGTATAAGCCAACCGATAGAGTTGCGAACTGCGACTCGTGTTCAGGGCCATCGAAACGCGTTTACCGGTTCCGAGAAAGTTGTTCTGGGTCACACTCGCATTCAGGAGGATGCCTTGGGACTGCGAAAAGCCGACACCAGCGAGCAGGTTCCCGGACGGCTTTTCTTTTACGCTCACATCGACATCGACCTGATCCGCAAGCCCAGGCACCGCCGGCGTCTCGATCGTCACATCCTCGAAGTAGCCGAGCCGTTGCAGACGCTCGCGCGAGCGCTTGACCAGATCGGTCGAGAACCAGGCGCGCTCGAGCTGGCGCATCTCGCGGCGCAACACCACATCGCGGGTGCGGGTGTTACCTTCCATATTGATGCGGCGGACATAGACTCGCTTACCCGGATCGACGAAGAAGGTGATGATCACCTCCTTGTTCTCTTCATCGATCTCCGGCACCGCGTTGACATTGGCGAAGGCGTAGCCCTCACTGCCGAGCAGCTCGGAGATGCGCTCGGCGCTCTCGGTGGCCTTGATGCGTGAAAAGTCCTCGCCCCGGCGCAGATGGATCAACGGGAACAGCTGCTCGGTCGGCACCCTGGACTCGCCCGCCAGCTTGATGTCCTTGACCTGATAGACATCGCCTTCCTCGATCGCAATGGTGACGTACATGCCGTCCTTGTCGGGGCTGATCGAGACCTGCGTCGAGGTGATCTCGAAGTTGACGTAGCCACGATCGAGATAGAAGGAGCGCAGATCCTCGAGGTCGCCACCGAGCTTCTGTTTCGAGTATTGATCGTTCTTGGTGTAGAACGAGTACCACTTGGTAGTGCCGAGATCGAACTGCTTGAGCAACTCCTTGTCGCTGAATGCCTGGTTGCCGATGATGTTGATCTGCTTGATGCGCGCGGTCTGTCCCTCGACGATCGCGATGCGCACCGCCACCCGATTGCGCTCGAGCGGCGAGACCGTCGATTCGATCTCGACCCCGTATTTGCCGGCACCGAAGTACTGCCGGCGCAATTCCTGCTCGATGCGATCGAGCATCGCCGGGTTGAAGACACGGCCTTCGGCCATGCCGATCTCTTCGAGTCCTTCCTTGAGCTGCTCGGTCTTCAGGGATTTGTTGCCGGTGAGATCGATCTGGGCAATCGCTGGACGCTCGCGCACCACGACGATCAGGACATCGCCTTCGCGCTCAACCTTGACATCACTGAAGAATCCGGTCGAGAACAGCGAGCGGATGATGTTGCCGGTAATGCCGTCACTGACCGAATCGCCCACCTGGACCGGCAAATAGTTGAAGATAGTCCCGGCGGCAATCCGCTGTAGGCCCTCGACTCGGATGTCAGCAACCTCGAAATCGGCGGCTTGGACGCCGGCGGCCATGAGACACAAGGCCAACAGCGTTACCCTGATGCGGCCTGTTGCGCAATCTGCGCGGGACGACGTCACATTGACCCCCTGTTCACGCTAAGGATGTGCTTCATCTGAGGAGCGGCGTGCCCAGACTCGAGAGACGGTGTCACGAACGCTGATGACAGCCTGAGAGACTCACGCCAGCAAAGCGCTCGAGTATAAGGGATTCGCACGGATCAGCCCAGCAGGATCAGTGCGCGAGATCAGCCCAGCAATTTCGCCAGATCGACATAGAAGGCGAACGTCATCAACGCAATCAGCAAGGCGATGCCGACGCGCTGGCCCTGCTCCTGCACCGCCTCGGACAAGGGCCGGCCGAGCACGCCCTCGATGGCGAAGTACAGCAGATGCCCGCCGTCGAGCACCGGGATCGGAAACAGGTTGATCAGCCCCAGGCTCACGCTGAGCAAGGCGAGGAATTGCACGAACGAGGCCAGCCCGTAGCTCGCAGTCTCCCCCGCCGCGTTGGCGATGCCAATCGGGCTGCTGATATTTTCGACCGAGGCCGTGCCCACCAGCATCTTGCCGACGATGCGCAGGGTCAGCATCGACACATCGACCACGCGCCGCCCGGCCTCGAGGACGGCATCGATCGGCCCATAGCGGACCCAGACCTCCTGATCGGCCCAGATCTCGTCCGGGTACTCGACCCCGGCGCCGATGCGCCCACTCGTCTCGCCCTCCACCTCGACCGCGCGGGGATGGAGATCGAGCAAAACGCGCTCGCCATCGCGCGCGAGCGTCACCCGCAGGCGCTCGTCCGGGTGAGCCTGGACGATCGACACCAGATGCTGCCAATCGTCGATCTCGACCCCATCGATGGCGAGGATGTGATCGCCGGTCTCGAGTCCCGCCTCGGCCGCCGGCTGCCCGGGCACCACCTCGCCGATCACGGCGGGGATCGCAGGCGAGACGCGCTGTAGTCCGATCGCATCGAGAAAGCCCTGCCCCGGCTCGAGTTCGGCGAGCCGATCGCCAGCGAGCACCCGCATCTGTTCGCTGCCATCGGGACGCTGCACACGGATGCCAAGATCCTCGCCACCGATCCCTTCGGAGAGGGTCGCGAGCCAGACCGCGCTCCAAGTCGGCGTGGGCCGATCGCCGACGGCAAGCACCCGGTCACCGGGCTCGAAACCGGCGTCGGCGGCGATACTCTGTGGCGGAACCTCGCCGATCTCGGGCGTCAGACCCGACTGACCCGCCATGAACAGCAGCCAGTAGAGCACCAAGGCGAGCAGGAAATTGAAGGCCGGCCCGGCCATCACGATCGCTGAGCGCACCCAGAGCCTTTGTCGATTGAAGGCCAGGTGCAACTCGGCCTCGGGCACCGGCTCCTCGCGCTCATCGAGCATCTTGACGTAGCCACCGAGCGGGATCGCGGCGAGCACATATTCGGTCGGATCATCGCGTCGGCGCCAGCTCAGCAGCGCCCGACCGAAGCCGATCGAGAAGCGCAAGACCTTGACGCCGAGCCGGCGCGCCACCCAGAAGTGACCAAATTCGTGCACCGTCACCAGCACCAGGATGGCGACGAGAAAGGCGCTGAGTTTCAGGAGGAGATCGAGCATGACGGATCAAGCGGCCAACGCGCGCAGGCCTTGCTCGGCCAGCCCGCGCGCGCGGGCATCGACTGCCAGCACATGCTCGAGCCCGGCGGCGCCGACCGGCTCGGCCGGCAGTTGATCCATGGTGCGCTCCACCAGGCTGGCAATCTGGGTGAACCCAATGCGCTCGGCGAGGAAGGCGGC
This sequence comes from Halochromatium salexigens, assembly GCF_016653295.1. GTDB lineage: Bacteria > Pseudomonadota > Gammaproteobacteria > Chromatiales > Chromatiaceae > Lamprobacter > Lamprobacter salexigens. The sequence continues at coordinate 61,681 of NZ_NHSF01000059.1, read as the reverse complement.
GACCGCGACCTCATTGGCGGCATTCAACACCACCGGCCCGGTGCCACCCTCGGCCGCCGCCCGATAGGCCAGTTCCAAGCAGGGGAAGCGCTCGGGTGCCGGCGGCTCGAAATCGAGATGCGCGGTGACGAACAGGTCCAGCGGCTCGACGCCCGAGGCCATGCGCTGTGGCCAGGCGAGCGCGTGGGCGATCGGCGTGCGCATATCCGGATTGCCGAGCTGCGCCAGCACCGAGCCATCGGAGTATTGGACCATCGAGTGGATCACGCTCTGCGGATGCACCACGACCTGGATCTTGGCCGGCGAGGTGTTGAACAACCAGCAGGCCTCGATGATCTCGAGCCCCTTGTTCATCATGGTCGCCGAGTCGACCGAGATCTTGCGCCCCATCTGCCAGTTGGGATGGGCACAGGCCTGATCCGGCGTCACCGCCGCCAGCGACGCCGGCGAGGCGTCCCGGAACGGCCCGCCGGAGGCGGTCAGCAGAATGCGCTCCACCCCGCATTGACCAAGCCCATCGGCGAAGCTCGGCGGCATGCACTGGAAGATGGCGTTGTGTTCGCTATCGATCGGCAGCAACAGGGCGCCGCTGGCCACGGCGGCGCGCATCACGATATCCCCGGCGACCACCAGGGCCTCTTTGTTCGCGAGCAGCACCCGTTTGCCGGCCTGGGTCGCGGCCAGCGTCGAGGGCAGGCCGGCGGCACCGACGATCGCGGCCATCACATAATCGGCCTCGGGCAGCGCGGCGATGGTCTCGAGCGCCTCGGCGCCGGCTAGCACTTCCGGTGGCCTCGGCATGTCCGCGAGCTGCTCGCGCAAGGACGCTGCGGCGGCGGGATCGACCATCACCGCGTAGGAAGGCTGAACGCGCCGACACTGTTCGGCCATGCGCTCGACATTGCGATGCGCGCTGAGCGCCACCACCCGAAAGCGCTCCGGATGCCGCAGCACCACATCGAGCGTGCTGACCCCGATCGAGCCGGTCGACCCGAGCACCGTGATACCGATCATAGCCTCTCCTCCCATTATTGCCCGCCGATGAGCCAGATGAAGCCGAGCGCGAAGATCGGCGCCGCCGCCGTCAGGCTGTCGATACGATCCAGCATGCCGCCGTGGCCTGGTAACAGGGAACCGGCATCCTTGATCCCGCGCCGGCGTTTGAGCCAGCTCTCGAACAGGTCGCCGACCACCGACAGCACCGCCGTCAGCACGCAGATCACGAGTAAAAAGAGCGTTTGCGGCGCCGCCAAACCGAGCAGCAACGCGACCAGCAGCCCCCACAGGGCCGCCGCCGCCACGCCGACGTAGACGCCCACCCGAGTCTTACCCGGGCTGAGCACTGCCGAGAGCTTCGCGCGACCGAAGCGCCGCCCGCTGAAATAGGCCGCGCTGTCGGCAATCCAGATCAGCATCAGCAGACTCAGGGCAATCAGCGGACCCTGCGTCAGCATGGCATGCAAATGGACCAGCGCGAGCCAAGGCGTGACCAACACCAACAGACCGAGCATCAGCAGCGAGGGCTCGACCCGCGGCGCCTGATCGATGCGCTGGATCAGGGGCAAGCGCAGCGCCAGCACGAGCCACCAGAGGGCGGCGAGCGCGAGGATGAAGGCGTGCCACGCGCCTGGCACCAGCAGCCAGACGAGCGGCAAACAGAGCAGGATCAGCGCCATATAGCCCGCGCGCACGAGGCGGGCGCCGAAACCGGCCAGCGCCGACCATTCCCACGCCGCCATGGCGACGAACAGCGCCATCAGCCCGGCGAACCAAGGGCTCGGCAGCAACAGCACCGCGCCCATCACCAGCGGTGCCAGCAGCAGCGCGGTCAGCACACGCGCGCGCAATCCTTGAGTGCGTGCCCCAGGAGCGTGCTCAGCCGCCATAGGCATCCGCCAGTTCGGTCACTTGCTCACTGGTCAGGCCGAAGCGACGCTGGCGACGGCCGAAATCCCGCAGCGCGGCGACAAAGGCATCGGCATCGAATTCCGGCCACATCAGATCGGAAAAGTAGAGTTCGGCGTAGGCACTCTGCCACAGCAGGAAGTTACTGATGCGCTTCTCGCCGCCGGTGCGAATGAACAGATCGGGCTCCGGAAAACCGGCGGTGCAGAGGCGTCCGGCGATCGCCGCTTCATCGATGGCATCCGCTTGCAGCTGTCCCTTCGAGACCTCGCGCGCTAAAGCCCGCACCGATTGCGCAATATCCCAACGCCCCCCGTAATTGGCGGCGATCTGAAGCAAGAGAGAGTGGCCATCACGGGTCGCCTCCTCGGCCTCGGCGATCTGGCGTTGGAGCTTGTTCGAAAAAGCCGAGAGGTCACCGATAAAACGCAGTTGCACGTCGTGCTCGATAAGCCGATTGACCTCGGCGCGCAAGGTGCTCATGAAGAGTTCGAGCAGGGTATTGACCTCGGCGCGCGGGCGGCGCCAGTTCTCGCTGCTGAACGCAAACAGCGTGAGCATGTGCACGCCGCTGCGCAACCCTTGTTCAACCACCGCACGCACGCTTTTGGCGCCCGCGCGATGCCCTTGGGTTCTCGGCAGGCCGCGCTGTCGCGCCCAACGGCCATTGCCGTCCATGATGATGGCGACATGGGCTGGAACCCTGAGTTGATGCCCTTCGCCGTCAGGCTGATTCGTGGAACTCATTGAACGTCAGCGGACTTCGCAAGGCTGCATCAAAAAGGAAGCGCGCGCCGCTCAAATCGCCATCAAGTCTTGTTCTTTTTCGTCGAGAATCTGATCGACCTCTTTAACGAACTGATCGGTCAGCTTCTGCACGATTTCCTGACCGCGGCGTTCATCATCTTCCGAGATCAGCTTTTCCTTAACCAGCTCCTTGAGCTCATGATTCGCATCGCGGCGAATATTGCGCACCGCAACCCGGGTCTGTTCCGCCTCTTGCCGGGCAATGCGCTGCAGATCGCGCCGCCGCTCCTCGGTCAGTGCCGGCATCGGGACACGGATCACGACGCCGGCACTGTTCGGATTGACCCCGAGGTCGGATTGCATGATGGCCTTCTCGACCGCCTGCACCATGTTCCGCTCCCAAGGCGTCACCGTGAGGGTGCGGGCGTCTTCAACCGCCACATTCGCGACCTGATTGATCGGCACCTCGGAGCCGTAGTAGCTCACTTTCACATGGTCGAGCAGCGACGGATGGGCGCGGCCGGTGCGAATCTTCGCCAACTCGTGGCGCAGCGCCTCGGCACTCTTTGACATCCGGTCAGCGGCGTCTTTCTTGATGTCATCGATCATTGTTCGTTTCCAGTCACCACCAGCGAGCCAATATCCTCGCCCGCCGCCACTCGGGCAAGCGCGCCGGCCTCGTAAATGTTCATGATGCGCAGCGGAATCCCATTGTCGCGGCAGAGCACGATAGCGGTCGTATCCATCACCTGCAGCCGTTCGGCAATGGCTTGATCATACGTCAAGCGCTTGTAGAAGATCGCCTCCGGATGGGTCATCGGGTCCTCGGAAAAGACCCCATCGACCTTGGTCGCCTTGATCAGGAGATCGGCGCCGATCTCGACCGCGCGCAGGCTCGCGGCGGAATCGGTGGTGAAGAACGGATTGCCGGTCCCGGCCGCGAAGATGGTCACCCGCCCCTTGTCGAGATGCCTGAGCGCGCGGCGGCGGATATAGTCCTCGCAGACCTGATTGACCTTCAGCGCCGACATGACCCGGGTCGGCACCGAGCGGCGTTCGAGAGCATCCTGCATCGCCAGCGCGTTCATCACCGTGGCCAGCATGCCCATGTGGTCACCGGTCACGCGGTCCATGCCTTCGGCGGCGAGCGCGGCGCCGCGAAACAAATTGCCGCCGCCGATGACCAACGCGATCTGCAAACCCTGCTGCGCGGACGCCGCGACATCATCCGCAAGACGTCCCAAGAGCATCGGATCGATGCCGCAAGACTCGTCCCCGATGAGCGCTTCACCGCTCAGCTTCAACAAGATACGCCGATAAGCGGGCTGCGACACGATTCGATCCTAATGTCAGTTAAGAGAGCTAGGCGTCGACCTGACCGGCCTGGGCCTTGACCTCATCGGCGAAGTTCTCGACCTTCTTTTCAACACCTTCGCCAACCTCCATGCGCAAAAAGCGTTTGACCTCGGCACCCCGCGCCTTGAGCAGATCGCCGACCTGCGTATCGGGGTCCTTGACGAACGCATGACCGAGCAGGGTCACTTCCTCGAGGTATTTGCGCATCCGGCCATCGGTGATCTTATCGACGATATTGGCTGGTTTGCCACTCTCGAGGGCCTGCGCCTTGAAGATCTCGCGCTCCTTCTCAAGCGCCTCGGCGGGGACATCCTCGGCCGATACGCAGAGCGGGCTCGAAGCGGCGATGTGCATCGCGATATCACGCCCTAGTTCTTCGTCGCCGCCGACCAACTCGACTAGCACCGCGATGCGCACGCCATGCCGGTAGCTATAGAAGCTTCCCACGGGAGCATCGAACCTGTGCATGCGGCGCACGGCGACGTTCTCGCCGATCTTCGCGATCAGCGCCTGGCGCGCTTCCTCGACGCTCTCACCATCCCCTCCCGCCAGCGGCTGTGCGGCCAGCGCGCCCTCGTCAGCAACCGTACTGACCAGCGCAGTCTCGGCCACCGCAGCGGCGAAACCGGCGAAGTGCGCATCCTTGGCAACAAAATCGGTCTCGCTATTGACCTCGACCATCACGGCCGCATGGTGATCATCCGCAATTCTGAGTTCGACGACACCTTCGGCGGCGACACGGCCAGCCTTTTTCGCGGCCTTAGCCTGACCTGACTTCCGCATCGCCTCGATGGCCGCGTCGATGTTCCCGTCCGTTTCGACCAGCGCCTTCTTGCATTCCATCATGCCGGCGCCGGTGCGTTCGCGCAGTTCCTTGACCAGTGCGGCTGAAATCGCCATGAGTCACTCCAGAAAAATCGTGATATTGCTCGAGACGACAACGTCTCGAGCTTGAAAAAATAGAATCGCTCGAGCCGGCCCCCGGCCCGAGCATGTCAGCCGGCAGCTGCTGCTACTTCTTCTGACTCCTCGGCCGGATCACGGCCGCCGGCCATGGCCGCCGCCGTCTGCCGACCATCCAGGATGGCGGACGCAGCACCCTCGATGTAAAGCCGCACCGCGCGAATCGCATCATCATTGCCTGGGATCACATAATCGACCCGACTCGGATCGTTGTTCGTGTCAACGACGCCGACAACAGGAATACCAAGCTTATTGGCCTCGTTAACAGCGATCTTCTCATGGCCCACATCGACCACGAACAGCGCATCCGGCAGGCCGCCCATGTTTTTGATGCCGCCGAGGCTAAGCTCGAGCTTATCGAGTTCGCGACGAAGCGTGAGCTGCTCTTTCTTGCCGAAACGCTCGATGCTCCCGTCCTCGAACATCGACTCAAGTTCCTTCAGCCGCGCAATGGACTGCTTGACAGTCTTAAAGTTGGTCAGCATGCCACCCAGCCAACGATGGTTGACGAAGGGCATGTTGCAGCGGTTTGCTTCCTCGCGCATCGCCTCCTGCGCGGCCCGCTTGGTGCCCACGAAGAGGATCTTACCGCCATTCGCGGCGAGCTTCCCCAGGTAGCTCATCGCTTCCTGATAGAGCGGCAGGGTACGCTCAAGGTTGACGATATGGATCTTATTACGCTGACCAAAGATGTACGCGGCCATCTTCGGGTTCCAGTAGCGTGTCTGGTGGCCGAAATGCACACCAGCCTGCAGCATCTGCCGCATTGAAACGTCGCTCATGATGTTCTCTCGTATCGGGTTGGGCCTCCACGCACTCCATGATGCAACCTCTTTCGAGGCACCCGGCATCATGTGTCGGTGCGTGTGTGGCGTTTATCGCGCGCGATGAGGCTCAGCGCCGATCGCGGCATGGTTTCGATCGATTTCAGTATCCCTTCCTTCGGCAGCCTCGGCGTTGTTTCCCGGGCTTCCAGCCTTGACCTTCAGTGAGACGACCGGCATCTCAGGTCCGTACCCTATTGAGTCAAGCTCAGGCATCAGGATGGGACACTTGGCCAGAGCGAGCTTAAATTGCCCCACTCCGCCGCGTCTTATACCATGCTCGATTCGATCGTCGCAAACCAATCGATAAGCGGTCTCCTCGATCCCAGATCGAAGACAGCCGCGTGTCCGCTATATCAATCCCTATGATCGCAGCCGCCGGAATCCTGAGCCCATGAGTGTTGCCATAAAAAATGCCGAGGAGATCGAAAAGATGCGCGTCGCGGGGCGGCTCGCCGCCTCCGTGCTCGAGATGATCGGCCCGCATGTCGTCCCCGGCGCCACCACCGACGAACTCGATCGCATCTGCCATGCGTTCATCGTCGATGATCTCGACGCGATTCCCGCGCCCCTCAATTATCGCGGCTTCCCGCGCTCGATCTGCACCTCGGTCAACAACCAGGTCTGTCACGGGATTCCCGGCAACAAGCGCCTCAAGAAAGGCGACATCGTCAATATCGACATCACCGTGATCAAGGACGGCTACCACGGCGATACCAGCAAGATGTTCTTCGTCGGCGAGCCGACCGTGCTCGCGCGCCGGCTCGTCGACACTACCCAGCAGGCACTGCGCGTCGGCATCGCCGCGGCCGGCCCCGGCGCCACGCTCGGTGATATCGGCCATGCTATCCAGACCTTCGTCGAGCGCCATCGCTTCTCGGTCGTGCGCGAATACTGCGGCCATGGCATCGGGCTTGCCTTCCACGAGGAGCCACAGGTGCTGCACTACGGCAAGCCCGGCGATGGCCTGCGGCTGCAACCGGGCATGTGCTTCACCATCGAGCCGATGGTCAATGCCGGCAAGCGCTTCGTCAAACTGCTGCCGGACGGCTGGACCGTGGTCACCAAGGATCGCGCGCTCTCGGCCCAGTGGGAGCATACGATCCTGATCACCGAGACGGGCCGCGAGGTGCTGACCCTGCGCGAGGAGGAGCGCGCGGCGGCGGGCGATGATCATGCCCTCGACACCGCCGACGGCCTGCAAGCGCCGGTTCGGCTGCGCGCCAGCGCCGGGTGAGAACCGACAGCGCACTCACCCTCGGCGTGCTCGAGCGCGAAGCCGAGCTGCTCGGTGTCGACGAGGGCGCCGCGCTGGCGCACTTTCGCGACACCGTCAAGGAGGTGCGCGCAAGGCTCTTCGAGAGCTACGACCAGGGGGCTCCCGTTGGCCAACTGCTGCAGGCGCGCTCGCAGGCGATCGACATGCTCCTGCGCTGCGCCTGGCAGCGTTTGATGCCGGACACCGAAGCCGGCGCCCTGATCGCCGTCGGTGGTTATGGCCGGGCCGAGCTGCATCCGGCCTCGGACATCGACCTGCTGATCCTGGTCGACGCGGACCAACTCGAGCCGCTGCAGGCACCGCTGACCACGCTCATCACCTTCCTCTGGGACATCGGCATCGAGCTGGGCCACGCGGTGCGTACCCTCTCCGAGTGCGCCAGCGCGGCGGCCGATGACCTCACCGTGATCAGCAACCTGATCGAAGCGCGGTTCATCACCGGGCGCGCCGCGCTCTTCGATCAGCTCCAAGCGGTGATCGCGCCCGCGCACCTGTGGCCGACCGACCGCTTCTTCGAGGCCAAGATCGCCGAGCAGCACAAACGCTGGCGCCGTTACGGCGAGACGGCCTACAACCTGGAGCCCAACATCAAGGAGAATCCGGGCGGTCTGCGCGACATCCAGATGATCAGCTGGGTGACCAAACGCCACTTCGGCTCCGGCTCCTTGCTCGAACTCGTCGACCACGGCTTCCTGACCGAAAGCGAGCACCTCGCCCTGATCGAGGGCCGCGCCCTGCTCTGGCGCATCCGCTTCGCCCTGCATCGGCTCACCGGCCGCCACGAGGACCGGCTGCTGTTCGACTATCAGCGCACCCTCGCCGAGCAGTTCGGCTACAGCGACCACAGCGACAACCTCGCCGTGGAGCAGTTCATGCAGCAGTACTACCGCACGGTGATGGAGCTGAACCGGCTCAACGAGATGCTGCTGCAGCTATTTCGCGAGGCCATCCTGCTGCAGGATCGCATCGGCCCGCCGGAGCCGATCAACCGGCGTTTCCAAAGCCGCAGCGGCTACCTGGAAGTGACCCATGAACAGGTCTTCAAACACCGCCCGATCGCACTGCTCGAGGCCTTCCATCTGCTGCAGCTGCGCCCCCAACTGCATGGGGTACGCGCCTCGACCATCCGCCTGATCCGCGAGCACCGCCATCGCATCGATGACGCCTTTCGCGAGGACGTGCGCGCGCGCAGCCTGTTCATGGAGATCCTGCGCCATCCGAGCGGGGTCACCGACACCCTGCGGCGGATGAATCGCTACGGGGTGCTGGCGAACTATATCCCGGCCTTCGCCAATATCGTCGGGCGCATGCAGTACGACCTCTTCCACGTCTACACCGTCGATGAGCATACGTTGCGCGTGCTGCGCAATCTGCGCCGCTTCTCGGTCCCCGCGCACGATCACGAGCTACCGCTGTGCAGCGCGGTCGCGCGGCGCGTGCCCAAGCTCGAGATCCTCTATTTGGCGGCGCTGTTCCACGACATCGGCAAGGGGCGCGGCGGCGATCATTCGATGCTCGGCGCGCACGATGCCTGGGATTTCTGCCAGTTGCACTACCTCAGCGAATTCGACAGCCGGCTGGTGGCCTGGCTGGTCGAGCACCATCTGCTGATGTCGGTCACCGCACAGCGCAAGGACATCTCGGACCCGGCCGTGATCCAGGCCTTCGCCGAGCAGGTCAGCGATATCAACCGCCTCGATTACCTCTACCTGCTCACCGTGGCCGATGTGCGCGGCACCAATCCGAAACGCTGGAGCACCTGGAAGGACGCCCTGCTGCGCGAGCTCTACCACGCCGCGCGGCGCAGCCTCGACCGCGGGCTCGACAACCCGCAAGCGCAGGATGTGCTCATCGAGCAGAAACAGATCGAGGCCATGCGCATCCTCGCGCGTCAAGGCATCGAGGCCGAGGACTGCCGCAATCTCTGGTTTCGTTTCTCGGTGGACTTCTTCGCGCCCAGCCAGCCGGAAGAGATCGCCTGGCAGACCCGACGCATCCTCGAGGCGCGGCCCGAGGATTTGCCGATGGTCGATCCGCGCCTGCTACCGACGCGCGGCTGTACCGAGATCTTCATCTACACCCAGGATTGCGAGAATCTCTTCGTGCGCATCACCGCACTGCTCGATCAGCGCAACCTGGATATCGTCAATGCCCGCATCATCACCACCGATGACGACATGGCGCTGAATGTCTTCCAGGTGCTGACCCGAGACCATGAGCCGCTCGAGCAGGGCGAGGTCAGCGACGAGCTGGCCGAGCAACTGCGCCACGAGCTGCGCCAGTCCGCGCACACCGAGCCGCGCGTCAATCGGCGCCTGCCGCGTCAGTTGCGCTACTTCCCCATCGAGACCCGCATCAGCTTCACCGATGATGCGGCCAATCAGCGCACGCTCATGCTGCTCACCACGCGCGATCGGCCCGGGCTGCTGGCCGAGATCGGAACCGTCTTCGAGCGTTGCGACATCCAGGTCCGGGGTGCCAAGATCGCCACCGTCGGCGCCGAGGTCGAGGATGTGTTCTTCATCGCCACCCGCGATGCCACGCCGATCCGCTGCGGTCAAACCCTGAGCTGCCTGCGGCGCGAGGTCCACGACCGCCTCGATCAACATCCAAGCTGATGCCTCCCACCGGGTTGACCATGTCGATCACTCGCCTTTCACGCCCATGCCTCCTCGCCCTGCTCGCGAGCATGGTCATCGGCCTTGCCGACACTGACCAGATCGCCTGGGGCGCGCCGCTCGGTGAGCAGCAAGCCGCCGATGAGCAGCAAGCGGCCGACGCGCGGACACCTTCGCCGCATGCGTCCATGCCGGCCCCCATGCCAGCGCCGGGCACGCATCAGCCGCCAATCCCCCGCTGGCTGGAGGAAGTGCGGGCCCAGCGCCGCGCGTTACATGCGCAACGGCGCGCCGCGCATCAGGCCAGACATGATGCGCTGGACCCCCTCGGCGCGGCCAAGCGCGACGAGCGCCAGGACCAACAACGGCGGCGACGACAGGAGATGCGCGAGATGATCGAGACCGAACGCCGGCTGTACCTCAACCGCGGCCCCTGGTTCAACCCGCTGACACCAGCGGGACCGCCGGTGGAATCAAGGCGCCCACCGCCAACGGCCGGCGGTCCACTCACGCGCGGCAGTCTCGTCGAGGATCGAGCCCCCGAGCGTTCTGAATCCTCCAACGCCAGCGGCGAGCCACGCCCCCCCTCGGACTGGAACAACCTCTGGTATTACAACGGCTGGTGAGGCGGCTGCTCGATCAGCTCGAGCGCATTGGCATCGGGATCGCGCGCAAACAACGCGCGGCGGCCAGAGCGACTGAGCGTATAGGGGATCGCGGCGGCGTCGAGCACGGCCATCACCGCCTCGAGATCGGGCACCGTCAGCGCCAGATGCCGATCGCGCCCGCCATGCGCGGGACGCGCCGCGACCGGGTCCGGATTCGGTAGCTCCAGCAGGTGGATCTGCTGAGCACCGACGCGCAGCCAGGCGCCCGCGAAGCCCAGCTGCGGCCGCGTCGGCTCGACCTCGAGCCCGAGCAGATCGCGATAGAACGCAAGCGCGCGCTCGGTATCGGCGACGATCAGGCTCACGTGATGGATGGTATGGATCAGGCTCATCGGAACGGCCTCCGCCGGCTGTCTCGGCTGTCTGTGAGTGGAGCGGATCGGCACCCTGCCCTATACTGTGCGATTGTGCCTAGGAAACCGCTTTCCAATGGCGGCGAGGCTCGACGCCAGCCCACCGTCTTCTCGCTGCGATGAACCCGAACCTCAGCCGCCTGCAACCCTACCCGTTCGAGAAGTTAGCGGCGCTCATGCGTGATATCGAGCCGCCCGCCGAGTTATCGGCCATCGCGCTCTCGATCGGCGAGCCTAAGCATGCCACACCAGCGTTCATCGCCAACGCGCTGGTCGCGCATATCGACCAGCTCTCGAGCTATCCGAGCACGCGCGGGCTGCCCGAGCTACGCCAAGCGATCGCCGACTGGCTCGCTCGCCGCTTCAAGCTCGGCCCGAGCGGGATCGATCCACAGACGCAAGTGCTGCCAGTCAACGGCACCCGCGAGGCCCTGTTCGCCTTCGCCCAAGCGATGATCGACCCGCGCGAGGATGCGCTGGTGCTGATGCCCAACCCCTTCTATCAGATCTACGAAGGGGCCGCGCTGCTCGCCGGGGCCTCGCCCTATCTGCTCCCTTGCAGCGAGGACACGCACTGGCTGCCGGATCTCGAGCGCGTGCCGGAATCCGTCTGGGAGCGCTGCCGACTGATCTATCTCTGCTCGCCCGGCAACCCGACCGGCGCGGTGATGGGCCAGGCCCAACTGATGCAGCTGATCGAACGGGCGCAGCGGCACGACTTCATCATCGCCGCCGATGAATGCTACGCCGAGCTGTATCTCGACGAGGCGAGCCCGCCGCCCGGTCTGCTGCAGGCCGCCGCCGCGCTGGGGCTCGATGATTATCGCCGCTGCGTCTGTTTCCACAGCCTCTCGAAGCGCTCAAACGCGCCGGGGCTGCGCTCCGGTTTCGTCGCCGGCGATGCCCAGCTGATCGAACCGTTCTTCCAATACCGCACCTATCATGGCTGCGCGATGCCGCTGCAGCATCAACAGGCGAGCCTGCTGGCCTGGCAGGACGAGGCGCATGTGATCGAGAACCGGCGCCTGTATCGCGAGAAGTTCGCCGCCGTGGCCGCGATTCTGGAAGACGTGCTCGCGTTCAGCATCCCGCCGGCTGGCTTCTATCTCTGGCCGCGCACACCGATCCCGGATACCGACTTCGCGCGCCGGCTGCTTGCCGAGCAAAACCTGCGCGTGCTGCCCGGACGCTTCCTGTCGCGTGCCGGCGAGCACGGCGACCCCGGCCTGAACCACATCCGCATGGCGCTGGTGCCCCCACTCGATGACTGCATCGAGGCCGCCCAGCGCATCCGCGCCGTCTGTGAGCGGTTATGACGAACCGCGTGACATCGTCGTGCTCATCGGGCAGCGCGGTTTTTCCTGATTAACCTGAATTTGATTCACGTTCTCTTTCCAGCAATCTTCACCGGAGCCAACCATGTCCGAGCAACACAGCGAGCAGCAAGCCATCATCGAGCAGGCCTTCGAGCACCGTGCCGAGATTACCCCGCGCACGGTCGAGACCCATGTGCGCGATGCGGTCATCGACACCATCGAGCGACTCGATCGCGGTGAGCTGCGCGTCGCCCAGCCGCATGCCGGTGACTGGGTCGTCAACGATTGGATCAAGAAAGCGGTGCTGCTCTCGTTCCGCATCGAGGACAACCAGTTCATCAAGGGCGGCTTCACCAACTATTACGACAAGGTGCCCTCGAAGTACGCCGATGTCAGCTCCAAGGACTTCCGCGATGGCGGGGTGCGCGTGGTGCCACCGGCCACCGCCCGACGCGGCTCCTACATCGCGCCGAGCTGCGTGCTCATGCCCTCCTATGTCAACATCGGCGCCTATGTCGACTCCGGCACCATGGTCGATACCTGGGCCACCGTGGGCTCCTGCGCCCAGATCGGCAAGAACGTCCACCTCTCCGGTGGCGTCGGCATCGGCGGTGTGCTCGAGCCGATCCAGGCCGCGCCGACCATCATCGAGGATGATTGCTTCATCGGCGCGCGCTCCGAGATCGTCGAGGGCGTCATCGTCGAGCGGGGTGCGGTGATTTCGATGGGGGTCTACATCGGCCAGAGCACCAAGATCTATCACCGTGAGACCGGCGAGATCAGCTATGGCCGCGTGCCCGCTGGCGCCGTCGTCGTGCCCGGCAACCTGCCGGCGAAGGACGGCACGCACAGCCTCTACTGCGCGGTGATCATCAAGCAGGTCGACGAGAAGACTCGCGGCAAGGTCGGCATCAACGAGCTGCTGCGCGATATCTGAGCGCTTATCCCAACCAGTGCCCAGCCACGGACCCAAACGCTTTTCGGTCTCGCCGCTTCTCGATTGACCAGCACCATGATGTCCTCAGACGCAGCAACCTCCCCAACCCTCGAGCTTGCCCTGGACCTGATCCGCCGGCGCTCGGTCACTCCCGAGGACGCCGGCTGCCAGCCGTTGATGGCCAAGCGGCTCGCGGCGCTCGGCTTCGCCATCGAGCCGATGCGCTTTAGCGAGGTCGACAACCTCTGGGCCCGGCGCGGCAGCGACGGGCCGCTGTTCTGCTTTGCCGGTCACACCGATGTGGTGCCGCCGGGTCCGCGCGCGGACTGGACCTCCGACCCCTTCGCGCCCGAGATCCGCGACGGCCTGCTCTATGGCCGCGGCGCCTGCGACATGAAAGGTTCACTTGCGGCGATGATCACCGCGACCGAGCACTTCATCGCCGCGCATCCCGATCATCGAGGCTCGATCGCGTTCCTGATCACCAGCGATGAGGAAGGCCCCTCGATCGACGGCACCCGCCGCGTGGTCGAGGCGCTCTCGGCGCGCGGCGAACAGATCGACTATGCACTGGTCGGCGAGCCCTCGAGCCACCGGCGGCTCGGCGACATCATCAAGCACGGCCGGCGCGGCAGCCTCGGCGGGCGGCTGCGGATTCGTGGCAAGCAGGGGCATGTGGCCTATCCGACGCTGGCCGATAATCCGGTGCATCGCGCGGCGCCGGCCTTGGCCGAACTCTGTGCCGAGCACTGGGACGCGGGCAATGAGCACTTCCCGCCGACCAGCTTCCAGATCTCGAACATCCACGCCGGCACCGGCGCCGATAACGTGATCCCCGGCGAACTCGAGGTGCTGTTCAACCTGCGCTTCTCGACCGAGCAGACGCCGGAGGTGCTCCAGCAGCGCATCCAGGCGATCCTCGACCGCCATGGGCTGGATCACCAGATCGACTGGCGCGTCTCCGGGCATCCCTTCCTGACCCCGGCTGGCGCCCTGGTCGACGCCACCCAAGCCGCGATCCTCGCCGTCACCGAGGCGCCGAGCCAATGCTCGACCGCCGGTGGCACCTCCGACGGGCGCTTCATCGCACCCACCGGCGCCCAGGTGGTCGAGCTTGGGCCGATCAACGCCACCATCCACAAGGTCGATGAATGCGTCGGCGTCGAGGAACTCGACCAGCTCTCGGCCATCTACGCCGAGATCCTGCGCCGCCTGTTGACCTGAGTCTTGGGTCGGAGCGACGGCTCGATCCTCGTCTAGCGTTTTCGCGCGCGCTTGCGCCGGGGCGTTGGATCAGCGGCGAGCAGGGCCTTGAAGCGCGTGGCATTCTTGGCGCTGTCGAAGCCGGCGAAGACTTCGGCGAAACCGTCGCGAGCGCGCGCTTGATCCTGCAACAGTTGCCCGATCAACGCCCCCATCGCCAGCAAGGTCGCGGCGGGAAGCCGAGCCTCGCCACCGCTCGCATCAGCGGTCTCGCGCAGATGCCGGGCCTGCACTGCCGTGTCCTGAAAACGCCCGAGGTTATCGAGCAGCCGCTTGGTCTGCTTGATCTGCTCGCGCATCCGCTGCTTCGCGTACAGGCTCTGGAAGAACTCCATCAGGTAGCGCAGTTTCTTGCCGCTCTTGCGCAGCTCGTGCAGATCCTCCGGCGGTGACGCCTCGCTGATCGCCTGGCCCTCGGCGCGCACCCGCCTGAGCAGTGTGCGGATGCGCTGATCGGCGACTTGTTTGATCGGCAACGCGGCCTGGGTCGGCGGTGCCTCGGCAGGCGCCCGGGCGAGGTCCACGGGCGCATCGAGAAAGGCTCGCCAATCGTCGAGCAATTGCTCGAATCTCGGCGACGCGAGATCCAACGCCAGCTGCTGTTGGGCCTCGGCATGTTGCGCGAGCAGCAACTGGTACAAGGGCTCGAGATCCGGCTGCAAGGACGTCGGCAGGCGCTGTCGCAGGGTCGGGAAATCGAGCAGATAGACATCGAGGTCGCGCACCGGCCCGGTCACCTGCTGCAGCCAGGCGAAACGCGCCTTGAAATCGGTGACGGTAGCTTCGGGAAAGACGCCCTTGATCTGGCTCAGCGCCGAGCGCGTGCGACGGGTCGCGACGCGCAGATCATGCAGGTATTCGCTGTCGCGGTTCTGGCGCGCGCCCTCGACATTGGCCTCGATGGTCCCGAGCAGCCGGCGCAGGATCTGTTTGCTCGCCTGATCGGCACGCTGGGCCGGATCGAGTTCATCCACTTGCTCGTGTTCTTGCATCGCGTTGCTCCCTTGGCGGTATGTATGGACACGCACGCGGGTGGGCGCGGCCCGCGCCGCTGGCCTGATCACCGGTGACGACGAAGGTTTGCGCCATGCGCGTCCGCTCGTTGGATGAGCGGGGCGAGCAGGCTCAACGCCGGTCTTCGAGGGCATCCAAACCGCGCGCGAGATCATCCTGGATGTCGGCCACATCCTCGAGCCCGACGGCGAGGCGGATCAGCCCCTCGCCGATCCCGACCTCGGCCCGCGCCTCGGCGCTCAGCCGGCCGTGGGTGGTGGTCGCTGGGTGAGTGATGGTGGTCTTGGTGTCGCCGAGATTGGCGGTGATCGAGAGCAACTGCGTGGCGTCGATCACCGACCAGGCCGCTTTGCGCGCCCAGTTCGGCTGCGGCGCCGTGACCTCGAAGGCGATGATTCCACCGCCGGTTCGTTGTTGCGCCTGCGCCCCGGCGCTCGCCCCGTCCGCGATCAAATGATGCTGAGGATGGTCGGGCAGCCCCGGATAATAGACACGCGCCACCGCCGGATGCGCTTCCAACCAGCGCGCCAGTGTCAGTGCGCTCGCCGCATGCGCGTGCATGCGCAGGTGCAAGGTCTCCAGGCCCTTCAGGAACAGCCAGGCATTGAAGGGGCTGAGCGAGGGGCCGGCGGTGCGCACCACGCCGAAGACGTCCTCGCCGACCTGCTTGGCAGGGCCGACCACCGCGCCGCCGACGCAACGACCCTGTCCGTCCAGGTACTTGGTCGCCGAGTGGATCACCAGATCGGCCCCCTGCTCGAGCGGGCGTTGCAGCGCCGGCGTGCAGAAGCAATTATCGATCGCGAGCAGGCAGCCGTGGGCATGGGCGATCTCGCTCAGGGGGCGGATCGCGACCAGCTCGGTGAGCGGGTTCGAGGGGGTCTCGGCGAACAGCAGCTTGGTCTCGGGCCGGATCGCAGCGGCCCAGGCGTCGAGATCGCTGAGCGGGACGTAGTCGGTGGCGATACCAAAGCGGGCGAGATACTTGTCGAACAGCATGGTGGTGCTGCCGAACAGGCTGCGCGCGGCGAGAATGCGGTCTCCAGCCTGCAGCAGCCCCATGCAGGTGGCCAGGATCGCCGCCATGCCAGAGGCGGTGGCGACACAGGCCTCGCCCCCCTCGAGCGCGGCGAGCCGCTGCTCGAAGGCGCGCACGGTCGGATTGGTGAAGCGCGAGTAGATATTGCCCGGCTGCGCGCCGGAGAAGCGCGCCGCCGCCTCGGCCGCGCTCGCGAAGACGAAGCTCGAGGTGGCAAAGATCGGCTCGCAGTGCTCGCCCTCGCCAGTGCGCTGATGGCCGGTGCGGATCGCGCGCGTGGCGAGCTTCATGCGGTGTTGTAGAGTTCGATCACGGTCTCGTCCTGACCCGAGCGGCGCTCTTGCTTGGCGCCATCGCTGCGCGCTCGCTCCAGCTCTTCGAGATAGTCCGGGGTCACATCACCGGTCACATAGATACCATCGAAGACCGAGGTATCGAAACGGTCGACCAGGCTCTTGCCGCGCTTCTGCACGGCATCGATCAGATCATCGAGATCCTGGAAGAAGAGCCGGTCGGCGCCCAGCTCGCGCTCGATCTCGGCCTCGCTGCGCGCGTGCGCGATCAGCTCGCTCGCCGAGGGCATATCGATTCCGTACACATTCGGGTAGCGCACCGGCGGTGCGGCCGAGGCGAAGTAGACGCGTCGCGCGCCGGCATCACGCGCCATCTGGATGATCTGCTGCGAGGTGGTGCCACGCACGATGGAGTCATCGACCAAGAGCACGTTCTTGCGGCGAAACTCGAGATCGATCGCGTTCAACTTCTGGCGCACCGATTTCTTGCGCACCTGCTGGCCGGGCATGATGAAGGTGCGGCCGATGTAGCGATTCTTGATAAAGCCCTCGGCATAGGGCACGCCGAGATGATTGGCCAGTTGCAAGGCGGCGGTGCGGCTGGTATCCGGCACCGGGATCACGACATCGATGTCATGCCCTGGCCAAACCCGTTTGATCTTCGCCGCCAGCTTCTTGCCCATGCGCGAGCGCGCCTTGTGCACCGAGATGTTGTCGATGATCGAATCGGGCCGCGCGAAGTAGACGAACTCGAAGATACAGGGCGAGAGCACCGGCTGCGGCGCGCATTGCTTGGTGTGCAGATGGCCTTCGCGGTCGATGAAGACGCACTCGCCCGGCGCGACGTCGCCGATCAGCTCGAAGCCGATGGTATCGAGCGCCACGCTCTCGGAGGCGATGATGTATTCCTCGCCGGCTTCGGTCTCGCGCTTGCCATAGACCACCGGCCGAATGCCGTGCGGATCGCGAAAGCCGAAGACACCGAAGCCCGGGATCATCGCCACCGCCGCGTAGCCGCCACGACAGCGTCGATGCACACCCTCGACGGCGCGAAAGATGTCCTGCTCGTCGATGCGCAATTTGTTCTGCAGTTGCAGCTCGTGGGCGAAGACGTTGAGCAGGATCTCGGAGTCGGATTCGGTATTGATGTGGCGCAGGTCGTCGACGAAGACGTCGCGCTTGAGTTCCTCGGCGTTGGTCAGGTTGCCGTTATGGGCGAGCACGATCCCATAGGGCGAGTTGACGTAGAACGGCTGTGCTTCCGAGGAGCAGGAGCCGCCAGCGGTCGGATAGCGGACATGGCCGATGCCCATGTTGCCGCGCAGGCGCAGCATGTGCCGGGTACGGAAGACATCCCGCGCCAGGCCGGTATCCTTGCGCATGTGCAGCTTCTTGCTGTCGCTGGTGACGATGCCGGCGGCGTCCTGGCCGCGATGTTGCAACACCAGCAGCGCGTCATAGAGGATCTGATTGATCGGCGATTTGCCGACGATGCCAACGATTCCACACATGGACTAACTCACAGCGCTTTGATGCGCTCGTAGACATCGGGCGGTACCTGTTCCAGCATCCAATCGGCCAGGACCTTGAAGTGATCGAGCAGTTGCGATTGATCCCACCAGGGATCTTCGGTGAGCGGCGTCAATGAGGCCATGAAGACCACCAAGGCGACCAACACACCACCGCGCGCGGCACCGAAGAGCATCCCCATGAGCCGGTCGGTGCCGCCGAGCCCGGTCTTGTCGACCAGGGTCGCCAGCAGATAACCGAGCACGGCGCCAGCGATGAGCACGCCAAGCACCAGGATCAGCACCGCCACCGCGATGCGCACCGAGGGCGTCGAGATCCACGGCGCCAGCTCGAGCGCCACCGGCTCGTAGAACGTCCAGGCTGCCAACAGGGCGGCACCCCACACCAGGAGCGAGATCACCTCCCGAACCAGCCCCCGCGCCAATCCGATCAGCGCCGAGAGCGCGATGATGGCGATGATGACGTAATCGACCCAGATCATAGGGCTCACCGCTCAAGGATAGCGTTGCACCAATGGCTGACCACCGGTGTCGGCCGAGAGCTGCTCGGCGAGGCGATCAGCCCGCGCGCGTTCGACCTCCGGGCCGACCCGGACCCGATAATAGCGACGCCCTCCCACCTCGGCCTGCTCGATGAAGGCGGGATAGCCCTTGCCGCGCAGCTCGTCTTGCAGGTCGCGCGCCGCCTCCGATGAGCCAAGGCTCGCGACCTGGATGACCCATGCGCGGGCACCGGCTGGCACTGGCTTGGGTCCGGCCGGGGTCGATGTCGAGCGGTCTCGGCTGTTGTCCGCTGCCGCCGAGGCGGAGGCATCCGCGCGCTGTTCGGCCCGCGCCGGCGCGGCTGGCGATTCGGCGGGCTCGGCCCGCTCGGGTGGTGGCGGTATCGAGGTCCAGTCCTGAGACGCCTCGGCGTCCGGCTCCGACGCCGGCGGCTCTGGCGTGGGGAGCGGCATCGGCAAGTCTTCGGGCTCGGCAAGCCGCTCATCCGCCGGCGGCTCGAGGGCGCGCGGGTCGTCTTCGCGCCAGGCCTCGTCCTCGGGGGCCTCCGGGATCAGGATCGGCTCGCCGAGACCGGTGTCGTCGCGCTCGACCAGCATCGGCACGAAGATCACCGCCAACGCGACCAGCACTGCCGCGCCGACCAACCGTCTCTTGGCCGCTTCATCCATCTGCATGGTGCCCCGGGGTGCAATTCATAAAACAGTCGCAATTATACAGCAGCCGGGCTCAACCTGCGCAGTGCCGCCTCGACGGTGACGAAGGAGCCGAACACCAGGATCAGATCCGCTGGCTCGGCCTCGGCCGCAGCGGCGGCGAGTGCCTGTTCCAGATCCGCATGCGATCGCCAGGTCGCCGCTGGCGCACCCTCGCTCAAGGCCGCCTCGATGCGCGCCAGCGGCATGGCCCGCTCACTGGCTGCCGGCCCCAGATGCCAGTGCGCGATCAGCCCGGCAAGCGGGCCAATGACCGCGCGCGGATCCTTATCGGCGAGCAGTGAGAGCACCGCGAACCGGCGCCCGTGGCAGGGATAGCTGGCAAGGTTCTCGGCCAACGCCAGCGCTGCCTGATCATTATGCGCCACATCGAGCACCCAGGTCGGCTGCCCGGGCAACACCGTGAAACGCCCGCCGAGCGTGACCCGCAACAAGCCTTGGCGGAGCGCCGCGACGTTGACCGGAAGCCGATCGCGCAATTGCTCCAAGGCGCCGAGCGCGGCGGCGGCGTTGTCGTGCTGGCAGCGACCGCGCAACGCAGGCGTCGGGAGTGCCCGATGCTGTTTGCCGTGCGGCCCGCGCCAGGTCCATTGACCGGTTTCGGCGATACTCCAATCCAACTCTTGACCAAGCTGCAGCGGCAGCGCGCCGACCTCCTCAGCGCGCGCGCGCAGCCGTGCCGGGGCATCGCGCTGGCCGATCACGGCCGCCCGCCCCGGGCGGAAGATACCGGCCTTCTCGAAGGCGATCTGCTCCAGGGTGTCACCGAGCCAGATTGCATGGTCGTGGCCGATACTGGCGACCAGCGCGACATCGGCGTCGATCATGTTGACCGCGTCCAGACGACCGCCGAGCCCGACTTCGAGCAGGGCGATCTCGACCTCGGCCCGCACGAAGCAATCCAGCGCCGCGAGGGTGCCGAACTCGAAATAGGTCAGCGGTGCCTCTCCGCGCGCCTGATCGATGCGCGCGAAGGCTGCGCACAATGCCGCATCGCTCGCCATCTCGCCGTCGATACGCACGCGCTCGTTGTACTGCAACAGGTGCGGCGAGGTGTAGGCGCCACAGCGATACCCGGCGGCTCGATACCAGGCCTCGAGATAGGTCACGCAAGAGCCCTTGCCATTGGTGCCGCCGACGGTGATGACCGGACAGGGCAGTGCGCCCGGCCTTAGCTCTGGATGCAGCCGCGCCCAGACCGCGCTCACGCGCTCGAGCCGCAGATCGATCCGGCTCGGATGCAGTGTCTCCTGCCAGGCCAGCCAGTCGGCTAGGGTTTCAAAGCGCATCAGCCCCGACCAGCCTGGGCGCTGCGTTCAGAGCGGACCCGGCGGCATGGTGCGCGCCTCGACCACGGCCAATTCGTTCGCGCCAGGGCTGTCCGCCGCCGGGGCGTCGTCGATCACCGAGCGGCGCATCAGCATCGCGACCAGGTCGCTGATCCGATCACGCAGCTCGCGGCGATCGCAGATCTGGTCCAGGGCCCCATGCTCGAGCAGGAATTCACTGCGCTGGAAGCCATCGGGCAGGGTCTCGCGCACCGTCTGCTCGATCACGCGCGGACCGGCGAAGCCGATCAGCGCGCCCGGCTCGGCGATATTGATATCCCCGAGCGTCGCCAGACTCGCCGAGACACCGCCCATGGTGGGATCGGTCATCACCGAGATGAACGGCAGCCGTGCCTCGCGCAGCTTGCCGAGCGCCGCGCTGGTCTTGGCCATCTGGAACAGCGAGAACAGCGACTCCTGCATGCGCGCACCGCCACTGGCGGAGAAACACACCAGGGGCGCCTCCAGCTCGAGCGCGGCATCGACCCCGCGCACGAAGCGCTCGCCGACCACCGAGCCCATGGAGCCGCCCATGAAACGGAACTCGAACGCAGCGGCCACGCAGGCCATGCCCTTGAGCCGGCCACGCATGGCGATCAGCGCTTCCTTCTCGCCGGTCTGCTTCTGCGCCTGGCTGAGCCGATCCTTGTACTTTTTCATGTCCTTGAACTTGAGTGGATCGGTCGAGTCCAGCTCGGCGCCGATCTCCTCGCTCGATTCCGGGTCCAGGAACTGCTCGAGCCGCTTGCGCGCGACCACCCGGTTGTGATGCCCGCATTTCGGGCAGACCTCGAGATTGCGCTCCAGCTCGGCGCGATAGAGCACCGCGTTGCAGCCCGGACACTTGTCCCAGAGTCCTTCCGGGACCGCGCGCTTGCTGATCGCCTCGGTACGGATGCGACTCGGGATCAGTTTCTCGAACCAGCTCATTGCCTCACCGCGGGCAGTCTTCTCAGCCATGCTGGCCTCCGTTGTCGGTCGCGTCGATCGCGGCCCTTAGCTCGCCGAGGAAATCGCCAATCACCGTGGGAATGCGCGTGGCTTGGCCTTGCTCCGCCAGCGTCTCGATGCGACCGACCAGCGCGCTGCCGACGATCACCGCATCGGCCACCCGCGCCACTTGGGCTGCAGTCGCGGCGTCGCGGATGCCGAAGCCGACCCCGACCGGCAGCGCGATGCGCGCGCGGATCGCGTCGAGCTTGGCGCTGACCTCATCGATATCCAGCGTGTTCGCGCCGGTGACGCCCTTGACCGAGACATAGTAGACGAAGCCGGAGGCGACCTCGGCGATCGCCTCGATGCGCGCGGCATCCGAGGTCGGCGCCAGCAGATAGACCAGGTCCAGTCCCTGCGCCTTGATCGCATCGACCAGTTCGTGGCTCTCTTCCGGCGGCACATCGACGATCAGCGCGCCGTCCAGGCCGGCCTCGCGCGCGGCTTCGGCGAAGGCCGCGTTGCCCATCACCTCGATCGGGTTCAGATAGCCCATCAAGACCACGGGCGTCTCGCTGTCGGTCTCGCGGAAGCGGCGCACGATGCCAAGCACATCGCGCAGCGAGACGCCTTGCGCCAAGGCGCGCTCGGTGGCGCGCTGGATCACCGGCCCATCGGCGATCGGGTCCGAGAACGGCACCCCGAGTTCGATCAGATCGGCGCCGGCGGCCACCATCCGATGCATCAGTTCCAGCGTCACCGCAGGCGAGGGATCGCCGGCGGTGATGAACGGGATCAGCGCGGTGCGACCCTGCGCGTGCAGGTATTCGAAGCGGGTCTGGATACGGCTCATAGCTCGAGCCCATCCATGCGCGCAACGGTCTGCATATCCTTGTCGCCGCGCCCCGAGAGGTTGATCAGGATGCTTTGATCCTTGCGCAGCGTCGGCGCCAGCTTGGCCGCCTGCGCCAGCGCATGGCTGGTCTCGAGCGCCGGGATGATGCCCTCGGTGCGGGTCAGCCCGTGGAAGGCGGCCAGGGCCTCGTCGTCGGTCACCGCGACGTACTGGGCACGGCCGCTGTCCTTGAGCCAGGCATGTTCGGGGCCAACGCCCGGATAATCGAGCCCGGCCGAGATCGAATGGGTGTCGCGGATCTGGCCGTTGGCGTCCTCCATCAGATAGGTGCGGTTACCGTGCAGCACGCCGGGCTCGCCAGCGCAGAGCGGCGCGGCATGGCGGCCGGTGGCGAGCCCATCGCCAGCGGCCTCGACGCCGATCATCGCGACCTCCTGGTCCTCGATGAACGGATGGAAGAGTCCGATGGCATTGGAGCCACCGCCGACACAGGCCATGACCACATCGGGCAGGCGCCCGGTCTGCTCGATCATCTGCGCGCGCGCCTCGCGGCCGATCACTGATTGGAAGTCGCGCACCATGGCCGGATAGGGATGCGGGCCGGCGACGGTGCCGATGATGTAGAAGGTGTTGTCGACATTGGTCACCCAGTCGCGCATCGCTTCGTTGAGCGCGTCCTTGAGCGTGCGGGTGCCGGACTTGACCGCGACCACCTCAGCGCCGAGCAGGCGCATGCGGTAGACATTGGCCTCCTGGCGCGCGACATCGACCTCGCCCATGTAGACCACGCACTCGAGCCCGAGCCGGGCGGCGACGGTGGCGCTGGCGACCCCATGCTGGCCCGCGCCGGTCTCGGCGATGATGCGGGTCTTGCCCATGCGCCGCGCCAGCAGCGCCTGACCAATGGTGTTGTTGACCTTATGGGCGCCGGTGTGATTGAGGTCTTCGCGCTTGAGGAAGAGTTGCGCGCCACTCAGCTCGCGGCTCCAGCGCTCGGCATGGTAGACCGGCGACGGGCGGCCGACGTAGTCGCGCAGATCGGCATCGAGTTCGCGCAGGAAGTCCGCATCGGCCAGGTAGCGCTCGTAGGCCTGACGCAGCTCGGTGAGCGGATGCATCAGCGTCTCGGGCACGAACATGCCGCCATAGGGGCCGAAGTGGCCGCGGGCATCGGGCCACTGATAGGGCGCCGCCGTCAGCGCGGACGGCACGCCCTGTGCGAGATCATCAGCTCTGGTCGCCATCACGTACACCTTTCATGAAATCAGTCATCTTGTCAGGGGCCTTGAGCCCCTTCGCCTGCTCGATCCCGCCGCTCACATCGACCGCATGAGGGCGCAGCTGGCGAATCGCCTCGGCCACGTTGGCAGCCGTGAGCCCACCGGCGAGGATGCTGCGCCGCGCCTGCCGCGCGGGCACCAATCCCCAATCGAAGCAGCGTCCGGTACCCCCAGCGAGCGCGGGATCATAGGTATCGAACAGCAGTGAGCGCGCGCCGGCATAGCGGTGCGCTTCGGCCGCGAGATCGACCCCGGCGCGGACCGCGATCGATTTGATCCAAGGCCGGGCGAAGCCGGCGCAATACGCGGGCGGCTCGGCGCCGTGGAACTGCAGGACATCGAGCGCAACCCGCTCGAGCACGGCACGCACCCGCGCGGCCTCGGCATCGACGAACAGCCCGACCGCGCTGACGAACGCCGGCAGCGCGTTCACCAGCCGCGCCGCTTGCTCGATCTCGACCGCGCGCGGGCTCGCCGGATGGAAAACCAGCCCGATCGCATCGACCCCGAGCGCCACCGCCGCCTCGACATCGTCGAGCCGGGTGAGACCGCAGAACTTGACCCGTGTTCGCATCGATCGCGCCGTCTACGTCGCAAACCGCGCATTAGAGCATAGCCGGCAGGTTTTCGTCTGGCCTTGGATCATCGCCCATCAGCGCAGCGACTCCCGCCTCATCGGCAGCGGACGGCAACCCAAAGGCCGCCGGGTAATCGACCCGCACCAGATAGAGCCCATGCGCCGGCGCCGTGACCCCACCTTGCGCCCGATCGCGCAGCGCCAGCAGCTCGGCGGCCCAGTCGACCGGCCGCTCCCCGCGCCCGATCGCCAGCAGCACCCCGACCAGATTCCTGACCATGTGATGCAGGAAGCCGTCGGCACTGACGCTGAGCACCAGCAGGTCGCCGCGCTCGCTCAGATCGAGAGCGTGCAGGGTGCGCACCGGGCTCTTCGCCTGACAGGCCAAGGCACGAAAGCTGGTGAAGTCGTGGCGCCCGATCAGCGCTGCCGTCGCCTCGCGCATCGGCGCCACCGAGAGCGCCCGATGGGTCCAGAAGGCGCGCCGATGCCAGAGCGCCGAGCGCGCCGGTCGGCGCAGGATCAGATAGCGATAATGCCGCGCCACCGCCGAGAAGCGCGCATGGAAATCGGCATCGACCGCGCGCGCCCAGCGCACCGCGACCTCATCGGGCAGGTGCGCGTTCACGCCGAGCGTCCAAGCGCGCTCGGAACGCACGGCCGTGGTCTCGAAATGCACCACCTGCCCGGTCGCGTGCACCCCGGCATCGGTGCGACCGGCGCAATGCACCCGCACCGGCTGATCAGCGACCCGTGCCAGCGCCTCCTCCAGCACCTGCTGCACGCTGAGCGCATGATGCTGGTACTGCCAGCCACAGTACGGGGTGCCGAGGTATTCGATGCCTAACACAATGCGTCTCGGCGCAAGACCCTCGGTCTTATGGGTCAAGCTCATCGTCCGTCCCCGTCCCTCTCCAAGTGCCAGCGCGTCTCGGGGACATCTTCGGTCGCCACATCGTTCACCTCGACGACCGGCATTGCGATGAGTGAGTCGTCCTCCTCGGCGTCGTCTTTCGGCCGATCGTTCCCCGCGGCGATTGTCTCTAACCTCGATTCCGATGACTCGGCCGACGCGGCATCGGTCATTGGCTCGAGTTCATCAAGCTCAAGAGACAGCTCCTCATCCTGTCCTGTTGGGTCTAGCGCCTCCCGAGTGACCGCGGAGTCCAGCATCACAGCGGACTCTTCCTGCTTGCGCCGCCGATGCAGGACAAAACCGAGCAACGTCAAGAGCAGCACGACAGCGACCAGGGGTAGCGCCCAGCCAGGCATAGCGTTGCGCCCGGCAGCAAGGGTCGTGCTCGGATCAAGCCCGGACGCTTGCTCAGCCGGATGCGAGCCGTCATCGGCGGCATCGGCAGACTGTTGCTCGAACGCCGCTTCAGGCTTGGGAGGCATCGGCTCCACCTCCGCGACGAGATTCGTATTGGCGAGGTTAGCCAGTTGCGCATTGCGCCGTTCGAGCAACCGGCGGATAGTGCTCAACCGCGCCTCTAGCTCCTGTACCCGCGCCCGCAGTTCCGTGGCCTCTTGACGATTGGCCTCGCTCTGCTCGCGCATCAGCAATAGCTCGGCCTCGAGCAGCGCCATGGACGCGCCCGACTCGGATTCTGGTGTCGGCGCCAGCCCTTTTGCCCCGACCGCTGGTGCTGGCGCCTTGTCCTCTGTCCCAGGCTCTGGCACTAACGCCGCCTCATCGGCCCCAACCTCTGGAGCCAGCGCCGGCCCCGCGGCCTCAACCGGTGGTTGTTCGGTACGCGCAACCCGAGCGCCCGTGCGTCCAGTCGTCTCCTGGCTGGCATCGGTCAAACGCGCATCCACATCAGTCAGTGGCACCTGCGCGATCCGCGCACCAGCGGCGGCAGCCCAATACTGCTCACGCGCGGCTTCGGGATCGAGTGCGAGGAGTTCGGCGCGCGTTGGGATGATCAGCTCGGCTCCCTGCCGCAGACGATTGATGTTGCCGTCGACGAAGGCCCCCGGGCTGTTGCGATGGAACGCGAGCGCGAGCTGCTCCAAGGTGGCGCCGGGCATCGCCAGACGTCTCCCAACCTCGGTGAGTCCCACCCCAGCAGGCACTGGCCCATAGCGCAATGGAAAATCGCGTTCGAGCACCCCCGTCGCGCGTTCGGCGCGCGGGGATGAAACCGCTGGCGGATCGAGCAGCACCGCATAGTCTTTCACTAATCGCCCGCCCGGCCAAAGCAGCTCGAGTAATAGGACCAGATAGGGTTCGCGAATCGGCGCGCGGCTGATGACTTGGATGATCGGCCCACCCTTTGGACCGATCATCGGCGTGAAGCGCAGCTCGGTCAGGAATGCTGGCCGTTCGAGCCCAGCCTGCTCGAAGGCCGCTGGGCGGGCAAGGCGCGCCTCGACCTGGTCAAGGTCCGACTCATTAACATCGAGCAGATCGATCTCGCCGTGGAAGGGCTGATTCAACGCCGACCGCGTGCGCAGCTCGCCAACATCCAGCGCGGGAACTCGCGCGGCGGGCAGGAGCAGGAAGACGGCGAGCAACCCGCCCAGAGCTTTAGACGCCGTGGAGGAACTCATCCTCTAACAGTCGGTCGCTTATCGCGAAAATGGCCATAGGACAGTCCAAGAGCTAGAGTCTTTCCGAGTGTCTATAGGTGCCGTCATCAACGCTCGAGCAGGAGGCGAAGCATCCGGCGCAAGGGCTCGGCCGCGCCCCAAAGCAACTGATCACCGACGGTAAAGGCGTTAAGAAACGCTGGCCCCTGCGCCATCGCGCGCAGGCGCCCGACCGGAATACTCAAGGTCCCGGTCACTGCCGCCGGCGAGAGCTCGGCGATCGTCTGCTCGCGCTCGTTCGAGATGACCCGCACCCAGTCGTTGGCTTCCGCGAGCATCGTCGTGATCTCATCGATGGGCATCGCCTGCTTGAGCTTGATCGTCAACCCTTGACTGTGGCAACGCATCGAGCCGATGCGCACGCAGGTGCCGTCGATCGGGATCGCGTTCTCCGCGCGGCCTAGGATCTTGTGGGTCTCGACCCCAGCCTTCCATTCCTCTTTCGACTGGCCATTATCCATCGGCTTGTCGATCCAGGGGATCAGACTGCCGGCGAGCGGCACGCCGAACTGCTCGCTCGGGAAGGTCCCGGCGCGCATGGTCGCGGTCACCGCGCGGTCGATATCGAGGATCGAGCTGCGCGGATCGGCCAGCAGGTCGCTGACGCTAGTCTGCAAGGTGCCCATCTGCGCGAGCAGTTCACGCATGTTGCGCGCGCCGGCACCCGAAGCGGCCTGATAGGTCATGGCGCTAACCCAGTCGACCAGATCGCGCCGCAACAGCTCGCCGATCGCCATCAGCATCAGGCTCACCGTGCAATTGCCGCCAATGAAATCGCGTTTGCCGGCGTCCAACGCATGCTTGATAACCTCGAGATTCACCGGGTCGAGGACAATGGTACTGTCCTCACGCAAGCGCAGCGTCGAGGCGGCATCGATCCAATAGCCCTGCCAGCCGCGTCCGCGCAGCGTCTCGAAGACCTGCTCGGTGTAGTCGCCGCCTTGGCAGGTGACAATCGCGTCCATCCCGGCCAAGGCGTCGAAATCATGGGCATCGAGCAGCGCCTGGGCGCCTTGCCCGATATCAGGCCCCGGTTCACCCTGTTGCGAGGTCGAGAAGAAGCGCGCCTCGGGAATCAGCGCGAAGTCATTCTCATCGCGCATCCGATCCATTAGGACCGAGCCCACCATGCCACGCCAGCCAACGAAACCGACCCGATTCATCACGCTCTAACCTCTGTTATCAATAAGACTCAGCGAGCCTGACTAGCCAGCCTAAGCACGAATCGCTTCGAGCACCGCATCGCCCATCGCGGCCGTGCCGACCGCCGTCGTGCCAGGTGCGGCGATATCACCCGTGCGCAGCCCCTGATTGAGCACCTTGGAGACAGCCTGCTCGATCCGATCTGCATGCTCCGGCGCAGACAGCGAGTAGCGCAGCATCATCGCTACCGAGAGGATGGTCGCGAGCGGATTGGCGACGCCCTGACCGGCGATGTCCGGCGCCGAGCCATGGATCGGCTCGTACATGCCCTGATTCTCGGCATTCAGCGAGGCCGAGGGCAGCATGCCGATCGAGCCGGTCAGCATTGCCGCCGCATCAGAGAGGATGTCGCCGAACATGTTGGTCGTCACCATCACGTCGAACTGCTTGGGCGCGCGCACCAGCTGCATCGCCGCGTTATCGACATACATATGACTGAGCTCGACCTCCGGGTAGTCACGGCCCACGCGGATCGCGACCTCACGCCAGAGCTCGGTGCACTCGAGCACATTGGCCTTGTCCACCGAGCAGAGGCGCCGGTTGCGCCGCATCGCGGTGTCGAAGGCGACGCGGCAGATGCGCTCGATCTCGGATTCGGTGTAGACCAGGGTATTGATGCCGCGCCGCTCGCCGCTGGCCAGCGTCTCGACACCGCGCGGCTGGCCGAAATAGATACCGCCAGTGAGTTCGCGCACGATCATGATATCGAGCCCGGCGACCACTTCCGGCTTCAGGGTCGAGGCCTCGGCAAGCTGCGGATAGAGGATCGCCGGGCGCAGGTTGGCGAACAGGCCAAGCCCGGCGCGCAGGCCGAGCAGACCCTTCTCCGGGCGCAGCGCGATCTCGAGCGGCTCCCACTTGGGGCCGCCGACAGCGCCGAGCAGTACCGCATCGGCGGACTTGGCTAGATCCAGCGTCGATTCTGGCAGCGGCAAGCCGCAGTCGTCATAGGCGGCACCGCCAACCAAGGCGGTCTCGGTCTCGACAGCGAGGCCAAAATCAGCGCGCAGGCAATCGAGCAGCTTCACGGCCTCGGCAACGATCTCGGGGCCGATGCCATCGCCGGGCAAAATCAGAATCTTCTTGGTCAAACCTGTTCGCTCCAAATTGTGTATTAAAAAGTGCCCATTTGGCGATTCGCTCTCCGTTGCTAGGCTAGACCACTTGCCGCTGGAGTCCTGGCTGGACGATCCGCAGCCGGAGGCGCTCAGTGCATGCCTGCAAGATCGAGCTGCTAGGTTGCAGCCGACGCGAACAGCCAGGGCACTTGCTGTTGGCGCCGCTGCTCGTAGGCGGCGATCTCGTCGGCGCGCTCCAGCGTTAGGCCGATGTCATCAAGCCCGTTAAGTAAGCAATGGCGATGGAAGGCATCGATCTCGAAGGCGATCGGCTCGCCGCTGCTGGGCTGCAAGCGCTGTCCCTTCAGATCGACCTCGATCTCGAGCGGAACAGCGCCGCCCGCAAGCGCGAACAGCGCATCGATGGTCTGCTCATCGAGCACGATCGGCAACAGACCGTTCTTGATGGCGTTCTGACGAAAAATATCGGCGAAGCTCGGTGCGATCAGCACCCGAAACCCATGATCGGCCAACGCCCAGGGCGCATGCTCGCGCGAGGAACCGCAGCCGAAGTTATGCCGCGCAAGCAGAATCTTGGCCTTGCCATAGCGTGGATCATTGAGCACGAAGTCCGGGTTTAGCGGTCGGCCCGCGCAGTCCTGCCCCGGCTCGCCGTGGTCCAGATAGCGCCACTCGTCGAACAGGTTCGCACCAAAGCCGGTGCGCTGGATCGACTTCAGGAACTGCTTGGGGATAATCGCATCGGTATCGACATTGGCGCGATCGAGCGGCATCACCGCACCGCGAAAGGTCTCGAAGGGTTGCATCATCTAAAACTCCCGCACGTCGACGAAGCGCCCGGCGACGGCGGCCGCGGCGGCCATCGCTGGACTGACCAGATGGGTACGTCCGCCTTGCCCCTGGCGGCCCTCGAAATTCCGATTGCTGGTTGCGGCGCAACGTTCCCCGGCTTCAAGCCGATCGGCGTTCATCGCCAGACACATCGAGCAGCCCGGATCGCGCCACTCGAAACCGGCGTCGATGAAGATGCGGTCGAGCCCCTCGGCCTCGGCCTGCTGCTTGACCAGACCCGAGCCCGGCACCACCATCGCCAGCATGACCGAATCGGCGACATGGCGCCCCTTGGCGACCTCGGCCGCCGCGCGCAGGTCCTCGATGCGACCGTTGGTGCAGGAGCCGATGAAGACCTTGTCGATACCGATTTCGGCGATCGGCGTAAGCGGCTCTAGGCCCATGTAGGTCAGCGCATGGCGATAACTGCCAGCCTTGACCGGATCGGCCACCGCATCCGGATTCGGAACCTCGCTGTCCACTGGCACCACCATTTCAGGCGAGGTACCCCAGGTCACCTGCGGGCGAATATTGGCCGCATCGATGCGCACCACGCGGTCGTACTCGGCGCCAGGATCGCTGTTCAGCGAGCGCCAGTAGTCGGCCGCCTGTTCAAAGACTTCGCCCTTCGGTGACCGCGGGCGATCGCGCAGATAGTCGATGGTCTTCTCGTCGATACCGATCAACCCGGCGCGCGCGCCGGCCTCGATGCTCATATTGCAGACCGTCATCCGGCCTTCCATGCTCAGCGCCTGGATCGCATCGCCGGCGTACTCGATCACATGGCCGGTGCCGCCAGCGGTGCCGATCTCGCCGATGATCGCCAGCACGACGTCCTTGGCGGTGATGCCACGACCAAGCTCGCCATCCACGCTGACCAGCATGCTCTTGGGCTTGCGCTGCAGCAGGCACTGGGTGGCCAGCACATGCTCGACCTCGGAGGTGCCGACGCCGAACGCGAGCGCGCCGAAGGCGCCGTGGGTCGAGGTATGGCTGTCGCCGCAGACGACGGTCATACCAGGCTGCGTGAGACCCTGCTCGGGACCGATCACGTGCACGATGCCCTGGCGGGGATCACCCATGGCAAAGAGTTGGATGCCAAACTCGCGACAGTTGGCCTCGAGCGTCTCGACCTGCAGCCGCGAGATCGGATCGACGATGCCGAGATGCCGATCGCTGGTCGGCACGTTGTGATCCGGCACCGCCAGGTTGGCCTCAGGGCGGCGCGGCTTGCGGCCGGCGAGCCTGAGCCCCTCGAAGGCCTGCGGCGAGGTCACCTCATGCACCAGCTGGCGGTCGATGTACAGCAACGCGGTGTCGTGCTCGTCCGTGCGCACGATGTGGTCATCCCAAATCTTGTCGAAAAGTGTTCTTGGTGGGTTGGTTTGAGCCGCCATCGGGCGTTGCTCCGATCGAAAAAGAAGCCGTGCAGGATAAACCGCCGGCGCGAAAGGCTCAATGCGTGCGTTACACAGTCACCCGCGATTGGCGCAAGACATGGCTGCGCGAAGAGCGGCATACTGAGCTGAGTCGCAAACAGACGCGAGGCCTCCCACGCTTGAATACCAACATCGTCAAGATCGGTCCGGGCAGACAGGTTACCCTCCATCTCGCGGTCTATCTCGATGACGGCACCGAAGTCTTATCAAGCTTCGGCGACGAACCGATTCGTTTCCGGATGGGCGATGGCACGCTCGCATCCGGCCTTGAGAGCCTATTGGTCGATTTAGAGCCCGGCGCCAACGAGCAGATGCTAGCCGATGGCGCCGCGCTCTTCGGCACCCCGGATGGGGCGCTGAAGCATCGGGTTCCGCGCAGTGATCTACCAAAGGGATTCATGCTCGAGCCGGGCCAGGTCATCCAGTTCCAAACCCCGGGTGGACAGGAGACCCCCGGCACCGTCTTGACCGCAGACGACACCGAGGTCGAGATCGACTTCAATCACCCACTCGCGCGCCGTAGACTGCGCATCCACGCGCAGGTGCTCGATGTCTTCTGAATTATACTAAGCACCTAAAACCCAGTAGCACGCTAGGCCAACTGCCGATGCCCAAAGACGTCCAGCCTCCAATCGAGCGTGTCGAAGCCCTCTACGCCGAACTGGTGCAGCATTACGGCGAGGGAGACCAACGCGAACTCCGCGCAGCAGCGAAAATTCTGCTAGTCGCGCTGGCCAAGTTTCAAGAGCATGGCGGCCCGGACTGGACCACGCTCTTGGATGAATACGTCGACATCCTGAAACGAGACCCCAAGCACTTCCAACGCATGCTCGAGAGCAATCGCGCGACGACACCGGACGAGCTTCTGGCTTAATATTAGGAAATACTAATTTAAGGAGTGTCCATCGATGCCATCGAACCCAAGACTCCGGCGGCTGGCGACCCTCGCCCTGCTGCTGTTCTCGCATATCGCCATCAGCAACGCGACCGATGCTGGCTCAAACGATGCCGATCCGAGCCAAGACCCAACCAGCACCACCTTCGCCACCACTGAGGTCCGCTATCGCGTCGTGCCGAAGGAATACCGCCTCGACGGCGTGGTCGAGGCGATCCATCGCACCACGGTCTCGGCGCAGACCAGCGGTCAGGTCGAGGAGATCCTGTACGATGTCGATGACTTCGTCGAGAAGGGCGAGGTCATCGTGCGTCTGCGCGATACCGAGCATCGGGCACGGCTCGCGCAAGCGGCCGCCGAGCTGCGATCGGCCTCGGCGCAGCTCGAGCAGTCGCGCGACGAGTACGCCCGTATCCAAGGGCTCTATCAGCAGCAGAACGTCTCCGAGTCGGCGATGGACCAGGCCGAGGCCGACCTCGAGAGTGCCGAGGCCCGTCTCGAAGCCGCGCAAGCCAACCTGGAGCAGGCGCAGGAGCAGCTCGAATACACCCAGATTCGCGCCCCCTACTCCGGCATCGTCATCCGCCGCCATGTCGAGCTTGGCGAGGTGGCCAGCCCGGGCAGCCCAGTGATGAGCGGGATCTCACTGGAGGAGCTGCGGGTGATCATCGATGTGCCACAGAGCGCGATCCCGGCGGTGCGCGAGCGCGGCGAGATCAATATCTATCTACCCAATGGCGAGATCGCCGAGCCAAGCCGCATTACGGTCTTCCCGTTCGCCGATCTTGGCTCGAACACCTTCAAGGTGCGCGCCGATTTGGAGACCAACACCGAGGGGCTCTTCCCCGGCATGTTCGTCAAGACCGCCATCGTCACCGGTGACAAGGAGGCACTCACCATCCCCAGCGCCGCCGTGGTCTACCGCTCCGAGGTCACCGGTGCCTATGTAGTCAGCGACGACGGCCGTATCCACCTGCGCAAGATTCGCACCGGCTCGAGCCTCGATGGCGAGATCGTCGTGCTCTCCGGCCTGAGCCCAGGCGAGCGGGTCGCGCTCGATCCCGTCGCCGCCGGTGTCGCGCTCAAACGCCAAGCGGAGGCGAACCGCCAGGATCGCCAAGATGGCTGAGTCCCAGGTTACAACAGAGAACAGCGCTGGAACCACTGAGGCCACCAGCTCCGACGGAGCGACAGCTCCACCGGGCCAGCAGACGACGCTTGGCATCTCCGGGCGCATCGCGCAACGCTTTCAGGATGCCAAGATCACGCCGCTGCTGGCGCTGGTGGGCCTCCTGCTCGGGCTGTTCGCGATCCTCATGACGCCGCGCGAGGAAGAGCCACAGATCAACGTCACCTTCGCCGACGTCTTCATCCCCTTCCCCGGTGCCTCGGCGAGCGAGGTCGAACACCTGGTCGCCGGCCCGGCCGAGCAGGTGCTCTCCGAGATCCAGGGCGTCAAGCATGTGTACTCGGTCTCGCGCCCGGGGATGGCGCTGATCTCGGTCCAGTTCGAGGTGGGCGAGGACCGCACCGAGGCCATCGTACGGCTGTGGAGCAAGGTCAATTCCAACGCCGATTGGCTGGCCGAAGGCCTCGGCGTTGGCGATCCGCTGATCAAACCCAAGGGCATCGACAACGTGCCCATCCTCACCGCCACCCTCTGGTCGGCGGATCAGCAGCTCGGCGCCTATGAGCTAGGGCAGGTCGCGCATGCGATCGAGCAGGAACTGAAACGGGTCGCCGGCACCCGCGATGTCTACACGGTGGGCGCCCCGCAACAGGTGATGCGGGTCATCCTCGATCCGCAGGCGCTGGCCTCGCACGGCATCGACCTAAGCGACCTGAGCCGCGCCTTGCAGGCGGGCAACAGCAGTCGGGACGACATCGCCATCGTCGCCGATAACCGCGAGATTCGGGTCCAGGCCGGGACCATGCTCGCCAGCGTCGATGATATCGCCGAACTGGTGGTCGGCATGCACGGCGGGCGCCCGGTCTATCTGCGTGAAGTCGCCCGCATCGAGCGCGGCCCCGAGGTGCCCCAGGCCTATGTCTGGATGGGCGCGGGCCCGGGTGCGGGCACCGCTGATCGTTCCGGTGTCGACGCGGTCACCGCCGCCGACGGCCAAGTGCTGGCCGGCACGACCCCGGCGGTCACCATCGCCGTGGCCAAGCAGGAAGGCACCAATGCGGTGGCCGTCGCCGAGCAGGTCATCGCGCGCTTCAAGCAACTCGATGGCATCTTCATCCCCGACGGGGTCGAGGTCAGCATCACCCGCAACGATGGGAAAACGGCCGATGCCAAGGCGCGCAAGCTGATCACCGAGCTGGGCTCCGCGACGATCACCGTCATCGTCTTGGTGGCGCTGGCGATGGGCTGGCGCGCCGGGCTGGTGGTCGGCGGAGCGGTCATCGTCACCCTGATGTTAACCCTATTCGCTTCCTGGGCCTATGGCTTCACCCTCAACCGGGTGTCGTTGTTCGCGCTCATCTTTTCGATCGGCATCCTGGTCGATGATGCCATCGTCGTGGTCGAGAACATCATCCGCCACATGGCCATCGGGCGGCACAAGATGCTCGACCTGATGCCAGGCGCGGTCGACGAGGTCGGCAGCCCCACCATCCTCGCCACCTTCACCGTCATCGCCGCCCTGCTGCCGATGGCCTTCGTCTCTGGGCTGATGGGACCCTACATGAGCCCGATCCCGATCAACGCCTCGATGGGGATGCTAATCTCTCAGGCTGTCGCCTTCGTGCTCACGCCCTGGCTCGCCTATCAGGTGCTCGGCCGGCGCCATGATGCCGCGCTCGCCGACCACGCTCATCAAGCTGGGTCATACGCGCCGAGCCGTGCTGCGTCACCACAGGATGGGACCAACCCGCATCTCGCCGCTGGCAACGAGTCGGCACCAGCGCATCAGAAGCACGAAACGGAAGAGGACGAGGCCAATCCGAAGCTGCAATGGCTGTTCGATCGGGTGATCACGCCGTTCCTGGAAGGGCGACGCGGCCTGATCAACCGTTGGCTGCTGCTGGCCGGCATCTTGCTCATGATCGGCGCCTCGCTGCTGCTCCCACTGAGTCAGATGGTGATCCTGAAGATGCTGCCGTTCGACAACAAGAGCGAGCTGCAGGTCGTGCTCGACATGCCCGAGGGCAGCAGCCTGGAGCAGACCGCGCGCGTGCTCGGAGAGCTGGGGCATTACCTGGAGACGCAGCCCGAGGTCGCCGACTATCAGGCCTATGCCGGCACCGCCTCGCCGATGAACTTCAACGGCCTGGTGCGCCAGTACTATCTGCGCGATCAGGCCCATCAGGGCGACCTACAGGTCAATCTGGTCGCCGACGAGCAGCGCGAGGACAAGAGCCACGCCATCGCGCTGCGACTGCGCGAGCCGCTGCAGGCAATCGCCGAGCGCCATGGCGGTAACGCCAAGATCGTCGAGATCCCGCCCGGACCGCCGGTGTTCGCGCCGCTGGTCGCCGAGATCTATGGCATCGACTATGACGAGCAGATGGCCCTTGCCGAGCAGGTGCGCGACGTCTTCGCTGGCACCGATGACATCGTCGATATCGATGACTCGATGGAGTACCCAGGGCGCAAGTTCGTGCTCGTGGTCGACCGTCCCAAGGCGGCGCAGCTCGGGGTCGATCAGGCCAGCGTCGCCAAGGCTCTGGCCAGCGTGCTCGGTGGCGAGGACATGGCCTATCTGCACGGCGCCAACGTCAAGTACGCGGTGCCGATCCGGGTCGAATACGACGAG
This sequence comes from Halochromatium salexigens, assembly GCF_016653295.1. Classification (GTDB taxonomy): domain Bacteria; phylum Pseudomonadota; class Gammaproteobacteria; order Chromatiales; family Chromatiaceae; genus Lamprobacter; species Lamprobacter salexigens. The sequence continues at coordinate 25,583 of NZ_NHSF01000059.1, read as the reverse complement.
GCCGACAAGGCCGATCTGGATCAGGTGCTGGCGCTGCGGGTGCGCTCGCGCGGCGGCCAGCTGGTGCCGCTGTCGGAGATCGTCACGGTCGTCGACAGCCAGCGCGAGTCCAGCATCTACCACAAGGATCTGCTGCCGGTGGTCTATGTCACCGCCAACATGGCCGGCGAGATCGACAGTCCGCTGTACGGGCTCTTCATCATCGCCGGTCAGCTTGATGCGGATCTCTCGCAGTGGTACACCCGCCAGCCGGAGAATCCCTATGAGCCCAGCATCAAATGGGATGGTGAATGGCAGGTCACCTACGAGACCTTCCGTGACATGGGCATTGCCTATGCCTTCGGGCTGGTGCTGATCTATCTGTTGGTGGTGTTCCAGTTCCGCAGCTATGTGGTGCCGCTGATCATCATGGCGCCGATCCCGCTGACCATCATCGGCATCCTGCCCGGCCATGCGCTGCTCGGTGCCCAGTTCACCGCCACCTCGATGATCGGCATGATCGCGCTCGCCGGCATCATCGTGCGCAACTCGATCCTGCTGGTGGACTTCATCAATCAGCAGGTGCGCGCCGGCGACCCGCTGGAACGCGCGGTCATCGGCTCGGCGGTGGTGCGTACCAAGCCGATCGTGCTCACGGCGTTGGCGACCATGGCCGGGGTTTCGTTCATCCTCAGCGACCCGATCTTCTCGGGCCTGGCGGTGTCGTTGCTGTTTGGCCTGTTCGTCTCCACGGTGCTGACGCTGGTGGTGATCCCGGTGGTCTACTATGGGGTGATGCGCAAGCGGGTGGAGTGGATTCGGACTGCGACGGGCTAAACGATCGACAGCAAACAGGCTCGACCAGCATGCCCGCGAAGGCGATCTATCGAAAGAAGGAACAGTTCGATAACGGCGTGCTGATCGAGGTCGTGATCTGGCAGTTGTCGGAGCCGATTCCCGGCGAGCTTGAAGCGATGGACTCCTTCGAAAGGTCGAGCCATTTCCGTAGCTCACTGATGAAACAACTCCACCCTCGCGATGGTCCTAGACGCTAGCTCCGTCAATATCAGGCCAACAAACCCATGCGTTCGCTTTCCCGCCGTCTGACCTCCGTCCTCTTCGCCACCCTTGTCGTCACCCTGCCCCTGCAGGCCCTGGCCGCGACCGAGTCGATCGTCCTCGGCATGGGCTGCTTCTGGGGCGCCGAGAAGCGCATGTCCGAGATCCCAGGTGTGCTCGATGTCGAGTCCGGCTATGCCGGCGGCGATGCCGAGCGCGCCAGCTATCGCGACGTGCTCAACCTCGAGAAGCGCATCCAGCGCGGCAAGAGCGATGCACGTAATCATGCCGAGGTGGTCAAGGTGACCTTCGATCCCGAGCAGGTCGGCCTCGAGCGGGTGCTGATCGGCTTCTGGGAGAGCCACAATCCGACCCAAGGCGATCGCCAGGGCAACGATGTCGGCAGCAACTACCGCAGCGCGATCTACGTCTCCAACGAGGCACAACGCGCCGTCGCCCTCGAGACCCGCGACGCCTATCAGCAGGCGCTGAGCGCGGCCGGCTTCGGCCCGATCACCACCGAGATCGCCCCCCTGCGCCACTACAATCGCGCCGAAACCTATCATCAGGACTATCTGACGAAGAACCCCGATGGCTACTGTGGGCTCGGCGGCACCGAGGTCGCCTATCCTGGTTCCGATCAAGGCGAGACCGCCAAGCCGCAGGCCGATCGCCTGCAGGCCAGCGACCTCGATGCCGAACGCCAGCTCATCGTGTTCGAGGCCGAAGACTGTCCGTTCTGTCAGGCATTCCGTGCCGAGGTGCTCGAAAGCTGGTCCTCAGCGGTGCCAGTGGTCACGACCCTGAATCCGCGCCCACCTGAAGGCTGGATGCTGGAGAAGGATCTGTTCGCCACCCCGACCATGGTCCTGTTCGAGGACGGCAAGGAAATCTCGCGCTACACCGGCTACAAGGGCGATAAAGCGCGCTTCTGGCAATGGCTCGGCTTCCAGATCCTGACCCCGGAGCAGCAGCGCATCGCCTTCGAGCAAGGCACCGAGCGCGCCTTCAGCGGCTCGCACCTGGATGAGAAGCGCCCCGGTGTCTTCGTCGATCCGATCACCGGCGCGGCGCTGTTTCGCAGCGATACCAAGTTCGAGAGCAAGAGCGGCTGGCCGAGCTTCTTCAATCCGGTCGAAGGGGCCTTGACCTACCATGAAGACCGCTCCCATGGCATGCGCCGCACCGAGGTGCGCAGCGCCAGCTCCGGCATCCACCTCGGCCACGTCTTCGACGACGGCCCACCACCGACCGGCAAGCGCTACTGCATCAATGGCAACGTGCTGAGCTTCGTGCCGGATCGCGACTGAGCGCTACAGATTCAAGGCGCTGTATGGGGCTCTGGCCCTGGCCGAGCCAGGAAAAAGCCTTGCACGTAATCGACGGCGTGCTCTTGCAGCCAAGCCAGATCCTCGGCCTGCTCGACGCCCTCGGCCACCACTTCGATGCCGAGGTCGTGCGCCATCTGGGTCACGCGCTCGATGATGATCGCCTGCACCCGGTTTTGACTCACCCCATCGATCAGGGAGCGGTCGAGCTTGACGAAGTCGGGGCGCAGGCTGGGCAGCAGACCAAGCCCCGCGTAGCCGCCGCCAAGGTCATCGAGTGCGATCCTGAAGCCGGCATCGCGATAATAGCGAAGCACGTTGGCCAGATGCTCGGGATCGCCGATCCGTTCGGTCTCGATGACCTCGAAGACGATGCGCTCACGCTCCAGTCCGGCCTTCTCAACCGCCGCCACGGTGGTGCGCAGACAGTTCACCGGATCATAGACCGCCGCTGGGGTGAAATTGATGAAGATCCGGCTGCTGACTTCATGTGCCGCAGCATGCTGCACGGCGGTGATGCGCGCCAGGCGATCCAACGGAAAGACCAGATCGGCTTGCGTGGCGAGTTCGAACATCAGGCCAGGTGACACTGGCGCTCCTTGCTCGTCGATGCCGCGCAGCAGACACTCATGGGCGAAGACCCGATCGGGCTCGGCGACATGGAAGATCGGCTGGAAATGGGTGGTGACGCGCTGGGCGTGCAGCATCTCCTGCAGCCAAGCGCCGCGCCCGCGCGCGATATAGGTCTCCAGGCTCTCGACCTGGCGCAACTGCGCGAAGCCAGGCTCCCCTTCTCCGGCCATGAATAGGGCACGGCTGTCATGCGCCTCGGCCCGGGTCGTCTGCGCGGCGAGCAAGGTCGCCAAGGCGGCATGGTCCTCGCCACCGACGGGGATGATCAGACCGGTCTGATCCGGGGTCTCGGTGCTCGCGAGGGCGTTGGCCTTCAACGCGGCGCGCAGCTTCTGCTTGGTATGCCCGAGCGGCGGCCAGATGAAAAGCCGCCCGGGCTCCTGACGCGGCGACCGCGGCGGACCACAGCGCTCACAGTCATGTTCGTTCGTCATTGAAGCGCTCCATCATGGAAGTCGTGCGGTCAAAAGCGAAGATCGAGCGTCGCGCCCCCAAAAGGCGCCGAATCGTAGTGGGTTTTGTCGATGAGATCACCATCGGCATCCTCGAGCCGCAGCTCGCCGGCGAACTCTACACCAGCGATCACGCTCAGGCTCAACTGCGCGCCAAAGCGGCGCGTCGCGCCGAGATAGACCGGCACCGAGGTCTCCTGGCCGATGCCGCCCACGGCAATGCCGCGGTCGTCGAGCCGAAAGCGCGCCTTCTCGTAGCGCGCGCCGAGCTTCAGCGCCCAGCGCTCCGTGGGGCGCCAGTCCAGCACCAGGCCCGGCCCCCGGGTCGCGGCGAAGCCGCCGCCGGTGCGCAGCGCCAAGGTCTCGCTGAGCTGCCAGTCGATGGCGAGGACCGGGAACCAATCAGTCTCGTCCTCGAGCGCGGAGAAGACCCCGAAGCCGGGACCGATGCTGAGGCGCTCATTGACCCGATAGCTCGCCGCCGCAAGCAGGCCGCCACTCTGACCAGCGTCCAGATCAGCCCCCTCCTCGGCGAACCAGCCCAGGGTTGGCACCGCAAAGAGGTTCCAGCGCTCACTGGCCTTCCAGTTCAGACTGCCGCTCAGGCGCAGGTCGCGCACATCGGACCAGGGCTCCAGGGCGCCAAAGCCGCTCGCGCCGTGGAAACGATACTGGCGCTCGTCATAACCCAGCGACAGCCCCAGGCGCAGATCCGGCGCCACCGCGCGATCCGCGCCGAACCGCACCGACCAGGCATCGACCTCGACCTCGCCGCCGGCGTCGATGTCGGTCTGCCACCGGTGCAGGGCACCGGACTCGAGGCGCAAGCGCCAGGCATCGGCGCCCGGCTGCGCGCGCGCGGGTCCGACGGCCAACAGTGCGGTCGACGACGTCAGGAAGGCGAGCAACAATGTGGACCAGCGCATACAGGGCACCCAGTAACGGCGAACGGCAACCAGAGCAGATCACGACCGACGGATAGTATAACGCCGAGTTCTCTATAGCATCGATCCGGGTTTTCGATTTCGGTTCCCGGCCTCCAAGCTTTACTCTAGCGCGCCACACCTCACACCAAATCACTGCAGGGGGTGAACGCAGACCCATGCGCATCTTCAATCAGATCAATCTCGGAAACCTCAAGGGCGACCTCTTCGGGGGCGTCACCGCAGCCGTGATCGCGCTGCCGATGGCGCTCGCCTTCGGCGTCGCCTCCGGTGCCGGCGCCGAGGCCGGCCTCTATGGTGCCGTGCTCATCGGCCTGTTCGCGGCGCTGTTCGGCGGCACGCCGACGCTGATCTCGGAGCCGACCGGGCCGATGACCGTGGTCTTCACCGCCGTCATCGCCACCATGACGGCGGCCAACCCGGAACACGGCATGGCCATGGCCTTCACCACCGTCATGCTCACCGGCCTGTTCCAGTTGACGTTCGGCCTGCTCAAGCTCGGGCGTTACGTCACCATGATGCCCTACACGGTGATCTCCGGTTTCATGTCGGGCATCGGCTTCATCCTGATCATCATCCAACTGCCACCGCTGCTCGGCCACGACCCGCCGACCGGCGGTGTCCTCGGCGCGTTGACGGCCCTGCCCTCGCTCATCGCCGAGGTCAACCCCGCCGAGGCCACGCTCGGGCTGCTGTCGCTGGCGATCCTGGTGCTGATGCCCAAGCGCTTCGGGCGCATCATCCCGCCGCAGCTCCTGGTGCTGATCGCCGGCACCCTGGCGGCGATCTACCTGCTGCCCACCCTGTTCGAGGGCGCCCCCTATCGTGCCATCGGTGCCGTGCCCGGCGGCCTGCCCTCGCTGCAGATCCCCACCTTCAGCACTGGTCAGTTGCAGACCATCGTCATCAATGCCCTGGTGTTGGCCTTGCTCGGCTCGATCGATGCGCTCTTGACATCGGTCATCGCCGACAGTCTCACCCGCTCCGTGCACAACTCGGACAAGGAGCTGATGGGTCAAGGGCTCGGCAACATGGCGTCCGGCCTGTTCGGCGGCTTACCCGGCGCTGGCGCCACCATGGGCACTGTGGTCAATATCCAGACCGGCGCCCGCACCGCCCTCTCCGGCCTGACCAGAGCGCTGATCCTCGCGGTCGTGGTGTTCGGCGCCAGCGCCTTGGTGGAACCCATCCCAAAGGCCGTGCTAGCCGGCATCGCGATCAAGGTCGGCCTCGACATCGTCGACTGGAGCTTCTTGCGACGCGCGCACAGGGTCTCGATTCGCGGCGCGCTGATCATGTACGGCGTCATCGCCATGACCGTCTTCGTCGATCTGATCACCGCCGTCGGCATCGGCCTGTTCGTGGCCAATGTGCTGACCATCCGCCGGCTGGCCGATCTGCAATCGGAAGGCGTGCGCGTGCTCGGACTACCGCATACCGAGGACGGCCTGAGCTGCCCCCATGCCAATCCCGAGGAAGAACGCATCCTGCGCAATCCAAGCAACGGTGTCGTCATGCTCTGTTTGAGCGGACCGCTGATCTTCGGCGCCGCCAAGGCCGTGACCCGTCAACAGCACGAGCTGGTCGAAACGCGCTCGTTGGTGGTCGACATGACCGATGTCCCGCATCTCGGCGTGACCACTTCGCTCGCGGTCGAAGAGGTGCTGCGCGCGGCACTCGCTCATGGCTGCCGGGTCTATCTTTCCGGGCTCCATGAGCAGCCGCGCAAACGCCTCAAGAACCTCGGCCTGGCCAAGGTCATCCCGCTCGAGAACTGGATCGACGCGCGCTCCGATGCGCTCAAGCGCGCCATTTCCGAGCGAGCCGGACAGCGCAGGGATCCACCGCCAGGGGGCCAATCGGGCTGATGCTGATACATTCGGGCTTCGCGGAAGAATCTATCGAATTTGACGAACCGATCGATCTTCATCGATCCGCCGGCGATGAAAGTTCGATGACCGATCGGGGCCGACTGCCCATATCCTCCATTCTCCGAGTCGTATCAACAACGAGGAGTGAAGAACGTGGACGTATTACTCGATTTCGGTGCACGCTTCCTGCACCAACTGCAGTCGCCAACGCTGGCGTTCCTGTTGGGTGGCATCCTGATCGCCGCGCTTGGCTCACGGCTGACGATCCCGGATGCGATCTACAAGTTCATCGTCTTCATGCTGCTGATGAAGGTCGGCCTGAAGGGGGGCATGGCCATCGGTGAGGCCGACATCGGGGCGATGCTGCTCCCCGCGTTGATCGCGGTGGTCATGGGCTGTTTGATCGTCATCATCGGACGCTACACCCTGGCGCTGCTGCCCGGCATTCGCACCGAGGACGGCATCGCGACAGCCGGACTATTCGGCGCCGTGAGCGGCTCGACCCTCGCCGCGGGCACGGTGGTGCTGGAATCTGAAGGCATCCCCTACGAGCCCTGGGCCGTCGCGCTGTATCCGTTCATGGATATCCCGGCCCTGGTCCTGGCCATCGTGCTCGCCAGTGTCTACCTGAAGAAGAAGGACGGGGCCGGCGAAAAGGTCGCGATCTGGCCGATCGTCAAGGAAAGCCTGCAGGGCTCGGCGCTTTCGGCCTTGCTGCTCGGGATTGCCCTCGGGCTGTTCACGAACCCCGATCGGGTCTTCGAGAGCTTCTACGAGCCACTATTCCGTGGTCTGCTCTCGGTGTTGATGCTGATCATGGGCATCGAGGCCTATGCCCGGCTGAATGAGTTGCGACGCGTCGCCCACTGGTTCGCCGTCTACGCGGCCATCGCGCCCCTGATGAACGGCCTGATCGCCTTCGGGCTGGGGACCATCGCCCACTATCTGGTCGGCTTCAGCCCCGGCGGTGTGGTGCTGCTCGCCGTGATCGCGGGCTCGAGCTCGGATATCTCCGGACCGCCGACGCTGCGTGCTGGAATACCGACGGCGAACCCCTCGTCCTACATCGGCTCATCGACGAGCGTCGGCACCCCGGTCGCGATCGCCCTCGGCATCCCGCTCTATATCGGCCTCGCACAGGCGGTCTTCGGCACCTGAGGGCGCTCCCGGCCGCGTCGATCCACCGGTAGGCTTAACGCAACAGAATTAGGTAGCACGTCATGACACAAAAGGCCACGAAGCTCGTCATCATCACCGAGAAGGTGCTGCTGGAGAAGGTCACCAAGATCATCCAGGCCGGCGGCGCCACCGGTTACACCGTGATGGCCGCCGGCGGTGTTGGGAGCCGCAATACCCGCTCATCCGGCCAGCCGGCCGTTTCGGATACCTTCTCGAACATCAAGATCGAGGTCATCACTGCCAGCGACGACGTCGCCCGCTCGATCGCCAAGCAGGTCGCCGACAAATTCTTCGACAACTTCTCGGGTCTCATCTACCTCGATGATATCGAGGTGCTGTACGCGCACAGCCTGTGAGGCTGTCCTGCACCGTCGCCAGGGATGGCATCGACGTCGGCAAAGTGCCCTATAGCACCTTCGACACCAGCTTCACGGTCGGATCATTGCGATCGGTCTCGATGCGAAAACCGAGCGACTTGACCAGCGCCAGCATGCGCGAGTTCGCGCTCAAGACCTCGCCCTCCATGATCCGCAGCCCCTTGTTGCGCGCATTCTGCATCAGCGAGCGCATCAACCGCGCACCCACCCCGCGCCGCCGGCAGGCATCGGCGACCACGATCGCGAACTCGCAGGTATCACCGCCCGGATGCGCCATGTAGCGCGCGACACCGACCTCCTGCTCTTGTCCCCCGCCCTCGCTGTCAGGCGCGCGGATCACCCCGATCAGCGCCATTTCGCGGTCATAGTCGATCTGGGTGAAGCGCACCAGCATCTCGGGCGACAGCTCCTTGATCGTCTGCATGAAGCGAAAATACTTGGTCTGATCCGACAGGTTGCGCACGAAATCCTGCTCCATCTGCGCATCCTCGGGGCGGATCGGGCGGATGGTCAGATCGGTGCCATCCGGCAGCGGCACCTGCTCGATCAGATGCTGCGGATAGGGATGGATGGCCATGTGCCCGTAGACCGGCATCTGTGGCGGGCGGTAATCGACCTGGACGCGGGCATCGACGGCGATCACGTCCAGGTCATTGCCGATCAGCGGATTGATCTCGAGTTCGATGATCTCCGGCAGCTCGCAGACCATCTCCGAGACCCGCTGCAGGATGCGTGAGAGCGCCTGCCGGTTCATCGGCGGCATGTTGCTGTAGGCGCCCATCAGCCGCGCCACCCGCGTATGCTCGATCATGGTCTGGATGATGAAGGCATTCAGCGGCGGCAGGCCGAGCGCCCTGTCCTCGAGCACCTTCATATCGGTACCACCGGCGCCGAAGCTGATCACCGGGCCGAAGATCGGATCGCGCACCACCTTGACCATCAGCTCGCGCGCGGCGCGGGTCGGCACCATGTGCTCGACCGTCACGCCTTGGATTTGCGCCTGTGGTCGCAGCTTCTGCGCGCGTTCGGTCAGCTCGGTATAGGCGCGGCGAATGCTCTGCGCATCGCTTAGCCCCAGGCGCACGCCGTCGACATCGGATTTATAGCGGATATCCGGCGAGTTGATCTTCATCACCACCGGGAAGCCGAGCGACTCGGCGGCGATCAGCGCCTCGTTCGGCGAGCGCGCCAGCACCGCCTGGGTGCTGTTGATCCGGAACGCCGACAGCACTGCCTTGGCCTCGATGGTGCCGAGCACCTTGCGCCCCTCGGCCATCACGCCCTCGATGATCAGCCGCGCGCCCTCGATATCCGGCCCGAGCTGCTGCGACAAGGGCCCCGGCGACTGCATCAGCAGCATCCGATTGCGGCGCTGCTCGGCGAGGAACGACATCGCATCCACCGCCACCTCGGGCGACTCGAAATGCGGCACGCCGTGCTCGGCGAAGAGCGTCTGCGCTTCGGCCACGCGGCTCTCGCCCATCCAGCAGGTCAGTACCGGCTTGCGGGTCTTCTTCACGACCTCGATCACCTCCGTCGCCACGGTGGTCGGATCACTGGTCGCCAGGGGCGCCATCAGGGCGATCACGCCATCGACGCCTTCATCCGCGAGGCAGGCCTCGAGGGCATCGCGATAACGCTGCGCCGAGCCATCGCCCATCACATCGATGGGGTTGCCATGCGACCAATGATCCGGCAACGCCTGCCCGAGCTTGGCGCGCGTGGCCTCCGTCAGCTCGGACAGGATCAGTCCATGATCGACCGCCCGATCGGCCGCCAGCACGCCGGGACCACCGCCATTGGTGACCACGGCGATGCGATTGCCGGCCAGACGCCGGCCCGCACCGAACACCTGTGCCGCCGCGAACAACTGCGCCAGCCGCTCGACCTGCACCGCGCCACCCCGCTGGAGCACCGCGCGAAAGACCTCGGACGAGCCGACCCAGGCGCCGGTGTGCGAGCGCGCCGCGCGCGAGCCGGCCGGATGCCGACCGGTCTTGACCACCACCACCGGCTTCAGCCGCGCCGCCGCGCGCAGACCGCTCATGAAGCGACGCGCATCGCGCACTCCCTCGACATAGAGCAGGATGCTCTGGGTCTGCGGATCGAGCGCCAGATAATCGAGCACGTCACCGAAATCGACATCGGCCGCCGCGCCGAGCGAGACCACCGCCGAAAAACCCAGCCGACGCGGCCCGGAGCGATCCAGCATCGCCGCGCAGACCGCCCCGGATTGCGAGACCAGGGCTACGTTGCCGGCCCGTGGCAGCTCGGTACCAAAGGTCGCGTTCAGCCCGTGCGCAGGCCGCATCACGCCCAGGCAATTCGGCCCCAGCACCCGAATCCGGTTGCGCCGCGCCGCCTCCACCAGCCGCTCCTGCAGCGCGCTACCGCGATCACCCTGCTCGGAGAACCCGGCCGAATGCACCACCGCGGCACGCACCCCGAACTCGCCGCATTGATCCAAGATCCCTGGCACCGCCTCGGCTGGGGTTGCGATCAACGCCAGGTCGACATGCTTATCGAGCGCCGCCAGATCCTTCCAGCAGGGCTGGCCATCGACCGTCTCATACTTGGGGTTGATCGGATAGCAGGGGCCCTTGAAGCCACCGGCGAGGACGTTGCGATAGACCATGGCGCCGACCGAGCCTTCGCGATCACTGGCACCAAAGACCGCGACCGCATCGGGAACGAAAAGCTGGTCGACATCGGAGAGTCGCATCGGCTGGCCCCTCCTGGGGCGAATCGGGTAACAAGGCAAAAGTGTGACAAAGGGATTAAGCTTTCGGACTACCGTCCCGAGCACCTGAGTAAGCGCCCCATGAATCTGGCCTTTATCTCTCACCAAGACTGTCTCGAGCACAAGATGGGCGCGCACCATGTCGAGGTGCCGGAGCGCCTGCACGCGATCTCGGATCGCATGATCGCCTCCGGCATGGAGATGCTGGTGACCCATTATGACGCGCCCAAGGCCAGCCGTGAGCAACTCTTGGCGGTGCATGAGCCGGCTTACGTCGACGCCCTGTTCGAGGCCGCACCGAGCGTCGATGATGTGCTGGTCTGGGTCGATGGCGATACCGCCATGTGCAGCGGCTCGCTGAGCGCGGCGCTGCACGCGGCCGGAAGCGCGATCCTGGCGGTCGATCTGGTGATGAGCGATCGTCATCACGCCGCTTTCTGCGCGGTGCGCCCGCCCGGCCATCATGCCGAACGTGCGCGCTCGATGGGCTTTTGTTTCTTCAACAATGTCGCCGTCGGCGCCGCGCACGCGATGAACGCGCATGGACTCTCACGCATCGCCATCGTCGACTTCGACGTCCACCACGGCAACGGCACCGAGGACATCTTCGCCGGCGATGAGCGGGTGCTGTTCTGCTCCAGCTTCCAGCATCCATTCTACCCCGGCTCCGGTGCCGGCCCGACGGCATCGAATGTGATCAACCTGCCGCTGCCGTCGCGCACCAACGGCGAGGCCTTCCGCGCGGCGATGGAGGCGCACTGTCTGCCACGGCTAGAGGCTTTTGCCCCGGAGTTGATCCTGATCTCGGCCGGCTTCGATGGTCATGCCGAGGATGATATGGCGCATTTCATGCTGCGCGAGCCGGACTATGCCTGGATCACCTCGCAGTTGCGCGAGATCGCGGTGCGCCACGCACATGAGCGCATCGTCTCCTGTCTCGAAGGCGGCTATAGCATGTCGGCGCTCGGGCGCAGTGTCGCGGTGCATATCGATGAATTGATTGGGCATGGATAAATGACGCGGTCGTTGACGACGCCTCGGTCAGGCTATAGCATCGAGCCAACTGAATTCAATCCGAATATGGTTACCCCGATGAGCGAAGACGTGCTGAGCCTCAGCCAGTTCAAGGCCGAAGCTACCCGGCTGCTAGACCAGGCGCGGGATCAGTCCGCCACACTGGTGCTGACCCAGAATGGTCGCGCGCGCGCCGTCGTGCAGGACTACGCGCAGTACCAAGCGCGCGAGCGGGCCATGCTGATACTAAAGCTGATGGCCGAGGGCGAGCGGGATGTCAGCGCCGGGGAGACGGCGCCACAGGCGGATGTCTTCGCGGCACTGCGCACGCGGTTGCAGACGCAGCCCGACGTGCAAGATGGCTGAGCCCGAGGTGCGCTGGACGCGCACCGCTCAGCGCGACCTGAATGCAATCGTCAGCTGGATCGCCGAGGACACCATCGGCAATGCGCTTGACGTGCTCGATCGGTTGCAGGCGCGGGCGGACACCCTGTTAGACAACCCTGAGCGGGGCCGCGTGGTGCCCGAATTGCGCTCGGCCGATGTCTACCACTATCGGGAGCTGATCGAACGCCCTTGGCGCCTGGTCTACCGCATCGAGGGCAATCTGGTGCTGGTCATGGCCGTGTTTGACGGGCGGCGAGACTTGCACTCGGTGTTGCTCGAACGCTTGGTTCGACCGTCTTCCTGAGCACATAACAGATCCCCATGCCCACCACGGCCCTCGTCTGGCTGCGTCGCGATCTGCGGCTCGGCGACAATCCGGCCCTCGCGGCGGCGCTCGCTCGCGGCGAGCGCGTGATTCCGGTCTATCTCCATGCGCCTGACGAAGCAGCGCCATGGCAACCGGGGGCGGCTTCCCGCTGGTGGCTGCACCAGAGCCTGTGCGCGCTCAGCGAGCATCTGCAGCGCCTTGGTAGCCGGCTGATCATCCGCCAGGGCGAAAGTCTGGCGACCCTGCGCGCCTTGATCGCCGAGACCGACGCCTCCCAAGTGCATTGGAACCGCTGCTACGAGCCGGCGCTCATCGCCCGCGACAGCCGGATCAAACAGGCCTTGCGCGCCGACGGGATCGATTGCGCGAGCCACAACGCGGCACTGCTCTGCGAGCCTTGGACGCTGAAGACCGGCAGCGGCGAGCCCTATCGCGTGTTCACGCCCTACTGGCGCCGGCTCGGGCCGCAGCTCGCGGAGCGTACGGAGACTGCGCACAGGTCCGCGCCAGCACCAGCCGTAGCACTAGACGCGCCACCAGCCGCGCCACCTGAGACCTTGCCGCCGGTTCCAAATGCGATCGACGGGCTCGCTGTCGAGGCACTCGCGCTGCAGCCGAGCATCCCCTGGGATCAGGGTCTGCGCGAGGCTTGGCAGCCGGGCGAGGCTGGCGCGTGGCAGGCGCTCGAGCGCTTCCTCATCGACGCGATCTGCTCCTATCACGAGTCCCGCGACTGGCCGGCAGAACCTGGCACCTCCAGGCTCTCGCCGCATCTGCACTTCGGCGAGATCGGTCCGCGCCAGATCCTGGCCCGGATTCGCGAGGCCCACCTCGGCTCTGGTTCCGGCCCCAGCTCCGGCTCTGATTCCGGCTCTAGCTCCGACCCCGATGCAGTATTCGCCGACCAAGCCATCGCCGAGCCCTATCTGCGCGAGCTGGGCTGGCGCGAGTTCAGCCATCAACTGCTCTATCATTTCCCGCACACCCCAAGCGAGCCCTTGAACCCACGCTTCGCCGACTTCCCCTGGCGCAGCGGCGACACCGAACCCCCGCTCAAAGCCTGGCAGCGCGGGCGCACCGGCATCCCGATCGTCGACGCCGGCATGCGCGAACTCTGGCACACCGGCTGGATGCACAACCGGGCGCGGATGATCGTCGCCTCGCTGCTGACCAAGAACCTGCGCCTGCCCTGGCAAGAAGGCGCGCGCTGGTTCTGGGACACCCTGGTCGACGCCGATCTGGCCAATAACACCCAAGGCTGGCAGTGGAGCGCCGGCTGCGGCGCCGATGCCGCGCCCTATTTCCGCATCTTCAACCCGGTGCGCCAAGGCGAGCGCTTCGACACCCAGGGGCGCTACGTGCGGCGCTGGTGTCCGGAGCTTGCCAAGCTGCCGGATCGGCTGATCCATCAGCCCTGGCAGGCCCCGGCGAGCCTGTTGGCCCAATGCGGCATCCGGCTCGGCTGCGAGTATCCGGCACCGATCATCGATCTCAAGGCAAGCCGTGCCGAGGCCCTGGCGGCTTATGATCGGGTCTCAGCGTCCGCGAGGACGAAATAGCGCAACGACAACCGCCAACAGGAACCGGCCATGACGACGTTCAACACTCCGCTATCGACACCGTTGTCGCAGCTTGCTGAGTTGCTTGACCGGATCAAGCACCCGCGCGCGGCGGAAGTGCATGGGCTCAGCGTCTTACTGCGGACATCACCACAACAGGCTCTCGCGCAGCTCGATGGCAATGATTGGTGGGCCGGGGCTGGCTCTCTGGCGGCCGAGACGATGGCGGATCATCCAGAATTGCCGGCAGCGCATTGGCAACAGGAGGTGCGCGAGTTCCGCACACTGATGATCGAGATCGGCGAGGCGTTGCGCGCGCAAGGCGTGCGCAACCCGGGCATCGATTCCTGGCTGCTGGCGTTCAGCAACTGGAATGCTTCTGAAGTGTGATGAGCGAGCGTGACCGACAGACTGAGGGAGCCGAAAGAGTCAACAAAGCCAAGGATCAGACCAAGCGCAAATGAGCAACGATCTCAGCCGGATCATCGAGCAGACCGAGATCGACCTCCCCCGGCGCGACCGTGCCTGCCTCATAGAGCTGCGTCATCACGACCTCCAGCATCGGCTGCCAGAACGCCGTGCCTGCGGCGACGCACGGAAACGCCTCGACCTTGCCGGTCTGCATCAGCGTCAAGGTCTCGAACAATTCATCGAGGGTGCCGAAACCGCCGGGCAGGAACACGAACCCCGATGAGTATTTGAGCAGCATGACCTTGCGCACGAAGAAGTAGTCGAAGGTCAGCACCCGATCGAGGTAGGGATTGGACTGTTGCTCATGCGGTAAGCGGATATTGCAGCCGACGCTCAGGCCACCCGCCTCCTGAGCACCGCGATTGGCAGCTTCCATGAGGCCGGGGCCGCCGCCAGTGATCACCGTACAGCCCGCACGCGCCAGTTCGGCGCCGATCGCCCGCGCGAGCTGATACCAGCGATGCCCGTCAGTAAAACGCGCCGAGCCGAAGACCGTCACGCTGCGCCCGAGATCAAACAGGCCTCGGCAGCCTTGCACGAACTCATTGAAGACGGTCACGCCGCGATCGAAGTCAGCGAGCAGATCATCGGCACCGCACAGCAGCTCGCGCTCGCGTTCCGACTCCGGCGTCTTCGGTGGTGCATCTTGCATGAGGATGGATCTCAGCTCAACGCCTGCTTGATGCGCTCGATCTGACGCCGATGGGTGCTGTTATGGGTGGTCGCTAGCGCGTGCCACTGCGCCGCCGAGAGTGTACCGAACCAGGGATGCGGGAGCCCGGCTCCTGTACGCAAGTTGCCCAGTTTGTCAACGATGTCGGTGTAACGGTCGACCAAGGCGGCAAGGTCGTCGATCTGCTCTGGACCGGCCTCTGGCACCGGTTTAACCTCCTCGATCTTGACCTGGGTGCCGACCACACGGTTGGAATAGAGCTGCGGCAAGATCGCGGCGATGGCGGTGTTGACGATCACCAGATGCTCGAGCGTCATGTACACCGACCAGTCGCGACTACTGTCCTCGATGCCAATGAAGCGTTCGATCCTCACCCGCTCACGCCCCTGCGCCTCGCTCAGGCCGCGCGCCACCACCATGGCGCGCTCGGCCTCCTGGCGAAACATCCGCGTCAGCCGATCCTTGCCGATGAAACGATCCGCCGCGCGGATGCCCGCCCCAAGCAATGTGCGCTCGAACCAGCCAATGCCAGCACCTGGCAGCTCGAGTGGAGGCGGCGCTGTCGAATTCATGCGGCGCCTCCGGATGCACCGATATCCGGCGCTAAAGCGGCTTGAGCCTTACCGTCCACTGATGACGCCTGCTGGTGGCCTCCTGACCTCTGAACGCCGGCCCCCTGGCCCCTAGCGCCATGAGTGCCGGCGCCCTGCGCCTTCGCCCAGGTATCCCGCAGGGTCACCGTGCGGTTGAAGACCGGCCGTTCGGGCGTCGAGTCGGGATCGACGACGAAATAGCCCTCGCGCTCGAACTGGAAGCGCGCGCCCGGCTGCGCCTCGGCGAGGCTGGGCTCGAGCAGCGCGCCGCTGAGGGTGTGCAAGGAGTCGGGATTCAAGTCCTCGCGAAAGTCTCGCTCGCCAGCGCCAGGCTGGGGGACGGTGAACAGGCGATCATAGAGCCGCACTTCGGCGCGAACCGCCGTCTCGGCCGCGACCCAATGGATCACGCCTTTGACCTTGCGCCCCTCAGGATTCTTGCCGAGGGTGTCGGGGTCGACCGAACAGCGCAGTTCGATCACCGCCCCATCGGCATCCTTGATGATCTCATCGCAGCGGATCACATAGGCATTGCGAAGCCGCACCTCGCCCTCGGGGATCAGGCGCTTGAAGCCCTTCGGCGGCGTTTCCTCGAAATCGCTGCGGTCGATGAACAGCACCGAGCCGAGCGGCACCGCGCGCGATCCCATCGCCTCATCCTTCGGGTGATTGCGCGCCTGTACCGCAGCGGGCGCGTCCGCCGGCAGGTTGGTGAGCACGACCCGCAGCGGATCGAGCACCGCCATCGCACGCGGCGCGCTGGCATCGAGTTCATCGCGGATCGCGCTCTCGAGCACGCCCATCTCGACCAAATTATCGGCCTTGGTCACGCCGATGCGCTCGCAGAAACCGCGCACCGCGCCCGGCGTGAAACCGCGCCGGCGCAGCCCCGCGATGGTCGGCATACGCGGATCATCCCAGCCGGCGACGATCCGCTCCGAGACCAGTTGCGTCAGCAAGCGCTTGCTCATCACCGTGTACTCGAGATTGAGCCGGCTGAACTCGATCTGGCGTGGCTGACAGGGCACCGAGACGTTGGCCACGCACCACTCGTAGAGCGGGCGGTGATCCTCGAACTCCAGCGTGCACAGTGAATGGGTGATGCCTTCCAGCGCATCCGAGATCGGATGCGTGTAGTCGTAGGTCGGGTACAGGCACCACTCGCTGCCGGTCTGATGATGGATCACGCCGTGGCGGATGCGATAGAGCACCGGATCGCGCAGATTGATGTTCGGCGCCGCCATGTCGATCTTCGCGCGCAGGGTGCGGGCGCCGTCCGGGAACTCGCCGGCGCGCATGCGCCGGAACAGATCCCGGTTCTCGTCGATACTGCGATCACGATAGGGGCTGTCGCGACCGGGCTCGGTCAGGGTGCCGCGATAGGCGCGGGTCTCCTCGCCCGAGAGGTCACAGACGTAGGCCAACCCTTTTTCGATCAGCTCGAGCGCAAAGCCATAGAGCTGCTCGAAATAGTCCGATGCGAAGCGCACCGGCCCGCCCCAGTCGAAACCGAGCCAGCGCACATCGGCCTTGATGGCCGCGACGAACTCGGGGCTTTCCTTGCCCGGATTGGTATCGTCGAAGCGCAGATGGCAGACCCCGCCCAAGTCCTCGGCCAGTCCGAAGTTGAGCACGATCGACTTGGCGTGGCCGATGTGCAGATAGCCGTTCGGCTCGGGCGGAAAGCGTGTTATCACGCGGGCGTGTTGACCGCGCGCCAGGTCGTCCTGGACGATCTGGCGGATGAAGTTGGTCCGGGTCGGCGTCGAGACAGAATCAGCCATAGCGAGAAGCATCCAAGGCCCGAGCGGCCAGGGATCACCAGCCGCGAGCGAAAAGCGCTCAGCATACTGGCTTGCCGCCCTTCATTGAACCCTGCGTTTGCCAGTACGCCTCAGGAGCACTACCCTGTCGCCAGCTCGGCACAACGGTGACTTGCCTATCGCTTGATCATCGCTGGCCGAGAGTTCGCACGCTCAATTCATCACCCACGGAGCCAGATCATGCAGAGAGCCACGTCGATCCTTGCCCTTGCGATTGCCGGAACCTTGGTCACGGGCAGCGCCCTCGCCCAAGAGGCCGCACCTGCCGGGACCGAGGCCAAGCCCGCCGAGGCGTTCATTCAGCAGCTCGACAGCGACGGCGATGGCAAGGTCAGCCTCGAGGAGGCACTCGCACCGCAGCAGCCGCGTTTCACCGAGACCGATGCCGATGACGACGGCTTCATCAGCGTCGAGGAAGCCGGTACGGCGTTCAACGAGCAGGTGCCGGCCGAAATGCTCGAAGCGATGAAAGAGCGCGGCATGCCGGACCCAGGCGAGACTTTCGTCAAGAACCTCGATCAGGACGACGACGGCCAAGTGAGCCTGGAGGAATTCGAACAGCCGACCATGGATTCCTTCCAACGCATGGATGCTGATGGCGACGGTGTTGCGACCATGGAAGAGGCGACCGCGTTCTTCGATGAGATGCAGCGCCAGATGCAAGAGCAGATGCAGAAGATGCAGCAGCAGGGCACGGAGAATCCGCACCAGTAAGCACCTGCCCGCAGACGCGGCCAGGGACGGCGCGCCTCGCCTAGGGGCGGGCCGCAGCGATGGCTGCGATCGCTCGGTCCCCCTGCCCCTAGACCTTGGTGGTGACCGACTCAGGCGATCTGCACCAGTTCGAGCTGGAAGGTCAGATCACGGCCAGCGAGGGGATGGTTGCCGTCGACCGTGACCGCCTCCTCGTTGAAATCGGCCACGGTGAAGCGCAGCGTCTCGCCGTCCGGCCCCTGTGCCTGCAGCAGCATGCCCTCGGTGAGTTCGATCTCCGGCGGGATGGCACTGCGCGGCACTTCCTGCACCATGGCCTCGTTGCGCTCACCATAGGCCTCTTCGGAGGCGAGGGTGACGGTCTTGTTCTCACCGAGGGCCATGCCGAGCACCGCGTCCTCGAAGCCGCTGATCATCTGCCCCTGCCCGAGGGTGAACTCGAGCGGCTCTTGGCCGCGCGAGGAATCGAATTCGGTGCCATCGGACAGGGTGCCGGTGTAATGGACTTTGACGGTATCGCCGCTTTTTGCTTCAGACATAGAACGTCTCCAAGGGTTGGTTCGGATGAAGGTGCATGACGGCCCGCGCCAGAACAGGCACGAGCAAGGATGTTCCAGTCACCTTAGACGAGCCTCGCCCCGAGCGCAAACCGAAGCAGGCCATCAGCGGCCCTGAGCCCTCCGCCAGATCAGTCTCCAGTCAGCCCCTGCCCCCGCGCCAACGCACTCGCGACCTGAAGGCGCAAGCCATAGGCGACCGGCTGGTTGATCATCAGGCTGAAGGGCCGCCACTCGCGCCCACGCCGCACGAACCCCGCATAGGTGCTGACACCGCGCAGCGTGCCGGTCTTGGCGCGCACATCGGGGTCGTTGTCCTGCGCTGGCAGCAGCGCGCGATAGGGCCGCAGGCGCTCGAGCACATCGAGCATCTGGCGTCCACTGAGCCGGTTGCCGCGCGAAAGGCCCGCGCCGTCTTCGATGCGAAACGCACGCCAACCGAAGGTCTGCCGCGCCCACTGCTCCACTGTGCGCTGGGCGTCGGCCATGCGCGCCCGCCCCTCGCGCTCGCCGAGCAGCAGGAACAGGTCATTGGCGACGAAATTGGTCGAGTACTGGAGCATGTTCTCGAGCACCTGTTCAAGCGTCAGCCCGTTGCGATGGGTGTAAATCAGCCGCGCCGAGCTGGGCACCCGCCCAGGCGCGGACAGTCCCTCGACGCGGACCCCAGCCTGTTGCAGCTTCGCCGTCAGGACCTCGCCGAAATGCGCAAGCGCGGTCTCGCCATCGACCAGATTGACCCGATGCTTGCCCTCGCCGAGCCCGCGGCCAAGCCGTTGCGCGGTCGGGGTGAGCGGTGTCTGCGCCTCGCCGCTCTGGACACGCCCACCCGCGACCCGCAGGCTGACGGTATTGAAATTGACCGCAAGCGCGGTCACCGGCGCGTCATAGGGATTGTTGCTCGACGAACGCCCGGGGATCAGCACCTGCGTCCCGAACAACTCCGCGTCGAGCCCGATGCCCGTCACGGCGCGCACGCCAGCGGCCTTCAGCGCGGCGACGACGCGATCCAGTTCCTCCGAGACCAGATAGGGATCACCGCCGCCGCGCACCCAGAGCCGGTCATCAGGCCCCAGGTAGAAGCGCGTCTCGAAGCGATGCGCCAGCCCCCAGCGCTCGATCGCCGCCAGGGCGATCACCAGCTTCATGGTCGATGCCGGCACCAGCGGCCGATCGGGCTGCTCGGCGATCAGCAGGCGCTGCCCATCGCTGAGCACCAGGCTCGCCTCCGGCAAGGCCAGCACCTCCTCGACCGGTCCCGCCAGGCTGGGCGCGAGACCGGAGAGCCAGAGCAGCGCGCTGGCCAGTAAGACCCTGACCAACACCTAGGCCTCCGGCTCGAACGCCAGTGACACCGAGTTGATGCAATAGCGCAGGCCGGTCGGTTTCGGGCCATCCGGGAACACATGCCCGAGGTGCGAGCCGCAGCGGGCGCAGTGGACCTCGGTGCGGCGCATGCCGAGGCTGCCATCGGTTTGGGTCTCGACCGCAGACTCGGCGAGCGGCGCGTAGAAACTCGGCCAACCAGTGCCGGAGTCGAACTTCTCCTCGGAGCCGAACAGCTCAGCCTCGCAAGCCGCGCAGCGATAATGCCCCGGCGTCTTGGTGTCGAAATAGGCACCGGTGAAAGCCGGCTCGGTGCCATGTTCGCGCAACACCCGATATTGCTCGGCGCTGAGCTGCGCGCGCCATTCGGCATCCGTCTTTTCGATCTTGTCGGTCATGGCTTGGCCTCATTGAATGGTCGATGACAAAGGGCTGCGGGGCCGCGGCTATTGGGCGGCTGACCCAGTGGGCACCCCTGGTTGAGACGGCGATCCTTGCGTCGTTATACTCGCGAGTCGGACAGGGCGCCGCCGGGCGCTCGCCACCTGCCTGGATACCGCTGATACCGCTATGCCCATCAGGCCCTTCCAGCTCCCAGTACGCACCTTGATGGGGTCCGACCCCACCGATGTCTACCCGCGCCCGCGCTCGGCGTCGTTACGCCGCACCTTTCGAGGCCGTGTCGCCCGAGGCCGGGTCGCCGGTCGGCGCGGTCTCGCCCGTGCGCGGCATCCTCGATGAGGCGTCGTTCCTCACGCCCGCTGGTCGCCCGCTTGATCATGGCCCTCGCCGCCGTCGGCCTGTTCCTCGTCGGTTATCAATGGGGCAATCAATTCCAGCGGGAGCATGAGGCTCCGTTACGCATCGACGGCGTGCTCATGCGCGCGCCCGTGGCGCTCCCGGCCTTCGAGACGCTACGGGGGCCGCAGGGGACCATCACCCACGCCGATCTGCGCGGTCACTGGTCGCTGATCGCCTTCGGTTCGCCCGGTAGCGCGGCTGGACACCGCGGGGTGGCGCGCCTGATCGAGATCGCCAACCGGGTCGCCGATCAGCCCGAGGTACGCCAACACCTTCAACTACTCCTGATCAGCGCAGACGATGCGCCCAGGTTGGCCCGCGATTTCGAGCGCTTGACTCCCAATCTCTCCGTGCTCAGCACCAGCCAGGACGAGTTCGAGCGCCTCCAGCAGGCGCTGGGGGCCGGCGGCGATGGCGATGCTGATACCGATGCCGATGCCGCTGATCACGAGCAGCCGCCACCGCTGTTCCTGATCGGCCCGCAGGCGCGCCTGGTGGCGTTGTTCCCGGGCAGCCAGCCCGCCGCGCAGATCGCGGCCGACCTCGCGCGCTTGGCCGAGCGCCCGGATGCCTTCCCGCCCGCAACCGAGCCGGACGATGCCTGAGTCACCCGCGACCGACAGCACCCAGCGCACCGGGATCGGCGCGCGACTGTTCGTGCTGTTGCAATACGGGCTGCCGCAGCATGCGCTGTCGAACGCGATGCACTGGCTGACCCAGCGCCGGCTGCCAGGGCTCTTGCCCTGGGTGGTCCAGCTCTATGCACGGCTGTTCCGAGTCGCGCTCGAGGAAGCCGAGGAGCCGGACCCGCGCGCCTATCCGACCTTCAATGCCTTCTTCACCCGCGCGCTGCGTCCGGGGGTGCGCCCATTGCCGGAAGCGGCGGATGCAATCGCCTGTCCGGTCGACGGGCGGGTCAGCGCGGTCGGCGCCATCCGTGCCGAGCAGCTGCTGCAGGCCAAGGGCCAGCGCTATCGGCTCGATCACCTGCTCGGCGGGGATGGCGCGCTCGCGGCGCGCTTTCGCGACGGGCGCTTCGCGACGCTCTATCTGTCACCGCGCGATTATCATCGCATCCACATGCCGCTCGGCGGCGCGCTGGTCCGCACCATTCAGGTGCCGGGCCGGCTGTTCAGCGTCAATCCGACCACTGTCGCCGGGGTGCCGCGCCTGTTCGCCCGCAACGAGCGCGTGGTCTGCCTGTTTGAGACCGCCGCCGGACCGATGGCCGTGGTCCTGGTCGGTGCGATCTTCGTCGGCAGCATCGAGACGGTCTGGGCCGGCCGGATGACGCCACCACGGATCAAGGCGGTCACTGTCACCGAGGCAGGATCTGGGCCCATCCGGCTCGCGCGCGGCGACGAACTCGGCCGCTTCAACATGGGCTCGACCGTGATCCTGTTGTTCGGCGCCGAGGCCGTGACCTGGGCTTCGGCGCTGATCCCAGGCGCCCAGGTCCGCGCTGGCAGCGCCATTGGGCAGATCCAGTGAGTCGACGCCCTGCGCCTGATCCGCGCCCCTCTGCGTCGTGACCGCCGTCAACCTGACTCGGCCCGTTCGACCCGATTCCGTCCTGCGCGTTTGGCCCGATACAGCGCCTCATCCGCCCGATCAACGGCCGCAGGCAGGCTATCCGTGCGCTCACAGGGGCTGATGCCGATGCTGATCGTGACCGCCTCCGGAATACCGACGTGCGCCGCTTCCACTGCGGCTCGCAGTTTTTCCCCGAACTGCACTGCCAGATCCACCGTCGTGTGCGGTGCAATGATCACGAATTCCTCACCTCCCCAACGCACCAGGGTATCGCTGGCGCGCAGCTGCTCACTGACCAGCGCCGTCAGGGCGCGCAGTACCTGATCGCCGCGTTCGTGGCCATAGCTGTCGTTGATCCGTTTGAAATGGTCGATGTCGAAGATGAGCACCGACAGCGCCAGCTCATGCCTGGAGGCGCGTGCACGCTCGTGTGCGTAGACCCGTTCTGCGGCTTGACGATTCAGCAGCTCGGTGAGCGGATCATGCTCGGCCAAGAAGCAGACTCGCTGCTGGGATTCGCGCCAGCCGCGCATCGGGAACCAACCGAAGAGGCCGATGGCGACCAGGCCCATCAGCGTGGCGACGGTGCCGATCATGGCCGTTCGGCGCACCAGTGGATTCAATTCCATGCGAATCTCGAGCATCCCAACGCTCACCCCAGCGTCGCGCAGTTCGGCGTGCTCTCGCAAACAGGGGGCGCCGCGACAGGCACCGACCGCAGCGATCAAGCGACCGTCGCTGTCATAGACGCATTCTTCCAACGAAAGATGCGCCTCCGGGCGCTGGCGTCCGAGCAGCGCCTCGATGCGTGCGGCTTCGTGCTTCCAGGATTCAGGATGACGCGAGATGATACGCTCGCTGATATGCTGCGCCCTCATCTGACTCAGGATGCGCAGATAACCGCAGTAATACCTCAGGTGGTGGTCATAGCTCATCCAGGTCACCGCGACCACCGCCAAGATGGTCAGCGCGATGAATCCGTTACCGACCGCCCGCAACAACCCCTCAGGATGACTCCAGGACGCTGTGTGATCCCTCACGACTCTGCTGCTCATTGCATCACCGCCAGGCATGCCGCCGTCCTGAGGACACTGGAATCTGCGGATGAGTGGACGCAGTCGATACGAGCCTGCACGTCATCCGACCACGCCGGACCGGTGACCAACGGCTCGGCCGCCTGCACCGAGGTGCGCAGCGGCATCGCGCAGAACGAGAACGCCAGCGCGCCCAGAGCGATGGGGGCTCTTGTGTTCATGGCCGTCTCCGAGCAAGCGTTCGGCAACCGTTCATTTGGCAGACAAGCGCGCTTTCGTCATCCTCTTTACTTAATTAAGCACAGCCACCCCACTTTCTTCTGAGGATTCATTCACAGTTACGGTTACGCCAACGGCTTCATCTCGATCGAGGCCCGTCGCGACCTGTCCTCAGGCCCGCTCGACCGGAAACGCGAGCACTGTATCGATATGCTCCGCTCCGATTGCACACATCAGCAGCCGATCGAGGCCCAGCGCCACGCCGGCGGTCGGCGGCAGGCCCGACTCCAGCGCGGCGAGGAAGGCCTCGTCGAGCGGCGGCTGCGGCAGGCCGGCCGCACGCCGCGCGTCCAGGTCGGCCGCGAAGCGCGCCCGCTGCTCGCCAGCATCGGTCAGCTCATCGAAACCGTTGGCCAGCTCCATGCCGTCGAGATAGAGTTCGAAGCGCGCCGCGACTGGGTGCGGACCCGGCTGCACGCGGGCCAAGGCCGCCTGGCTCGGGGGATAATCGCGCACGAAGGTCAGACGATCGCGCCCGAGTTCGGGCTCCAGACACCGGCTCATCAGCAGATCCAGCCAGCCGTCGCGATCCAGCTCCAGTCCGTCGCAGCCGCTCAGGCCCGCCGCCTGCCCTGCTGCCTGTAATGCGCTCACCTCGGCCTGCAGGGGATCGACCCGCAGGCGCTCGCGAAAGAGGTCACGATAGCGGATGCGCTCGACCTCGAGCGCGGGCCGTTCGAGCAGCCACCGCACCAGTGCCGCGACCTCGTCGATCAGCGCCTCGAGCGTCCAACCGGGGCGGTACCATTCGAGCAGGCTGAATTCCGGATGGTGCCGATGCCCGCGTTCACCGTCGCGGAACACCTTGCAGACTTGATAAATCGGGCCGCTGCCTGCCGCAAGCAGCCGTTTCATCGGCAGTTCTGGCGAGGTCTGCAGGTAGAGCCGCTCGCCTTGCGCTCCCGCTGAGCCCGCCCAGATCGTGCTCAGCGAGGCGAGCGCTGGATCAGTCACCGCAGCTTGGGACAGCACCGGCGTCTCGACTTCCAACAGGCCACGTTCGGCGAAGAACGCACGCAGCCGATGTAGCATCCGGGCGCGTGCGCGCAGGACGCCAAGCCCGGCGCTCGGCGGCCAGGACTGGACGGTCACTCGTCCTTGGCGCGCGAGACGTAGGAGCCGGTGCGGGTGTCGACCTTGATCATCTCGCCGGTCTGCACGAACAGGGGCACGTTGACCACCGCGCCGGTCTCGAGCGTTGCGGGCTTACCGCCGCCGCCCGAGGTGTCGCCCTTGAGGCCGGGATCGGTGTCGGTGATCTCGAGCACCACGAAGCTCGGCGCCTCGATACTGATCGGTTGGCCGTTGTAGAGGGTCACATTGCACAGATCCTGCTCCTTGATCCATTTCGAGGCCTCGCCGAGCGCCGCCTCATCGGCGGTCAACTGCTCGAAGCTGCTCGGGTCCATGAAGTGCCAGAGTTCGCCGTCGTAGTAGAGGAACTGGAGGTCGGTTTCGTGCACATCGGCGGCCTCGACCGAGTCGCCGGATTTGAAGGTGCGCTCCACCACGCGACCGGTCTTGAGGTTGCGCACCTTGACGCGATTGAAGGCCTGGCCCTTGCCCGGCTTGACGAACTCGTTTTCGACGATCGTATAAGGATCACCGTCGAGCATGATCTTCAGCCCGCCCTTGAATTCATTGGTCTTGTAATTTGCCATCAGGTCCCCTTGCAGTGCATCTTGCCATCAACACGATGGAAATCCGGCAACGTCGAGCCGTTGGGCGCCGCAACCGGATAGAAAATCAACCCGATATAGTAGCGCGAAACCAACAGCGATGGCAGACCTTGGTGGGGAGATCAGCAATTCCAAATTTGAAACCCTCATGTTACCAGTAGCTTTTCTGAAAGCGGTTGAAACTTGAGTTGTTAGCCGATGGTTCTCAAGCCCACCCCCACAGCCACACCGACGCCCCCGGTGTTCGCTA
>NZ_NHSF01000058.1 GCF_016653295.1 Halochromatium salexigens | reverse complement strand
CTCTATAATCATCACATTCCTCAGCGCAACCTCGGCCACATCAGCCCGGTGCAGGCGCTGATCAACTGGCATAAAACCCATCCGGAGTTGTTCGTGGTTGATCCTAACAATCTCCCGGGACTTGACATGCGCGGCTTCCCGTGACGGTCTTGTCCGGCTTCCTCGGTGCTGGCAAGACCACCTTGCTTAACCACATCCTTAACAATCGCGAAGGGCGGCGCGTCGCCGTGATCGTCAATGATATGTCGGAGGTCAACATCGACGCCGATCTGGTGGGCAAGGAGGTCACCCTGAACCGCGCCGAGGAGAAGCTGGTCGAGATGAGCAACGGCTGCATCTGCTGCACCCTGCGCGAAGATCTGCTGCTCGAGGTCGCGGATTTGGCGCGGGCGGGACGCTTCGACTATCTGGTGATCGAATCGACCGGCATCTCGGAGCCACTGCCGGTCGCCGAGACCTTCACCTTCCGCGACGAGCAGGGTGTCAGTCTGTCCGACCTGGCGCGCCTGGATACCCTCGTCACCGTCGTCGATGCGGTCCATTTCCCGGTCGATCTGGAGCGCGCCGATGAGCTGGCCGAGCGTGGCGAATCGCTCGGTGAGGAGGATCAGCGCAACCTTGCCGAGCTGTTGGTGGATCAGGTCGAGTTCGCCGACGTGATCGTGATCAACAAGACCGACCTGGTCAGTCCACATGAGCGCGAGCGGTTGCGTCATGCCCTGCGCCAACTCAACCGTCATGCCGAGATCCTGGACGCGCACTTCGGTCAGGTGCCGCTGGCCGAGGTCGTGGGTACTGGGCGCTTCGACTTCGAGGGCGCGGCCAGCGCCCCGGGCTGGCTTGCCGAGCTGCGCGGCAGCCACACGCCGGAGACCGAGGAATACGGCATTACCAGCTTCGTCTACGAGGCGCGTCGCCCCTTTCACCCGCAGCGCTTCTTCGACGCCATGCAGCAGGACTGGCCGGGAAACCTGCTACGGTCGAAAGGTTACTTCTGGCTCGCCAGTCGTCACGATTTGGCCGGACACTGGTCGCAAGCGGGCGGGGTGGTGCGCCACGGTGCGGTAGGTTGGTGGTGGTCGGCGGTCTCAGAGCCAAACTGGCCGGATGATCCGGAGCAACGAGTCCGGATTCTGTCGGACTTCGAGGGCGACTTTGGCGACCGGCGCCAACAGCTCGTCTTCATCGGCCAGCATCTGGAGATCGATGCAATGCGTGCCCGTCTCGACGATTGCCTGCTGACTGATGATGAGCTGGCACCGGGTCCTGCCGCGTGGCGTGCGTTTCCGGACCCGTTTCCGGTGTGGGTGCGCGATGCTGAGCATTGAGAGCCCCATGCGTTTTCAGCGCGCTTCCCGATGATTATCCTGCTCACAAGATCGAAGCGAGTGGTTTTCTGATGACTGAAGATCCTGAACTGGACCCAGCCACTCGTGCGCGTTACGAGGAAGAAGTCTTTCCGCAAAGCTACGAGAGCTGGCGTTATTGCATTGAGCACAAGTGCGGTCTGCGTCTGACGCCCGACTACATCCAGCAGCGGATCAGCATCCTGAGCGATCCGCAGCAAGAGGAGACGCAGCGCTTCACACGCAGCTACGGGCCTGCGCATCTTGCGCAGGTGGTTGCGTGGTTTGAGCGCGCTGCCGCTGAGTGTTGATGAAGCGCGCCGGGATCAGTTGTATTCAGAACTCAGCGGCGAGGGTCAATACCGCGCTGCGCGGGGCGCCGGGGTAGAAGCCGACGGTTCCCGAGCCGTCGTCGCGGGCATTGATGGCGCCGATGTAGGTCTCGTCGAGCAGGTTGGTCAGCTCGAGGCCGACGCGCACCCCTTCCAGCACGCCGAAATCGCCGCTGCGCCAGCTCGCGGTCAGGTCCAGCGTCCAGTAGCCATCGACGGGCTGCTCGTTCTGCGGATCGGCGTAGCGGCGTCCGACGTAGCGCACCAACGGCGCCATCCGCCATGGCCCCTGCTCGAACAGCAGGCCCGCGCGCAGCATCCATTCCGGCGTGTCCGGGACCTGTTGGCCGGCGATCGGCAGGGTCTTGGTGCCCCCTGGGCCGCGCCGGGTCAGGTCCTCGTCGAAGGTGAAGCGCAGATAGGTCGGGTAGACGAAGGCCGACAGCGCCGGGGTCAGCTGCAGACTGGCCAATAGCTCCGCGCCCCAGGCGGTGGCGCCGCCGACGTTCTGATGATAGTTGAGCCCGACCCTCGGATCATAGGCGACGGCGAGGAGGTCGTGATGCTTGGCGTAGAAGATCGACGGGGTCAGGGCCAGGCGATCGCGCTGCAGCCGCAGCCCGAGATCGATGTTATCCGAGGTCTCCAGGCGCCAGTCGTCGAAGACGTCCTGCAGTGACAGGCCGGCGGCCTCGAAGCGCGCCAGGTTGCTGGCGACGATATTGGTCACCGGTACGAACGCATAGGGGCGCATGTAGTTGCGGCCGTAGTTGGCGTAGAGCTCGGTCGCGCCGCTGGGGTCGAGCGCCCAGCTGACGCCGAGATTCGGTAGCCAGGCGTCGAAGGTGAACGAATCGAGGCTCAGATCCGGGCTCGGCCCGAGGTTGTCGTGGCGCGCCGCATCCCAATCGCCGGGGGGCGTCGCATCGGTGCGAAAGGCGGTGCTCGCGGGCTCGGTGTAGCGGAAGTACTTGATGCCGGCCTGCCAGCGCACTCGCCCAAGCCGCTGCCCGAGCTGGAAATAGGGGCTGTGGATGGCGCCGCGGCCGTCGTTCTCGGCCAGATAGACCCAGCCGTTCGCGTTGCGTCCGCTCGGGGTGATCTGCATCCGCCGCACCGATTTCTCCAGATCGGCCGACTCCCACCAGTAGCCGGTGCTGATCTCGAGCCCGGCGACCTCGCCGACGAAATCGGCATTGATCCCGTAGCGATTCAGATCGCGCAAGCGGTCTTGTTTGCCGTTACGGATCTGCGCCTGCTCTTTGGCGTAGTAGGGCTTGACGCTGAAGGTACCGGCGCCAAGCGGCAGGGTGGCGATCGCCAGCAGATCGCGGTTCTCGGTGCTGGTGTGGTAGTAGTCGAAGTAGTCGATATCGATGGCCGGATCGCCGGTGCGCCGGCGGTTGTAGTCGAAGTCGCGATAGCGACCGACATTGCGCGCCTGCTGATAATCGAGCGCGCGGAAATCGTTGCGGTCGTGGTCCGTCGCGTTGAAGAACAGCTCGACGGTCGGGCCGCCCTGGTCCAGTCCATACCCGAGGCCGGCGGCCAGATTGCGCCGTGGTCCGAGCGAGCCGGCGCCTTTCCATTTGTCCGCATCGGTGTAGGAGCCGGAGACGAACCCCCGCAGGTCCGGCCCAAAGGTGCCGCTGTCGAGCCGCGCGAAGCTGCGCTGGTAGGCGTCGGAGCCGACCGCCTGGCTGAGCTCGGCCGAGGGGTCGGCCTGCGGGCGCCGGAAACGCAGCGCAATGGCGCCGCCGCGGTTGCCGACCGCGGAGCCGATCGCCAGCGGCGCCATGCCCTTGTAGAGCTCCAGCGTCTCGATGTTCTCGAAGTCGTACAGATCCGGCCGCGGACCGATCGGCATGATGCCGTAGTTCGGCAGCCCCTCGATCGACATGCCGACGAACTGGCTCTTGATGCCGCGCACGCGCATGAAGGTGCCGCCGAGCCCGTAGGGATCGAGCGTCTCGGTGTCAACGCCGGGGAGCAGATCTAGGTTGGCATAGATGTTGGTGCATCCAGCGGCGCCGCTCATCTGCCGACCTTCCTCGGTCAGGGCACTGCCGGTGTAGAGCGTATCGCCAGGGTACTGGACCGAGTAGATCGGTGCGGCGCTGACCTCGATCGGGTCAAGCAGCAAGACCTCATCATCAATACTGATAGGCTCCTGTGCTTGCGCGATCATCCCATTGTAGGTCAAGGATAAACCGATGATAACGACGGCGATGCTGCGCTGCTGAAGACCACGACAGGGCATGTTTGCCTCTTGATATGAATCGTTTGATGCAGCAGGTATCTTACGTTTTCAAAAAAGATATGAAAACTGTCTGGGGTCAGTCGTTGATGCGAGCGAGAAGGTCATCGCAGGCTGAAATTGACTGGAAGCGTTACCGTAAGCCGTGAACGATTCAGCGCAGCTGGGATGGCGGGCATCGGCGATGCGCGTTTAAGCATGGCTTCGGCCTCTTGGTCGAGGAGTCGATGGCCGGAGCTGCTGACGATCTGATGCGACAGCAGACGCCCATTGCGATCGATCGTGAATCGGACCTTGACCGTGCCTTGCGTGCGCTGGCGACGCGCCTGGGCAGGATAGCGTTTGTGGCGATTGAGCCAGGAGGCGAGCCGACCGTAGTAGTTGGCAGCGCTGGCCGAGCCGCTGCCGCGACCAGCACCACTGCCAGAGCCGCCGCCGCTGCTAGAATCACGGCCGCTGCCGGAGCTACGTCCGGCCCCCTGCGCGTCTTGACTCGCGCTGTGGCCGCTACCGCTCCTTGTCCCTTGGCCCTTGCGATTCCCTGATACAGATGCGCTTGCCGCGCTTGGCGGCTTGGCGGTAGGCGCTCGCGTTCGAGGAGGTGCCGGCGGATCGGAGTCACGCTTAGCAGCCGTGGCCGAGGCGTTGGGTTTTGGCTTCGGCTTAGGTCTGCGCGTTGGCTGTGGTTTGGGCTCAGGCTCGGGTTTAGCCTTTGCGGTTGGCGCTGGCTTCGGTTGAGCTTGGACTGTTTCGCGCTTGGAAGTTTGCTTTGGCGCGGGCGCGGGTTGGGCCTTGGCTTGGATTGGTTGAGGTTGCTCTACTGGGGGTGCGGTCGGGTCCTCGGCGGCGGCAGCGATTGCGGCGGCTGGAATCGGCCTTTGAGCTGTCTTCGGCGGTGTTGTCGCCTCCTTTGTCTCATTCTCTGCGGCTGATGCTTCGGTGACTGTCGCCGCTGTTGTCAGTGCTGCTTGTGAGTCGGCGCTCGCCTCGGTTGCGAAGACGGGCTCGTCGGCCGCAGGCCCGACGGCGTTCAGCAAACCTCCTGGCTGTCTATCGCTGCCGGCCGCCCGGCCATCACCGCTGGTGCCGAACTCTAAGACAATCGCGACTGGCTCAGCCTTGGGCAAGGACGAGGATTGCGGAACCAGCGCGAGTGCGAGCGCAGCGTGTAGCAGCGTCGCGGTGAGAAGTGCGACCAGCCAATGATGTGCCTGCAATGCCATGGCGACGAGACTCAGTCTTGGCGGACCAAGAGCTGCACCTGTTCGACATCGAGCGCCCTGAGCTCAGCCAGCAGGGCACGGAGTTGGCTGCTGACAACCGCGCCGTCGGCCTTGACGCTCAGTGTCAACGGCGCCCTGCTTTCATCGTCGAGCGCAGATTGACCTTCCTCCCCTCTGGAGTCATTGGTCGCAATGGACTCAAGCAGTCGATCCTGCAGTTGGCTTAGAACGATGATCGTACCGTCCAGCGCAATCCGTCCTTGGCTATCGAGCAAGATCTGGGGTGCATCGTGACTCAGACGCCGCCCTTGTTTGGAAGTCGGCGGCTCAACGGGTAGTGTGTCGCTCGGGCTGATCGTGCCCGCGAGCATGAAGAAGATCAGCAGGAGAAAGACGACGTTGATCAGTGGAATGAGGGACAGCTCTTTTTCTCGCCGCTGCGGCTGTTAGGTTAAGCGCATCGTTATTCGCTCACTGGAGTCGGAGGATCGGCACGCCAGCCTCTGCAAGCTGATCGAACACACGCATCAGTTGCTGCACATCGACGTTCGCTGCAGGCTGAACGATGACGCCAATCTCGGGGTGGCGCGCGAGCTGTGAGGTGAGCGTCTCCACCAGCGACGCGTCCGTGATGGGGTCACCATTGAGATCGAGGCTGTGGTCGGCACGGATGCGTAGCAGTAAGGCTGGCGGGGCGTCTTGCTGCGCGTCAGCAACCGCTGGGGCCTGAAGCGAGACAGCCTGTAACCGTGTGAGTGATGAAGCGAGCATAAAAAACAGCAGCAGGATGAAGACGACATCGATCAGTGGTGTGAGCCCAATCGCCGCTCGACGGGCCTGTTGCGGGGGTGCAAGGTGCATGGGTCAAGCCTGACTGGACGCGAAACGGCGAGCCTGTTCGATGGTTGCCTCGCCGTGAGCTACTGTTGTTGGCAGTGGTACTGGTCTCGCTGCCTCATGCATCGGGCTACTCAAGGGGCGCGTGAAGACGCGCGTCACGGCGTCTTCCATGCGTTGTGCACAGCGCTCCACGCGACGCTCAAGCCAGCTATGCAGCAGCACGGCGGGAATGGCGACGCTCAAGCCTGCCGCTGTGGTCAGTAACGCCTGCCAGATGCCGCCGGATAAGAGCGCGGGATCGACCTGACTGCCCGCCGTGGCGAGCTGTCGAAACGCCTCGATCATTCCGAGAACCGTGCCAAGCAGCCCCAACAAAGGACTCAGCGTGGCGATTACCTCGAGTGCGCGCAGCCAACCGCGCAGCTGCTCAAGCTGGGCGGTGGCCACGCGGGTCAGCTCCTCGCGCAACAGCTCAAGCCCGGCGGCGGACTGTGCCGATGCGTGCTGCAGCCCGCGGATGGCCAGTGCCACCAGGCGGGCGCTCGGCTGCCGGCTCGACCCAATGGTGGCAAGGGCCGCATCAGGATCGTTCTTGTACCAGGACGACAGCGCGCTTTCGATCGGTTCGCGGGCATTCAAGCGCAGCCAACTGAACTGCCAGAGTTTCGCCAGCACGATGGTCAACGCGGCGATGGACATCAGCGCCAAGATCAGTAGCACCGGGCCGCCATGGCCAGCCATATCGATCAGCGGCGCGAGCGTCTCTTGCAGTGGCGTGATGTCGCCCGCTGCATCGGGCACCGCAGGAGCCGAGGTCAGGGATTCGGTGTCCTGCAGGCCTTTCATCGCGGCATTGATCGCCGTCTCGTTGGCTGTGGATAAGGATTCGCTCTGCTGATCATTCATTGTCTGCGCTCTCGCAACCTCGCATGGCGATGGGCGGGCCGACCGGGCTGACACCTGTTGGGCACAAAGCCGATCCCTTGATGGGGCGTCCCGCTCCCTGGAGAGACAGGATCGCTAGGACGGAAAAGCAACGACTGTTGCGTCGATGCTGCTCGATGGTCTATGTTATACCATCACGTTTCCGCCCTAAACCCTCCGTTGCTCAATGAGGCCGAATCGAATGCACAAGGTCAATCGCACGTTCTTAGCGGGGCTGCTCGTCGGCAGTCCTGCTACGTCACTGCTCGCGCAACCGATGAACGACGATCAGGAGTTCTCGATTGAGCTCGATGCCATCGAGGTCACCGCCGGCGTGCCGGTGCCGGCTCCAGCTCACCGGTGCCATGCCGCTCGCCTCCGATTGGGAGCTGAAGCCGACCCTGTCCTGGCAGCACAACCTGCGTCGCGCCAACCGTCCCGGACAGCCGCTGAGCGCTGGCTATGATGGAACCATCCACCTCGAGTTCGATCGCTATGTCGCCCAGCTCGAGGCCATTCATGGGCCACTTGGACCCTTGGACGGCGGCACTCTGGGCGCCGAGTACAGCAACAAGATCCAATACTCGCGCGGGACTACGGTGCTGGCGCCGGGCGGTGAGGTCAGCAACCTGGCACTGTTCGCCTTCGAGAGGTTCGCCGAGCGCGGACCGATTCGTGAGCCGTATCTGACCCTCGGGATGCGCCATGCTGCGGCTAAGGATGCAGCGCCCGGCGAGCCGTTCGCGCAGTTCGATCAGCTGCCGTTTGGGACCGCCTCGACCGAGGCCTACACGCTGGCGGATCTGGATCTGGGCTTTGCCTTCCGCGCCTTCGGCAACCGCCTTGCGCGAGTCGATCTGACGGTTCGGAATCTGTTCGATACCGAGTACCGGGACTTTCTCGATACCTATAAGGGCTATGCGCTGAGCCCGGGGCGTGATATCCGGGTCAGCTTGAGTGTGCCGTTTGGAGGGTGATCCAGATGATCAGGCCAGCACCGGTCGATGCGATCGGCCGACTGCTTGGGCGTGCGTTGAGTGGAGTAGCTAGTCATACGCTTTCTGGTTTAGTAATATCGCCTCTCTAAATCAGGGTGCGATGCTGGACCGGAGATCATCATGAGGCGAGGTAGAAAGCGAGCAGTCGGATGCGATCCAGGTCGGCGTGAGTTTCTAGGATGGGCTGCACTGCTGTCGTTGTCGGCGGCGTTGCCACTGCATGCAACGGCGGCGGACACCGCTGATCTGAGGACTGCGCCGAGACCGCCGGCAACTCAGTCGCCCTTGCAAGTGGTCGCGCTGGGTCCGGGTGCGTTGCGATTGCTGGCCTATCTGGACGCGACCGACGGGCTCTGCGCGATCGAGGCGATGGAGCAGCGCGGCCCGAGCGGTCGGCCCTATACCTTCATGCTTGGTGAGCTGAGCGAAACGCTGCCGGTGATTGGCCCGGGTGGTGTGGGGCGTCTGCCGGATCTGGAGCGGCTGCTGATGGTCAAACCCGACCTAGCGGTGGCCGTCACGCTCGACGAGCAGCAGCTGCGGATGCTCGAGCAGCGCGCCGGTATCCCGGTGCTACTGCTAAGCTACTGTGATATCGGCGAGCTGCAGCTGCCGGTCTTTGCCGACTCGCTGCGGCGCTTAGCGGAGCCGCTCGGGCGCCAAGCGCGTGCCGAGGCGCTGCTGGACGCGATCAGTGCCTCACTTGCCGGTCTGGCGACGCGGGTGGCGGATGTCGAGCCGGTGCCAGCCTACATCGGCGGCATCAGTCTCAAGGGTCAGCAGGGGCTCGCCAGCACCCAGGCTGGCCATCTGCCGCTGCGCTGGGCCGGTGCCGACAACCTGGCCGACCAAATCGCTGAATCTGGTCATCGCTTTATCGATCTGGAACAACTGCTGGCCTGGAACCCGCCCGTCCTGTTCATCGACGGCGGTGGCCTGCCTGCGGTGCTGAAAGAGGTTGCGGTCAATCCGGGGCTGTTCGCGGCGCTCGATGCGGTGCAACGCGGTCAGGTCTTCGCGACCTTGCCATTCAATGCCTATAACACCAACGTTGAGCACGCCTTGATCAACGCCTGGTTCATCGCCTCAAGGCTCTATCCGGAGCAGTTCCCGGCGTTTGATCCGGTCGCCAAGGCGGATGCGCTCTACCGCGACTTCTATGGCGAGCCACTGTATGCGCGTCTGCGCGCGCAGGGGCAGGGGAGCCAGCCGGGATTCGCGCGGGTTGACCTGCTGACCGGCGAGGTTGACCCGCTACCGCACCGTGGCGGCTGACATCCCTCGCGATCGACCTATCCGAGCAACCACGTCAGGTTTTTGGTTGAACATCCTGGTGCAGGCACTTGCCAAACCGTCCGCTGTGCAAGCGGATGATGCGGCTCCGTCGCCGCGCCGAGCCTACCAGCGTTTGCTCCAGCAGCGGCTGTTGCTCGGGCTGGCCATGCTCGCCGCGCTCGCGCTGCTGCTACTCATTGCGCTCGGCAGCGGCTCCTACCAGCTTGGCCCGAGCGCGGTCGCAGCCGCGCTGGTGGCCGGCCCATCGCCAGCGGAGCGCGAGCAGCTGGTCGCCGCTCAGGTGATCTGGAGCTTGCGCTTGCCACGAGTGATCGCGGCACTGCTGGCCGGCGCCTCCTTGGGCCTGGCTGGGGCCGTGCTGCAAGGGCTGCTGCGCAATCCGCTGGCCTCGCCCTTTACCCTTGGCATCTCGCAAGGGGCTGCGCTTGGGGCGACCTGCGCCATCGTGCTCTTCGATGCCGGTGCGCTGCATGCGGTGGGTACTGAAGCCATGACCCTGCAGGCCCCGATGAGCGTGGTTGGCTTGGCGCTAGCCGGTGGTCTCGGCGCGGCGGCACTGATCTTACTGATCGGAACGCTGCGCGGCCTGACCCCTGAGGCGGTGGTCTTGGCCGGCATCGCGCTTGGCGCCTTCGCCAGCGCGGCGACCATGATCGTCCAATACTTCGCCTCCGACACCCAGGCCGCGGCGACCCTGTTCTGGACCTTTGGCGATCTCGGCCGCGCTGGCTGGTCCGAGGTGGCTTGGCTCGCCGCGGCGCTGGTCGCGATTGGGATCTGGCCGCTGCGTGCGGCTTGGCATTACAACGCGCTCGCCTGGGGCGATGATCTCGCTCGTGGACTCGGGGTTTCAGTTGCCCGACAACGGTTGATCGGCACGGCTGCAGCCGCCGCGCTGGCGGCAATCACCACCGCTTTCCTCGGCGTGATCGGCTTCATCGGGCTGATCGCGCCGCATCTGATCCGCCTGCTGATCGGTGGTGATCAGCGCTTTCTGCTGCCATTCTCGGCACTCGCCGGGGCGCTGATCCTGCTTGGTGCCGATACCTTGGCGCGGGTGCTGATCGCGCCGGTGATGTTGCCGGTTGGGGCGGTCACCGCGCTGCTTGGTGCGCCGTTGTTACTCGTTCTCCTGCTGCGCCAACGGCGCTGACCAGGATGCTTGAGATCGACCGACTCTCTTTCTCCTATGCGCGGGGCACTTCGAGCAAGGCGGCGGGTCGCCATGGCGCTAGTGGTCCTTCCTGTGACGTCTCTGCCGACAGTGCTGTCGGCAACGGCCGTCCGCTGCTGTTGGACCAGCTCAGTCTATCGGTCGCGCCGGGTGAGCTGCTGGCGGTGCTGGGTCCGAACGGGATTGGTAAGTCGACGCTGATCAAGCTCATCGCAGGGCTCTTGCCTTGCAAGCAAGGGCGGATTTGCATCGATACCACTAATTTGAGCTCGCTGAGTCGGCGCGAGCGGGCGCAGCGCATCGCCTATCTGCCGCAGATGACCGAGACCGCGCAGGTGACAGTGTTCGAGGCGGTCCTGCTCGGTCGTCTGCCGCATCTCGGGTTGCAGCCGAGCGAGCGCGATGTGGCGATGGTCGATACCATCATCCGTGAGCTTGGGCTGGCGGCGTTGAGCGGCCGGCGCGTGAGTCGACTCAGCGGAGGCGAGTTGCAGAAGGTGGTGATTGCGCGAGCACTGGTTCAGGAGCCGCGCCTGTTGCTGCTCGATGAGCCGGTCAACCATCTCGATCTGCGTAACCAGATCGCCGTATTGCGCAACATCCAGATGCTCACCCGCGCGCATGCGCTCATCACTTTGGTCGTCCTGCACGATCTGAATCTCGCCCTGCGCTTTGCCGACCGCTTCCTCCTGTTGGGTCCGCGCGCGGCCGTCACGACCGGTCGCATGGAGGCGCTCGCCTCGGAGGCTGTTGGCGCGGCTTATGGGATCGAGGTGATTCGAGGCGAGGTGGGTGGGCTGCCGGTTATGGTGCCTGTCGTATCCGCCGCTTGATGGTGGATACCCTGGCGGAGAGCCCTGGGCGAGAGATCCGGCTCGGTTTGAGCGTGCCGTTCGGGTGCAAGGGTGCGGTGCGCGAGATCCCGCTGCCGCGCTGATCGCGGCAGCGGGAAGCGCGATGCGGAAGACGAAGTCCTCAGGCCATCATCGCGCTCCTGATGCCTCGGCACTCGCCGTCATCACCGCTTGATACTGCTCGGGCTCGAGGAGGGTGCGAAATCGATTCAGGGCCTCGATACGGATGTCGGTGGCCTCGCGCTTTAGTTGCACCAGCTCGTCGAGCTGGTCCGCAACCGCAGCGCTGTCCTGACCCTCGTCGAGGACGGCATGCCGAATCGAGCGCTCCGGTGACCAAGCCGCCTGAACACGCTGGTGCAGCTGGGGCGGATAGACCTCTATCAGGTCGCGGCGCAGGCGCTCCATCTGCTCGGGACTGACGCCGAAGCGCTGCGGGTCCTGGCGGATCAGCCGCATCGGATGAGGCATGGTCACCAGCTCACTGACAAGGAAGCCCGGGCGCTTGGACGCGGGTCCGGGATTGGGCATGGGCTCGGCCTGAGTCGTGCCGAGGGTCAGGAGCAGCGGGAGTGCGAGTAGGGGTGTGAGACGAAGACGCATGGTGTGAGATGCCTCCAATCGAGAGGTTGCAGGGAAGGATCGACGGCGCTGCTTGGCCGTCGTGGTTTGGAATCGCGCTCAATACCGGTAGCGCACACCGAGATACCCAAAGGGGCCAGTATTGGAGCCGATGCCGGTGTCGACCGCTTCATCGAGCAGGTTGTCGATGCCGGCGTAGAGCTCGAGGCCAGCCATCGCCTGCGGTTGGTAGCTCGCCTTGAGGTTGACTAGGGTGTAGCCGGCGGCAGTCTCGATGCCCTCGGTGCTGGCGTAGTGCTGCTCGCCGGTGTAGGTGGTGATGAGCTGCAGCAGCCAGTTTGGGGTTGGACTGACATCGAGGGTCAGGTTGGCAAGTGTCTCCGGTGTCAGTAGTAACGGATCATCGCTGTCCTTGTTCTCGGTCGAAAACTGCGTGGCGGAGGCACGCACCCCGAGGTTTTCAGTAAGCTGAAGCGATCCCTCGGCCTCCACGCCCTGGATATGCGTCTCGCCGACGTTGCGGAAGCTGTTGTAGCTCTGCAGTCCTTGCCTCTCGCGGACCCTCTGGATGCGGTCTTCGACCTGCGTGTGGAAGAGCGTGACTTGGTAGCCGAGTGTCGGGCTATCGCCAGCAAGGGCGAGCTCGATCGTCTCGCTCTTCTCTGGATTGAGATCCTGCGCGCTGGTCTTGCCGAACTCAGGCGCGATCACCATGGCGCCGAGCATCGGGAAGCCTCGCGGATTGACCTGATCGACATAGAGATCGCGATCATCTGGCGCCTTGAAGCCCTGTGCATAGTTGGCGCGAAGACGCGCGAGTGGTGCGATCCGATAGACGCCGCCGGCCTGCAGCGAGAGGTTCGAGCCGCCGACCGAGTCATCGTCATAGCGGCCACCGTAGACCAGGTTCAGTCGCGGCAAGACCTGCCACTGATGTTGCAGGAAAGCCGAGCTGAAGCGGCGATTATCGGCGTCGAAGGCGGTTGAGTCGACCGCGTTGTCGCGGTGCTCGAACCCGGCCGTCAGGGTTTGCCCGTGCGTCGGTCTCCAGACCGCGAGCAGGTCGTTGACCCACTGCGTCATGGTGGTCTTGTTGATCGAGCTGGCCGAGTCGGCTCTGGTTGCATAGCCGAGGTCGGCATAGGGGATGGCGAGGATCTCGCGATCCTTGTCGTAGTGGCCGTAGTGCAGCTGATAGCTGAAATCGAGGCTCTCGGTCGGTGACCAGTCCAGGGTGCCCGCCACATCGATGCGGTGGTTGTCGTTCTCCTGTCGCGCCGGCACATTCCCCACCATGATGGATCCACTTTGCTGTTGGCCTTGACCTTTGCCTGAACCTGAACCTGAACCTTGGCCTGGCTGCCGGAAGTTGCTCCGATAGCGCGTGCTGATGAATGCGTTCTCACGCGCCTCTTGCACATAGTTCACATCCAGGCTGAGGGCGATCTGGTCGTTGACCTGCCAATCCAGACGGCCGCCGAGGGTATCGACGCGCGCCTGATCGCGGTAATCGACGCTGGCCTGGTAGCTGTCCGGCAACGAGCGCCGAATCCGGGGGTTCGGAGACTGGGATGGGAGCATCAGGACACCGGCCTTCGGCACCCCGACGATCGCGGTCTCCTGCTCGCTATACGGCTGGCGCTGGAGATGATTGGCGTAGAGGCTGTAGCCAAAGGTCTGATCGCCCCCGCGCAGACTGCCGGCAATCATGGTCCGGTCCGCCTCTCCATGGTCGTTGGCGCCGTACTGAACATCCAGATCCACCTCGAAGCCTTCGACCGGCTGTTTGGTGATGATGTTGACCACCCCGCCAAGCGCATCCGAGCCATAGAGCACGCTGGCCGGACCCCGGATGATCTCGATGCGCTCGATCATCGCCGC
Organism: Halochromatium salexigens; assembly: GCF_016653295.1. Classification (GTDB taxonomy): domain Bacteria; phylum Pseudomonadota; class Gammaproteobacteria; order Chromatiales; family Chromatiaceae; genus Lamprobacter; species Lamprobacter salexigens. The sequence goes on along the minus strand of NZ_NHSF01000058.1, from coordinate 8,640 downwards.
CGATAGGCGTTCGAGCTCGAAACTGTTGCTGAACTCGCCGGTGAGGCGCCGGCCATCGAGGAGATAGAGGGTGTCGGATTGGCCGAGCCCGCGGATCTGCAGGGTGCGACCGTTCGGGCTGACATGGAGGTTTGGCGCGAGATCGAGAATCTCGCGCAGGGTGGTGGCCTGGGCAGCCTCGACCTCGGCCGCGTCGATCAGCTGGATCGGCGCCGGAGCGGTCCTAATGTCTTCGCGGGTCCGGGTGGCGGTGGTGACATAGACCGGCGGTAGCTCGATCTCGGCACTGACGTCGGACTCGAGCTCGACGGAGCCCTCGGTGTTTGGATCCTCGGCGCGCGCGGCGCTGAGGCAGGCGCTCGTCATGACGATCAGGGTGAGCAGCGGCGTCCAGCAATGATGTTGGCGAGGCTGTGGGGATGCAGGCATGGTCAAGCTCCTCGGTCGGTCAAGTACAGCGATGACGAGTGGATCGATCCCGTCGTGGCTGCCGATGCGCTGAGGGCATCCGGTGGCTGGACGACTTCAAGAAAAGGGCGCGACTCGCCCGAGGTGGAAGGCGAGCCGCGCATTGCCGCGCGAGCGTTTAAGCGCTAGCTCGGCGCCGGCGGCAACGGGGGGTCGGTGCTCGACGCGGACCGGGGCGGCCTGAACGCGAGCAAGCGCGATGAATTGGCCAGGATGCCGAGGGTGTGCAGGATATGAATCATCCCGCCCATCGCTGGACTGAGCCGCCCCAAGGCGCCGAAGCCGATGCCGATCAGGTCGGTGCCCACCGCGAGGGCATAGTTCTGATCGGCCCTGCGCAGGGTCGCGCGGCTGAGCGCGTGCAGGGTGACCAGCTTCTCGATATCGCTGTCGGCCAGCGCGATGTCGGCGACCTCGATGGCCACCTCGGAGCCACCGGCGCCCATGGCGATGCCGACATCGGCCTCGCACAGGGCCAGCGCGTCATTGACGCCGTCGCCGATCATGACGATGCCGCCGCTCGCCCGGGTGCGACCGCTGGCAGGGCCGGTCCCCCCTGTGTCGTATTCGCCGCGCAGTCGTCGCACCACCTCGGCCTTGTCCTCGGGCAGCAGCTCGGCGTAGCAGGCGTCGAGCCCCAGCTCGCGGCTGAGTCCTTCGGCGACGCTGCGCTCATCGCCGGAGATCAGCAGGATGCGCTCGACGCCATCGGCGCGCAGCCGGGCGATGGCCTCCCGGGCGCCGGATCGGAGCCGGTGGCGAATGCCGAGCAGACCTTGTAGCTCGCCATCGAGGGCGACGTAGACCCGCGTCAATCCCCGCGCGCGCAAGCGCTCAGCGGCCTCGGTGAAGGGGCCTGGCTCGATCCCTTGCTCGGCGAGCAGTCGGGCGTTGCCAAGCAGCACCTGCGAGCCATCGACCTCCGCCCGGACCCCGTGGCCGAGGATGTGCTCGCTCTCGCTATGCGGTTGCAAGGCGACGCCGAGCGCCTGGGCATGGTTGACGATGGCGTGCGCGAGCGCATGCGGGTTGTGCCATTCGGCCGAGCCGGCCCAGTGCATCAAGGCCCGCTCGTCCTCGGCGACGACCTCGGCGACCTCCGGCTCCTCGGTGGTCAGGGTGCCGGTCTTGTCGAAGCACCAGATCCGGGCCTGCCCGACCTGCTCCAAGGCGGTGCCGCCCTTGATCAGGATCTGCCGCCGGGCCGCGCTGTGGATCGCCGCGCTGACCGCGGTCGAGGCGGCGAGGACGGTCGAGCAGGGGCAGGACATCACCAACATCACGGTGAAGGCCCGGCTCAGACTGCGGGTGAGAATGAAGGTGGCCAAGGTCAACAGGCTGCCGAGGGTCAGCAGGCGCGCGGCCAGGAGGTCGGCGCGTCGCTGCAGTGGGGCCTTCTGATCCAGTGCCGCATCGACGAGCGCGGCGATGCGCGCCAGATAGGTCTGCTCGCCAACCGACTCGGCGCGCACCCGCAGCACGCCTTGCTCAAGATAGCTGCCGGCATAGACGCGATCACCCAGCGCCTTGAAGACCGGCTCGGCGCGCCCGGTGATGACCGCCTCGCTGACCTCGGCCTGGCCGTCTTCGATGCAGCCATCGACCGGGATCTTCTCGCTGCTGCGAATCATCACCAGCGCTCCTGCTGTCAGCTCGGCGACCGGCAGGTGCAGCTCGCTGCCGTCGACCAGTACCCAGGCATCCTTGATCGAGAGTGCGAGCATGTCGCGGATCGCGCGCCGCGAGCGCTCGGCGACGAATCGCTCCAGCAGCCGTCCACCGTTGAGCACATAGATGATCTCGAAGGCGGTGGCGGCCTCGCCAAAGCCGATCGCGAGCAGCAGCGAGAAGGCCAGGAACTGATGGAGGGTGAAGCGCTTCTCGACGCTGGTCTCGTGCCAGGCGTCGCGCAACAAGGGTAGGGCGGCGACCAGCGCGATCACACCGGTGGGGCTCAGTGCGCCACTGGCAACGGGGCGCTTGAGCAGGTAGTCGCGCACCAGGAGGAAGCCGAGATAGCCGGTCAGGAAGGCGAAGCCGAGTAATCGCCAGAACCAGGGGTGGCGCATGCCGCGTGTGCGCTGGTGGCTGCTTCCGGTTTGACGGCAGGCGCGACAGGCGACGCTGTCAGCGTCCCTGTCGGCACCAGCGGGACCAAGCGCCCCTTGCTGCCGCCAACGCCGCCCGCTTGGGCTCGCATGCGGGATCGGCTCACCGAGGAGAGGGCACAGCCTTGCCTCGATCTCCTCGCGCAGCGGCCGATCGCGCTGCCAGTCGACGATCAGCGCGCCGCAGACGGGATTGATCCTGATTCGCACGACGCCCTCGACCTGCATGAGCGCGGCGCTGAGCGCATCGGCGAGAGGCCGGTTGTGGCGAAGGGCCCTGATGCTCAGGCGCAGACGACCGGGAATGCTGTGTCGGACGCGAATCATCGATACTCACTCTCACTCACGAATCCCGCTAACGAAATGAGAATGATTGCGGATTTTGTCTTGAGATGCCTTGATAACTCGCAACGCATGGTGACGAAGACGCTCCCGACCGGCAACGGGGCAGGATACCAACGCGAACATGTGATTCTGATCGTTGATGATAGCCCTGCCGCGGCTCGCTCCAGCTCGCGGCAGGGTCGTCGGTCAAGCTATCCGTGGCTCGGCGTCGGCGATGCTCACTCGAGTGCCGTGGCATTGATCCAGAGCACCGCATCCTGCGACAGCTCCTTACCCTCGTATTCCTTGTCTGGTCCAGAGCCGAGGCAGGCGAAGCCCCAGACGCCCGGGCGCGGGATACCGAAGGTGAATAGCCCGTTGTCGTCGGTGATGGCGACGATGGCCGTGCTCGGCACCGGTCCCAGGATCTCCTTGCTGAAGCTGTCGGCCTCCAGGTCGATCTCGCTGTTGATGTACTCGATCTCGCACTCGACGCCCGCCGCCGGCTCGCCCTCGGAGAGCAGCTGCCCGGTGAAGGTGCTGCCGGCGAAGACCTGATAGGGCTTGTTCATCGGCACGATCTCGGTCGGCAGCCCGAGCGGCTCGTTCCAGCCGGTCGGCATGGCGCCCTTATTGACGATGGTCTTGGTGATCTGTTGGATGTAGACATCCTCGGCACCTTCCATATAGGGCACCGGCACCAAACCGAACAGATAGTCACCGTTGCGCCGGATCTTGTAGGTCGCGGTGTAGGCATCCGCCGGCTCGTCTCCAGGCCCCTGCCAGTCGACCGCCTCGAGGCTGTCGGTGAGGTCGGTCTTCTCGCCCTTGAAGACGACGAAAAACGCCTCCGGCTGGCCCATGTCCATGCTGTGGCTGTTCTCCATCGGATGGCCAAACACCAAGGCCAGGTCGATGTCGCCTGGCTTCTCCAGCATCACCTCGGGGGTGTAGAGCAACTGGAAATGCGCTTGGGCGGTGCTGGCGAGGGTCAGGGCAGCGGCGGCACTGAGCAAAGCGGTAGGTTTCATCGTCTAGGGTCTCCTGGGGAGCATTGGGTGGAGGGTGATCACGGACTCTGGGCTCCCGCCGATGTTGACGGCATGTCTGGATCAAGCAGACTGAACGGCGGGTTGAGTGGGGCCGGCGCTACTCGACGATGTCGCTACCGGCGATCTCGACGCCGTGGCCAGGGCCGGCGTCGAAGACGACCTTGTAGTCGCCGTCGGGCTTGTCGAACTCGAACTCGCTGTACTCGTTCATCTCGCCCTCGAGCACGACGTTCTCGTCCGCGTCCAAGACGCGAATACCGACACCCGCGGCGGAGGAGCCATCGGAGAAACCGCCCTCGCAGAGCACGGTGCCGTCACCGTTGTCATAGCAAGAGCAGAGTGGGGTGTGGGCGATGGCTGTCGTCGCACCAAGGACCAGCGTCAGCGCTAGCGCGGTGGTCATGAGGAGGAAGGGCTTGCGGATCATCGAGTAGGCTTTCAAGTGGGTCATCGGGTGATCTCCGTGTGTGGACGCTTCACCACAAGCCTAGCGCTGTTTTTTTGGGATGTAAACAGCAAACGATCGCATTTGCGTTTTTGTTGCGGCCTGGCTTATCATCACGTCTCCGACTGAGTCGTCTAAACAGCCTCAGCCATCGAAAGCCGAGACGCTCCCTGAGATCGCCACTGATGCCCAAGATGCCCGAGCGCGGCGGCGCGCGAACCCTGAACGATATTCGCCCCGGCGGGCGGGTGCGTATCCAGCGTCACCATTCCAGCGGCGCGGTGCGACAGCGCCTGCTGGACCTGGGCCTGATGCCGAACGTGGTCGTCACGGTGGTGCGCAGCGCACCGTTGAACGACCCGATCGAGCTCAAGCTCGACGCCTCGAGCATCACCCTGCGACGCCGTGAAGCCATCACCATCGAGGTGACCAGCGAGGAGACCCACGAGGAGACGAAGCAATGAGCAAGCGCGATGGGATCTTGGTGGCCCTAGCGGGCCAGCAGAACGCCGGCAAATCCACCCTCTTCAATGTATTGACGGGCGCGCGACAACACGTGGCCAACTATCCCGGCGTGACCGTCGACAAGAAGTACGGCCAGTACCGCGATGCGGTCGGCAGCGTCTACACCGTGGATCTGCCAGGGACCTACAGCCTGACCTCGTTCTCGCTCGAGGAGCGGGTCGCGCGCGAGTTCCTGCTCGGCGATCGACCGGATGTGACGGTCAATGTGGTCGATGCCTCCAACCTGCGCCGCTCCCTGCATTTGACGCTGCAGATCCTGGAGATGGAGCTGCCCTCGGTGCTGGCCTTGAACATGATGGACGTGGCCGAGGGGCGGGGCATCCAGCTCGATGAGCAGCGTCTGTCCGAGCGGCTGCGGCTCCCGGTCGTCGCCACCGTCGGGCGCAAAGGGCAGGGGCGCGAGGCGCTGCGAGAGGCAGTGCGTGCCGAGGCGTCACGGCAGGCCGAGACCCCGACACCACCGCCGGTGCTGGTCGACTATGGCGCGCTCGAGCCGGTCATCGCCCAGGTCCAACACCGCCTGGCGCCGTTCAAGGCGATTGCCGATCTGCCGCAGCGCTGGCTCGCGCTTGAGCTGCTTGAGGGTGACAGCCAAGCGGTCAGCATCCTGGTCGAGCGGCTCGGGGAGCCGGCGGCGCGACCGCTGCGCGAGGCCGTTGGCAGCTTGATCGCCGAGTTCGAGCAGCGCCAAGGCATGGAGATCAGCGATTATGTCGTCGGCTGCCGGGATCGGGCCGTCGAGCGGCTGCTCGAGGGCGTCGTCAGCGGCGCCGACCGCGGTCGCACGACCTTGACCGATCGGGTCGATCGGGTCGTGCTCAATCGCTGGCTGGCACCGGGCTTCCTGCTGCTGACCGTGTTCGCGATCTATCAGGTCTCGATCGTCTGGGGCTATGAGCTGACTAACGTCACCTGGCCCTACCTGGCGAAGGCACGCGAGCTGATCGCCGGGCTGCTGCCGAGCGCGCATTTCCTGGTCGATCCCTATGTGCGCTCGCTCGGGCTCTGGCTGGTCGATTCGGCCAATACATTGCTCAACTATGTGCCGATCTTCATCATCCTGTTCGCCTGCATCGCCATCGTCGAGGACTCGGGCTACATGGCCCGCATCGCCTTCATCCTCGATAAGGTGCTGCATCGCTTCGGCCTGCACGGGCAGAGCACGCTGCCGTTGATCCTCGGCGGCGTCTTCGCCGGTGGCTGTGCGGTGCCCGGTGTCATGGCGACCAAGGGCATCCCGGACAATCGCGCGCGCATGGCGACCATCTTCACCGTGCCGTTCATGAATTGCCTGGCCAAGGTGCCGCTCTACACGCTGCTGCTCGGGATCTTCTTCGTCGAGCACAAGTCGCTGATGATGTTCTACATCTCGACCATGACCATCGTCTTTGCGCTGCTCGTGGCCAAACTGCTGACCAAGACCGTGCTCAGTGGCCACGAGACCTCGCCGTTCGTGATGGAGCTGCCGCACTATCATCTGCCGACCTTCAATGGCGTCGCCCGACGGGCGATCGAGCGCACCTGGCAGTACATCAAGAAGGTCGGCACCGTGGTGCTGGCGGTCGCGGTGGTGGTGTTCGTGCTGCTGCACCTGCCGGGCCTGCCAGAGGCGCGCAAGGCGCATTTCCAGCAGGAGGCCGAGGCCGCCATCGAGCGCTTCGAGCAGACGCTGGCGGACAACCCCTATCGCGAGCTGGCAACCGGAGACCACCTGGTGCCCTTGATCAACTACTACACCGACTACAAGCGCGCCAAGCTCAACGCCAAGGGTGCGGCCGGCTCCGAGAAGGTCGCCGAGCGTTTCCAGGCACGCAATGCCGACTTCTACCCGTTGGTGAAGCGCGGCGGCGATCGCGACACCAAACAGGCGGCCCGCGCACTCAAAATGCTGGCGCGCGATCGGCAGAAGCTGCGCCGACAGATGCGCGAGGAGCGCATCACGCACTCGATCCTCGGCACCATCGGCCGCGGCATGGAGCCTGTCACCCAGTTCGCCGGCTTCGATTGGAAGATCAATGTCGCGCTGCTGGCATCTTTTGCCGCGCGCGAGAGCAGTGTCGCGACCCTGGGCGTGCTGTTCCAGCAAGGTGATGACGAGAACCAGACGCTCGAGGAGCGCATGGGGCAGGAGACCCGAGAGGGTGGCGCCACCGCATTGCTGGCGGTGTCGATGATCCTGTTCTTCGCCCTGTATCCGCCCTGCCTGGCCACCACCATGATGGTCAAGGTGCAGACTGGCTCCTACAAGTGGATGGCGTTCTCGATCATCTTCCCGACTATTCTCGGCTTGGCCGTCGCGAGCGCGGTCTACAGCATCGGCACCGCAGTGGGCGCGACCGGCATCGAGGCGATGTCGGCGGTCTATTGGGGTGCCTTCCTTCTGCTGTTGATCGTGGGGCTATTCAGTGACCGCAAGGCGAGCCGGCTGCTGCGGCAGCGGTTTTCGGAAGGATGAGCAATACCGTGACGGAGGAGAGACGCCATGCCTGAATCCACGCAACATGAATCCAAGCAGGGTGAATCAACCCAACAGGCTCAAGCGCAGAGTTTGCAGGCCAGGGTTGATGAGGCTCCGGCCGTCCGGACCGAGCCACCGCTTACGCTGATCGACGCCGGGGTCCTTGCGCTGATTCTGGCCCTGGCCCTTTGGTATCTCTACCGACAGCTCTGGCGCAAGCGCGGCACCTGTGGTGGCTGCGCCAAAGGGGCCGGGGGAGGCTGCTCGGTCGCTGGCGCGAACGCCCGCACCTCGGCGCCGGTGCAGCCGCCACGGATCAGCCGGGTTCCGGTTGAGTCTATTCGCAAGCGCTCCCGATGACCGCCGCATCGGCAACATGTCCTGTGGGCAACGCCGCTGTGCTGACCCTCGCCGCTTGGCTCAGCCGGCGGTGAGTCACGCTCGCGCTTAACCACGAGATGGGAATCCACGCATGCCGGTGCTGCTCAAGCCCTCCAGCCTGTTTGGTCGGCCCGACAGGCGGGCGCGGCCACCGATCGTCCTGCTGATCGGTGCCCACCGCGAGGAGCTGAGCTTTGGTGATGCGGTCGCCGAGCATCTCGACCGCCAGCGCATCGACCTGCTGCGCATCCCGGTTGGGATCTCGGGGCGGCGGCCTGGTCCGGACGCGATTGAGGGGTATCGCCGGCGCCACGCCGAGCTCTATCGGCAGATCCTGGAGCACGTTCAGCCCGAGCAACGGGTGCTGATCGATCTGCATACCGGCTTCGACGAGCGTCTGTACTCGGCCGATGTGCTCTGCGCCGAGCCGGCGCTGCTGTCTTGCATCGAGCGCGAACGCGCCGAGTGCGCGGCCGCGAGCGGCGGCGACGTGCGCCCGGTACGGCTGGTCACAGCCGACCGCGAGGCCCCGGCGCGAGGCCTGCCGGGCGATCAGGCCGACGCCTGGCCCGACGCCTGGCCGCGGGTCAGACCGGAGCTTCCCGTGGCGGTCTACGCAAGCACCGCTCCCCTCTATATCGGCGTCGAGGTCTATTTGGCCGCACCCTCGCGTGCGGCCTCGGCCGAGGCCCGCTTTGCGGCGGCGGTCATCGCGGTAGTCGGTGACTGCGGGCTGTCGGTGACGTCCTAGATGTCAAGTCCCGGGAGATTGTTAGGATCAACCACGAACAACTCCGGATGGGTTTTATGCCAGTTGATCAGCGCCTGCACCGGGCTGATGTGGCCGAGGTTGCGCTGAGGAATGTGATGATTATAGAG
>NZ_NHSF01000057.1 GCF_016653295.1 Halochromatium salexigens | reverse complement strand
AGCGTCTAAAATAACGAATCTATTTAAAGCAACTGATCGTGTTGAGGGTGGACCCTTGCCAGTCACAATGGCGTACTGAGAGTATGACATTAAAGCCTGCCGAATAGACTTTCACCGGGAATTGCTGTAATCTTGCATTCAATCTGGCCTGTCATCACCGAAGCCGGTTTCTTCCTTGACACCACTGGCAAGATTGCACTTCTGACGTGGCTGGAGCGTTATGGCGTCATACTCCATGAACTCAGCACTCTTGAGCTGCCACAGATCTGCACAACGCTCGAGAAGTACCAAGATCTGGCGCCTGATTTTACCGACGCAGCCTTGGTCACACTGGCGGGAATCACTGGCATTCACAAGATCATTACCGTTGATCTCCGCGATTTCTCTGCGTATCGCCTTCCAGATGGCCGCGCCTTCGAGCGGTTGTGGCTTTAACCAAATGAAACATCGCCTCCGGGATCTCAGCGGTGAGGATGCGCTCGGACCAGGCCAGTGGGGTCTCGGCATCGGCCTCTTGGATCTGTTGGCGCAGTTGGGCATCGGTGGGGCCGAATTTGCGCTCCATTAGGCGCAGTAGCAGCTTGGCTTCACCTTTTCGCTCGCCTTGCTCGATGCCCTGCTCGAGGCCTTGCTCAATAGACCGATCAATAAACGTCTGCATGATGGGGTCTCCCGGTGCGGTCTGTTCCAACAAGCGGCGGGCGTCGGTTTCGTCGACCCGTTGTGTCCCTTGGACATCATATCGCAGCAGCGATTCCAGACTCTGCAGCGCGGTGTCGCGGTCAGCGATCTGGTCGATCAAGGCGATCAGCCGCTCCAGATGCTCCAACGGCTGGTCACTGAAGATCCAGCGCATGGCGAGCTGCACCAAGCGGGTCAGCACATCGCCTTTGATCTCCGCATCGCTGCGCGGCGAGAGATCGTGCAAGGCATAGCTGAACTGCGCCACGTAGGGTTTAAGCGCCTCTGGTAGCGGCCGGATCAGGGCGTGGAAATCGCTCGGCATCCGCCAGCGGCTCTGGCCGTGATAGAGCACCAAGGGGTAGACCGGCGGCAGGGTCTTGGCCTCGGGATGCTGCTTGCGGCCCTTGACTTGTTGGCTGTCCTCTTTCGACATCTCGGCCGAAGCCATGCTTTCACCGAATAGACTGCCGGTGTGCAAGATCTCGGTCCAGACGCCGAGTACGGCGTCATTGACGCGAAACAGGCGTTCGCGCTCGTAGACCAACGGCTGAAAGCGGCCGGGATTGAGCAGTTCCAGGCCCAGGCGTCCGTGAGTGAATAGGGGCTCGATCTCCTCGGTCACCGAGACCCAGCAGCAGGGTCGTTTCCAGCACCTTGGTGCCGTGCTCGAGGATGGCGAGGGCGTCGCTGAGGTCATCGAGGATGAGCCAGTCGATGCTCTGCTGCTCCGAATGTCATCCTCGAAAGTGCTCATTCGGTGATTCGCTCTCCGTTGTCGGTCAGCACCTGGCCGAGTGCCTGGCCGTGGTGGTCGCCGTCTCGGAGCGCACCTCTCCTAGCCGCATCGGCTCGAGGCCATCGAGTCCTCGGTGCGGGTTTTTTGTTGCCGAATCACCCATCGCCATGCGTGGGCGCCGATACAGGCGCGCGAGCGGTTGCGGTGAGCGGGTCAAGTCGCGGGCCAGATGGTGGACCAGGCGTGCGGGCCAGATGGCGGATCAAACGCGCGCAGCCAGAGGCGCGAGGCGCTGAGCGCCGCTCGTGGCCGTATCGGCCTCACCATCTCGTTGCTCTGCGCGATCAGAACAATCAACCGCTCCAGATGCGCCAGTGGTTGGTCGCTGACGATCCAGCGCAGCGCGAGCTGCACCAGGTGGGTGAGCACATCGCCTTTGACCTCCGCACGCTGCGCGGTGAGGGCTCGTGCCGCGCAGAGCGGAACTGCGGCACATCGGGTTTAAGCGCCTCTGGTCGCGGCCGGATCAGGGCATGGAAATCGCTCGGCATGCGCCAGAGGCTCTGGCCGTGATAGCGCACCAGCGGCGAGCGTCGCTGCCGTGTCTGCTGGTTCAACCGCAGCGGTCGGCTCAGCCCGCTCGGGCACGGTTGGATCGGCTTGATCGGGCGCGCGCAAGTCCTTGGAGACGTCGCGATCCTTGCTGATCTCTAGGCTGTCGAGATCCACCACCTCAAGCAGCTCCGCCGGCAGTTGCTGGCGCGGGAAAGTTGGCAGCAGAAGGCGTGTTCGGGCTCGGGCCAGTCTTCAAGCTCGAGCAGGGTCAGGGTCACCGGGTTGTCGAGGTCCGCCGGGACGTTGACCTTGAGGCCGTTCTTGAGGTTAAGGGTCCAGTGGGGCTGCACGGTTGACTCAGGCGTTCGGTTGCGGTGTGGGTTTGGGATGCGCGGCGAGCCAGGTCTCGAGGTCGGCGTCAGTGCTGAAGTCGAGCAGCGCTTCGATGAGATCTTCGAGCGGATCGACCGGGAGGGCTTGTATGTGGGCCTGTTGCGCCTTGGTCAGGCTGCCGAGGCGGCGGCGCAGGAGGCGGAGCGCTACCCGTTCGGCTTCGCGCCGGCGGCCTTCCTCGCGGCCTTCTTCGCGACCTTCCTCACGGCCTTCCTCCAGCCAAATCGGCTGGTTCTTCGCCACGATCTCCTGATAAGCGCGGGTCTGTTCGAGTGGGGTCATTTCACCGAGCATACTGAGGATCTCCTCTAAGGCGATTTCCGCTTTTAGATATACCGATCTATGACATACTTGGTGGCATGTCTCAGACACTAACCTCCTGCCTATGCCCCCGGATTCTCATGCTCAGCCGGCCAGCACGCTGACAGCCGAGCA
>NZ_NHSF01000056.1:43966-119322 GCF_016653295.1 Halochromatium salexigens | reverse complement strand
GGCCAGATCTTCGCCATTGAGCGACACACCATTGAGAAGAAAACCGGCAAGGTCTCCATCGAGACCGTCTATGGTGTCACCGATCACACCCCCGACAGTGCCGCTCCCGCGCGCCTGCTCGGCTTTAACCGTGGACACTGGGGGGTCGAGGCCCATCACTGGATCCTTGACTGGAATTGGGATGAGGATCGTTGCACCATCCGCACCGGCCATGGTCCCGCCAATATCACCCGCCTGCGACGCTTCGCCATCGGGCTGATCAAGGCGAAATCCAAGGATTCCGTGGCTGCGACCATCGATAAGCTCGCGCGCAAGGTCCGCCGCGTCTTCGATTATCTGGGCATGACGGCAAATTCCCCACCCCACGACGCCCGATTGGCGACCGCTGGTTAGAACGGATTTGCCGTGCCCCTCCAATGCTCTCACGTCGGGCAACGCCAAGCCGCCAATACGCGTCTACCAACAGCCACCGAAGGCTTATAACCATGCATGAACTCTCGGTCTGCCTGTCCTTGCTCGATCAGGTCGAGCGCATCGCCCAGGAGCACGGCGCCGAGCGGGTCGAGCGCATTCGGCTGCGCATCGGGCCACTCTCCGGCGTCGAGGCACCCTTGCTCGCCAATGCCTACCCCCTGGCGGCGGCCGGCACCCTGGCCGAGCATGCCGAGCTGGAGATCGAGGCGGCGCCGGTGCGCGTGCATTGCGTCGACTGCGGACAGGAAAGCGAGGCGAGCGCGAACCGGCTCTTGTGCGCCGGCTGTGGAAGTTATCACACGCGGCTCACCAGCGGCGACGAGATGCTGCTGGCCAGCCTTGAGATGAGCATCCCCGATCAGCTCGATGCCGACGCCGACGAGGATGGCACAAGCGCTTGAAAGCGCCCGCGCGACTCACCAGATTCCCAGCGCCTTGCATGCGTATGACGCGGCGCTGCTATAGTCGGCATCGACGCGTTGAGCGAAGGCCGACGCACCCCACCCAAGCGGCGCCCCCAAAGCGGAGACCATCATGTGCGATACCTGTGGCTGTAACATCACCCCCGGCAATGAACATCTCGTGCGCGCCGACGGCAAGCATGCCAAGACCGCCGATGGCCGCGCCGCGGTCGCCGTGCTCAGCAGCCTGCTCGATGAGAACGACCACCAAGCCCTGCACAATCGCGAGCACGTCGACCGCCAGGGCGTGCTGGCGCTGAACCTGATGTCCTCGCCCGGCGCCGGCAAGACCAGCCTGCTCGAGGCCACCATCGAGGCATTGCGGGGCGAGCTGCGCATCGCGGTGATCGAAGGCGACCTGGAGACCGAGAACGACGCCGAACGCATCCGCGCCAAGGGCGTGCCGGCGATCCAGATCGCCACCGGCAGCGCCTGCCATCTGGACGCGCACATGGTTCACGAGGCCTTGCACCAGCTCGATCTCAGCGAGATCGATCTGCTGTTCATCGAGAATGTCGGCAATCTGGTCTGCCCGGCCAGCTTCGATCTCGGCCAGCATCGCAATGTCACCCTCTTGTCGGTGCCGGAGGGCGATGACAAGCCGGCCAAGTATCCGGTGATGTTTCGCGCCGCCGACCTCGTGTTGCTGAGCAAGGCCGATCTGCTGCCGGTGCTCGATGAGTTCGACCCGGAACGCGCCGAAGGCTATCTGCGCCACCTCGCCAGTCAGGTGCCGTTCGAGCGGGTCGCAACCCGCAGCGGCCAGGAGCGGCTCGCGCCCTGGCTTGATTGGCTGCGCCAAGAGGTCGCGGCCCAAAGCGCGCGCCGCGCCGAAGGCAAGACCGCACGCCCAAGCGTCCAGCCCGACGGCGCCCGTCACGAACACCACACTCATTCCCATGCGCATGGCCCGCACGCGGGCCATCCCCTTCAATAGAACGATGATCAGCTCAGTGACCCGGATGGAGGATCCCGCTTTGTCAATCGTGCCGCATCCCGTTAGAAAGTCCCTGGTTTTAACGGCCATCCTTGTCATCGCCGCACCGGCCGCACAGACTGCCGGCTTTAGCGACATGTTCAACCCTGGCCGCTGGTTTGGCGGCAATGATAACGACTACTATTACGACGACGGCCCCTGGGGGCCTTATGGTGACGGTCCCTATGGCGCCCCTGGCTATGGCCCCTATGGTGGCCATGGCTACGGACCTTATGGCGCTCCAGGCTATGGAGGGCCCGGTTATGGTGCTCCCGGTTACGGCGCTCAAGCTCCAACCTATGGCGCGCCTGCTTATGGCGCCCCCTCGGCCCAGATAGCGCCAGCACAGCCGGCACAAGGCTCCGGCTCTGGTTCCCGTTCTGGCTCGCGTGCTGGCGAGAACGCCAAGGACCAAGAGATCGAGGCTCTGAAGCGGCGCATCGAGCAACTCGAATCGCGTAACACGGCCACGAGCCGGCAGCAGCCCCCGCAGGACCGCAGTGATGGCGATCACGAGGGCTGGCCCTCGGCGCCTGCCTTCCGCCCCATGGAGCAATACTGACACCCGCCCCACCCACTCCACCCGCGGCGGCCAGCCCGCTGCGGGGCTGACTCGAGGAGCACGCCGCCCCATGACCCGATTGCAACGATTTCTGCTGAGCCTGCTGTTGTTCTGCGCCGCCAGCCAGGCGCTGGCCGATGACTATGCGGTCTATACCAGCGAGAGCGGTTTCGCCGATGTGATGGATGGTCTCGAGCTGGCCATTCAGCAGCGCGGCATGTTCATCAACAACGTGATGCACATGAACGAGATGCTCGAGCGCACCGGCGCTGACCTCGATCTCGGCGACACCCTTTTCGACCAGGCCGACTCGATCGAATTCTGCAGCGCCGTGCTCTCACGCAAGATGATCAGCGAGGACCCGCGCCGAATCGTCAACTGCCCGTTCATCATCGCGGTCTACACGCTGCCCGGCGAACCCGAGACGACCTATGTCGCCCATCGCCAGATCCCAAGCGCGGAGACCGACGCCAGCCCGGCCATGCAAGAGGTCGCGACGATGCTGGAAGAGATCGCCAAAGAGGCCATCAGCTGGTAGGCCAGCCCTATTTGTTCAGTCATTGATCGAGATATCGGTTTTTCACCTGCAAAACGCGCCAGAAAGGTCTATATTTCCTTGACAGCAGCCAAGAATGCTGTTCCACAACTCCCTAATACACCAATAAGCCGATGGACTACCAACGGCATCCCGAACCGAAAAACCGGGATATCCACCCATCCAGGTGGAGGAGTAACCGATGACTGCGATGAATACTGTTGGCGAGATGGCCGGACGCGACGTCCTACTCAACAAACAAGGGTTCCTAGCCCACTTCGACGATTGGGATAACGACCTCGCCTATGCGATGGCGCAAGAAGAAGGCCTCAGCCTGACTGAGTGCCATTGGACCGTCATCGAATTCCTGCGCGAATACTATGCCTTCCACGAGATCCCGCCCTCGCCGAAGGTGATCATCCGCGCGATCGGCGAGAAGGTCTCCCAGCACACGCCCTGCACGCGCAAGAAGCTCGAAGGGCTGTTCCCCAACGGTGGCTGCAAACAGGCTTGCCGCATTGCTGGCCTGCCAAACCATTACTGCCACTCCTGCTGACGCCCTGCTGGCGATTGTTCTGCTTGCCGATGGTCGCCAGACGATGGCGACCAAGTCGGGAAGCAGTTGACGGACTCTCTTGGGGCGCTCGCGGACCTCGGTCCCGGGCGCCTTTTCGTGGACGCTCCTCTCAGCGCCATCGCGCGATTTCGCGGCCCGGTCAACCAGCGATCGCGTGCTGATTGCAGTATGCTGGCACGCATTGAATCGCCCGCACGCGATGCCTGCACAGCCCCAACCCGCATTCAACCGAGCATGCGTGAGAATCGCCTCTACACCGAACAGCCACTGCGCATCGGCGAGTGCATCGAACTCGAGCCGCGTCCGGCGAAACATGCCGCCCAAGTCCTGCGACTCGGCGCCGGCGAGTCGCTCACGCTCTTCAATGGCGACGGGCGGGATTACCGCGCCGAGATCGAGACCCGCACGCGCGGCCAGGTCGCGGTGCGTCTCCTCGATGTCAGCGAGCCCGAGCCCGCGCCCGCCTTGGCGATCACCCTCGCGCTTGGCATCTCACGCGGCGAACGCATGGATCTCGCCATCCAGAAGGCGGTCGAACTCGGCGTCAGCGGCATCCAGCCCCTGTTCTCGACGCGCACCCTGGTGCGGCTGAGCGGCGAACGCCTGGCCAAACGCGCCCAGCACTGGCAGGGGGTGGTGATCGCCGCCTGCGAGCAGAGCGGGCGCCGACGGCTGCCGGCCATGGCCACGCCAGTGACACTCGAGGCCTGGCTCGGCCAAGCCCCCACGGGAGGCATCCTGCTGCATCACGCCGCCGACAAAACCCTCACCGAACTGCCGCCACCGCAGCAGCACATCAGTCTGCTCATCGGCCCGGAAGGCGGTCTCACGCCCGAGGAGCGCGAGCAGGCCCAGGCGCGCGCCTTCACGCCGGTTCGGCTGGGCCCCAGAGTGCTCCGAACCGAAACCGCCCCCCTCGCCGCCATCGCCGCCATGCAGACCCTATGGGGCGACTTTAGAGCGCTTTAAGACTGATGAATTCCCCGTACGCCGTCGTTCTGATCGATGCCTCTGGCTATCTCTTTCGCGCCTATCACGCGCTGCCGAAGCTGACCAATTCCCAAGGCGAGGCCACCGGCGCCCTGATCGGCGTGCTGAACATGCTGCGCAAGCTCATCGACGAGACCGCGCCGGAGTACATCGGGGTCGTCTTCGATGCCCCCGGGCCGACCTTCCGCGACGCGCTCTATCCCGACTACAAGGCCCAGCGCCCGCCGATGCCGGATGAGCTGCGCGAGCAGCTCGAGCCACTCAAGGCGATCATCCGCGCCATGGGCCTGCCGCTGCTCGAGATCCCCGAGGTCGAGGCCGACGATGTGATCGGCACCCTCGCCACCCGCGCCGCCGATCAAGGCCTCAGCACCCTGATCTCGACCGGCGACAAGGACATGGCCCAGCTCGTCGACGC
Source organism: Halochromatium salexigens (assembly GCF_016653295.1). GTDB lineage: Bacteria > Pseudomonadota > Gammaproteobacteria > Chromatiales > Chromatiaceae > Lamprobacter > Lamprobacter salexigens. Next base: position 114,329 of record NZ_NHSF01000056.1, on the reverse strand, counting down.
GCGCATCACCCTGATCAACACCATGAGCGGCACCGTCCTCGACCCCGAGGGCGTGAAGGCCAAGTTCGGCGTGCCGCCGGCGCGGATCATCGATTATCTGAGCCTGATGGGCGATAGCAGCGACAATATCCCCGGCGTGCCCAAATGCGGCCCGAAGACCGCCGTCAAGTGGATCGAGCAATACGGTGATCTCGATGGCGTGATCAGCCACGCCGAGGCGATCAAGGGCAAGGTCGGTGAGCATCTGCGCGCGGCGCTCGACCAGCTTCCGCTCGCGCGCCAGCTCACCACCATCAAGCGCGATGTCGAACTGGAACTGGCACCGACCGACCTACGCCCCAGCGAGCCGGACCGCGAGACCCTACGCAGCTGGTACGAGCGCATCGAATCGAAACGGCTGCTGGCGACCCTGAATGGCGACGCCGGCACCAGGACGGGCGGGGCCGCCGGCACTGAACATGCTGGCGCAGCTGGCAGTGCAGCTGGTGGTTTAGAAGGAGGCTTGTTTGGAGACTTGGCTGTCGGTGGACCTCTGGGCAGCGCTGGCGCCGCGGACGAAAACGGGGGCGGCTCATCAACGACCGGCGAGCACGGGCTCGGCCAGCCACAATGGCCCACAGCCGCCGCGCCACAGCAGCCCGAAGCGGACTATCAAACCATCCTTGCCCAGGCCGAATTCGACGACTGGCTCGAGCTACTGCGCCAGGCCGAGCTGATCGCCTTCGACACCGAAACCAACGCCCTCGACTACATGCGCGCCGAGATCGTCGGTGTCTCGGTCGCGGTGAGTGCGCACCAGGCCGCCTATATCCCGCTCGCGCACGATTACCCAGGCGCGCCCGATCAGCTCGATCGCGAGCAGGTGCTCAGCGCCCTGAAGCCGCTGCTCGAAGACGCCGAGCGCCCCAAGCTCGGCCAGAACCTGAAGTTCGACATGAGCGTCTGCGCCCGCGCCGGAATCGAGCTGCGGGGCCTCGCCCACGACAGCATGCTGCAGAGCTACGTGCTCGACAGCACCGCGACCCGGCACGATATGGACTCATTGGCGAAGAAGTACCTCGACGAAGAGACCATCACGTTCGAGACCATCGCCGGCAAGGGCGCCAAACAGCTGACCTTCGACCAGATCCCGCTCGAGACCGCAGCCCCCTACGCGGCCGAGGATGCCGATATCACCTTGCGGCTGCACCGGACCCTCTGGCCGCGTATCGAGGCCCTGCCGGGCCTGACGCGGGTCTACCGCGAGATCGAGATGCCGCTGGTGCCGGTGCTCTCGCGCATCGAGCGCACCGGGGTGCGCGTCGATGTCGATGAACTCAAGGCCCAGAGCCGCGACCTCGCCGAGCGCGCCGCCGAACTCGAAGAGCGCGCCTATGCCGAAGCTGGCAGCCGGTTCAACATGGGTTCGCCGAAACAGATCGGCGCCATCTTCTTCGAGCAATTGAAGCTACCGGTGGTGGCGAAGACGCCTAAGGGCGCCCCGTCCACCTCCGAGGCCGTGCTCGAAAAGCTCGCCGAAGACGGCTACGAGTTGCCGCGCCTGATCCTCGAGCACCGCGGCGTCACCAAGCTGCGCTCGACCTATACCGACAAGCTGCCACTGATGGTCCATCCCGAGACCGGCCGCGTACACACCAGTTATCACCAAGCCGTCGCGGCAACCGGCCGGCTCTCCTCCAGCGATCCCAACCTGCAGAACATCCCGATCCGCAGCGAGGCCGGGCGGCGCATCCGCCGCGCCTTCGTGCCGGAGCCGGGCTTTCGCATGCTCGCTGCCGATTACTCGCAGATCGAGCTGCGCATCATGGCGCATCTCTCTGGCGACGAGCGCCTGCTTGCGGCCTTCGCCGCCGGTCAGGACATCCACCGCGCCACCGCCGCCGAGATCCTCAGCCTGCAGCCCGAGGAGGTCACCGGCGAGCAGCGCCGCTCGGCGAAGGCGATCAACTTTGGCCTCATCTATGGCATGTCCGCGTTCGGGCTCGCGCGCCAGCTCGGCATCGAGCGCCAGGAGGCGCAGGACTATGTCGATGCCTACTTTGCCCGCTATCCCGGCGTGCGCGCCTTCATGGACAAGACCCGCGAGCAGGCGCGCCAGGATCGCTACGTCGAGACCCTGTTCGGCCGCCGGCTCTACCTCACCAACATCGGTCACAGCAACCATCAACTGCGTAGCGCCGCCGAGCGCACCGCGATCAACGCACCGATGCAGGGCACCGCAGCCGATATCATCAAACGCGCGATGATTCAGGTCGACGCCTGGATTCGCCGCGAGCAGCCACCGGTGCGGATGATCATGCAGGTGCACGACGAGCTGGTGTTCGAGGTCGCCGAGGGAGCCACGCAAGCGTCCTCGGAGCAGATCTGCGCCCTGATGCAAGACGCCGCCGAGCTGGCGGTGCCGCTGCTGGTCGAGGCTGGTGTCGGTGACAATTGGGAGGAGGCACACTGAACAGTGAGCACGTGCATGCGTTCACCACCTGAGATGTCGAGCGCGAGGGTGATGGTGCGCCTCAATCCGCAGCAACATTCAGCATGAGGAGATCACGGCCATGAGGCGATCGTCGAACGCTCATCATTCCCCTCGGCGGCCGGGCGACCTCGGTGATGGCCTTCCCGGCCCCGTCACCCTCGCCTTGGCAACCGTCCTTTGGCTGATGCTGCTGTGGATTCCAGCGACGACCAACGCCGACGAGGCGCCAGCCGAGGTGCCCGATCCGCTCAGCCTGGAGCAGGCGCTCGGCTTTGCCGAGACGCATCCGCGCGTGACGGCAGCCGCTCGCAACGCGGTGGCTGATGGCAACAGCACTGATCACAATGGCGCCGCCGACGCGACCGGAACGCGCTCATCGCCCGCCATGCGATTCGACCTGCCACGCGCGCAGCCGCTCTACCTCGGCTGCCATTCACTCGCTTTCAGCGGCGCGCGTGGCAACGACGCCGAACGCGATGTCTCTTGGTCGGGCTTGCTCGGGCGCGTCGCGGCCCAGCGGCTCGAGATCATGCAGCGCTTCTTCGATGTGCTGCTGGCCGACCTCAGCTTCGCGCGCGACAACGAGGCCATGGCCGTGGCCTTCATCCAGTTCGACCGCGCCGAGGCGCGCCAGGAACTCGGGCAATTCTCGCCCCTGCGCACCGCCGAGCTGCAAGCCGATTATCAACGGATCCGCCGCCAGCGCGCCGCCAGCGAAGCAGCGCAGCGCGTCACCCGCGCCTTGCTGGCGACGGCCTTGGGGCATCCGACTTCACTGCCTCGGCAGCTCATCACTCCGACGCTGGAGCCGGCTCAGGCCGAGCCGCCAGAACTCGACGCGATCGTCGCCACGGCGCTCGAGAACAACCCCGGTCTGCGGGCGCTGATGCAAGGGCGCGGCGGGGCCGAGCAGGCCCTCGTGCGCATGGCCGTGCGCGAGCGCGCCTTGGAGTTGCTCACGCGGCTCGAATTGCTCGACATCATCGCCGAACAGACCCGCAGCGAGTCCGACTGGCGTGATCTCAAGCTCGATGAGAGCCGCACCCTGTACGAACTCGAGGCCCAGGCCGATCTCGGCTTCTCGATGAGCCAGCAGACCAAGGCCCGACGCGATGAACGAGAGGTCGCCTTCTGCCGCGCCTTGACCCGCGCCGAATTGCAGGCACTGCAGGGGCTGATACCGTGAAAAAACGAATGATTGGCGCTCTCCTGCTGTGTGTGCTCACCAGCCATGCGGCAGCGGCACTCCAACTCAGCGGTCGCCTCGAATGGGTGCGCAAGGTCGAGCTGCGCGCGGTGGAGAATGGCGTCGTCGATGACGTCTTGGTCACGCCCGGCCAGCATGTCGATCAAGGCGAGCTGCTCGTGCGCATGGACCAACGCGAAGCCCAAGCGGGCAGTCTCGAGGCCAAGGCCGGCGTCGCCCGCGCTGTCATCGCCCTCGAGGACGCCGAGCGCGAGCTGGCACGCACGCAAGAGCTGTTCGATCGCGGCCTGATCGCGAGCGAGGAACTCAAGGACGCCGAGCTGCTCGAGGCCGCCGCTGCCGCCGAGCTGGAGTCGGCAAAGGCCAAGCAGGCCGCCGCCGATGTGCTCTTGGAGCGCACCGAACTGCGCGCTCCTTTCGACGGTATCATCGTCGCCAAGCATGCCTATCGCGGTGCGGTGATCTACAAGACGCTGCAGCAGCAGCCGTTGATCGCGGTGGCGCCCACCAGCCAGATGCTCGCGCGCGTGCTGGTCACCTCCGACATCCTGCGCCGCTACCGTCCCGGGCAGCCAGCCAAGATCAATGTCCGGGGCCGAGTACGCGATGGACTCATCTATAGCCTCGGCGTCGAGGCGGTGCGCATCGACCCCGAAGGAGCGGTCTATGAGCTGGATGTAATCTTCGAGAGCCAGCCCGATGAGATCCTCAGGCCCTCTGAGTTCGTGCAGGTGACACTGCCGTAATCATCCCGGCTCCCCCGCGCGCCGGGGTTTCTTTTCCACGTTAACAGCCGCTTGGGCTCTGGGGTACACTGCGCGCATGAACTACAGGCTCGGCGTCGTCATGGACCCCATCGGGTCCATCAAGATCCATAAAGATAGCACCTTCGCGATGCTGCTTGCGGCCCAGCAGCGGGGCTGGTCGCTCCACTATTTGGAACTGGCCGATCTGTTCCTCGCCAACGGCAAGGTCCAGGCGCGGATGCAACACCTCGAGGTCACCGATGACCCGGCGGGCTGGTATCGCCTCGAGCCCATCGGCGCGCAGCCGCTGGCCCAGCTCGACGCGGTGCTGATGCGCAAGGACCCGCCGTTCGACATGGAATATATCTACGCCACCTACCTGCTGGAGCTGGCGCGGGCCGCCGGTTGCCTGGTGGTGAACGCCCCGCAGGCCCTGCGCGATGCCAACGAAAAGGCCTTCACGGCGCATTTTCCCCACTGCTGCCCGCCCCTAGTGATCAGCCGCCACGCCGAGGTGCTGCGCGCCTTCCTCGCCGAGCAGCAGGAGATCGTGCTCAAGCCGCTCGACGGCATGGGCGGGCAGTCGATCTTTCGCGTCCGCGTCGGCGATCCCAATACCTCGGTGATCATCGAGGCGTTGATTGGCGCGAGTCGCGGCGCCGGCCAGCGCTTCTGCATGGCCCAGCGCTTCCTGCCCGAGATCGCCGACGGCGACAAACGCGTGCTGATCGTCGACGGTGAACCGGTGCCCTTCGTCCTCGCGCGCATCCCGGGCGCCGGCGAATCGCGCGGCAATCTGGCCGCCGGCGCCCGCGCCGAGGTGCGCCCGATCAGCGCGCGCGAGCGCTGGATCGCCGCCCAGGTCGCCCCGGAACTGCAAGCCCGTGGCGTGCTCTTCGCCGGGCTCGATGTCATCGGCGACTGGCTCACCGAGATCAACATCACCAGCCCGACCTGTATCCGCGAGATCGATCGCGCGCGCGACACCGCCATCGCCGAGGATTTCATGGCCGCGATCGAGGCTCGCCTCGATGCGCGCTGATGCGCGCGCCACCATCCTGTTCCTGGTCGCGCTCATCGCCGGCTGCGGCAGTGGCGACGTGCCGGTCTACACCACCCAGTTTCCGGCTTTCGGCACCCGGGTCGATCTCAGTATCGTCGGCACCCAGCGCGAACGCGCTGCAAACGCTGCGGCCAAGGTCAAGCGCGACTTCGCCTTTTTCGACCAGACGCTGCATGGGCATGGTGCCGAGTACATGCGGCACCTCAACGCGCAGCTGCCGAGTGGCGAACCCTTTGCGGCACCGCCGTCACTGATCCGGCTCCTGGCCCGCAGCCAGACCCTGTTCAGCGCGAGCGATGGACTCTTCAATCCGGCCATGGGGCGGTTCTTCCAACTCTGGGGGCTCGATCGGGCCAACCCGGCCTCGAATCCGCCACCGGACCAGGCCGCCATCGACGCCCTGCTTGACGTGCAACCGACGATGGCGGATTTGGAACTCGACGGCCTCGAGCTGCGCAGCAACAATCCGGCCGTGCAGCTCGACTTCGACATGGTCGCGACCGCCCATGCGATGGACCTCGCCGTGAATGCGCTGCGCGCCCAAGCGGTGCACAGCGCCATGATCAACGTCGGTGGCGATGTGCGCGCCATCGGCAGCCGCTCCGGGCGGGCTTGGCGCATCCCGGTGCCGCGCGCGAGCGGAAGCGGCGTGATCGGTATCCTCGACGTCAGTGGCGATGCCAGCCTCTTCACCGCGAGTGCGCAGCAGCGCAACTTCCGCTATCGCGGCGAGGTCTATCATGCGGTGCTCGATCCTCGCACGGGTCGTCCCGCCTGCGGTGTCCTCTCCGCGACCGTACTTCATGAAGGCGATGGACTGACGGCGGCGGCGGCGGCGCATGCGCTGATGATCGCCGGGCCTGATGACTGGCCGCGCATCGCGGGTCGAATGGGTATTCGCTACGTCCTGCTGATCGACGAGGGTGGCAGGCTCCACATGACCCCAGCGATGGCCGAACTGCTCGAATTGCTCGATACCGACGCCGAGCAGGTCATCCGCTCGCCGCTGGAGTCCAGCTTTTGATCACGCCCGCCTGATCTCATTCCACCCTGCTTCCGAATCCCACTCTGCGGAAACAAGCGATGACAGCCGTGGCTGGGCACTCCAACGGACCGTTCAGCTCGCCTCCCGGCGGGCATGATGGGCATGACCGACATGGAACCGCTGATTGGGTGATGCCGATCGCAGTGGCGATTGCACTCATCGCCCATGCGCTCTTGATCGCCGGTCTCGAATTTGCCGAGCCTCAGCGCAGGCCACGCCCGACGCGAGCCCTGACGTTGCGAGTCATCACCCAGCCCGGACTCGAGTCCCCGACACCGGCTGTTGCTGCATTCGAGCGACTCTCGCAAATCCCACCACCGCAAACATCGATCGAGATGACGCAGACGACGGAGGCGGCGAACACCACCGCACCGCCGCCGCCAGTGATTCCAGCAGCGGCGCCAGCGTTACGCGCAATAGCCGCGGACGTCGATGTGGAGAGCATACACCCCAGCGACGCGGCATCCCTGCTCGAGGCCGAAGCGATCGATGATGGTCCCGAACAGCGGTCGATCTCGGCGGCCGATATCTTCGCGAGTCGCACCGCCGAGATGGCCAGCCTCGCCACCAGGACCGAGGGACAGCGCACGACTCACGATAGCCATTTGCGGCGCAAGGCCATCAGCACCGCGACACGCGACTACCTCTACGCCAACTACCTGGAAGCCTGGCAACGCAAGGCCGAGCGCATCGGCAACCTCAATTATCCACGCGAGGCTCGGGAACTCGGCCTCTATGGCAACCTCACCCTGCACGTCGCGGTCCGCTCCGATGGTACCCTCGAGGGTATTCGCGTGGTTCGCTCCTCGGGGCACGATGTTCTGGATCAAGCGGCGGTGCGCATCGTCGAACTCGCCGCGCCGTTCGCGCCCTTTCCACCCGGCATCAAACGCGACACCGACGTGCTCGACATCACTGTTCCCTGGCAATTCCAACGCAATCACCGGCTCGGGTGGGGGCGCTGAATCGGCACCATAAACAGGCAACAGGACGCATCCACGGCCGCTAACGGCTTGCCAGACGCGCGAGCCGGCTGGATACTATCGCCATGACTATATCAACGTCGTTGACCAACCATTTCCTGATCGCGATGCCGGGTCTGCAAGACCCCAACTTCTCGCGCACGGTGACCTATGTCTGCGAGCATTCCGAGGAGGGCGCGATGGGCATCGTCATCAATCGCCCCATGGAGATCCAGCTCGGCGAAGTCTTGGCTCAACTCGATATCGACCCCGAGGCCAGCAACGTCAGCAACGCCCCGGTCTATCTCGGCGGTCCGGTACAGACCGACCGCGGCTTCGTGATCCACGACGGTCGCTTCAACTTCGACTCCACGCTTCGGGTGGCCGAGGATATCCAGGTGACCACCTCGCGCGACGTGCTCGAAGCCATCGCCAAGGGCCAGGGCCCGGCGAATCGGCTGGTGGCGCTCGGCTATGCCGGCTGGTCCAGTGGCCAGCTCGAACAAGAGATGATCAACAACGCCTGGCTCAGTGGCCCGGCCAATGGTCGGGTCCTCTTCAGCACGCCCTCGGCCCAGCGCTGGCAATCGGCCGCGCAACTGCTCGGCGTCGATCTCAATCTACTCAGCGGCGACGCTGGGCACGCCTGAGCGATCCGGCGCCCGAGACGGCAGCCTCGACAAGCCCTTGGCGACCCTACTCGGCTTCGACTTCGGCCCGCGCAAGATCGGCGTGGCGATCGGCCAAACAGTGACCGGCACGGCCACGGCGCTGGAAACCGTGCGCGCCCAGGGACAGCGTCCCGATTGGAAGCGGCTCGAGGCGATCATCCGCGAGTGGCAACCGCAAGCCGCCGTGGTCGGACTGCCCTTCAATATGGACGACAGCGAGGAGGCGTGGAGCGAACGCGTCCACCGCTTCGCGCGCCAACTCCAGGGCCGCTTCGGCCTCAGCGTCCATCTGGTCGATGAGCGCTTGACCAGCCACGCGGCGCGACACGACCTCGAGCTTGATCGGTCTGCACGGGACGATCGGATCGATGCCCATGCGGCGAAGTTGATCCTCGAGACCTGGCTCACCGACGCTCGGTGTCGCGCTCCATCAGCATCCAGCCCATCTCGAGGAGCCCCCTGACCATGACGACGATGCACACCTGGCAGTCCGCCGACGAGGTCGAAGCCGCCATTGGCCAGATGGCCGATCAGCTCGGCGCGCTCTTGGCCGCGCGCGCCATCGACCGGCCGTTGATGGTCGGCATCCACAGCGGCGGCGTCTGGGTCGCCGAGCGCCTGCACCGACGCCTTGGGCTACAAGAGCCCATGGGCCAGCTCGACATCTCGTTCTATCGCGATGACTTCACCCGCATCGGCACCCATCCGCAGGTGCGCCCGTCGGATCTCCCCGTTCCGGTCGACGATCGCCATATCGTGTTGGTCGACGATGTGCTCCAGACCGGGCGTACCATCCGTGCCGCGCTCAATGTCTTGTTCGACTACGGGCGCCCGGCCTCGGTGGTGCTGGCCATACTGGCCGGTCGCGACGGGCGCGAATTGCCCATCGAGCCGGATGTCGTCGGCCTCGACGCCGAACTCGAGCCCGGTGAGCAGATCAAGCTGACCGGCCCCGATCCGCTGACCCTGAGGCGCGGCCGGGTCGAGCCCAGGGCGCAGCAGCCGGCGAGCGGTGATCCGAACGGAGCCCAGTGATGGACCCCCGTCTGCTTCAGCTCGATGACGAGGGCCGACTCAAGCACTTTTTGACCACCGATGGGCTCGACCGCGCCGTGCTCACCGAGATCCTCGATCGCGCCGAGGGCTTTCTCGGCGTTGCCCGGCAAGCGGTGAAAAAGGTTCCGCTGTGCCGGGGCAAGATCATCGCCAACGTCTTCTTCGAGAACAGCACCCGCACCCGCACCACCTTCGAACTCGCGGCCAAGCGGCTCTCAGCCGATGTGCTCAATGTCAACATCAGCACCTCGGCCACCGCCAAGGGCGAGACGCTGCTCGATACCCTGCGCAACCTCGAGGCGATGAACGTCGATATGTTCGTCGTGCGCCACGCCGACAGCGGCGCCGCGCAGTTCATCGCCGAGCATGCCGCCCCCTTCGTCAGCGTCATCAACGCCGGCGACGGCAGCTATGCACATCCGACCCAGGGCATGCTCGATATGTTCACCATCCGCCGCCACAAGGGCGCCTTCGAGCCGTTGACCGCCGTGATCGTCGGCGATGTGCTGCACTCAAGGGTCGCGCGCTCGCAGATCGGCGCACTGCGCACCTTGGGTGCAGCCGAGGTGCGCGTGGTCGCGCCGCGCACCCTGATCCCGGCCGAGGCCGAGGCCGCGCTGGGGGTGCGTGTCTTCGCCGATCTCGCCAGCGGGGTCCGCGACGCCGACGTGATCATCCTGCTCCGGCTCCAGCACGAGCGTATGAACGGTGCCTTCCTGCCCAGCGAGCATGAATACTTCCACCTGTTCGGGCTTACCGAACAGCGCATCGAGCAGGCCAAGCCGGATGCGATCGTCATGCACCCGGGGCCGATCAACCGCGGTGTTGAGATGGATTCCGGCATCGCCGATGGACCGCGCTCGGTGATCCTCGAGCAGGTCAGCAACGGGCTAGCGGTGCGCATGGCGGTGATGTCGATGTGCATCGGCACCCAAAACCTCGCGCTCGCCAACGCCGCCCGCGGCACCGAAGCGGTCGAGACAGCGACCGAAAGCGAGCAGGATGGAGCCCTCACGCATGGCTGAGCATCAACTGACCATCGCAAACGGGCGCGTGCTAGACCCCGTTACGGGCCTTGACCAGATCACCGATCTGCATCTCATCGGCGGGCGTATCGTCGCCCTCGGCCCCGCGCCCTTGGGGTTCGAACCGCAGCGCCTGATCAATGCCACCGGCCTGGTCGTCTGTCCGGGACTCGTCGATCTCTGCGCGCGACTCCGCGAGCCCGGCCTCGAGCACAAGGGCACCATCGAGAGCGAGACACGGGCGGCGGTAGCCGGCGGCATCACCACCCTCTGCTGCCCACCGGATACCACGCCGGTGATCGATACGCCAGCCGTTGCCCAGCTGATCCGACGCCGCGCCAAGACCCGCGGCCAAGCGCGCGTCTTACCGGTCGGCGCCCTGACCAAGGAACTCGCGGGGCAACAGATCAGCGAGATGGCCGCACTAAAAGAGGCCGGCTGTCCGGCGTTGGGCAACGCCAACCGCCCCATCCGCAATACCCGCGTCCAGCGCCGCGCCCTCGAATACGCGGCAACCTTTGGCCTCACCAGCTTTCTCCACCCCGCCGATGACGACCTCAGCGAGGGCGGTCTGGTGCACGAAGGCCGCGTCAGCACCCAGCTTGGGCTGCCCGGTATCCCCGAAGCCGCCGAGACCGTGGCCGTTGCGCGCGATCTAGCGCTGGCCGAACAGACCGGCGCGCGGGTGCATTTTCGTGGCCTCTCCACCGCGCGCGCGACCGAGATGCTGGCCGAGGCGCGCAACCGGGGCATTGCCGCCAGCGCCGATGTCAGCGCCCATCAACTGTTCCTGACCGAAGACGACCTCTACGGCTTCAACGCCAACGCCCATGTGATCCCGCCGCTGCGCACCCAACGGGATCGCGACGCCCTGCGTACCGCAGTTGCCAGCGGTGCGATCTCGGCGATCTGCTCCGACCATCGGCCGCACGAGCCCGACGCCAAGCTCGCCCCCTTCCCGCAGACTCGCCCCGGTATTTCAGCGCTCGAGACCCTGCTCTCGCTGGTGCTCGAGCTGGTCGCCGATGGCGTGATGGACCTCAGCAGCGCTCTAGCACGAGTCACCTGCAACCCCGCAGCGATTCTGAGCCGCACGACGCTAGGACGCATCGACGTCGGCACCCGCGCCCGCGCCGACCTCTGCCTCTTCGCTCCCAACGAGCGCTGGCGACCCACCCCCGAGCACTGGCTCAGCCAAGGTCAGAACACGCCGTTCTTCGGCCGCGAGATGCACGGCCGCGTGCGTTACACGCTGAGCAATGGCCGCCTTGTCTACGAGCGCAACTGCGCCTGAAGCCGAATACAGCACTCATGGACAGCGACCGCTACCAATTCTCCTTCGCCGCCGCCGTTCGCACCTACTGAAACGTCTCCTTATTCTGCGCCTTGCTCCGCGCATCCGACTTCGCGATCAGCCCGCGCTTGAGCAGCTCGGTCAGGTTCTGATCCAGGGTCTGCATGCCGTTCGCCTGACCGGTCTGGATCGAGGAGTACATCTGCGCGATCTTGTCCTCGCGGATCAGATTGCGGATCGCCGGGGTGGCGAGCATGATCTCGTGGGCGGCGATGCGACCGCCGCCGGTCTTCTTGAGCAGCGTCTGCGCGATCACCGCGCGCAGGGATTCCGAGAGCATCGAGCGCACCATGGGCTTCTCGGCGGCCGGAAAGACATCGACGATGCGGTTGATGGTCTTGGCCGCCGAGCTGGTATGCAGGGTGGCGAACACCAGATGGCCGGTTTCGGCGGCGGTCAGCGCGAGCCGAATGGTCTCGAGATCGCGCAACTCGCCGACCAGGATGATGTCCGGGTCTTGCCGCAGGGCCGAGCGCAGCGCCTCGCTGAAGCCGAGGGTGTCGCGGTGCACCTCGCGCTGGTTGATCAGGCAGCGTTTGCCGACGTGGACGAACTCGATCGGGTCCTCGATGGTGAGGATGTGCCCGTATTCCTTGGCGTTGACATCATCGACCATCGCCGCGAGCGTGGTCGATTTCCCCGAGCCGGTCGGCCCGGTCACTAGCACCAGGCCGCGCGGCACAGCAACGATGTGCCTGAAGACCTCCGGGGCCTGCAGCTCATCGAGCGTCAGCACCTTGGACGGGATGGTGCGAAAGACCGCCGCCGCGCCCCGCGTCTGGTGATAGGCATTGACGCGAAAGCGCGCCACACCGGGCAGCTCGAATGAGAAATCGGTCTCGAGGAACGCCTCGTAATCCTTGCGCTGTTGGTCGTTCATGACCGCGTCAATCAGCGCCTGCACGGCGCGATGCTCGAGCGCGGATGCGTTGAGCCGACGCAGGTCGCCATCGACCCGGATCGTCGGCGGCCGGCCGGCCGAGAGGTGCAGATCCGAGGCGTTGTTCTGGACCCCGAAGGCGAGTAGCTCGGCGATCTCCATGAGAGGCCCCTCAGCAGCGTTACAGCCCGGGCCTCAGCCCACGCCGCGCGCGGCGCGCACGGTGTCGGCGGTGATCTCGCCCGCCTCGACCCGTTGCGCCTTGGTCAGCACCTGCGCCTCGAGGCGCTCCTTGTAGTGCTGAACCCGCTGGCGCAGCTCGAGATCGGCGGTCCCCAGGATCTGCGCCGCCAACAGTCCGGCGTTCTTGGCGCCGTCGATGGCGACGGTCGCCACCGGCACCCCGGCCGGCATCTGCACGATCGAGAGCAGCGAATCCTGCCCCGAGAGCGCCGCTGACTTGACCGGCACGCCGATCACCGGCAGCGGCGTGATCGCCGCGATCATGCCAGGCAGATGCGCCGCGCCGCCGGCACCGGCGATGATCACCCGCAGACCACGTTCGGCGGCCTGCTCGGCATAGGTGAACAGCCGCTTCGGGGTGCGATGGGCCGAGACGATGCTGAGTTCGTGCGCAACCCGCAATTCGTCGAGGATCTCGGCGGCGGCCTGCATCACCGGCAGGTCCGAATCACTGCCCATGATGACGCCGACCAAGGGTGTGTCTTGATGCATGCTCATCAGTCTTGCTCACCTCCGATCTCGATCAGGGAACGCACCTGCTCGGCCTTTTCGCGCGCACGTTCGATATCCGCATCCAGGACCGTGACATGGCCCATCTTGCGAAACGGCCGGGTCTCGGCCTTGCCATAGAGATGCACCGAGACGCCGGGGATCGCGAGCGCCGCGCGCAAACCGCGGATCACCGGTGGCCCCGACTCGCCCGGCGCGCCGAGCAGGTTGATCATCGCCGCCGGCATCAGCTGATCGGTCACTCCGAGCGGCAGTCCGGTGATCGCGCGCAGATGCTGCTCGAACTGATCGGTGATGCAGGCCTCGATGGTGTAATGGCCGGAATTGTGCGTGCGTGGCGCCACCTCGTTGACCAGCAGCTCGCCGTCCTGGGTGAGGAACAGCTCGACGCCGAAGATGCCGACCCCCTCCAGCGCGGTCACCGTCTCGATGGCCAGGCGGCAGGCCGCCGCAGCGGTCGCGGCTGGGAGCCGTGCCGGGGCGAGCAGCATATCGAGGATATTCTCGCCGGAGCGGAAGCACATCTCCACCGGATCATAGCTGCGTACCTCGCCCTCCTGGCCGCGCACCACGATCACCGCCAGCTCCTTGGCCGCCGGGATGAACCGCTCGATCAACGAGGGCACCGGCAGCGCTTGGTCAAAATCAGCCGCCGAGCGCATCACCACCACGCCGCGACCATCGTAGCCGCCGCGCCGGGCCTTCTGCACCAGCGGATAACCGAAGCGCGCGAAGCTGTCCACATCCGGCTGTTCGGCGGCGACGAACTCGGCGCTCGGGATGCCGAGCCTGAGCAGCAGCTGCTTCTGGCGCAGCTTGTCCTGGATCTCGGCGAGCAGGGCCGTCGGCGGCAAGATGCGGTGCCCGCGCTGCGCGATCGTGCTCAGGATGGCGACATCGATGTCTTCGATATCGAAGGTGATCACATCGACTTGGTCGGCGAGCTGCTGCAAGGCGTCCGGATCATGCGAATCGGCCAGGATCTGACGTCCCGAGACCTGACCGGCCGGCGACTCCGGGGTGGGATCGAGCACGACGCAGGTACAGCCGATGCGCCGGGCGGCCTTGACCAGCATGCGCCCGAGCTGGCCGCCGCCAATGATGCCGATACGAAACACGGGATAGGGATACTGGTCCGGTGACCGATGCTGCTTGGACATGGCTAGAGGCTATTTAGGCGTGGCGCGATGGCGCGATCAGGCTGTCGCGCACATGGGCGAAATTGGTCTCGGCCTCGGCCAAGCGTGCCCGAATCTCGGGCTCGTAGTCGATGGCAAAATCGAGAAAGGTGCGCGCGATCAGCGACAGCTCGCGCGCCCGGGAATAGACCAGGTGCCAGCGGCGGATGATCGGAAAGCCCTCGACATCGAGCAACGCCAGGCGCCCGCCGGCGCTCTCGAGGGTGAGCGAGTGCAGGGACAGGGCGGCGATGCCCAGACCACCGACGATGGCGCGCTTGATGGCCTCATTGCTGCCGAGCTGCATGCGCACCCGTGGCACGAGTCCGCCGGCGGCAAAGTGCGCGAGCACCGCGTCCCGAATGCCGGAGCCCGACTCGCGCAGGATGAAATTCTCCTCGGCCAGGGCGCTGAGTGGGATCGCGCGTTGCCCGGCCAGCGGATGATCGACGCTGGCGACCATGACGAGTGGATTCGGCGCAAACGGGATGGTCTGAATCTGATCATTGAGCTCGCGCGGTTGGCCCATCACATAGAGATCATCGTCATGCCCGAGCAGCCGCTCGAGGATGTGCTCGCGGTTGGTGACCTTGAGCGAGACATCGATGCCCGGATAGACCTGGCAGAAGGCGCCGAGGATCTCGGGGGCGACGTACTTGGCCGTGGTCAGCACCCCGAGCCGCAAGCGGCCGCGTTTCAGCCCCTTCAGATCGGCGAGCTTGATCTCGAGGTTCGACAGCGTACCGAGGATATCGCGACAGGCCGCATGCACCTCACGGCCGGCGTCGGTCGGCTCGATGGTGCGCCCGACATGGCGAAACAGTGGCGTGCCGATGGCCTCGGAGAGCTTCTTGATCTGCATCGAGACCGTCGGCTGGGTGAGGAAGAGTTCCTCGGCCGCGCGGGTGAAACTGCCCAGCCGCACGATGGCCTCGAGCAGTTGCAGTTGGCGCAGGGTGGTATGGCGGATCAGATAATCCGTGCCGTTACCGCCGGTGCTCGTGCGCACCTCAGCGGCGGCGGGAGTGATCGATTTGGGCATCGCGCTGTGACGACTGCTTCCAGCAGGTGCGCCCTTGGGTTTACGTCCGGCCATGCGACCACGTCCTCGGCTCGACAGGCTCTATGCCAGGATCAGCCTGTTGGCTCATCGCGGGACTTGGTCGAGCGGGTTGAAGCGCGTGCAGGAACTGCGCTCGCGAACCAGCCTGGATGCAGCACCGGTGCCGGACCGAACGGTCTCGGCGCGGTAGGATCAATCTGGCCAGACCCGGTGACCGCCTTGAAAGGGATCATCGACGGAGGGATTCAGCGCGCGTGACTCGCTCGCGAGCGCCGCAGCGCCAAACGCCTTCGAGTGGGAATGCACCGTTCGTTTTTGACGGCTCTTGCGGGCCGGTGCAGCGGCCTTAGCCGGCGCTTTCTTACGCGTCGTTGTCGCCGAGTTCGAGGGAGACGCGGACGTCTCGGTCGACCCGGATTGGGTGTTCTCTTCGCTCATTATCCATTCTCCAAGCAGTCTGCGAAGTGCAACGCGCTGGGCATCGATAGACCGCCCTATGGGCTGCGCTCTTAGGAGCCCTCGGCGGTGTCGAGAAGCGCATCGGCCTGGCGCGCGAAGGCATGCAACGCCTCACCGACCTGCTCCGCCCCTTCTTCGGCAAAGAGGGTTAAGTTCACATAGGTGCGGCCAAAGCTCAAGTTCGGAAAGATCTGGGTTGCTTCAGAAAGCGCTGCAACCTGATCAAGGTACTCTCGCAAAGGCTCATAACCGTCGAATTCAATCCGGCGCTCCAACCTCAGCGGGCGCGCGCGCTCGCGCCAGGGATGACCGCCGGTGTCGGCCGTGGATCTAGCCATCAGAAATAGGCCCGTTCATTTGGCTGATGCCGGGGCACCCCGAGAGCCTCGAGCCAGGTCTCGATCTCGGCGGCGTGATGCAGCTCATCCTGGAGCAGGCCATTGAAGAACTCGCCATTCTCGTGATCGCCAATGCGCCGACAAAAGCGCGTCGCCTCGTCGTAGAGGGCGACGATCTCGGCCTCGAGCACGGCGTCCTGGCGCAGCAGATCGATCAGGTTCCGGGCCACACCCGCCGGGCGCATCTGCGACGCATTCGGCGAGACGCCAAGGCCGAGCATGCGCTTGACCAGGCGTTCGGCGTGCTGCATCTCCTCCACGGTCTCGCGGCGGAACCGATCAGCCGCGTCCTTCAAGCCCCAGGCCTCGGCCAGTGCGGCTTGCGTCATGTACTGCTGCACGGCTGAGTATTCGAGACTCAGGGCACGGCCCAGATAGCCCAGTGTGCGTGGATGTACGGTTGCGTGACGCATGCGCTGCGTGGACCCCAGTCCGTCGATGCTGATTCGCCGAGCAGGCTTGGCCGATCAGGCCCCTGTTCGCCCCTGTTTCGCGCCCTCTCAGTCCGCCGAGCTGTTGCCGCTCGGCAGCACCTGCTCGACCTCGCGGTGCGGGCGGGCGATGATGTGCGCGGCCACCAGGCCGTCGCCGACGCGCTCGCAGGCATCGGCACCGGCGCGCACGGCGGCGTTCACGGCGCCGGTTTCGCCGCGCACCAGCACGGTGACATAGCCACCGCCGACGAACTCGCGGCCGATCATCCGCACCTCGGCGGCCTTCGTCATCGCATCGGCGGCTTCGATTGCCGGCACCAGGCCGCGCGTCTCGATCATTCCGAGGGCAATGCCCATCGTTTCATGTGCCATCGAACTTCTCCCAGGGTTGACGCGCCGGGCCTAGGGGACCCGCTTCGCGGTCGTGTCAATGAGGCTCGAGGCCGACCGCGACGAGGGCTGGAACTGCCCAGCCCAGCGCGCGGCGGCTCGCTTGGATGCTGCGGCCGGGCCGCGCCCGATCAGTCCGCGCTGTTGCCACTGCCGGTCGGCAGCACCGGCTCGACCTCGCGGTGCGGGCGGGCGATGATGTGCGCGGCCACCAGACCGTCGCCGACGCGCTCGCAGGCGTCGGCACCGGCGCGCACGGCGGCGTTCACGGCGCCGGTCTCGCCGCGCACCAGCACGGTGACATAACCGCCACCGACGAACTCGCGACCGATCATCCGCACCTCGGCGGCCTTCGTCATCGCATCGGCCGCTTCGATTGCCGGCACCAGTCCACGCGTCTCGATCATGCCAAGCGCAATACCCATGGTCTCGTTCGCCATCGTTCTTTCTCCGTCTGTCTACTGTCTTTGATTAGGTTGGTCTCGATCGTCAACGCCCGTGGACTCAGCGACCGGGCTCACCGGGCTTGAATCCCTCGCCGGCCTGCTCGAGCACCGGTTCCACTTCGCGGTGTGGACGCGCGATGATGTGCGCGGCCACCAGGCCATCGCCGACCCGCTCGCAAGCATCGGCACCGGCGCGCACGGCGGCATTGACGGCGCCGGTCTCGCCGCGCACCAGCACGGTGACATAGCCGCCGCCGACGAACTCGCGGCCGATGAGCCTGACCTCAGCCGCCTTGGCCATCGCATCCGCGGCCTCGATCGCCGGCACCAGACCACGGGTCTCGATCATGCCGAGCGCAATGCCAAATCTTTCGCCTGCCATTTCTGTCGTCTCCGTTAAAGACTTTGATGCCGCTTCGATCGCGGTTGGGGTTGATCCACTCTGGGCCATTCGTCTCTGGGCCATTCGCCAGCCTAGGCGGCCTGATCGCGGTGTTGCTCGAGCATCCCATCACTGTCACCAGGCTCTGGCTTGGCCACATCCTCGGGCTGCCAGGCATCGATAATCCCGCCGATGGTGAGATCGGTCATGATCTTTGCATCGCCCATCGCGTAGCGTCCGGCCGAGCCACTGACGGTGAACACCCAGTTTCCGGGCCGCACGCCGACCGGATCGGTCGCCACCGCGAGCTTGCCCTTGCGATCCTTGAGGATCTGCAGGCTGCAATGGCGCAGGCCGTCGATCCGTTCGGTGCAGTACAGGGTGCCGACCACTTGATTGATCTCCATGCCGGCCCGCCTCAACGCTCCGCGTCCGGGTCCCAGTCGTCGATGATGCCGACGATGGTCAGATCGCTCGGATATTCCTTACTGCCAGCGGCCTCGCGCGCGGCGGAACTGCCCACGCAGATGACCCAGTCGCCGGGGATCGAACCGACCGCATCGACCGCGACCAGTTGGGCGCTGCCGTCCTGCACCACCTGCAGATGCTTGTGCTCGAACCCCGGAATGCGGTTGGTCGAGACCAGGGGCTTGAGAACCTTGCAAATCTTCATGAGCGACCTGGGCCTCAGTGCGCGGCGGCTGCCGCTGGCTGTAACGACGAGCCAACGATCTCGATCGGCGCCGCCTGATCGCAATCGCGCACCGCGCGCAGGCAGTGCAGCATGCCCTCGGCGCAGAGCTGCGGATAACGGGCCTTCAAGGCGGCGGCGATTCGCTCGCAATGCGCGATGGCGCGCTCGCGCGCGCCCGGCACGCCGCCGTGATAGTCGTGGCGGACGATGACCGGCACCGGCAAGCCGCGATTGACATTCAGCCCGGTAAAGATCTTGATGCCCACATCGAGATCGGCCGCGCCTTCCTCGACCGTGCTCAGATAGGCGAAATAGGTCAGATTACGCAGCTGGATCTCCTCGAAGCCGATGCCGGCGCCGATGAAGCGCTCGGCATGGCCGATATCGGCGTAGCCACCGGCGTGATACTGGCGCACGTAATCGATCTGCGAGAGATTGTTCTCGATCAGGCCGGTGATCAGACGCACCATGCCGTCGCTCAGCGCCTCGCCGGCCGCTTTCCCCGGCGCATGCGCCCGCACCAACTCGGCAATGCGCACGCGCGCCTGCTCGGGTGACAGCCCACGGGTGATCTCGTAGACCTTGGCGGCATCGAGCCAATGCGCGAGGTCGCAGTAGCCCTCGGCATCCGGCACATGCACGCGGATCGCGTCCGTATCGGTGTCCAGCCCGACCAGCAGCAGGTCGACCGAGGCCCCGCAGCAGAAACTGTTCTCGATCGCCTGGCGAAACGCCTTGAGCCGCTCGAGCCCGGCGCTGGCGGCGGCGGCATCATCGGAGCCGTGCGCGGCGCAGCCCTGATGCGCGGGATCGACCGAGCTGCCGTGATACATCACCACCTTCAGGTAGCGTGTCGGTTCATCGGCGCTGTTCGGACGCCCTTCGCGGAAGCGCGAGAGTTCCGTTTCAACCCATTTCTCGACTGTGTTCTCGATGTCAAACAAGGACCCGGCATAAGATTTACGGCGCACGCGCCCATAGGGCAGGCGCAGGACATAACTGATCGCATGTGCCAGGCGACCGTCCGCGCAGGGCGTCACGTCCATCAAGTGGAAGCCGCAATCGAGCAGAAATTGTTCAAAGGCCTCGCCGTCGCGCCCGCCGAGCGGATCAGCGGTGAAGAACGCATCGCTAACCCGGTGATAGGTCTCGAACACGCAAGCCGCGAACAGGCGCCGCATGTCGAGTCCATTGATCCAACTGTCCTCGAGGATCTGGGTGGGCAGGTCGAAGCCGAACTCAGCGCGCGCGATCGACTGTGCCCGCGTCACGAAATCCGGTTCGCAACGCTCGCTCGCGATCCGTTTTAGAACCGGCACCAGATGATCGAATGCATGCTTCACCGAGGACTCGTAATCATGCAGTCGCGCATTGGCTTGGGCATCGGTCAGCGGGTGTAGTCCGCGCTCAGCGCTCGAGTCTCGGCTCCCTGCCCCGAATCCCATCGGCTTGGGCTCAGGCGCGCCACGCTCGGCCACAGGCCGGTGTGCCTTCAGTTTCGACGGTCCTGGCGGCGCCGGCCGAGGCGGACGCGTAGGCCGGGTCGCCCCGCGCCCGAGGCTGGCCGGACGTTCCATCCGGCCACGCGGCGCGGCAGCCTCGCTTGGCTCCATCGCCGGCGCACTGCTCGTCTCCGCGTTCGCGGGCGACAGGCTGCGTGGGCTTCGGCCCAGGCTGCGCGAGCGCGGTGGTGGTCGATGGCGGATAGGCATGGATCTTATGGACGTTTCTAGCTAGCTAAGGCCTGTACGTACGCGCGCTCGCTCAGCCGCGAGCACCCCCAGAGTAGGTAATCAAGGCACCACGATCGGTGCTGCCCGCGCTACCAGTCACCTGGCTGGTCGGCTGCGGTACCTCCTCGTTACGCTTGGCCTCAACCGGCGGCATCGCACTCATCACACCGGGCCGGGTTGGATTGCGACGCCGCGCCGAACTGCCCTCGGTGCCAGTCACACGCTCGCCACGATCCCAATCATCTCCGGTGATCTTTTTACCAGCCGATTGGCCCTCGCCTGTGATACGCGAGGGCGCTGCCGCGGCACCCGAGGCCTCAGTTTCACCTGCGCCCGACTCGGGAGTCAGCAGATCCGGGCGGGACCGCCGGCTGTCAAAGCGAGACTGTTCGGTGCCCGTGATCTTGCCCGTCCCCATCCCAAACGGTCCGGTGATGTGGCGATTCGACTCATAGCTGGTCCCGGTCACATTGCCACGGCGTCTGTCGTCAAAGGCCGCTCGCGCTGGCGAGCTGACGCTAAACCCCTGTCCGGGTGGCGGTGCTGATGCTGCTCCAGGTACTGATGCTGGTGTTAGCGTTGGTGCCTCATCGCCTAGGTTCATGGGCCGCGGGAAGTCAGGCTGCCCAGGCTCGGCGGCATTGCTGACATCAGTTTCACAGACGCTCGCAAACTGGTCCGCCCCCAGATAGGGCGTCCCGGTCAAGGGCTCGCAGGCACCTTTGGAGCCCCCCGTCATGACACCGCCGATTCCCGGTTGGATACCGGTCATACTCGGCCCCGGTGTCGCCGACATGATGCGGGTGCGGGCCTTGATCTCATGCTGCTGATTGGGCGCACAGTAATCAGAGGCCTGCTCCAAGCCCGCGTATGGGGTACCAGTCACCGCTTTACAGGTACCCGGCTCGTCACCGGTCACCTTGCCCGAGCGACCAGTTTGGGTGCCGGAGACGCGACGTCCCTTGTTGGTCATCGACATCCCGACCTTGGGCGGCTCAGGCTGCGGACTGATCTCACAGAACTCCTCGTACTGAGCGCGATCGGCATATTGATCACCAGTAACCAACCGGCAGGTGCCCGGCTCGTCGCCTGTCATGCTCGTGGCGCGCCCAACCCGCGTGCCCGTGACTGTCCCGCCAGAAAGGGTCACCGAGGTACCAACCTTCGGCGGCACTGAGCGATCAGTCGGGATCTCCGAGGCGGCGGTGTACTGGGTCCCAGTCGGGACCACATTGGCGCCGAGTTCATTGCCGGTGACCTTCGCGGAACGAGTGACCATGGTCCCGGACAACCCTTGCCCGGTGAGGGTCGTATCGACACCGGTCTCGCGCGGTTCCGGCGCTGGACGCGTATTGCAGTAGCTCTGATACTGATCGGGCGATAGATATTGCGTCCCAGTCACACTCGTACAGGTGCCCGGTTCATCGCCGGTGACCCTAGGCGAGCGTCCAACCTCGTTACCGGTGACAAAGTTGCCATAGCCGGTGGCGCTCACGCCGAACTTATTGAGCGCCGGCGCGGGGTCGGTCTGACAGAATTCACGGAAGATGTCCGCGCCCATGTACTCGGTGCCAGTAATCGTTCGGCAGGTACTGGGCTCATCGCCGGTGGTCTTCTGACTGCGACCGACGCGGGTACCAGTGACGAACTGGCCCGTGGTCGTCTCGCTCACGCCGACCTTCCACGGCTGATCACTCGCGCCGGTCCGGGTCGGACGCATCCGGCCGGTCGGCTGTGACTTGGGTTCGCCGGCGCCGCCATTGGCGCTGCGTTGGGCGCGAACCCGCTGTGCCAGCTCACGAGAACTCAGCTTGGGATTAGCCTGACGGGCGATACCGGCGGCCGACTTTGGCACATTCGTCGCGCCCTTACCGCGTCCGCTAAGCGCGGCGCGCCGAGCAAGGGCTACGGCACGGCCGGCCGGCTTGATGGCGAGCGCTGGATTCAGCTTTTGCTTGCGGTTCTTCGCTTGGCCATTGTTCGCCGCGGGCGCGCTTAGCGACAGTGAAGGAGACGCCGACCGGGCCGTTGGCTTGGCGGTGGCCGATTCCGCGCCATTGTTTGGTGGTGACGTGGGTTTTGATCGGTCATGAGCGGCCCGGGGATCACGCACTCGATCACCGTTGCGCTGGGCACGGCGCCCGTCACGCGAGAGCTTTACGCGGCGTTGGCGCGCGATTTCACGGCTTGCTTGCGCTGGGCTCTGCGGCAGCGCGTGACGCGGACGCGAACTCGCCGTGGACGAGAGATCAAGACTAGGCCTAGAGCTGGGCGCCCGCGCTGGAGCGGTGCTGGCCGGCGCCGAAACAGGCTCGGGATTGGAGCGCTCCGCGGAACGTTCGGTGCGCGGTGCCCGCTTGCGCTCGGGCGTCGTCTGCACCAAACCCTGCTTGCCCTTGGACGACAGGGCACGCCGGCGGGCCAGGGCCGCCTCGCGGCCACTCGATCTCAGGTTCGCTTTGCTTGCCATGGGTAATTCCGTGGTGCTGTCGGGTTGGCTGTCCGTCGTCGCCGGGCGAGCGGGCAGCTCGGGATAGTGCATCGCTTGCCGGACTGTCGCACCCGCCAAGTGCTGAAAGACCGAGAAGGCGAAGATCGACATCGTTGACGCTAGACTTCCGGCGAGGAGCCGGTCGCGGACTCAGCGTCCGTAACCGGATCGAGCGGAGGCAGCGCTTGGCCCAAGCGTCAAGCGCGGCCTTCAAAGACCACGAAACACGAGCCCTGGCTCTGCGTATAACTGTCGTAACCAGTCAGGCGAACATGATGATCCGGATAAGAGCGGTGGCAGGCCTCAAGCTCGGACGCCACATTGCCCAGTTCCTGCTCACCGAAGAACGGCAGCTTCCACATGGTCCAGTAGTCATCCATGGTGCCGCTCGGATGCACATGCTCGATCGCGGGCGTCCAGCCCTGAGCAATGATGTACGCGATCTGGTCATAGATCTCCTGTTGCGACAGCGGCGGCAGGAAGCCGAAGGTCTCGAGGGTCTTCTTGGTCTGGTAGTCGCCCATGGTGGCTTGCAAGGACATGGCGGATACTCCTAGTAGGTGCGGTTCGAATGTGAGATGGCGAAGGCCGATGAAGCCATGCTCCGCTGGGGAGCAGGCCGGGAACAGGCGCCTAGGGCGCGGCCGCTCCCAGCGGGATCAACCGATCAGGTATCGAGCTTATCGACGGTCTCGAACTCGAACTTGATCTCCTTCCAGGTCTCCATCGCAATGGCCAGCTCTGGGCTGTGCTGCGCAGCCTCGGTGAGGATCTCCCGAGCCTCTTTCTCGAGCTCACGACCCTCGTTGCGCGCCTTGACACAAGCTTCGACGGCGACACGGTTAGCGCAAGCGCCAGCGGCATTGCCCCAGGGATGCCCCTGAGTACCACCACCGAACTGCAGCATGGAGTCATCACCGAAGATCGTCACCAGTGCTGGCATGTGCCAAACGTGGATACCACCGGAAGCGACGGCGAAGACACCAGGCATCGAGCCCCAGTCCTGATCGAAGAAGACACCGCGCGAGCGGTCTTCCGGCACGAAGGACTCGCGCAACTGATCGACGAAGCCGAGGGTGGATTGGCGATCGCCCTCGAGCTTGCCGACGACGGTACCGGTGTGCAGGTGATCACCGCCGGAGAGGCGCAGGCACTTGGCCAGCACACGGAAATGGATACCGTGCTTGGGATGGCGGTCGATGACGGCGTGCATGGCGCGGTGGATGTGCAGCAGCATGCCGTTCTCGCGGCACCAGTTGGCCAGGCCGGTGTTGGCGGTGAAGCCGCCGGTGAGGAAGTCGTGCATCATGATCGGCGAGCCGACTTCCTTGGCGAACTCGGCGCGCTTGTACATCTCTTCCGGCGTCGAGGCGGTCACGTTCAGGTAATGCCCCTTACGCTCACCGGTCTCTTGCTGGGCCTTTTGGATGGCCTCGCCGACGAACTCGAAGCGGTCGCGCCAGCGCATGAACGGCTGCGAATTGACGTTCTCGTCGTCCTTGGTCATGTCTAGCCCACCGCGCAGGCACTCGTAGACGGCGCGGCCGTAGTTCTTCGCGGACAGGCCCAGCTTTGGCTTGATGGTGGCGCCGAGCAGCGGACGGCCGTACTTGTTCAGGCGGTCGCGCTCGAGCTGGATACCGGCCGGCGGGCCACCGCAGGTCTTGATATAGGCGATGGGGAAGCGGATGTCTTCCAGACGCAGGTGTTTGAGCGCCTTGAAGCCGAACACATTGCCAACCAGCGAGGTCAGCACGTTAACGATCGAGCCTTCCTCGAACAGGTCGATCGGATAGGCGACGAAGGCGTAGAAGGACTCGTTGTCGCCAGGCACGTCTTCGATGCGATAGGCGCGGCCCTTATAGTACTCAAGGTCGGTCAGCAGCTCTGACCAAACCGTTGACCAAGTACCGGTCGAGGATTCAGCGGCGACGGCAGCAGCAACCTCTTCACGGGGGACGCCGGGCTGCCCAGTGACCTTGAAACAGGCCAGCAGGTCAGTGTCCAGCGGGACATAGTCGGGGGTCCAGTACATGTCCCGGTATTCTTTAACACCGGCGTCGTACTTTTTGCTCATGCTCAGCTCCTGTGGGTCTGTTCTGCGTCTGCTTCGCTTGATCCGGGTTGCCTTAACTCAGGATCGTGTTCGGAGGGCTCGGCAACGATGCCGCTGAAAACCCGATAACCATACGCCCCGTGCAGTCTTCAGCGGAAATCGATTGTTTCGATCGACGGAATCGATTTCCGTCTATGGCGAGGACCGTCAACGGCGCCGTTTTAGTGCGCTCGGCACGATAAACGAGCCGTGACGGTGCAGCAATAGCGACTATGAGCCAGCGCGCATCACATTGACCCAGAGCAATCGATCGACCGATCACGGGGGGCACTGCTCGGCCCCACCGGCGCGCTCAGCGTAGCCTGGCTGTGCACAGCAGGCCCTAGTAGCGCACGCGGACTCGATAGCTCAGCCTTGACTCGCCTTCGGCCGGGACCTCGAGCCGCCAGACCGCGGTATCGGCATTCCCCTTCTCGTGCGCGGCGCTCTCTTCCAGCATGGTCCAATCGCCAGGAATGCGCTCCTGAATCACCACCGTCTCGGGCTCCGACTTGGCATTCCTGAGCAAGATCTCGTAGACGCCTTCGAACTGATACTGCCAAGGACCGGTCCCTGAGAGCTTCTTGAATTCGGTCTGCCTGCGCTCGGCGGTGACGTCGAATGAGCGGCCCAGCTTGAGGCGGATGGTCTCATTCTTCGGCGTGTGGTCGACCCGGTCCTCGCCGATGAACTGGGCATTGCCTTGGCTGTCGCGCTGATAGATGCGCAGGATACCCGCTGGCAGCGGCAGCCCAAGATTCGAGGCCTCATCGTTGGTCGCAGTCAGGTACACAGTTACCGGGAGCGCTTGTGCGAGCTTGCCACGCGGCTCGCGATACGCCTGCTGATCGCCTTGCACGAGGAGCTCTTTGCCAACAGTCACGCCCGGTGCATCGAGCAGCGCGACCTGCTTGGTCTGGTTGTCGGCGATGCTGGTTGGATGCGCGAGCGAATAGAGATGGTATTCGAACAGACTCTCCTCGCGCATGTTGGGTGCCGGCGAAGCGGAACGCATCGCCATCATCTCGTGCTGCGGGGCCCGCATCGCCTCCTCCACCTGATTCACCTCGCCAGCCACCAACTGTAGCTGGGCATTGCGATAGCTGGTGCCGCTGCGATTGGTCAGCGTTACCCAGCCTGCGAGATCAAGCTGCTGCTCGTCCGCTGAGAGCTCACCCACATAGTCCGCCTTCCAGCCGAGCCCGCCGCTGAGATAGCTCAGTTCGAGTCGCCGGCTGCCAGCCTCCTCGCTCTCCAAGGTCAACACCAGTGTTGGGCGATCGCGCAGGGTCGCGGGGATATCGCGGTAGACGATGCGTCCCGGCGCCTTGCCGACCTGGAAGGTCTCGATCCGATCGCCGACCCGCAGCACCACGCCCTCAGTGGCCGCAAGCACGGTTGCTGTCTCCTCGGTCTCCTCGCCACTCGTGGGGTGGGTCCTGACGAGCCCAACCTCGCGGCCCACGTATTTTTCGAGCAACGCAGCCGGCGTCAACAGGTCGAAATCAAAGTTCTGCTCGATCACCTGTGGCGCCGAACCCTCGGTGGCCCGCAGCAACGCCGTCTCCGGACGGATTTGCCCGCTAACGTCGCGAAACGCTAGTTCGCTGCGCCCTGCCGGCAGCTCGACCCGGCGGCTGTCACGGATCAGGGCTAGATCCTCGTTGTAGATCGTGACCGCGACTGCGGTCTGATCCTCGAGCGTACTGCGCTGTTCACGGACTTCCGGCGCAGGCGCCGGCTCATTGGAATCCGCCATCGTCGTCTCCGCCGTCCCGATGCTTGGAAGTGCGATAGACGCAATCAGGCAGGATGCAATCGCAAAGGTCGGTCTCATTCAGTTCCCCTCAGCAGCAAGTCAATTCCGAGCCAGCGCTGGGCTAACTCAGGGGCCAAGCCTAAGAGCCTGAGCCGGCCATCTCTTTAACTACCATCGGCTTTGGTGGGCTCATTCCCCGAATATCTCTTGCTCAAGTGAGAGATAGATGCCGTAGGCATTGCGCCGATGGGTGGCGGCAAAGGCCGGCAACCGCTCGAAGCGCCACCAATCCGCGGCCTCGTAGGCCTCGGCAAAGGGCGTCATCTCGTCGACGGCCTCAGCCATCACCCCGCGGGTGTAGCGCAAATACTCCAGCGTGCTGTGCACCGCCTCGGCAGGCTCGCGCTCTGCCGGCCCATGGCCGGGGATCAGCGCCTCGACCCCGACCTGATCCAGACTTTCCAACGCCTCCAGCCAGCGACCGGTGTTGGCACTCCCGGTAAAGGGTATACGCCCCTCGAAGATGATGTCGCCCGAGATCAAAACCTGATCTGGCCGGACCAGCACCGCGAGGTCTCCGTCGGAATGTGCCGGCCGCAGATAACGAATATCCAAGGTCACGCCGCCCAGACTCATCTCCGTCTGCTCGACAATCACCCGATCCGGGCGCACGAGTCGGGTGTCCTCGTTGACCCAGGGCGAGAGCGAGAAGCGCCGCTCCTCGAGCCGTTCGTCGGCCGCGGGCGAGTCCAGGTAATCCTGAAAACCGCCTGGCGCAATAATCTCTGCGTCGAGATCTTCAAAGACCTGAAGCCCGTAGATGTGATCCGCATGATAGTGGGTCACAATCGCAGCCGCATTGGAGATAAACCCCTTGTTGTCCGTGGCGATCCCAGCCATAACTTGCGCGTAATAGACATGCTCCGAGACCTGTTTGAGCAACATCTCGATGTCGATCGGCGCTGGCTCCGAGGTCGCAAGCGCTGCGGTTGGCAAAAGCAGGAAAAGGAACATGGATTGACACAAGGTGGCAAAGGGATTGGACATCGATAAGGCCCTCGTTATTCGTCTCGCTTTGGTGTTGGGCGACGGCAGCATGCGGTCTATGACGAGCTAGGGCAAGCAGGCGAGCAACAAAGGCTAGCTGGCCTTGACACAGCGCCCCGACAGCTTGACCCAATGGGCTTGCCGGCGCACCCCCTCGTCGCCATCATCCTTGAAGGATGCGCTCCTGGTAGCGAGAACAGCTTACTCTTTCAACTAGGCTCCGCCGACCACCTCAGAGAGGCCCCATCTTAGATCTTGACCCTGTCTCAATCTCGCGGCTGCAGCTTGCCTTCACCGTCTCCTGACCACGGCCTTCTGCATCGCCGCGGTGTTGACGCCGCTTCAAATTGGGTACGGCCACTTCAATGGCGAGTACACCGCCGAGCAAGTTCACCACCCTCAAGGGCCGCTGGTAGACCGAGCAACCGGCAAGGCTGGTCTTGCTCGCTTGGCCAGACCTTGCCAACGAGCGCAATCGCTTCGAGATCACGCTGCCCTTCTTAGGCAGCTTCGTCGCTCAGGGCAACTTCAGCGCCGAAGAGCCTGGCATCGTCACGATACCCATGGATGAGCGGCCCCGTTCTTGATCCCTTTCTACGCCTTCCGGGGCATGGTCGGTCTCGGCCTGCTGATGCTGGCCTTGTCCTGGGGTCGCCTCTGGTTGATTTGGCGACCGACTCAGGGCCTTGCGCCGCATTCGCCGCCGCGGGCGCCATGGCTTCCAGCCCAGGCAACAACGCTGAAAAGTCCTCGATCGCATCAAACTCTTCACAGCTGCGCACGGGCTGCGCAGAGTCTGGCATTAGGATCGCCAGCAGCCAGCGGAAGCCATACTGCCGTGCAGCGCGCAGCACCGGCAGACTGTCATCGACGAACAGGGTCCGCTGCGGATCAAAGGGCTCGACCTCTTGCACCCGCGGCCAGAACTCGGGTGACTCCTTCGCAGCCAGCAGATCGTGGGAACAGACGATATGCTCCAGATGGCCATCAAGACGCGTCTTGCTCATCTTCAGTTCGATCGACTTCTGATGCGCATTAGTCACCAGGACGCGCCGCTTGCCAGCAGCGGCCAAGGCCTCGAGAAAGCTCAGCACATGCGGATGAACCGCGATCAGATGCTCGACCTCGGCCTTGAGCATCGCAATGTCGAGCGCGAGCTCCTGCGTCCAGTGATCGACGCAGTACCATTGCAGCGAGCCCAGGAGCGCCTGATAGCGCGCATAGAGGGCGTCCTTCGAGGCCGCCAGCGAGATCCCTCTGGACTCGGCATAGCGCAGCGGGACATGCTCGAGCCAAAAGTGGTTGTCGAAGCGCAGATCCAGCAAGGTGCCGTCCATGTCGAGGAACACGGTGTCGATACAGCTCCAATCCAGCATGATTCGGCTCGGCTCAGTGGTAAAATGATCGTATCGCTCGCAAAGATTTGGGGGCGCTGCCACCCATCTCACGTTGGAAGCACTTCAGCATCAATGCAAAAGCCTCTTCACCTGCTTGTCAGCCTAATCATGTGCCTCTGCGCCAGCATGGCCGTCGGCGCTGCGGAAAACCGCGTTTTCGAGCTGGAGCATCGGCGCGCCAGTGACATCATTCCACAGCTGCGCGACCTCTATGGGAGTGAACCTCGGCTCTCGGCCAATGGCCAGAGCCTCGTAGTCAGGGCGGAGCCCGAACAGCTCAGCGAGATCGAGACACTGCTCCAGCGGATTGACCAACCACCCCGCCAGGTGAGGCTCTCGCTCCGCCACAGCAGCGTGGCGAACAGCAACAGCCGCGAAGGGTACTCCAGCCGGAGCTACAGCACCGGCCGGGACTCAACACGTCATATCACCGTCCAGGACCAGCAGTTTGCCCTGATCTCTTCTGGCCAAATCACACGGCTGCCGGTTGCCGCTCGCGGCGGCTGGAGCCCCGCTGTCGCCCTCGAGGACGTCGATATCAGCAGCGGTTTTCTAGTGCGCCCGACGGTGCTCAGCGAAGACCAGGTGGAACTTCAGATCACCGCGATCCATAACGAGCCTCACCTGGGGCGACCGGCGTACGAGACCGCGGATGTGACGACCGTCCGCCGCGTCAAGCCCGGCGAATGGGTGGCGCTGGGCGCGGAAGATCGCAGACGGAGCGCGCGCGGGAGCAATCGGGTCTACGGTTCCCAGTTACACGGCAATCGCCTCTGGGAAGTGCAAGTGGAGGTGCTTCCTCTGCCATGATGCGGCAGCGCGCGCGGCGCCAGGCAGGCCATTGGGCGCGGACTGCGCCTCTGCGTCAACCATGACGGCCAGCGTAGCGGGTCGCGGACGCACCCCAGCGAGCCATCGGTCGTTGCTCGGCCTCTGGATGCAACCGCTGAAGTCACGATTCAACGCCGGTGAAAGAGCCGGCTGTAGAAGGCGCGAAGGCCTCTACCTGGGATGCGTGCGACGTGATCCGCGAGCGTTTCCGTTTCCGGTTCCGCGCCATCATCGGGACTCGCCGCAGCCGTAGCACTCGCTGTCAGCGGTTCGAAGACGGCTGACGATGTCCGGTGCAGCAAGCCACGCAGTGATTCCGCGAGCGGATCGCGGCGCAGCGCCAAGGCCCGATGCAACGCCTGCCGAGCGCACTCGAACTCATCCCGCGTCAGATGCGCGATGGCGCGGCGCAGCCAGGCATCGGCGGCGCGCTCAGTCGCCCGCAGCAGACCAAGCTCCATGCCGCAGCGGCGGCAGGTCTCGGCGCCATCGAGACGGGCACGGCAGTTAGGGCAGCGGTCCATGACGGGTCTTGCAATCCAGTCGGTCATCGTCGCCACACGCGGCTATCCGTTTCGCCCGCGGCTTTAAGTCTCGAGGTAGTAGAGCAGGTCCGCAAGCGCATCCGTCGAGCGTTTGAGACCGGCCATATCCGAGGCATCCAAGGTATCGCGCACCGCCTCGACCAGGTCGATCAGGTCTTCCTTGTCTTCGGCGCTCGCGGTCTCGAGCAGGCGCTCGGCCTTGTCGAGCAAGGCCTTGGCCTGCACCTGCTCGCGGTGCTGCTCGGTGTCGGCGTCCGCGCCGCCCTCGGCGGCGTCGACATACTCGGCATCGCCATCGATGAGACGCGACAAGCGCTGTTTCGCCGCGCCGAGTTTTTGCGCCTCGAAACGCGTGGTAGCATTATCGATCTCGATGTGTTTCTCCAGCCCGGTGCGCTTCTCGACCGCTGTGACCTTGAGGATGCCGTCCAGATCCAGATCACAGCGCATCAGGATCTGATTGCCGGCCGGCACATCGCTCAGTCCCTCGATCCGAAAAGAGCCGATCTCGGTGTTATTGAGCGCATCGCGGTCCTCTCCCTGATAGATGCGCACATCGACCGCTTCCTGACCGTCGACCATGGTAAAGAAGGCCTCGGTCTTGCTGGTCGGGATCGGCGTGTTCTTGCGGATCACCGGCACGAAGCAATACGGATAGGTCATCCCGTTCATCTCGCCGAGGGCGCTGGTACCGAAGGTATAGGGCGTCACATCGACTAGCACCGTACTGGTCGACTGCCCCGCCATGACCCCTGCCTGGATCGCCGCCCCGGCGGCCACGCACAGGTCGGGATCAATCTCGGCGCGCGGCTGCATGCCGAGCATCTCTTCGAGTCGGCGCTGGATCACCGGGGTGCGCGTGGCACCGCCGACGAGCACCACCTCGTCGATGTCGGTCACGGTCAACTCGGCGCCCTTCAGCGCGGTATGCACCGCTTCCAGGGTCTCGTCGAGATAGCCCTCGATCATCGCCTCGTAGTCGAGGCGACTGATCTCCAGCGACAGGTTGACCGGCGGGTCGCGATCCGGCAGCAGATATTCCTCGTCGATACGCGCATAGGGGGCATCGCTGAGCGCGATCTTGGCCGCCTCGCAGGCGCGGGTGATGCGTGCCATCGCGGCCGCATCCTCGCGTGGATCACAGCCGTGCTGCTCCTGGAGATGCGTGACCACATGCGCGATGAGCTTGGCGTCGAAATCATCACCACCGAGGTGATTGTTACCATGGCTGGCCAGCACCTCGGTGATCTCGCCGCCAGCGCGCACCACCGAGCAGTCGAAGGTCCCGCCACCGAGGTCGTAGACCAGGATGGTGCGCGGCTCCACAGCGTTGACCTCGTAGGCCAAGGCGGCGGCGGTGGGCTCATTGATGATGCGCACCACCTCGAGCCCGGCCAGCTCGCCGGCATTGCGCGTCGCCTGACGCTGAGCGTCGGAGAAATAGGCCGGCACCGTGATCACCGCCTTGCCGAGCGCCTCGCCGAGTTGCGTCTCGGCGGCGGCCTTGAGCCGCTTCAGGATCAGCGCCGAGACCTCCTGCGGGCTGTAGGACTGATCGCCCATCGGCAACAGCACATCCTCACCCATGCGCCGTTTCACCGAGCGGATGGTGCGCTCTGGGTAGAGGGCGTATTGATTGCGCGCGGCTTGGCCGACCAGCAGCGAGCCGTCATCGGCAAGGCCGACGATCGAGGGCAGGATGCGGGAGCCGTCGATTTCGAGCACCTCCGGGCGGCCGTCGCGCAGTACCGCGACCTCCGAGTTGGTGGTGCCAAGATCGATACCGATGATGATGTCGCTCATGATGAAGATTCGCAATACTCGGTCGATGTCTGGACGATAGGGTCGGCAGGCTTGGTGGGCTCGGCGGATTCGGGCCGATTGACCACCACCTCGGCGGCACGCAGCAGCTCGCCATCGAGCAGGAAGCCGCAGCGGCGCTCCGCGATCACCTGACCGACCGGGAGCTTGGGGTCGAAGGCCAGCTCGGCGGCATGCATCCGATGCGGGTCGAACGGCTGGCCGAGTGACGGTAGCGGGCGCACCCCGCGGCGCGCCAAGGTCTCGTCGAGCCGGCGTAGATTCATCGCCAGGCCCTCGGCCATGGCTGCCGCGAAGCCGCGCGCCTGGCGCCGACCGAACAGCCCCTTGGGACGATAGCCTGCGGCGCTGCCGTGCCCGGCATCGAGTCGGTCGCGCAGTTCCAACAGCTCCAGCAGCAATTCCTTGCGCTCGCGGGCGCGCGCGCCGCGCTCCTGCTCGCGTCGACGCTGCTGCTCCTGTTCAAGGCGTGTATTGGCCGATTGCAGGGTCTCGAACAGCCCCCGAAACTCGTCGAGCGCGGTCTTGACCTGCCGCGATTCGAGCTTGACCTCGTTCTTCAGTGCCGCGACTTCGGCGAGCAGACTGAACAGATCTGGCGCATCTTCAGGGAGGTCCGTGGGATCCCGTGCATCGCCGTGCGAGCCCGCGTTGGCCCCGACAGCCGCCGGCGGTTGATCCAGATAGGCGCGAAAGCGTTCCGCCAACGCATCTTTGGTCGCGCTATCCACTTAGTGCGCTCCTCGCAGCAGGGCCTTGATCAGCTCTGGAGCGGGCCGGTTGCTGGCCGGCTCATCCCCTGCCCCAGCATCCGGCGCGACGGTGTGGCGCCTCGCCTCGGCCCGGCGCAGCAGGTCGAGCGGTTGCGGCGGCTCGGTCTCGAACAGCCGATAGGCGATCCGATCGCGCTGGGTGCGCACGCGCTCGTAGGCCTCGCGAACGGTCTGAAAAGCGGCCGGTTCGCGATCAGGTGGATTGCGCTTGATGGCGCTGCGATAGGCTGCTTCGACTGCAGCGTCGTCGGCATCGGGATCGATGCCGAGGGTCAGAAAGGGATCAGACATTAGAACAGATCGAAATTGAACGGATTCTTCTTGGATGTACGCTTGCGCTGTCCCGAGGCGGGACGCGGCTGCGGCGCATCGTCAAGGCTCGCCGCAGCACCCAACACCATATCCTCGAGGAGCGCGACCACCACCTCTTCGCCCTCCTCGCGGGCAATCGCCAGGAAATGGTCGCGCAAGAACTTGGGCATGTTCGTCTCCTTGAGCGCCTGTTTCAATGGCTTTCGCCGCAGGGCGTCGAGCAAGTGGTCGAGTCCGAGCGCGCCGGTGAGGGCTGCGGCGACCTCGGCCGAGGGAATATCATTTTCCTCGTCTGGATCGAAATCCGGATCGAAGCCCGGCCCCGGTAAGCCGCCGAAGGGCAGGAACTCCTGCATCAACTCCCGCAGCTGGTTGGCAACACGCATGTCGCCCACCTCTTGCGCCTGCATCAACGCTTCTTGCATCCGATCTATCTCCTTGGCACTTGGGTGGCCGCTCTTGGCATACTTGGCGGCGTAGAGGTGGTACTCGAATATCGGTGTGCGCGCCCAACGCTTCAGCGCCGCCTGCGCGGCCTCCTGACGCGCGGCATTGAGCTGCATTCGACCGAACGTCTCGCAGGCCAGCTCCAGCTCCGAGCGCTCAAGCCGTTTCCAGGGAGCCCCCTTCAACATGGCTTGCAACTGCTCGACCAGCCGCACCGTAAAGCGGCTGGTTTGCTCGAGGAAGTCGCGTAACTGGGTGATGATCGCGAGCAGATCGTCACGCTCGCGCACCTTGCCCACGCGCAAGCCGAGCAGCTCGGTGGTCTGATCCTGGCGCAGCCCGAGCAGATCGATCGCCAGCATCAGCTCGACGCGCCCCAGCATGCCCTCGCCGCGTTGCTCGAGCTGCTCGAGCAGGCGGGCACGTCCCGCCTCGCGCTCGACATAGATCATCTGCAGCACGCCATCGATCCAGCGCAGGCGCTCACGCAGGCTCTCGAGCCCCGCCGCACGCCCGACCCACGCGCGCGCCTCGCCGATTTCCTTGAGCGCGAGATCCCCACGGCGGTTACGCACCTGCTTGGCGGCATGCTGGAGATGCGCCTTGACCAACTGCTGGCGCACACTGTTGTTGATCGGATCGATCTCTAGCATCTGCCGCGCCAGACCCGCCGCCTTCTTGAAGGCGTTGCTGGCGAGCGCGGTTTGCATCGCGGCCTCCAGCACCGCCATGTCGCGCGGCCAGCGCGCTTGGGCAGCACTCAGGATGCGCCGGGCATCCTTGAGCTGATCGGCGCGCCGATACCAACGGATGAGGCGCAGATAGGTCTCGCAGTGGTCGGGGTCCCATTCCAGACTGCGCTCGAGCTGGCCGGCGGCGATCGTCTCGGGCGAGTCCGGGTCAAGGTCCGGCTGATCGGCCTCAAGCACCCGGAAGCGCGCATCGAAGCGGCGCAGCGCCAAGGCGATCGCCAGCGCGCGCTCCTGATCGACGCCCGCTTTCGACGCCTCCTCCAGCGTCATGGCGACCCGCTCCCAGGCCTCCGACAGGTCCCAACCGTAGGTGTTGTGATGCGCCTCGGCGTTCCAGGCCTCGACCAGCGCCCGCTCCGGCGCGCTCAAGGCGTTCCAGCCCTTCGGGCGTCGATCCCAGGGCTCGGGGATCGGCGGCAGCAACCGCAGCGAGACCTGTTGCACCCACTCCGCGCCGAGCAGATCGCGGTGACGCTGCAGCACCCGCTGCAGGGCCTGCTGACTCGGCGCCTTGGCGGCGGAGGCATCGCTCTCGATCGCGGCCAGGTCGCGCGCCAACTTGATGTGTTGCGCGGACCAACCGCGCAGTTGCGCGACCAGCTCGGCCTGGCGAGGGCCGGCGTGCAGGAGCGCGCGCATGAGATCCGTGCCCTCGAGCAAGGCGATCTCGGCGGCGCGCCGCAGCGGCGCGAAGGCGGAATCGTCATCGATGCGCTTGAGCATCTCGCGCGTCGCCTCGGGCTCGCGCTCGGCGCGCGCGAGGGCCTTCAGCAACAAGGCCCAGCTCCGATAGGGCGAGCGAAACGGGATCTGCGCAAGCGCCGCCTCGAGCGCCGCAGCCTCATTGGCACAGTAGGCGTCGAGTGCGGCGCGCGCCGGTTCGGCATGGCGTCGGACTGGATCATCGGCCGCGAGCTGCTCGAGCAGCGATTCATCGCCAGCCAGCACCGCAGCCGCGAGTTGCTCGCCGATGCGCTCGCGCTCGGCGCGCGACAGCGCCTCGCCCCGCGACCAGTGCCGTAACGCCGGCGCGTGATCGCCGAGACGCAGACACAGCAGGCTGTGCTCCAGGGCCGGTGGCACCTCGGGGCCGAGAGCGGCGCGATTCTCCCAGAGCACCAGCGCCTCCTTGAGCATGCCCTTGTCGCTCAGCTCGCGCGCCCGCCCGGCATAGGCCTCGGCGAGCGCCAGCTGCCGCGCATGACTGCGCTCACTAGCCGCATCGTCCTTCAGCAGCGCCTTGAGCGCGGCGATCGCATCGCGATACTGGCCGATCTCGAGCGCTTGCAGCGCTTCGGATTCACGCGCCTCTGGACTCTGTGTTACGGCCGCTTTGGCGGTCGATCGGTGTGCTTGTTTCTTTCGCTTCTTAGCCATGCGCTAGAGCCTAATCGATCATGCTAATCAATGCGAACGCTTGGTCAGCCTCGTGAGCCATTCACTTAGCCTCGTCACCTGGTCTCTTCAATTGGACTCGACGCCCTCAACCCGACGGCAGCGGATACTCCGCCAGCGGTCGCGGCCGGGCCAGGTGGTAGCCCTGGGCATAGTCGACACCGATCTCGCGCAGGATCTCGACCACCCGCGCATTCTCGACGAACTCGGCGATGCTGCCGAGCCCCATCACGCCGGCGATGCCGACGATCGCCTCGACCATCGCCCGATGGATCGGGTTGCTGTCGAGATCACGAATGAAGCTGCCATCGATCTTGACCAAATCCACATCGAGATCACGAAGATAGCCGAACGACGACAGGCCACTGCCGAGGTCGTCGAGGGCAAAGCGACAGCCGAGCTGTTTGACCTCATTGATGAAGCGTTTAGCTTGATCGACGTTGGCCATGGTCGAGGTCTCGGTGATCTCGAAACAGATCAGCTGGGGATCGATGTGGTGGCGCCTGAGACAGTCGCGGATGCGAGCCGTGTGCTTGTCGTTGCCGAGCGTTGCCCCGGAGAGGTTGATGGCACAACGCTTGATCTCAGCGCCACCGTTCGCTTGGTAGGCCGATAGCCACCGCAGGCAGTGCTCGACCACCCAGTAGTCGACCTCAGGCATCAATCCATAGCGCTCAGCGGCAGGGATAAAGGCGCCCGATGGTATCACCTCATCAACATCGCCGGTCAAGCGCAACAGTATTTCGATGTGGCTGTTGGTATTCTGCGGGTGCGTTACCGGCGCGATCCCCTGGTAGAAGAGTTGGAAGCCATCCTCGTCAAGGGCGCGCTGGATGCGCGATACCCAGGTCATCTGTCCCTGACGCAAGCTCAGTTCGCGGTCGCCCGGATCATAGAGATGCACCCGGTTGCGCCCGCTATCCTTGGCCGCGTAACAGGCAGCATCAGCGCGGCTCAAGGCATCGGTCAGACGCTGTAGAGGAACTCATCCTCTAAAAATCAAAAGCTTGTCGTGAAAATGGCCATAGGGCAGCCCTATAGCCACAACCTTTCCGAGTCTCAGCCCTTTAAAAACAATCAGTTATTTCTTATACAGCGTCTAAGGGTCGGACGTCAATCGCGCCAGATTGCATGGCTCTGGAGTCAACCGCGCGCTGGCCACGGGCTGCCGAGGATGCCGCTGGCAATGACTTCAAGTGAGCCGCAGATCCCGCGGCCGATCGACATCACGCAACACGCCTGGGTCCGTACACCGCACCTCGGTCACCGCAGCCTGTCGCAGTAGACCCCGCGCGCCTTGATCACCTTGCAGACCAAGAAGCGTCGCACCGAAAGCGGCACTGAAGGCGACCGGATGACCGGCAACACCTTCATAGACCGGGCGGGCCACGCTCGCCCCGGCTGTCAGGGTCTCAGCCACTGCCGCAATGCTGCGCGTGCTGACCCACGGCATATCGCCGAGCGCGATCAACCAGCCATCGGCGTCGCGGCTAGCCGCCACACCGCAGGCGATGCTATGACCCATGCCAGCGCTAGCGGCTGGGCAGATCATCACATCCACGCCTTCTGCTGCCAGACGATCGGCGACTGGCCCGGGCTCGCGCACCACCGCCAACACCCGAGACAGCGCTAAGCGCAGCGGACGCGCTGCGGCCACTACCATCGGCGTGCCATCCGGCAGCACATGCAGCCGTTTATCGGAGCCGAAACGGCGGCCCTCACCTGCGGCCAGCAACAACCCAACAGGCATCGCGCACCACCTATTAGCCGTCCTAACTGATTGCCGGGCATCATTGGCCGACAATAGCCTGAGGTCACAGGATGTTCATGACCTCTCATCATGGCAGATGACGCTAGGCGTCTACGCCAAACCTGCTCAGACGCTGTAGAGGAACTCATCCTCTAAAAATCAGAAGCTTGTCGTGAAAATGGCCATAGGGCAGCCCTATAGCCACAACCTTTCCGAGTCTCAGCCCTTTAAAAACAATCAGTTATTTCTTATGCAGCGTCTCAGCCAGTCGCGGCCTCGCCAGCCGGACTCAGCGGCTCGCGCTGAGCAAGTGGCGAGCCGTTACGCACCGCGATCAGCTCGGCGATGGCGGAGACGGCGATCTCGGCCGGCGTGCGGCCACCAATCGCCAGCCCGATGGGGCCGCGCAAGCGCGCCAGCCGCGCAGCCGACACGCCGAGCGAGGTCAGCCGTTCTCGGCGCTGGGCGTCGCTGGCTCGGGAGCCGAGGGCGCCGACATAGCCGGTCTCGGCATTGAGCGCTTCCAGCAACGCCAGATCATCCAGACGCGGATCATGCGCCAGCGTCATCACCGCGCTGAGCGGATCAACGGCCTGAGCGCGCACGGCATCATCCGGCATGCGGGTCTCCAGGCGAACACCAGGCAAGGACCAGCCGGCCGGGTCCTGGATGCGCGGATCACAGAGGATCACCTCATCGCCAAGCGCCAGCGCCATCTCGGCGATCAGACGCGCGATCAGCCCATCGCCGATCAGCAGCACTCGCCGCCGAGGACCGAAGACCCGCACGACCGCACTTTCATCGCGCTGCAGCTCGGCCTCGTCACGGCCGGCCGGGACCAGGCTCACAGCGCCATCGGCCAAGGCGACACGACGCGCGATGCGCCCGCGCGCGGCGAGTGTCGCCAAGATATGCTCCAGCGGTTCTGGGTCTGACAGCGATTCCGCCAGCAGCTCCACCTGCCCGCCGCAGGGAAGCCCAAAGCGCTGTGCCTCGGCGGCGGTGACGCCATAGCGCAGCACCTCGGGCCGAGGCAAAGGGCCGCGCTCGCGCAGATGGCGACGAAGCTCATCCTCAAGGCAACCACCGGAGACCGAGCCGACGCTGTCGCCCTGCGCCAGCCTGGCCAGTGTCCCATCACGCATCGGATGAGACGCCCCACCTTGTGCGCCATCCGGCGTCCCCTCTTGCGCCAAGGCCCAGAGCGAGCCAGCCGGGCGCGGCGAGGAGCCCCAGGTCTGCAACACCGTGACCAGATGCACACAGCGACCAGCCCGCAGCCAGCCAGCGGCCGCCTCTAGCACCTGCTGATCCACTTGAATCATGACTGCGAAACCGCCACTGAGACGCGACCCAGAAAGGCCGCATGAGGCCCGCCACCCGTCATGCTGGCGCGCCAGCGCGGGCCACTCACAACCGGATCGGCAATCGACGCACCGGCTTGCCAGTCAGCGCGAACACCGCATTGGCGACCGCCGGGGCGATCGGCGGCGTGCCCGGCTCGCCAACACCACCTGGTGAGGCATCGGAGTCGACGATATGCACCTCAACCGCCGGCATCTCGCTGATGCCCAAGAGCGGATAGTCATCGAAGTTGCCCTGTTCGACCCGACCGTCCTTGATGCTGATCTCACCATTGAGGGTGGCATTGAGGCCATAGAGGATACCGCCCTCCATCTGTGCCTCGATGATGGACGGATTGACGATCTGGCCGCAATCGATGGCGCAGACTACGCGCTTGACCTTGACCTGATCGTCCTCGATCTCGACCTCCGCGACCTGGGCGCAGTAGCTGCCGAAGGATTCCGCCACGGCGATGCCACGGGCGCGCCCTTCCGGCAAGGGCTCGCCCCAGCCGGCCTTCTCCGCCGCCAGCTTGAGCACCCCGAGATGGCGTGGCTGCTCGGCAAGCAGCTCAAGGCGCAGCTCAAGGGGATCACGGCCAGCGGCCTGCGCCAGCTCATCGAAGAAGGCCTCGGTGACGAAGGCGTTCTGCGAGCTGCCCACCGAGCGCCAGTAGCCGACCGGCACCGGCGGATTGACCATCGCATAGGTCACCTCGAGCGCATCGATGGCATAAGGGAGGTTCTTGGCACCCTCGACCGAGGAGCCATCCATGCCGCTCTCGCGCACCTCGCTCGAGAAACGGGCGCGAATCGAGGATCCGGCGATCCGATGGCGCCAGGCCAGCGGCTTGCCGTCCGCGTCCAAGGCGGCGGTGAGACGGTTCAGGGTCGCCGGGCGATAGTAATCGTGGCGGATATCGTCCTCGCGACTCCAGATCACCTTGACCGGACGCCCGGTCTGCTTGGCCAATGCCACCGCGTCACGCACGAAGTCTTGCTCCGAGCGACGACCGAAGCCGCCACCCAAGAACTGGGTGTGCACCCGCACCTGCTCGCGCGGCAGGCCGGTGATCTCCATGCCGGTTTCTTGGGTGCGGGTCTGGGCCTGGGTGCCGACCCAGATATCGCAGCCGTCGTCGCTCACCTCAGCGACGCAGCTCATCGGCTCCATGCAGGCATGGGCGAGATAAGGCACTTCATAGGTGGCGTCGAGGGTCTTGGCGGCATCCTTCAGGACTGCGCTCACATCGCCCTCGGTGCGGACGCTCTGGCCGCTGTCGACCGCCTGCTCGAACTGGCGGCTGATGTCGGCGCTGGAGAGGTCGCCATGACCGGCGAAGTCCCAGTCGATCGTCAGTTGCTTGCGCGCCTGCTCAGCGGGCCACCAGGTCTCGGCGAGCACGGCCACGGCATCCTCATGCAGGGGCACCACATCGACCACGCCCTTGATCTGGCGCGCCGACTCGGCATCGAAGCCCTTGCGCGTGCCGCCGAAGACCGGGCAGCGCTGCACCACGGCGTTGAGCATGTTCGGACGCTGGATGTCCTGTGCGAACAGGGCGCGACCATTGCACTTCTGCGGGGTGTCCAGGCGCTTTTGCGCGGTGCCCAACAGGTTGAACTCATCCGACTCCTTCAGGAACACCGACTCCGGCACCGGCTGCTTGGCCGCGTCGCTGGCCAGCTCGCCATAGCCGAGGCGGCGGCCGCTGGCCTCGTGGATGACCTCGCCTTGCGTCGCCACGCAGGCGTTTTCACTCACCCCCCAGCGCTGGGCCGCCGCGGCCAGGAGCATCATGCGTGCGGCGGCACCGGCCTCGCGCACCGAGGTCCAGTAGCCGCGCACGGCGGTGCTGCCGCCGGTGAGCTGCTGACCGATGATCGGGTTGGTGTAGGCCGCGTCAGCGGGGGCGAATTCGGCCTGGATGCGAGACCAGTCCGCCTCCAGCTCCTCGGCCAGCAGCATCGGGATGGCGGTCATCACGCCTTGGCCCATCTCCGAGCTGCCGACCACGGCGGTAATGGTGCCGTCCGGATCGATGCGCACCCAAGCGTTCGGCGCGAAGGCGTCCTCGGCCACCGGCGCGGTGCGCGCCTCGATGGTGGGGATCTGGAAGCCGATCAGCAGGCCGCCGCCGGTGAGGGCGCTCGCCTGCAGGAAACCGCGTCTCGTGATACCCATTTCAAGCCTCCTCGGTGCCGGTTTCGGCGGCCCGTTTGATCGCGGCTCGGACGCGGTTGTAGGTGCCGCAGCGGCACAGGGTACCGCTCATCGCTTGGTCGATATCGGCATCGTTGGGGGTCGGGTTCTCTGCCAGCAGCGAGGCCGCCGCCATGATCTGGCCGGATTGGCAGAAGCCGCATTGCGGTACGTCCAAGTCGATCCAGGCCTGCTGCACCGGATGCTCGGCATCCGTCGATAGCCCCTCGATGGTGGTGACCGCTCGGCCTTCCACAGCCGATACCGGGGTGACGCAGGAGCGCGTGGCAACCCCGTCGAGATGCACGGTACAGGCGCCGCACTGGGCGATGCCGCAGCCGAACTTGGTGCCGGTCAGGCCAAGATGGTCGCGCAGCACCCAGAGCAAGGGTGTCTGCGGGTCGACATCAAGCGCCTGTTGCTGGCCGTTGACGGTCAATCGGATCATGCGGATCACCTCGCCTGTTGAAGCCACCGCCGGTGACGGCAGGCATTCGGGGACTGTATGTCGTTTCTGGAGGTCAGGTTAGGGAGGCGTGGCGCGATCGTCAACGCTCGGGCAGCCTCAGCTACCGGTGACTGAACGCAGGCCCAATCGCGTCGACTTGTAAACCCAACCTCATTGGCCTCTTGGC
This sequence comes from Halochromatium salexigens, assembly GCF_016653295.1. Classification (GTDB taxonomy): domain Bacteria; phylum Pseudomonadota; class Gammaproteobacteria; order Chromatiales; family Chromatiaceae; genus Lamprobacter; species Lamprobacter salexigens. The sequence continues at coordinate 72,321 of NZ_NHSF01000056.1, read as the reverse complement.
GGCTGCGGGCCGAACTCTCATGGCGCGCGTGCCACGCCCGCAGATGAGCGTTTCCTGGCGATCTCCGGGGCGGAGGCAGGCGAGGATCGGTGTTCTGGGGGCTGGTAGCAGCTGCTTAACCCGTACCGACACGAGGTTGTTCTGGCGGATGTCATCGCCGGCTCCCCACCTGGCTGCGATAAGATCTACAGTCTCTTTAAGCAGTGCCATGGTCCTTCATGCTCGATCCAGACCGCTCACAGCCAGAAACGCTCACGTCGCCAAACGCGGCCGCCCCTGAACACATCGACAGCGGTGACAGCGCGACCGCAACGTCTCGCATCCGCGAGATCCCCTACAACTACACCTCGTTCTCCGACCGCGAGATCGTCATCCGCTTCCTCGGCGCGGAGAACTGGCAGCGCATCGAGCGCCTGCGCGGGTCGCGGCGCACCGGGCGCTCGGCGCGGATGCTGTTCGAGGTGCTCGGCGATATGTGGGTGGTCAGCCGTAACCCCTATCTGCAGGACGACCTGCTCGAGGACCCAAAGCGTCGTCGGCTGCTGCTCGAATCGCTACAACATCGGCTCGAGCAGTTCGAGTTGCGCCTGAACGACAACCAAGAGGCCGCCGCGCTGCTGAACGCCGCGCGCGAGGCCATCGCCCGCTTCGATGCCCAGCTCGATGCTGATCGCGCGCTGCGCCAACGTCTGCGCAAACGGCTCAGCGGCATCACCCGCAAAGACAACATCGACTTCGGCGGTCTGGCGCGGGTCTCGCACGCGACCGATGCCACCGACTGGCGCGTCGAGATGCCGTTCGTGGTCATCCTGCCGGACACCGAGGACGAGGTCGCGCCGATCGTCGCCGCTTGCATCGACTGCGGTCTGTCGCTGATTCCACGCGGCGGTGGCACCGGCTACACCGGCTCGGCGGTGCCGCTCTCGCCGCGCTCGGCGGTGATCAACACCGAGAAGCTCGAGGCGCTGTCTGGCGTCGAGCGCATCGCCCTGCCCGGCGTTGCCGAGCCGGTGCCGACGGTGCGCTGCGGTGCCGGCGTGGTCACGCGCCGGGTCGCCGATCTCGCCGATGCCAATGGGCTGGCCTTCGCCGTCGACCCGACCTCGCAGGACGCCTCCTGCATTGGCGGCAATGTCGCGATGAACGCCGGCGGCAAGAAGGCGGTGCTCTGGGGCACCGCGATCGATAACCTCGCCTCCTGGCGCATGGTGACCCCGGATGCCGATTGGATCGAGGTCGAGCGCCTGGATCACAACCTCGGCAAGCTGCAGGACACCGAGGTCGCGCGCTTTCGCATCACCCGCTTCGCGCCCGACGGCCGCACGCCTAAGGGCAAGCCCGAGCTGCTCGAGATCCCGACCGCGCTGATGCGCAAGCCGGGGCTCGGCAAGGATGTCACCGACAAGGCCCTCGGCGGCCTGCCCGGCGTGCAGAAAGAGGGCTGCGACGGGCTCATCACCTCGGCGCGCTTCATCCTGCACCGGATGCCCGAGCATGTGCGCACGCTCTGCCTGGAGTTCTTCGGCACCGATCTGAACCGCGCCGTGCCGGCGATCGTCGAGATCAAGGACTTCGTCGAGGCGCGCACCGACGTGCAGATCGCCGGCCTCGAGCATCTCGACGAGCGCTATGTGCGCGCGGTGCGCTACTCGACCAAGGCCGCCCGGCGCGAGCTGCCGAAGATGGTGCTGGTCGCCGACCTGGTCTCGGACGACGAGGCTGCGGTGGCGTCAGTCGCTGATGCCGTGGTCGAGCTGGCCAAGGCGCGCGATGGCGAGGGTTTCATCGCCATCAGCCCCGAGGCGCGCAAGCGCTTCTGGCTCGACCGCGCCCGCACCGCCGCCATCTCGCGGCACACCAACGCCTTCAAGATCAACGAGGACGTGGTCATCCCACTGCCACGGCTGGCCGAGTACAGTCGCGAGATCGAGCGCCTGAATATCGAGCAGTCGATCAAGAACAAGGACGCCATCATGGCGGCCGTGCTCGAGTATCTGGATGGCCCGCTGCGCGAGGCGCTGCCGGCCGGCGAGTACCAACGCTCCGATGAGGCGCTGGCGATCCTCGAGGCCAAGTGCGCCGCCGCCCGCGATGCGGTGCGCGCCGCCCGTCAGCGCTGGCAGCAGATCCTCGCGCGCCTGGATCAGCCCGCCGCCGAGCAGACCGTGCTGCTGCGCGACCCGGAACGCGCGCTGATCCGCGACGGCGACAGCCTGCTCGAGATGATGCTGCGCCGCGACCTGCGCCAGACCTATCGCAAGGAGGTCGGCAATCGGCTCGCCGAGATCTTCGCTGGTCAGGATGTCACTGGCGTGCGCGAGCGCCTGGCCGAGATCCATCGCGAGGTGCGCAGCGCGCGACTGTTCGTCGCGCTGCACATGCACGCGGGCGATGGCAACATCCACACCAACATCCCGGTGCACTCGGCCAACTATCAGATGCTGCAGGAGGCTGATCGGCTGGTCGATCGGATCATGGCCATCGCCGAGCGGCTCGATGGCGTGATCTCGGGCGAGCATGGGATCGGCCTGACCAAAGTACGTTATCTGGCGCCCGAGAAGCTCGTCGCCTTTGCCGAGTACAAGCAGCGGGTCGATCCGCAGGGACGCTTCAACCCTGGCAAGCTGATGCCGGATTCCGGCCTCGAAGGCGCCTATACACCCTCGCTGCAATTGGTCGAGCAAGAGGCGATCATCCTTGAGGCGACCGAGCTCGGTGCGCTGAACGACGACATCAAGAACTGCCTACGCTGCGGCAAGTGCAAGCCCAAATGCATGACCCATGTGCCGCGCGCCAATCTGGACTACTCACCGCGCAACAAGATCCTCGGCACCGGGCTGATCATCGAGGCCTTCCTGTACGAGGAGCAGACCCGGCGCGGGCTCTCCGAGCGGCACTTCGATGAGATGAACGACGTCGCCGATCACTGCACCATCTGCCACAAGTGCCTGACGCCCTGCCCGGTTGATATCGACTTTGGCGATGTGACCATGCGCATGCGGCGCATCCTGGTCGAGCGCGGCAAGAAGCGCTCGAGCCCCGGCGCCAAGGCGGCGATGGCGTTCTTGAATACCCAGCATCCGCAGGCCATCCATCTGATGCGCAAGGGGCTGGCCGAATGGGGCTTCCAAGGGTTGAACCTGGCCAATGCGATGGCCAAGGGCCTGCACCTGACCGAGCAGACGAACGCACAACCGGGCGCCAGCAGCGGCACGCCGAATCCGGTTGGGCAGGCGGTCAACCTGGTCAGTCGCTCGATCCGGGTCGATCTGCCCAAGCGCACCTTCCGCCATGTGCTCGGGCTCGAGGACCGCACGCGGGTGCCGATCCTCGCCGATCCGGCCAAGGTGACCGAGGACTCGGACGCGGTCTTCTACTTCCCCGGCTGTGGCTCCGAGCGGCTGTTCTCGGATATCGGCCTGGCGACCCTGGCGATGCTCTATGAGCAAGGCAGCCAGACCGTGCTCCCACCGGGCTATCTCTGCTGCGGCTATCCGCAGCGCGCGGCCGGGCTCGAGGAGTCGGGACACCAGATCACCACCGAGAACCGGGTGCTCTTCCATCGTGTCGCCAACACGCTCAATTACCTGGATATCCGCACCGTCATCGTCTCCTGCGGCACCTGCATGGATCAGCTGCTCAAGTACGAGTTCGAGCGCATCTTCCCCGGCTGCCGGCTGCTCGATATCCATGAGTACCTGATGGAGAAGGGCGTGAGCCTGGAGGGCGTCAGCGGCAAGCAGTACCTCTATCACGACCCTTGCCACACGCCGATGAAGACCTATCAGCCGACCTCGGTCGCCGAAAAGCTGATGGGTCAGCCAGTGCCCTTGTCAGACCGCTGCTGCGGCGAGGCAGGCACGCTGGGCACCAGCCGCCCGGATATCGCCAATCAGGTGCGCTTCCGCAAGAGCGAGGAACTGAACAAGGGCATCCAGGCGCTCACCGGCAAGACCCGCGCCGAGAACGGCGAGGTCAAGCTGCTGACATCATGCCCCGCCTGCCAGCAGGGCCTGGCCAAATATGCCGATGAGACCGGCCTGATGACCGATTACATCGTCGTCGAGATGGCCAAGCATCGCCTTGGCGAAGGTTGGCAACAGCGGTTCTTGGAGCAGGTGAAGGCTGGTGGTATCGAGCGAGTGTTGCTATAGCGTCACTAGTCCGCGTCATCGACCATGACGAAACAACCGATCCACGAGGTTTTACATGTTTTACATGGAACCCCTATCTTAGCGAGGGCTGCTAGCAACGGCGCATCAATCGTTGCCGAAGAGGTCCTTCAACGCCTGCAGCGTGGTCTGGCGCCCAAGCTCGCCGATGGCGGTCGTGAGCGGAATCGCCTTCGGGCAGACACGCACACAGTTCTGGGCGTTGCCGCAGTCGCTGAGGCCACCCTCGGCCATGATCGCGTGTAGGCGCTCGGTCTTATCATAGCGCCCGGTCGGATGGGCATTCATCAGCCGTACCTGAGCCAAGGGCGCCGGGCCGACGAAGGCCTGATCCGACCCGACTTGCGGGCAGGCGGCCATGCAGCAGCCGCAGCTCATGCAGCGGCTGTAGAGATAATTGGCGGCCCAATCCTGCGGCGAGATGCGCGGTGCGCGCTCGTGGTTGTCCCAGGCGCCATCGATGCGCACCCAGGCCTTGACCTGCTTGAGGTGCTCGAACATCCGCGCGCGATCGACCATCAGATCGCGCACCACCGGGAACTTGGGCAGCGGCTCGAGGCGAATCGGCGCCTCCAGCTCCGCGATCAGCGCCGAGCAGGCCGGCCGTGGCAGGCCGTTGATGAGCATGGCGCAGGCGCCACAGACCTCTTCCATGCAGTTGTGCTCGAAGGCGACCGGATCGACGCGTTCGCCGTCCTTGGTGACGCAGTGCTCGCGCAGATCCATCAACAACGAGACGACATTGGCGCCCGCACGCGCCTCGAGCACGAACGACTGCCAATAGGGCGCCGCGTTCGGGCGATCTTGACGGCGGATGCGCAACTCGACGGTTTGCCTGTTCGCCTCGGCGTGCATCAGCGGTAATCCCTCGGTTGTTCGGGCGCCAGCAGCCCGAGATCGACCGGCTCGAAGGCGATGCGCGGCCCATCCGGGTGATACTCGGCGACCGTGGTCTTCAGCCAATCGGCATTGTTGGCCTTCCAGCGCTCGCGATAGGCCTCGAATTCGGGATCGCCTGGGAACTTGCCCTGAGGGATCGCGAGATCGAACGCGGGCTTGAAATGGGCGCCGCGACATTCATCGCGCGCGCGGGCGCTCGCGGCCATGACCTGCGCCAGCTTCACCATATCGAAGACCTGGCGCGCATGCGCCAAGCTCTGGTTGGCCCAGCGGCTGGATTCGCTCAGATCGAGCCGCTCGAAGCGCTGCTCGAGCTCCCGCAGGCTCGAGAGGGCCGCATCGAGTTCGGCGTTATCGCGCACCACGCCGACCTGGGTGGTCATCAAGGCGCCAAGCTCGCGGTGCAGGCGGAACGGATTCTGGTCGCCGCGCGGACGCGAAAACTGTTGGTTGAGGTCGGCTTGGCGCCGCGACTCGGTCTCGAAGAGCGCGGCGGGCGCGGCCTCGGCCCCCTGCTCGAGCCCGCTCAGATAGCTCGCCACCGCCTCGCCGGCGACCCGCCCCGAGTACGAGGCCGAGAGCAATGAATTGGCGCCCAGCCGGTTGGCGCCATGATAGGCATAGTCGCATTCGCCACAGGCATAGAGGCCGGGGATGTTGGTCGCGTGATTGCGCGGACTGCCCGCCTTCATACCGCCGCGCGTCGGGTCTTTCTCGTAGTCGACCCACAGCCCGCCCATCGCATAGTGCGCGGCCGGGAAGATCTCCATCGGCGTCTCGAGCGGGTCTTGACCGGCGAATTTGCGATAGATCGAGAGGATGGCACCGAGACGGGTCGAGACGAAATTGCGATCCAGATGGGTCAGGTCCAGATAGACTCGATCGCGGCTCTCACCCGCATCCGCGCCACCGACGCCCAACCCCAGCTCGCGGGTGACCTTCCAGATCGCGCGCGCGGCGATATCGCGCGGCACCGTGTTGCCATAGCTCGGATACCAGTCCTCGAGGAAATAGAAGCGTTCCGACTCGGGGATGCGCAGCGGCTCGCGCCGATCACCCGGGTCCTTCGGCACCCAGACCCGGCCGCCCTCGCCGCGCGCGGCCTCGGTCATCAGGCGCGTCTTGTCCTCGCCGAGCATCGCGGTGGGATGGAATTGGAAGAACTCGGCATTGGCGAAGCGCGCTCCTTGCTGGTAGACGCGGCTCGCGGCGGCGCCGGTCGAGTTGGTCGAGCAGGTGGTCTTGGGCGCATAGATCTGCCCGAGCCCGCCGCTGGCCAGGACCACCGCATCGGCGCGGAACGCGCGCACCTCGAGGCTGCGCAGGTCCATCGCGACGATGCCACGACAGACGCCGTCGACATCCTTGACGATCGACAGGAACTCCCACCATTCCTGCTTCTCGACCTTGCCCTCGGTCTCCAGACGGCGCACTTGCTGGTCGACGCCGTAGAGCAACTGCTGGCCGGTGCTGGCGCCGGCGAAGCAGGTGCGCTTGTGCTTGACGCCGCCGAACAAGCGCTGATCGAGCAGCCCCTCGGGCGTGCGCGAGAAGGTCACGCCCATGCGCTCGAAGGTGCGGATCAGCCCCGGTGCGTCCTCGCACATGGATTGGATCGGCGGCTGGTTGGCGAGATAGCTGCCACCCTTGATGGTGTCGACGATGTGCTGCTGCACGCTGTCGTGCTGGCCCTTCATATCGAGCACGGCGTTGATGCCGCCCTGGGCGCAGGCCGAGTGCGAGCGCATCACCTCGAACAGCGAGAACAGCATCACGCGATGGCCGGCCTCGGCGAGCGCGAGCGTCGCCCAGAGGCCGCCGAGCCCGCCGCCGATGACGATCACCTGGCGTGCGCTTGCGCTCATGCCACACCTCCAGCAGTGGGCGCGATCAGGAAGCCGAGCAGCCCGTGCACCCCGAGCGCGGCGAGCAGCAGCCCAAGTCCCGCGCAGACCCAACCGAATCGCCGCTGCGCCTCAGCACTGCTGGTCAAGCCCCAGACGATGGCCGCAGTGGCCAGCCCATTGGCCAGATGGAACACCGCCAGCAGCACGCCGACGAGATAGAGCGCGAACACCGGCGGTTGCGCCAGTGCCTGCTGCATATAGCCGAACAGATCGGCGCTGATCGCGGGATCGAACAGCCCGGCGATCCGCGTCAGCCCCACATGCAGCAGCAGGAACAGGATCAGCGCCACCCCGGAGACCCGCTGCAGCCAGTAGAGCCCGTTGCGCACATAGCCGTAGCGCAGCGGCTCGGCGCGTCCCGTGCGGATGATCAGCAGGCCATAGCCGGCATGGAACAGCAGCGGCAGCGCGATGACGAACACTTCCAGCAAGAGCAGATAGTTCAGTCCCTGCAGCGCCCCCACCACCTCCTGGTTGTAATGGGTCGCGCCGAACCGAGACTGGGAATTCTCCCAGAGATGGAAGACCAGGAAGGCGCCCACCGGCACCAGGCCGAGCAGCGAGTGCAACCGGCGTAGCAAGAAATGGGGATGTTGGATGGAGGCGGACATGGCGATCCGTGGCCGTGGGTTTCCCTTCAGCATAGTCAGCCCGGGGCTTGCGTCCGTTGACGCGCCTCATTATTTGCGAATATTCGCATCAAGCAACATTCTCGGTTGCTCGCCGGCCTTTTGAATTCACGTCCTTGGGCGGCTAGAGTTTCGCTCTGGTCCCAACCGATCCAGGTACTCGCCATGCCTCAAGCTCCCCTGCCCCGCCTTGGCCTGCCGCTGTTGCTCTGGGCCAGCCTGCGAACGCCGTTCGTCGGCGCGAGCCATGCCGGCTCCGGTCTCGATACGATCGACCCATCCACCGCCACTGACCTCGAGACCGAGCATCAGGATCTCAGTACCGCCGTGCGCGCCGCGCCGCCGGAGCTGACCCTCGCGCAGGTCTATGAACCCGGCGTGGACTTGACCCAGTACCTGGTCAGCGAAAAGTTCGATGGCGTGCGCGCGTTCTGGGATGGGCGCCGCTTGATCACACGCGGTGGCCTGATCATCAATGCCCCGGCCTGGTTCACCGCCGGCTTCCCGAACCAACCACTCGATGGCGAACTCTGGATGGGGCGTGGCACCTTCGCCGATCTCTCCGGCACCGTGCGCACCCTGGAGCCGGAGGTCGAGGCCTGGCAACAGGTGCGCTATGTGCTCTTTGATCTACCGGCGGCCGAGGGCGGTTTCGAGGCCCGTTTCACGGCGCTCGAACAGCTCCTCGAGCAGGCCCCGAGCACGCGCCTGAGACTCGCCCATCAGCATCCGATCGCGGATCACGAGGCGCTGCAAGCACGGCTGGAGCGCATCGTTGCCGCCGGCGGCGAGGGGCTGATGCTGCATCGGCGCGATGCCCCCTATCAGGGTGGGCGCAGCGCCACGCTGCTCAAGGTGAAGCCGTATCTCGAAGGCGAGGCGATCGTCCTCGAGCACCTGCCAGGCCAAGGCAAGTACACAGGCATGCTCGGCTCGATGCTGGTCGAGGAGCCGGATGGCACCCGCTTCAAGCTCGGCACCGGCTTCAGCGACGCCGAGCGTGCTGACCCGCCGCCGGTTGGCAGTCTGGTCACCTTCAAGTACCACGGCCGCACCAAGTACGACCGGCCACGCTTCGCCAGCTTCCTGCGCGTGGCCGACGATTTGTAGCCGTTTTCCTGCGCCAGGAAATACCGCGAGCGCCGCAACCGGCCAGCGTTGGCGATCGAATCCAAGGCCCAAGGTCGAAACGGATGTGCGTTTTCTGCGACAATGGGCACTGTCACAGCAATCACAGGAACAGTATGAGTACCTACGACATCTACGCCCTCGGCAACGCACTGGTGGATATGGAATACGAGGTCAGCGCTGACGACCTCAAACGGCTCGGCATCGACAAGGGCGTCATGACCCTGGTCGACGAGGCGCATCAGCTGCGCATCATGGAGCATCTGCGCGAACATCATCACCAGCGCGGTTCTGGTGGCTCAGCGGCGAACTCGGTGATCGCGCTCAGCCAGCTCGGCGGTCGTGGCTACTATGCCTGCAAGGTCGCCGACGACGAACTCGGCCACTTCTACATGAAAGACCTGCGCGACGGTGGCGTCGCCACCCTCGATGGCACCTATCTGGAGAAGGGCGATACCGGCCGCTGCGTGGTCCTGGTGACGCCTGACTCCGATCGCACCATGTGCACCTATCTGGGCATCAGCGGCAATCTCTCGGTGCACGAGGTCGAGGTCGACGCGCTCAACGCCGCCAAGTGGTTCTACACCGAAGGCTATCTGGTCACCTCGGATACCGCCCGGGTCGCGGCGATCGAGGCGCGCAAGGCGGCCGAGCATGCCGGCGTGCGGACCGCGCTGTCGCTGTCCGATCCGAACATGGTCAAGTTTTTCAAGGATGGGCTCAAGGAGATGATCGGCGACGGTGTCGACCTGATCTTCGCCAACGAGGAAGAGGCCATGGGGATGGCCGAGAGCGATGATCTGAACGAGGCGGTCGCCTATCTGAAAACGCTGAGTAAGGAGTTCGCGATCACGCGCGGTCCCAAGGGCGCGCTGGTTTTCGATGGCAAGGAGTTGGTCGAAATCGATCCGGTCAAGGTCGAGCCGGTCGACACCGTCGGCGCGGGCGACATGTTCGCCGGGGCCTTTCTCTACGGCCTGGCCCAGGGCTGGAGCCACAAACGCGCCGGCGACCTGGCCTCGGCGACCTCGGCCAAGCTGGTCACCAGCCTCGGGCCACGGTTGCCGCAGGAAGAGACGCAAGCGATCCTGAAGTCGCTGAGCTGACCGGCGCGCGATCCCGCCTGCATCGTTTCTGGCTCAAGCTTTGTAGCCCCCGTCTGTTGACGGGGACGAGCGAGGCTCAGAAGCCGTTAGGCATACATCCTTATAAGGATTCTGGGTCCACTCCAAGCGCATGCAAGCGCTCCGCCAAACGCTCGGCGCGGATATGCTCGGCATCGGCCCGCATGGCCTCCTCCTTGGCGCGCATCGCCTCCTGTTCAGCCCGCGTGGAAGCCTCCTCGGCGCGGCGCGCCAGCTCTACAGAGGTCAAGAACGGCTGGCCATTGGGGTAGTCAAGCAGCAGCGTCTCGAGCGTGAGCGCGAAACGCACCCCGAGCAATGGACTGGTCCAGCCGTGGATGTGCGACTGGCGGGTGAGCCTTGGGCGGGTATCCTGACTGCCCGGAGCGGATTTGGGTTTGGACTCGAACCTGGACGTCTGCTCGAGCGCGGACGCGGACCGATCAACGCCCTGGCGTGTCCAGATGCCGAGTGTGTGCCGATCCGGGTCATAGACGTAGTATTCCTCGACGCCGTAGCGATCATAGAAATCCAGCTTGTCCGCCATCTCCTTGGCGCTGTTGGAGGGAGATAGGATCTCGAAGGCGACCTGTGGAGCGATGCCCTCCTCTTCCCACTGGCGATAGGAGCCGCGCCGCCCCTTGGGCCGGCCGAAGACGACGAAGACATCCGGCGCAATCGGGCCGGTTTCGCGGCGATCCGGCACGGGATACCAAAGCAGATCGCCGGCGACGAAGACAGTCGGGTCATCGGCAAACAGGATCTCCAGGTTCTCCTTGATCTTGACCAACCACTGATACTGCTCGGTATTGTCGGCCATCGGCTGTCCGTCGCTGTCCGGATAGGGGTCATCCGGATCGATGTGAGATAAGGGGTTCATCGCTCGGCTCCGGTGGTGGTTCGCTCATAAGCCGCATCATAGAGCAAAGGCCGTTCGCTAGGCTTGCCTATAAACTCGCGCGTTTATCATGTACCGCCACTGCACGCCCAAAGGAACCTGCTGTGAATGACATGAGTCCGGAGTCCGACATCGAGTCCAAGGTCAACGCCTTCATCGCACGCTGGGGCGGCGGCACCAGCCACGGTGGCAACGAGCGCGCCAACCTGCAGTTGTTCCTGACCGAGCTGTGCAGCCTGCTCGATCTGCCGCAGCCGCAGCCGGCCAGCGCCGATAAAAGCCAGAACGCCTATGTGTTCGAGCGCCGCGTCACCGAGCAGCGCCCTGACGGCAGCACCAGGCCGCGTTCGCTCGACCTCTACCGCCGCGGCTGCTTCGTGCTCGAGGGCAAGGATACCGGCAAGCAGACCGGCAGCGAGCACTGGGATGCCGCTATCGTCAAGGCACACAAACAGGCCGAGAACTATGTCCGCGCCCTGCCGGCGGCGGAAGGTCGCCCGCCCTTCATCGTCGTGGTCGATGTCGGGCGCAGTATCGTGCTGTTCTCCGAATTCACCTGCTCGGGCGGCCACTATGTGCCCTTTCCCGACCCGCGCAGCCATCGCATCGGGCTCGAGCAACTGCGCGAGCCGGCCATGCGCGAGCGCCTGCGCGCGCTCTGGCTCGATCCGCTCGGGCTCGACCCCAGCCGCTACGCCGGTCGAGTCACCCGCGAGATCGCCAGCACGCTCGCTGGCTTGGCTAAGTCACTGGAAACCTCGGGGCAGGACTCCGAGCGCGTGGCCGGCTTCCTCTCCCGCTGCCTGTTCACCCTGTTCGCCGAGGACGTCGGGCTGCTCCCGGAGGGCAGCTTTTGCGCGCTGCTGCAGCGGCTGAAAGACCAGCCCGAGCAATTCCCGGACGCCCTGGCCAGCCTCTGGCAGACGATGCACAGCGGCGGCTTTTGCGGCGTGCTGATGCACCAGGTGTTGCGATTCAACGGCGGCCTGTTCGAGGGCGCCGACCCGCTGCCGCTGAGCGCCGAGCAGATCGGCCAGCTCATCGCCGCCGCGCGCGCCGACTGGCGCCAGGTGGAGCCGGCCATCTTCGGCACCCTGCTCGAGCGCGCCCTCGACCCGCGCGAGCGCCACAAGCTCGGCGCCCATTACACCCCGCGCGCCTATGTCGAGCGCCTGGTGATGCCGACCGTGATCGAGCCGCTACGCGCCGACTGGGAGGAGGTGCAGGCCGCCGCGCAGAACTACCAGCGCCAGGGCAAGCTCGAAGCCGCCCTCGCCGAGGTCAAGCGCTTCCACGGCCAGCTCTGCCAGACGCGGGTGCTGGACCCGGCCTGTGGCAGTGCCAACTTCCTCTATGTCGCGCTCGAGCACATGAAGCGGCTGGAAGGCGAGGTGCTCGATGTGCTGGGCCGCCTGCAAAAGACCACTAGCTTTGAACTCGAGGGGCTCACCGTCAGCCCCAACCAATTCCTCGGGCTCGAGGTCAACCCGCGGGCCGCCCGCATCGCCGAGATCGTGCTCTGGATCGGCTATCTGCAATGGCACTTCCGCACCTATGGCCATATCAACCCGCCCGAGCCGGTGCTGCGCGATTTCCACAACATCCAGTGCCGCGACGCGCTGATCGCCGCCGAGGCGCGCGAGCCGCTGCTCGATGACCAGGGCCAGCCGGTCAGCGTCTGGGACGGGCGCAGCACCAAGCCGAGCCCGATCACCGGCGAGCCGATTCCCGATGAGACCCAGCGGCTGCCGGTCTATCGCTACTTGGAGCCGCGCCGCGCCGACTGGCCGGAGGCCGACTTCATCGTCGGCAATCCTCCGTTCATCGGCGCAAAAAGACTGCGAGAAGCGCTCGGTGACGGCTATGTAGAGGCAGTGCGCGGGGTCTATAGCGGACTGGTGCCAGATTCAGCCGATTTCGTCATGTACTGGTGGCAGATCGCTGCCGAAAAGGTCCGCCAGGGTCAGGTGCGGCGCTTTGGCTTCATCACCACAAACAGCCTGCGCCAGACCTTCAACCGACGTGTGCTGGAGCCGCATCTGAACGATGCCAAGACGCCGCTGTCGCTGGTGTTCGCGGTGCCCAATCATCCCTGGGTCAAGACCAGCGATGGCGCGCAGGTGCGTATTGCCATGACCGTCGGCGCCGCAGGCGATCAGCCGGGGCGGCTGTGCGAGGTCACGGCCGAGCGCTCGGGCGACGAGGACGCGCATGCAGTGGAGTTGAGCAAGCGCGAAGGGAAGCTGTTTGCGGATTTAGCGATTGGGGCGGATGTAGCTGGGGCCAAGACGCTGCGGGCGATGGGCGAGATCAGCTCGCCCGGTGTCAAGCTGCATGGCGCCGGCTTCATCGTTACCGAGGACGAAGCCCAGACGCTCGGCTTGGGTGAGGAACCGGGACTCGAGGCGGTGATCCGCGACTATCGCAATGGCCGCGATCTGACCCAGAGCCCGCGCGGCGTGAAGGTCATCGACCTGTTTGGGCTCGGCGTCGAGCAGGTGCGGGATCAGTATCCGGCCATTTATCAGCGGCTGTTGGAGCGAGTGAAGCCGGAGCGGGATCAGAACAATCGTGCCACCTACCGGGAGAATTGGTGGATTTTCGGCGAGCCTCGAGTCGAGCTACGCGCGATGGTTGCGTGTCTTGATCGGTACATCGCGACGGTTGTAACGAGCAAGCATCGATTTTTCTGTCTCTTGGAAAAGAACGTTCTCCCTGACGATGCGCTCGTCACTATAGCGACCACTGATGCCTACCATCTTGGTGTCCTGTCCAGCCGCCTGCATTGCCTTTGGTCACTCGTTGTCGGCGGCACGCTCGAAGACCGCCCCCGCTACAACAAAACCCGCTGCTTCGAGACCTTCCCCTTCCCGGCCGCCAGCGACACCCAAATCACCCGCATCCGCAATCTCGCCGAGCAGATCGACGCCCATCGCAAGCGCCAGCAGGCCCAGCACCCGAGTCTGACCCTGACCGGCCTCTACAACGTCCTCGACGCTCAGCGCCGCGGAACCGCGCTGACCGACAAGGAGCGCGCTATCAATACCCAGGGCTTGGTCAGCCTGCTCGCGGAGCTGCACGATCAACTCGACGCCGCCGTCTTTGCCGCCTATGGCTGGCAAGACTTGGCCGAGACGCTCGTCGGTCGCCCCGGCGCCACCAGCCCCTGGCCCGATAAGCCCGCCGTCGAGCTCGAAGCCGAAGAAGAACTACTGACCCGCCTGGTGGCGCTGAACACCGAGCGCGCCGCCGAGGAGGCCAAGGGCCTCATCCGCTGGCTGCGCCCTGCGTATCAGTGCCCCGAGACCGAGACGCCGCCCGAGCAACGCACGGCCGATCTCGCGACATCCACGCCGGCCCTCGCCGCCACCAAGCCGAAGAAAGCAAAGAAGTTTCCCCGCGCCAGCGCCGGCATGCGCGCGCAGATCGCAGCGGTGCGCGAGGCACTCGGCAACCAGGCACGCAGCCTCGATGAGCTGACAGCGGCGTTCACCGAGCCGAAGAAGACCCGCCCCAGGATCGCCGACACCCTCGCCGCCCTTGAAGACCTCGGCCTACTGCAACGCGAGGGCGAGCAGTATCGTTTGGTACGCTGATCGCCGGAATGTCCCCCAAGCGTCCTCGGCTTGCGCCGGGTGAGGTCGCCACGCGGGAAGCCGAAGCGATCCAGGCGCGTGCGCTGATAGCTTCCCCGCCCCGTGGCGTTGATGGCTAGCGTTGGCCGATTCCATCCATGCAACGCACCGAGCGGACCGACACAGGCGGCATCGAGCGCATGGGTCTTGGGAATCCCGAGGCGCTGGCGGTTGTATTTGGTCTGAGCACCAGAGCTGCTCGCCACGGGCAAGCCGGTGGCCTTCAGTCGCTCGAACAGCGCCCAGCGGGTGGCATTCACAGCAGCGGCATCCCTGAGTGGCGCCTTGGCCTGTGCCTGGATGCGGCGCAGCAGCGCCGGTTCGTCCTGAAGGAAGACCTCAATCGGCTGGTGGCCTTTGCGTTGGTTGCAGGCGCAACAGGCCAGGGCCAGGTTGCTGACCCGATCCGAGCCGCCCCGGCGCTTGGGGTCGATGTGTTCGATCTGGAGGGGGACGCCCTGGGCGCCGCAGTAGGCGCAGGTGCGGTGCCATTTCTCCAACAGGTATTGTTAGCCGGGGGCAGGATGCTCGTTCAACACGGAGACGTAACTGTCGCCATCCTCACCGCACTGGGTGGCGGTACCCCGCGCGGCGTCCTGCTGCTTAACAGCTCGTTGACATAGAATGGCGCCCTCGCTTTGGCGATTGCCCAACAAGCGCGTCGCAAAAGGCGCAGGATCTTCGTATAGCCAGGTTCGACTCACAACAATGACCAACACCTTCGACGCCTTCGACCTCGACGAGCCGCTGCAGCGCGCCATCGCTAACGCCGGCTGGCAGCAGCCGACACCGGTGCAACAGCGGGTGATCCCCGCCGTGCTCGAGGGCCGCGACCTGCTCGCCTCGGCCGCCACCGGCTCCGGCAAGACCGGCGCCTTCCTGCTGCCGATGCTGCAGCGCCTCAGCGAGGAGCCGGCGCCCGATGGCGGTATCCGCGCCCTGGTGCTGGTGCCGACGCGCGAGCTGGCAAGCCAGACCCAGAGCGAATTCTTGAACCTCGGCAGCCGCACCCGGCTGACCGCGGCGGTGATCGTCGGCGGTGAGGATCGCGGCCGCCAGGTCTCGGCGCTGCGCAAGAACCCGGACCTGGTCATCGCCACTCCCGGCCGGCTGCTCGAACATCTCGAGACCGGCGAGGCCGATCTGACGCAGCTCGGCTTCCTGGTCCTCGACGAGGCCGACCGCATGCTCGACCTCGGCTTCGCCGCCGATGTCATCACCCTCATCAGCGCCAGCAACCGAGCGCGCCAATCGCTGCTGTTCTCGGCCACGCTCAAGCACGGCGGCCTGCGCCCGCTCACCGATCATCTGCTGAACGATCCTCAGGTCATCGAGATCGATGCCATCCGCGCCGCGCATCCGGACATCAGCCATCAGATCATCCTCAGCGACGAGCTGCCGCACAAACAGGCGCAGCTGCTCTGGCTGCTGCAGCATGAGGACTATCAGAAGGCCTTGGTGTTCACCAACACCCGCGCCCGCGCCGATGCCATCGGTGCCTTCCTGATCGGCGAGCAGGTGCGCGCCGCCGTGCTCCATGGCGAACTCGATCAGCGCGAGCGCAAACGGGTGATGGGCCTGCTCGAGCGCGGCCAGGTCTCGGTGCTGGTCGCCTCCGATGTCGCCGCGCGTGGCCTGGATCTGACCGGCGTCGAGCGCGTGATCAATCTCGATGTCCCGCGCAGTGGCGAGGATTACCTGCACCGCACCGGACGCACCGGCCGCGCCGGACGCGCCGGCATTGCTCTTTCGTTGGTCTCGGCGCAGGAATGGAACAGGATGGAATCCATCAGCCGCTGGCTCGGCATCGAGGTCGAGCGGCGCCAGTTGCCCGGCCTCGAGGCCCGGTTCAAGGGCCCGAATCCGCAGCGCAAGGGGCGTGGCAAGCCGAGCGGCAAGACGGGTCACAAGGCCAGCGGCAGCCGCGCGAAAGCGGGCTCGAAGATCGGTGCCAAGCGCGGCGCCCAGCCTGGCACTCAGCCCGGCCCTCGCGCCAACGCGGCCAAAGACACGCACGGTGCCGAGACCACCAAGCCGAAGCAACGCCTGCGCGATCGCAAGAACCTCGGCAAACGCCGCCAGCCCAGCACCCAATCCAGCGCCCAATCCAGCACTCAGCCCAACGCTGCCAGCCGTGCCGTCACCGAGCGCGTCGATGCCGGCTTTGCCCCACCCAAGCGCCGCCGGGACGACGACGGGCAGGCTTGATCTGGGCGGGACTCGAAGGGTGAAGGCGGAAGGATGAGTGAACGCGATTCAGGGCGTGGTCAAGTCGGCAGGCGGCGGCTGCGCGGCCTGTGAAAAGACGCTCATCGTGGTCACCGTGACCAAGATCAGCGCCATGCCGATCATTTGCAGCACGCCGAGGCTCTCCTGTAACACCACGACGCCAAACAGCGATGCGGTGACCGGCTCGACCATGGCCACGATCGAGGCCACGGCGGGCGCGGTGTGATTCAGTCCGATGATATACAGCACGAACGACAAACCCGCGCCCAGCACACCGAGGGCGGCAAAGAGCGGCCAATCGGGTGTCTTCAGCGCGGCCACGGCCATGGTCTGACCGACATCGCCCGGGCGGATCAGGATGACGCCGACCAGGAGGATGGCAAGGACGGTGAAGGCGATGACGAGAATGGCCTGCGGACTGCCGTGTGGCGCCGCGTATTTGAAGCCGAAGATGAAGATTGCGTAGGACAGCCCGGCCAGCAGCCCGGCGGTCACCCCCAGGGGCGTCACGCCGCTCGCCTCGATATCGTAGATCTGGGTCAGCAACCCAATGCCCAGCATGACCACCGTGATGGCGGCAAACTTCAGCACGGTGGGGCGTTCCAGCCTCAGGGCGAACGACACCAGATAGACGAACACCGGGGCGCAGTACATCAACGTCGCCGCCACCGCGACACTGCCCTGCGCGATGCTGACGAAATAGAACGCGAAGTTACCCGCGACGCCGACCCCGGCAAGCGCCGACCAGGCCCAGAGCCGGCGATGGGCGAGCCCGCTGCGGCCTGGACGCAACGCGAGCCAGAGCAGCACACACAGCAGTCCGATCGCGCCCCGATAGAACGACACCACGAACGCATCCCAGCCATCGGCCATCAGGATGCCGCCGATGCCGCCTGACAATCCCCAGAAAAGGGCCGCCAGCGCGACGAGTACGATACTCAGGTTCATCCGTTTTGCTCTTGCTGCAAGCGTAGCAGCTGAGTCTCGCCGCCGACGCGGTCTTTCAATCGGATGGTGAAGGGATCGAGCCGTACCACCACAGCCCGGCCTCGTTCCAACAGCAACCGTGCCCGCTTCTCTGAGAAGGGCATGAGCGGTTGCTTTTTCTTGTCCAAAACAAACACCGCCATAGTCTTCTCCAAATCGGTGCCCTTACGGGCCTGGTGATGCAGTCTTCTGATGTGCAGGCTGGCCTTCAACTCGGTCCTGCTCGACCCGGTTCCGCCTCTGCTGTCGCCACGCCGATACTCAGGGTGACCACGCTAGCACTGCTGGAGCCTGCGTGGGGAATCGAATCAGATCGAACACCTGTTCGCGCATCTGTGCAATCGCCTCGGCACCGTCTGCAGCAATGCTGACTAGCGTCGTCAGGCGGCAATGTCGATATAGTCGACTTGGCTCTGTGGCGATGGGACTGTCAATCCGTCTTCGCACAGTCCCTCAATGTGCAACAGGATCGCTTCGCGGATGCGACTTTCGACCTCAGCGACGCTCTCTCCGGTGGCAATACAGCCTGGCAAGTCAGGCACATAGGCTGAAAAATTACCCTTGGCTTTCTCAATCACGATGGCATACCGCATAGCTATTTCCACCCTGCTTGCTTGAAGATGCTGTTCTGAGTTCCGGCCGCTAGCTCGTCACTCGGTTTACCGGAAACCGTGACCCGGCCAGGCTTCGAGGGATGCTTGAACTGGCGATGGCTGCCTCTCGTGGTGGCGAGATAACAGCCATCAGCGTTGAGTCTGGACAAAACCTCTGAGACTTTCATGGGCAACTAGGGTCGACCTTCTGGCGCCGCATTCCGCCCATCCGTTCCGCCACCGAACCTGCTTCATTGATCAGCCTGCAGGTAGCACCCTGACGACATATGATGAGCGCCATCTGCATGAATCGTCTGCTGCTTATGCAAAGCGCCGTACCTCCCCCCCGCCGTCGATATTCTCCACGCAACGCCCGCAGAGCTCGGGATGGGCGGCGTGAGTGCCAACATCGGCGCGGTGATGCCAGCAGCGCACGCATTTCGGGTGCTCGCTGGCGCGGATGCGCACCGCGAGCCCCTCGACGTCGGTGTCGAGTGCGTCCTCGGGTCGCTCGACCAACGCATGCACCCGCGCCTCGGAGGTGATGAGCACGAAGCGCAGCTCGTCGCCGAGGCGGCTGAGCAGGGCTTGTAGCTCCGCTGAGCAGTAGAGATCGATCTCGGCATCCAGCGCGGCCCGGATCTGGCCCTGGGTGCGCGCCGCCTCGAGCTGACGACCGATGGCGGTGCGCACCGCGAGCACCTGGCTCCAGAAGGCGCGATCAAAGGGATCAGCGGCATCGAGCGCGAACAGCCCTTGATACCAGGTCGCGGTGAAGATGGTCTCGTCGCGCTCGCCGGGCAGATGGCGCCAGATCTCCTCGGCGGTGAAACTCAGGATCGGCGCCAGCCAGCGGCTCATGGCCTCGACGATGTGATACATCGCGGTCTGGCAGGAGCGCCGTGGCAGGCTGTCGGCGCCGGTGGTGTATTGGCGGTCCTTGATCACATCGAGATAGAAGCCACCCATGTCCACCACGCAGAAGTTGTGCAGGCGGTGGTAGATCAGATGGAACTGATAGTCCTGATAGGCTTGAGTGAACTCCTGCTGCAACTGTAGCGCCCGATCCACCGCCCAGCGGTCGAGCTCGATCATCTCGGCGGCGGGGACTAGGTCCCTGGCCGGGTCGAAGCCATTGAGGTTCGAGAGCAGGAAGCGCGCGGTGTTGCGGATGCGCCGATAGGCATCGGCGGTGCGCTTGAGAATCTCGTCGGAGACGCGCATCTCGCCGCGATAGTCAGCGGCGGCGACCCAGAGCCGGATGATGTCCGCGCCCAGGGTCTTCATCACCTCCTGCGGGCGCACCACGTTGCCCTTGGATTTGGACATCTTCTCGCCCTTCTCATCCACGGTGAAGCCGTGGGTGAGCACCGCGTGATAAGGCGCCTGGTCGTGCATCGCCACCGAGGTCAAAAGCGAGGATTGGAACCAGCCGCGGTGCTGGTCGGAGCCTTCGAGATAGAGATCGGCCGGGCGGCGCAGACCGGCCCATTCGCTGGCTGTGTCGCCAGCTGAGGCACCTCCCGGCTCCCTCCCTGCCTCAGCGGCGCCGCGATCGAGCACGCAGGCGTGGGTGACGCCAGAGTCGAACCAGACATCGAGCGTGTCCTGCACCTTCTCGTAGCGCGCGCCCTCCTCGTCGCCGAGCAGCTCCTCGGGCCGCAGCTCGAACCAGGCATCGATGCCTTTCGCTTCGATGCGCTGGGCGACATCCTCGATCAGCGCCTCGGTGCGCGGATGCAGCTCGCCGCTCTCCTTGTCGACGAACAGCGTGATCGGCACGCCCCAGGTGCGCTGGCGCGAGATGCACCAATCCGGGCGGTTGCGCACCATGCCGTCGATGCGCGACTGGCCCCAGTCCGGCATCCAGCGCACGCGGTCGATCTCGCGCAGCGCGGACTCGCGCAGACCGGCCTGCTCCATGCTGATGAACCACTGCGGGGTGGCGCGGAAGATGATCGGCGTCTTGTGCCGCCAGCAATGCGGGTAGCTGTGGCTGAAGCGCTGCTCGCGCACCAGCGCCTGGTTCGCCTTCAGGGTCTCGATGACCTGCTCATTGGCATCGAAGACGTTCTCGCCGGCGAACAGCGGCGTGCCTTCGAGGAAGCGTCCGTTGCCGCCGACCGGGTTGTCCACCGCCAGATCGTAGCGGCGGCCGACGATGTAGTCCTCCAGGCCATGACCGGGCGCCGTGTGCACCGCGCCAGTGCCAGCCTCGAGGGTGACATGCTCGCCGAGGATGATCGGCACCTGACGCTCATAGAACGGATGCGCGAGCATCAAGCCCTCGAAGGCATCGCCGCGACCGTAGGCGATGACCCGATAATGCTCGATGTCCCAACGCACCATGGTGTCCTTGAGCAGACCCTCGGCGACCAGCAGCCGCTCGGCGCCGTTCGGCCCGTCCTCGGCCACCTGCACCAGCGCGTACTCGAGTTCGGGGTTCAAAGCGACGGCCTGGTTGGCCGGCAAGGTCCAGGGCGTGGTGGTCCAGATCACCACCGACATCGGCCCGCTGCCGTGCCCGGCGAACTCTCCGCTCGCGGCCCCAGTCTGCGCTCCGTGAGCAAGATCAGCATCGGCACCGGCACCGGCATCGACGACATCAGCAGCGCGAGCAGGGGAATCGCCAGATCCAACCTCAAAAGCGTCCGTGTTGGAATGGCCAGCGCCATCCTGAGCAGCGCCCGCATTAGCATGGCTAGCGCCTTCCGGAACCCGATGGCAGCGCGCCAGCAGCGCCTCGGGATCGGTCACCGCAAAGCGCACATCGATCGCGGTCGAGTCCTTATCGGCATACTCGACCTCGGCCTCAGCCAACGCCGAGCCGCAGTCGATGCACCAGTGCACCGGCTTGGAGCCCTTCTGCAGATGGCCGTTGGCGATGATCCGGCCGAGCGCACGGACGATGTCGGCCTCAAAGCGCGGCGCCATGGTCAGATAGGGATGCGCCCAATCACCCAGCACGCCCAAGCGCTGGAAATCCGCGCGCTGGCCATCGACCTGCTTGCCGGCATAGTCGCGACAGGCATGACGGAACTGGGTGGCGCTGATCTTCTGCCCCGGCTTGCCCTTCTTGCGCTCCACCTGCAGCTCGATCGGCAGGCCATGGCAATCCCAGCCCGGCACATAGGGCGCGTCCAGCCCATCGAGCGTTCGCGACTTGACGATGATGTCCTTCAACACCTTATTGACCGCGTGGCCGATATGGATCTCGCCGTTCGCGTAGGGTGGGCCATCGTGCAGGATGAAGGTCTCACCGCGTGCGCGCGCCTCGGCTCGTGCCGCGCGCACCAAGGCGTAGACATCGATCGCCTGCCAATGCTTGAGCATCTCAGGCTCACGCTGGGCCAGGTTGGCCTTCATCGGGAAGCCGGTCTTCGGCAGATTGAGGGTATGTTTGTAGTCGGTCACAGCTTGAAAAACCCGTTGTGCGCGCGGGTGCAGGCAAACAGCACCCGATCTGAATCAGTTGGGGGAGAGACTACCAGACTCGCCTCACTCTGGCGCTCGACGCGCGAGGCTCACAGCTCATGGCTCATGGCTCATGGCTCACTGAGCCTTATGGCGCCTCGGGAAAGAGCTTGCTGACTTTGCTGACAAAGAACCGCTCGCTCCAGAGACCCAGGCTAGCCTGATCCGGCGCGCTGACAAAAGGGGCCACATCACGCGCTGCCTGGGGCCAGTCGATCTCAGCAATGCGCGCCATCAAGGCCGCTTTCAGCCATTGCGAATCGACGCGCGGAGGCTGCTGCGCCCAAGGGCCGACTTGGGCCAAGGCCGCCTCCAGATGCGGCAGATTCGGGGCAACTCGGCCCGCGACATACCAGGCAAAATCAAACCAATCCCTGCCCTTTACATAAGGCCGGCACAGCAATGCGTGCAGCTTGAGCGCGAAGTTGCTCGGTAGATCCTGAGCGCAGACCTCGAAGTCCAGCGGGAAATCCAGGTACTGAAAGTCGAAGCCCGATCCTGCCGGTGGTCGGCTATCCAGCTCCAACTTGACGCGCAGCTTCTTGCCCGAGCCTCCCCGGTAAAAAGAGAGATCCAGTTGGCGGCCGAGGGAATCGTCCTTGATCATGGCCTCACGCACGGCTCGCGTCATCCTGCTTCGGTCGCGCAGCTCACAGCGGATGCCGAAATCGGCCAGCACATCGGCCATGGTGGCGAGATAGGGCTCCCAGCGAAAATCAGGGGCAGGCGTTCGCGAGATGAAATCCAGATCTTCCGAAAAGCGCCTGAGACCCTGCAGGATGCGCAAGGCCGTGCCTCCCTGAAAGGCCGCCTGCTCGAAGAAGCCTGCCCGCCAGAGTCCGTAGAGCGCAACTTCCTGCAGGATTTCCCGCAACGCTTGCTGCTCGCGGTGCGCATCCGTCGCGGCATAGGACTGCAAGCGCTCACGCAGCAGGTCGATCACTGACAACCGCCCTGGCTGAGCACCCGTCCATCACCTGCCTCCCCTGACAGTAGACAGCTGCTGAGACCATCGATGACCTGCTGCATCCGCCGATGCCGATAGACGCGGCGCAGTGCTTGCAGCCGCTCGACCTCTAATGAGGCCAATGGCTCCAGATCGATCCGCGCCCCGCCGAGCCATGCGCGCGCGCTGCTCCAGTCCCAGCGATGCAGGCAGAAGAGATCAAGCAGCGCCCGTAGTGGTTGAGCAATCAGGGCGGCTTGCTCTTGAAGCACGACGCGGTCCACAGCCTCCAGCATGAACCCCTTGATCAACGGCAGTGGGGCGAATTGGAATAGGCCGGCTTCGTCGATCTGGTACTGACGGCTGCGCCGATCCGGAGTGACCGCTTGGACCAGCGTCACCGCCTCCGGAATCCAGCCATGAAAGGCCAGTGCCGACTCGAAAGAGACATAGGCACCAGGCACCAAGCCTTGCACCAACACAAACGGATGCGCTCCGCCACCAGGATGGGCGCCGCCGCCGGGATACGAGCCGCCGTTAGCAACCCGACTCGCGAGACGATAGCGGCCACGCCGCAGGCGCAGCAATTCACCACGGTGCAAAGCACGATTAACCAGATTGTAGCGACGTTGCGCGCTGCCCCCGAGCAGGCGCGCGAGCTGTGCCTCGGTCAGCGTCCGCTGTTGCAAGCCGGCGCTCAGGATGGTTTTGGTCAGCGTCTCCATTCATGCAAGATACTTTCATTTTATGAAAGGATCAAACATGACTTGGACAGCCTCACAGCCCGCCTCCGCCATGGACGACCTTCAGCGGAGACGCCGCCAGTCGGCCTGGATCAGATTGCGCGCGGCGCTGCTGAAGACGAGGCCGACTTCAAAGAGACCCTTGCCCGGTGCTTGCTGGTATTTCTGGCTGTAACCGCGTGCCTGGATCTGCGCCAGGGCTGGGTTGGTGGCGGGCGCGGCTGGACCCTTAGCCGTTCGCTCAGCGCCAGTGCCAGTGCCAGTGCCAGTGCCGAAGGCTGGGGCCGCGCTGGCCGGATTGCCAAGCAGAGCAGGCGAGTCCTCGCTTGTTGCCGTGGCAACGGTTGCCGGAACTGTTGCTGGGGCTGTTGCTGGAGCTGTGACTGACGCTGCGGTGACTGCGTTCGGACCTAGATCCCGATCGTCCTTGCCGCGCGCATCACGCAGCAATTTGATCTCGATGACATAGATGTACCCGGCAAGCTTGAGGGTCAGATCGACCTGACCATGATTGGTCAGGTCTTCCGGAATGATCTCAGCATCCAGGCTGGCGAAGAAGGCATAGAGCACGCTGGCATAGTAGCCCTCGGCATCGGGGAGGTCGTTGCCGGTGAAGTTGCGCCAGGGGATGCTGGCGAACAGGCGCTTGATGGTGGCGACGAGGGCCGGCAGGTCGGCCTGTGCCAAGGCCTCGATGAGCCCCCGCTTATAGCTCAGGCGCGTGTCGCTGATGCCCGCATAGGCATCGATGAATTGGTTGTTCAGCGCGCGCCGCACCTCGCTGTTCGGGATGCGCAACCGAAAGGTCAGCTCACCCCACTGCTGCGTAGTCGAGGCCACGGTCAAATACCCCGCCTGAAATAGCAAGGTCACGGGATTGATGCGCTCGACGTCGAAGGAATCCAGGATCTCTTCGCCCACCTCAAGCTGTTCCAGATCGGGCAGGAAGTAGCGTCGCTGCTGGAACAGCTTGATCAGGAAGCTCGGGCTGCCGGTCTCGAACCAGTAGTTTCGGAAGCTGTGGCCATCGCTAATGAACAGCAGGATGTCATAGGGGTTATAGACCGGCTCTCCGAGAAAACCGTAGCCGTTGTACCAGCGACGCAGCTCGTCCCAATCGACACCGGCCAGATGCTCGGCAAAGGTGGTCTCGAGATCCTGCTGGGTGTAGCCGCAGATGGTCGCAAAGGGGGCGCTGAGCGTGATGTCGCGCAGTTGATTGAGTCCCGAGAATAGGCTGACCCGACTGAATTTGCTGACGCCGGTCAGAAAGACGAAGCGCAAATGGGCATCTTCGGCCTTGAGCGCCGAGTACAGATTCTTCAAGCCCTCACGCAGCTCGGCGGCGCGCTCCGGATGTTCGATGTTGTCGAGGATCGGCTTGTCGTATTCATCGATCAGCACCACCGCGCGTTGGCCGCTCTGGCCATGGGCCTGGCGGATCAGGTCAGCGAAGCAGCCGGGAATGTCGTTATCCTGCCCGTCGCCATCGATCCCGAGTCGAAGGGCATTGTCCTTGATCAGTTGCCGGATACGCCGATCCAGCTCGGCACGGTTCTGGACCACGCCGGCGGCGAAGTCGAGCAGGATCACCGGATGGCGTTGGCTCCAATCCCATTGGTCATGGATGTGCAGGCCATGAAATAGCGCCTCGTTGCCCTCGAACAGTTCCTTCAGCGTATCGACGAACAGGCTCTTGCCGAAGCGGCGCGGACGCGAGAGGAAGTAGACCCCGGCTTGTTGCGCCAGCGCCTTGGCCTCGACAGTCTTGTCGACATAGGTAAAGCCGCCTTCGCGAATCTTGCGGAAGGTTTGGATGCCGATCGGGAGCTTTTGCTGGGACATAGGGCTTGGCGTGATGACCGCTTGCTGACTGTGCGGGTCATAGCATGCGCGCAGCCTTGATGTCGATCTACGGGCGATCCATCCCTACTGTGCTCCGAGGTACAGAAGGCACATCACTGACAGGCTCAGCGTGCCTGTATCCAATCCAGCAAGGCCCGAGTCACGGCGCCTGGATCGCTAAGCATCATCCAGTGTCCACCGCCGGCGATGAGCGAGTAGCGCCAATCCGTTGCCACGTATCGTCCGGTCTCGATCATCTGGCGCTCCGGCACTAGGTCGTCTGCCTCCCCCCAAAGCCCAAGCGTTGGCACCTGGCACTTCGGGGCATACGGGTGCTGGCGACTCAGTCTGTCGAGCAAGAGGTCCGCAACCGGCATGCTCAGCTCGATCCGTCGCATGTTGTGAAGCCGCTCGGGGTCGTCGAGGCAGCGTTGTGTCATCATCGCGCCCTCCGGATGGGAGCGGAGAAGCTCGCGCATCAGGCAGCCCTTGCTCGCAAGATAGAGGTCGGCTCCGATACTCGTATTCGCCAGCGCCAAATACCAGTGATAGCGAAGATTTTCGATGCGGATTTCCGTCAGCGGCGCCGGATGGCCAACCGAGAGGGCGCTGAAGCTCGCGAAACGTTCAGGCGCTGCTAAGGCCATTTCCCAGGCAATCATGGCACCATAATCATGACCGACGAGATGGACTGCGTCCGCATTGAGCTGATCGATCAGAGCCAGCATATCGGCTGCCATCGCGGGGACCGAGCAACGCGCAAGCTCATGCGGCGCGTCACTCTCACCATATCCAAGGAGATCGGGGCAGATTGCACAGTACCCCGCATCAGCCAGCACGCCTGCCTGATGCTGCCAAAGTTGCCCGTCATCAGGCCAACCGTGAAGCATCAATACGATGTTGGCTCCCGCTCCGGCCTTGCGGACTCTGTAGCGAGCGCCATTCAAGACATGATCAGCGGTTTTCAAAGGCAACATGCAGTGTCTCCAGTCCAGTCTCGGACGTCATGGGGTTGGAACTTGATGCGCGCTCGATCGCACGCTCTGAGCCAAAGCATCCAGAACGTCGGAGCGCACGACAATTCCACGCGGGGAATCAAGCCATGAGTGTGGGAGCCTTGTTGAAAACGCTGCGCCGGGCGAGGCAACGCTCGCAGCTTGACATTGCCGTGAGCGCCGGATTGACGCAAAAGCATGTCAGTTTCATCGAGACGGGCCGAGTACGCCCGGGCCGAACGACGCTGGAACGCCTCGCTCAGGCACTGAAACTGTCACAACCTGACCGAGAGATCCTGCTCGCTGCAGGTGGATATTTGCCGAGCACGCCGACTAGCCCGAGCGCCCCCGAATCCGTTCATGCACGCACTGCTGCCATGACTCAGCGTTTGTTGGCACAGCAAGAACCCTATCCAGCGATTCTTGTCGATCGCGCTCAGAATCTGATCGCGATGAACCAAGGGTTCGCGCGGCTGATTGCACACTGGGCCGATGGTGATGCACTGTGGCAGCGTACCTGTGGTGACGGTCGTCCGAACCTACTGCGCGCGTCGCTGCATCCAAAGGGCCTCTTTCCCTTCATGGCCGAACCCGAACAGCTGGTTCCGAACTATCTGAACCGCGTCATCGCTCAGGGATTTGATGATCCGGACTTATGTCGCTTGCTCGACGCTATTTGCGAGTGGCCCAACATTGCGCCGCTCTTCGACAGCGATCGCTCACCCGACATGCCGATCCAGACCGAGGAGCGTTACTGCCTCGATCGCACTGAGTTGCGGTTTGACTGTTTGAGCGCTGCGATCGGTGCGCCATCAGCCTGGCATCGAAGCACGCTGTTCCTTGAGCTGTTCTATCCAGCGGACGACACCACCGAGGACGTGCTGCGCTGCGCGTAGTCGTTGTTCGACAGTGGCACTTGCTTAAGCGCTTGGGTAGGACGCAAGAATAACCGGAGCATCTAAAGGCAAGCTATTGTCCTGACTTGTGTGATCCGGACATCAAGATGCCTCCGGATACTGAGAACAAGGGCATCTGCCGTCTGGATTAGTGCTGGCGGAACAATAAGCCCTTCTTGATCTGGCATCTTTAGTGGAATTGTGCCACTTGTTTCTGAACCGTTACTGAGCAGGTCGTCGGCGAACCATCTGCACACTCAGTGCAACCGCCGCCAGTCGGCCTGGATCAAGTTGCGCGCGGCGCTGCTGAAGACGAAGCCGACCTCGAAGAGGCCCTTGCCTGGTGCTTGCCGGTATTTCTGGCTGTAACCGCGTGCTTGGATCTGTGCCAGGGCTGGGTTGGTGGCGGGCGCGGCTGGAGCGTTAGCCGCTAGCTCAGCGCCAGCGCCAGCGCCAGCGCCAGCGCCGAAGGCTAAGTCCGCGCTAGCCGGATTGCCAAGCAGAGCAGTCGAGTCCTCGCTTGCTACAGTGACAACGGTTGCCGGAGCGGTTGCTTGGGCGGTTGCTGACGCTGCGGTGATGGCGTTCGACTCTAGATCCCGATCGTCTTTGCCGCGCGCATCACGCACCAGTTTGATCTCGATGACGTAGATGTAACCGGCAAGCTTGAGGGTCAGATCGACCTGACCATGATTGGTCAGGTCTTCTGGAATGATCTCGGCATCCAGGCTGGCGAAGAAGGCATAGAGCACGCTGGCATAGTAGCCCTCGGCATCGGGGAGATCTTTGCCGGTGAAGTTGCGCCAGGGGATGCCGGCGAACAGGCGCTTGATGAGGGCAATCAGCCCCGGCAGATCACCGGCGACCAGACTGTCATAGAGGCCATCCTGTAGCCGGATGCGCGTCTCTTCGAGGCCGGTGTAGCCGCTGATGAACTGATCGTTGAGCGCGAGGCGGACCTCTTGGTTGGGCACCTTGAGTCTAAACATCAGGCGACCACGACGGACCTGCGTGCTAGCGACGGTCAAATACCCCGCCTGAAACAGCAAGGTCACGGGATTGATGCGCTCGACGTCGAAGGAATCCAGGATCTCTTCGCCCACCTCAAGCTGTTCGAGATCCGGCAGGAAGTAGCGTCGCTGCTGGAACAGCTTGATCAGGAAGCTCGGGCTGCCGGTCTCGAACCAGTAGTTTCGGAAGCTGTGGCCATCGCTAATGAACAGCAGGATGTCATAGGGGTTATAGACCGGCTCA
>NZ_NHSF01000056.1:0-43868 GCF_016653295.1 Halochromatium salexigens | reverse complement strand
AGGAAGTAGCGTCGCTGCTGGAACAGCTTGATCAGGAAGCTCGGGCTGCCGGTCTCGAACCAGTAGTTTCGGAAGCTGTGGCCATCGCTAATGAACAGCAGGATGTCATAGGGGTTATAGACCGGCTCACCGAGAAAACCGTAGCCGTTATACCAACGGCGTAGCTCGTCCCAATCGACCCCGGCAAGATGCTCGGCGAAGGTGGTCTCGAGATCCTGCTGGGTGTAGCCGCAGATGGTCGCAAAGGGGGCGCTGAGCGTGATGTCGCGCAGTTGATTGAGCCCCGAGAATAGGCTGACCCGACTGAATTTGCTGACGCCGGTCAGAAAGACGAAGCGCAGATGGGCATCTTCGGCCTTGAGCACGGAGTACAGATTCTTCAATCCCTCACGTAGCTCAGCGGCACGCTCCGGATGCTCGATGTTGTCGAGGATCGGCTTGTCGTATTCGTCGATCAGCACCACCGCGCGTTGGCCGCTCTGGCCATGGGCCTGGCGGATCAGGTCAGCGAAGCAGCCCGGGATGTCAGTATCCTGCCCGTCGCTATCGATCCCGAGTCGAAGGGCATTGTCCTTGAGCAGTTGCCGGATGCGCCGATCCAGCTCGGCACGGCTCTGGAGCACACCGGCGGCAAAGTCGAGCAGGATCACCGGATGGCGTTGGCTCCAATCCCATTGGTCATGGATGTGTAGGCCGCGAAACAGCGCCTCGTTGCCCTCGAACAGCTCCTTTAGCGTATCGACGAACAGGCTCTTGCCGAAGCGGCGCGGACGCGAGAGAAAATAGGCCTTGCCTTGCTGCGCTAGGGCCTGAGCATCGGCGGTTTTATCGACGTAGCAATAGTTACCCTCGCGGATCTCGCGGAAGGTCTGGATGCCGATGGGGAGCGGTTGGCGGGACATAAGGCTGAAGTCGCGAGTGATCAGTGGCCGAGTGCTGCGAATCTCGCCATTATCTTGCACTGCGATCAACGATCCTGCACGGCGATCACCTGTTTGCATCGCAGTCGGCGTTCCCGAGGCAGGCGAGCAAAATCATCGCATCAGGGATGCCGGGCTTCGGTCGCCACAGGGTATCCTTGTCGTCTGCAGTCCAAGGCCCCGCACTCTCCTCCAATATGAATCTGCGTGATATCAAGTACATCCTCGCCCTCGCCGAAACCCGGCATTTCGGCCGCGCCGCTGAGCGCTCGTTCGTCAGTCAGCCGACGCTGAGCGGCCAGATCCGCAAGCTCGAGCACGAGCTGGGCGTGACCATCTTCGAGCGCACCAATCGCTCGGTCGAGATCACCCCCACCGGTCAGTTGATCCTGCAACATGCGCGCCTGCTGATGGAGCAGGCCGACGCCATCGAGCAGGTCGCGCGCGCCCATCAGGACCCGCTCGCCGGGCCGCTGCGCATCGGCGCCATCCCCACGCTGAGCCCCTATCTGCTGCCGCTGATCCTGCTGCCGCTGCGCGAGCGCCTGCCGCAGATCAAGCTGGTACTGATCGAGGAGATCACCGAAACCTTGCTCAAGCGGCTCGAGCATCACGAGGTCGATGCGGCCCTGTTGGCGACCCCGGTCAGCGAGCCCGAGCTGGTCGCACGGCCGCTGTTCGAGGAGCCGTTCTGGCTCGCCCATCCGCGCCAGCACCCGCTCGGCGACAAACCCGAGATCACCGAGGCCGATCTGGAAGCGACCGAGCTGCTGCTGCTCAGCGACGGCCATTGCCTGACCCATCAGGTGATGGAGGTCTGTCGCCTGGCCGAGCGCCCGCGCAGCGGCGAGATGGCCGATCTGCGCGCCTCCAGCCTCGAGACCCTGCTGCAGCTAGTCGGTGCCGGTTTCGGCTGCACCCTGCTGCCGGCGCTGGCCTGCAGCGGCGAGACCCCGCCGGACAGCCCGATCGTGCGCCGGCCATTGCATCTGCCAGATGCCTATCGGCGCATCTCGCTGGTCTCGCGGCGGAGCTTCCCGCGTCAGCAGGCGCTGGATGCCTTCGCCGAGGTGCTGGTCTCGCAGTTGCCGGACTCGGTGCGGACGCTGCCGAGCGCGCCGGTTGCTACGGCCGCTCCGGCCGCTGATGACGCGTTGA
Organism: Halochromatium salexigens; assembly: GCF_016653295.1. GTDB lineage: Bacteria > Pseudomonadota > Gammaproteobacteria > Chromatiales > Chromatiaceae > Lamprobacter > Lamprobacter salexigens. Next base: position 41,790 of record NZ_NHSF01000056.1, on the reverse strand, counting down.
ATTCATCCGCGCTTGCCGCTGCATCCACCTCTGCAACTGAATCCGCGCCAGAGCAGACAGCGGCTCCCACTGCTGCACGCGCTTCCGGAGCGATGCCCGCCTCGGGATCGACAGCCGAACCTGGATCGATGCCCACTTCGGGGTCGACGCCCGCATCCGGATCGACGCACACCTCTGCGGATATAATGGCGGAAGCGCTTGCACCTCCATCTTCAGCGGCATCAACGGCATCAAACAAATGAGCGAGCAACGCTTCTTCGCCAGCGCCGCCCGCAATCTCGAGAGCCTGCTCGCCGATGAGTTGCGCGGGCTTGGCATCGACAGCGCGGTCGAGACCCGCGCCGGGGTCGAGTTCTCCGGCAGCCTCGCCGACGCCTACCGCGTCTGCCTCTGGTCGCGGGTCGCCAGTCGCGTGTTGCTGCCGCTCAGCGCCTTCGCCGCATCGGACCCGGACGCGCTTTACGCCGGCATCCGCGCGATCGACTGGTCCGAGCACCTCGGCCCGGAGCAGACCCTCGCGGTCTCGGTCGACAGTGCCCGTTCGCAGATCGAGCACACCCAGTTCGCAGCGCAGCGGATCAAGGATGCGATCGTCGATCAGATCCGCGAGCGCAGCGGCAGCCGTCCGAGCGTGCGTCCGATCCAGCCCGATCTGGCGCTGCGCTGCCGGCTGTTCCGCGACCAGGCCGTGCTCTTCATCGACCTCTCCGGCGAAGCCATGCATCGGCGCGGATGGCGCCTCCAGGGCGGCGCCGCGCCCTTGAAAGAAACGCTCGCGGCTGCGCTACTGCTGCGGGCCGGCTGGCCCGAGATCGCCGCCGGCGGCGGTGAGCTGCTCGACCCACTGTGCGGTATCGGCACCCTAGTGATCGAAGGCGCGCTGATCGCCGCCGACATCGCCCCAGGGCTGCGACGCGAGTATTGGGGCTTCAGCGGCTGGCGCGGCCATGACCAGGCGGCCTGGAGTGCGCTCCTCGCCGAGGCCAAGGAGCGTCGCGCAAACGGGCTGCATCGGCTCGCGCGCAGCAGCACCAGTCTGCGCGGCAGCGATCTCGACCCGGCCGCGATCAAGGCCGCACATGCCAATGCCACACATGCTGGCCTCGCAGGCCATGTGCGCTTCGAACGACAAGCGCTGGAGGAATGCCAGCCAAGCCGTTCGTCTCCGATGGCAAATTCAAGCCTCGATCAAAGCCTGAATCCACGCCTAAGTGCGGGCTCAAGCATGAGCCAAATAACCGACACAGGCAGCAGCGCAAGCCTGAACGCCAGCATTGGCACCGTCAGTGATGCCGGTACCGGCGGTAGCGCGGAAACAAGCCCTAGACCCGGCTTGCTGATTACCAACCCACCCTATGGCGAGCGCATCGGCGCCGAGGATCTCGCCGGCCTCTATCAGTCCCTCGGCGCGCTGCTGCGCACCCAGTTCGAGGGCTGGCGCGCCGCCGTGCTGACCGGCAACCCAGAACTCGGCAAGCGCATGGGGCTGCGCGCGCATCGCTTCCATACCCTCTACAACGGGCCGATCGAATGCCGCCTGTTGCACTTCGAGGTCGCTCCCGAGGCGCATGTCTCGGACCGACCGCGCCCGCTGCCGATCGCCGAGCGTGGGCCCGGCGCCGAGATGCTCGCCAACCGGCTGCGTAAGAATCAAAAGACGCTCAAGAAATGGCTAGAGCGCGAGGGCATCCATTGCTACCGGCTCTATGATGCCGATCTGCCCGAGTACGCGCTGGCGGTCGATGTGTACCAGAGCGCCGATCCGGCGACCCCGGAACGGCGCTTCGTGCAGGTGCAGGAATACGCGGCGCCAACCGGCATCGACCCCAAGGCGGCCCGGCGGCGGCTGCGCGAAGGCATCGGGGTCATCGCCGAGGGGCTCGCGGTGCCCGAGCAGGATCTGTTCTTTAAGGTCCGCCAACCGCAGCGCGGCAAGGCCCAGTACGAACGGCTCGCGCAGACCGGTCACTTCCACAGGGTCACCGAGGATGAGCTGACCCTGTTGGTCAACTTCGAGGATTATCTGGATACCGGTCTGTTCCTCGACCACCGCGAGACGCGCCGCCTGATCGCTCGTCTGGCCGCCGACCGGGCTGTTCTCAACCTGTTCGGCTACACCGGTGTCGCCAGTTGCCATGCCGCGCGCGGTGGTGCCCGCTCGACCACCACGGTCGATCTCTCCAAGACCTACCTCGACTGGGCGCGGCGCAACCTGGCACTGAACGGTTTCACCGGCCGTGATCACCAATTGATCCAGGCTAACTGTCTGGAATGGCTCGAGCAGGCACGCGCCTATCACGGTCACTTCGGGCTGATCTTTCTCGATCCGCCGACCTTCTCGACCTCCAAGCGGATGGACGGCACCTTCGAGGTCGAGCGCGATCAGGTCGGGTTGATCCGCGCCGCCGTGGCCCTGCTCGCGCCCGAGGGTGAGCTGATCTTCTCGACCAACAAGCGCCGCTTCAAGCTCGATGAGGAAGCGCTAAGCGATCTGGAAATCCAGGACATCAGCGCCCAGACCATCCCCAAGGACTTCGCCCGCAATCCGCATATCCACTGCTGCTGGCGGATTCGGCGCGAACCATGACTGCGAACCGGCGCCGCTTCTCAAAGCACAAACCGCTCGCCGATCGCACCAGCGATCTCGTAGCGGACCGACGATGCCGCGGGCAAGAACGCTCTCGCAACGAGCACGGCCACTATGCGATAACCATCAGCAAAAAAGCACCGCTCCGAATGCCCACATTAGACCTCGGAACGGTGCCATCAAACCGTTGCTTGACGCCCTCGGGAGGGGCGAGGGCGCTAGCCTGTGCAAGCCCTAGCCGGCTAGGAAATTGTACTTGCTGCCTTCAGCGAGTACGAACGAATGGACCGCGAGGGCGATCAACAGCACGACGAACAGGATCGGCATCAGCCAAGTGCCAGGATGGCATACGGTCCAGATCTTCCAATCGTCTTCGGGGTTGCGCGGACGCTGGATTTGTTGGTCAGCCATTGTGTAATCCTCTTAAAGTGAATGGATTCGGAACGTGATGATCGTGCCTTGGTGATTCAGAACCAGGGCTTCCAGGCCAGCACTAGCAGATGCGCAACCGCAGCGATGCCGACGAACGCCGTATAGGTGATCTTGAACTGTTCGTGGAATTCTTTCGCTTGGTCAGGAGGGAGACCCGTCATCGGATTGTCCTCGGTCGTGTTGTCAAGGAATGCCGCGCGATCATTCGGCGGCTGAAATGCACTGGTTTATTGAGCCAGCGCGCCAAGCTTGTATCACTCTGCCGCAGGTGCTGCGGGTGCCTGCTCTTCGGCGGCGGCTGCCGGCGCGACCTCGGCCGGAGCCTCTTCCGCTGCGACCAAGAAATTGTACTTGCTGCCGTCGGCGAGCACGTACGAATGCACCGCCAGTGCGGTTAACAATACGACGATCATGATCGGGAGCAGCCAGACCCCGGGATGCACGACGGTCCATAACAGGTAGTCGCGTTCTTTCGGTTTGTAGTCGAATACTTTTTGAAACATGACTTGGACCTCGCTCGCTATCAGAACCAGGGCTTCCAAGCCAGGACCAGGAGGTGGGCGACGGCGGCGATGCCGACGAACGCCGTATAGGTCACTTTGAACTGTTCGTGAAACTCTTTTGCTTGTTCCGGGCTCAGGCCGGAAAGGCTCTTCGAATCTGCCATTGTTTCGCCCTCCATTAAGGAGTCAGGGTGTCGTATACCGCCCGCAGGCGGGCGGAGGTGTAGCCGCTCTTCTCGGGCGGCGGGTCATCGCTGCGTGCACAGCCGCAGCACGTAAACAGTGCCTGATGGATACTTGGCCAATGACCAGGGCTAGTGCTGATCTGGTGCTGTTGCCAGCCGCAGGCTCGTTATGCGTAAGTCTAGCTAGACACGCAGGTATGTCAAGAAATAATTACAAGTAATTTTACTTATTTCTGACTCTTTTAGTCAAAAAAGCAAGTAATGCTACTTGTGCTTCGTTTGGCAAGGAGGCCTCGAGAGATTGAACGGGATATCGAACTGGCCAGAATGCGCTAGGCTTGTTTCTAGACCCTGACTGGATCATCGGAGGAATTCGCATGAACGCCACTCGAGCGCCAAGACCGAATATGCAACCGCTAGCACCGATGCCACCGTCGGACGCCCAGCAAGCACTGAACGCAGCGCCGGGTGCGGCGATCGACCCTGGTTATGTCTTAACGCTCTATGTCGCGAGTCTGACCCCGCGCTCGGCGATGGCGATCCAGTCAGTCAAGGAGGTCTGCGAGAAGTATCTCAGCGGTCAGTATTCACTGGAGGTCGTCGACATCTACGAGCGCCCCTCGCTGGCCAAGCACGATAAGATCCTCGCTGCCCCTACGCTCATCAAGCGACTCCCGCTGCCGCTGCGCCGGCTCATCGGTGACATGGCCGATGAGCACCGGGTGTTGATCGGACTCGACCTGAGGACCCGACTCGAGCCCCAGGAGACCCAGATTTGACTCGCCGCCGATGACGCTGCCTCGCACCGCTAGATCCACGCCTCCTCCAGAGCACACCTCGGCACCGGGCACACACGCGGCTTTGCGTGCCGAGAACCAAGAGCTGCGCGCACGCCTGGAGGAGGCTGAGGAGGCCTTGCGGGCAATTCGCGAGGGCGAGGTCGATGCGGTCATCGTCAGCGGCAGCAAGGGCGATCGTGTCTTCTCGCTGAGCGAAACCGAGAATCTACATCGGCTGATGGTCGAGACCATGAACGAGGCCGGACTCGCCACCTCGGCCGACGGGCTACTGCTCTACGTCAACAACCGAACCGCCGCACTGCTCGAATACCCTCGGAGCCAGCTGCTAGGGCGCCCGATCGAGGACTTGGTGGTCGCAGCTGACGTGCCCCGGCTGCGACGGTTCCTGGATGCCGCTCACGCGGGCGCCGCCGATGACCGCATCGTGTTTCGCTCAGCGAGCGGTGCGGAGGTGCCGATGCATCTCTGGGCAAGCTGGCTGCCAAGGCCAGGCGAGGCGATGATCTGCCTGGTAGGCACCGATCTGACGCGACTTGAGGCCGATCAAGCCATCCTTAACCAACTGCGCGAGCACCAGCAGGCGCTCAAGGACTCGCGCGCCGAGGCCCTGAAGCTCCTGGCTCAGGCCCTGGTCGCCCGCGAGCAAGCGGCCGAGCTAGCGCAAGAGCTACGCGAAAGCGATCGGCGTAAGGACGCCTTTCTTGCCACCCTGGCGCATGAACTGCGCAATCCGCTCGCGCCGATTCGCAACGCCCTCGAGATCCTACGGCTGTGCGAGGCCAGTCCAACCGCCAGTGGCGAGGCACGCGCGATGATGGGGCGTCATCTCGATCACTTGGTGCGCTTGGTCGACGACCTCATGGACATCTCGCGCATCACTCACGGCAAGATCGAGCTGCTCAAGGAGCGCCTGGAGCTAGCAAGCGTGATCACGAGCGCGGTGGAAACCGTGCAGTCCTTACTCACCCAGTCCGGGCAACACCTGCGCGTGGAACTGCCGCCGGAGCCGATTTGGCTCGAGGGCGATCCGACCCGACTCGCGCAGATCTTCGGCAATCTCCTCAATAACGCAATCAAGTACACCGCCGCCGGCCAGGTGATTCGCATCAGCGCCCGACTGCGGCTGCCGAACGAGGTCGAGGTATGGGTCGAGGATACGGGGGTCGGCATCCCGGCGGAGATCCTTCCGCATGTCTTTGATATGTTCGCCCAGGGCTCTGAGCCGCTACCCCAGACGCAGAGCGGACTCGGGATTGGTTTGACGCTGGTGCGTAAGTTCGTCGAGTTGCATGGTGGACGCGTCATGGCTTTCAGCGCAGGCCGCGACCAAGGTAGCCGCATCCAGGTGTGGCTCCCGCTCGCCGCCAGCGCATGCGGCGCTGCCGAGGCGCCTACCCGCGCGCCCGCTGCCGGCGATCTCATTGGTCGCCGCATCCTTGTCGTCGATGACAACCAGGACGCGGCGACCAGCCTGGCCCAGGCGCTCAGGCTCAAGGGCGCCGAGGTGCGCGTTGCCTTCGCCGGTGGCGTCGTCCTGAACAGCCTTGCCGAGGCCAGCGCCGAGGTGGTGCTCTTGGACATTGACATGCCCGATCTCGATGGTCACGAGGTGGCGCGGCGGATCCGTGCCAACCCGGTCTGGGATGACATCCGGCTGATCGCGATGACCGGCCTCGGCACCGCTAATGTGCGTTGGGATTCGCTCGCGGCCGGTTTCGATTACCACCTGATCAAGCCGGTTTCCTTCGAGGTTCTGGATGCGCTGTTGGTACCCACGCCCAACGGTGCCGCCAGCGATCCGCCCACCGGTACGCAAGCCCTCGCGCCCGTCGGCGACGAACCGCTCCCGGCCTCCCCGCTGCCGGTCTTGCCGTCCGCTGGCCTCGCTCGTTCAGTTGCTCCCGCTGGTCCGCAACCAGAACCAAGCGCGCCAGTGGCGGAGCGCACTGACTCGCTCGTCGCCTCGCTCCTGCACGACCTAGCGCAACCCTTGAGTTCGGCCCGCTGCTTTGCCATGGCGGCACGGACACTGACCGCACAATTGCATCCCGAGGGCCGCCCCCAAGGCTGTTCCCGGCATCAGCCGTTGCTCGAGGCGCTAGCGGGGGTCGACGCGCAAATCGAGCGCGCGAGCGAACTTCTGGAACACCTGCGCGACGCACTTCAACCGTCGCAAGCAAACGCGGAGGAGGCACGCGGCGACGCCGAGACTAGGCCCGATTGAGCCGGCGCGCACACCACCCCGGCCGGTGGATCGGTATCATTGGGGCCATGTTCACTACAAGCCGACCTTGTCCGCCAAGGCCGATCTTGCCGAGTGTCAGTCGCTCTCTCGTCATACCAGAACAAAGTTGCTGTCCATTTTCTGCTTCCCGCTTGGTGCCAGACAGAAGGCGCTCAAGTCGGGACGCGGTGAATGGACACTTTCTAAAGAGTTGATCATGAGTACCGAACCCGTCGTTTATATCGTGGATGATGATTCCACGCTGCGCGAAGCCCTCTGCATGCTCTTCGAGTCGGTGTGCATCCGCTCGGTAGCCTTCAACAGCGGCGCCGAGCTGCTCGATTCCGGCATGCTGCAACAAACGCGCGCGGGCTGCCTGCTCGCCGACGTGCGCCTACCTGGCATCAGTGGGATCACCCTGCTCGAACGTTTGCGCGAAGCCGGCATCGAGATCCCCACCATCGTGATCACGGCCTATGGCGACATCCCGATGGCGGTTCGGGCAATGAAGCTCGGCGCTGTCGATTTCATCACCAAGCCGTTCAATCCGCAGACGGTGCTGGAACTGGTGCAAAAAACCCTTGACGCTGCTCCAGCCTCACCTCGGGCTCCAGATCCAACCTCGACCACGCTCCCGGCCTCGACCCAAGACGCCGCAACAAAACCGCTCACCGAGGTCGATCAAGGCCTGCTGGAACGCTATCGCACGCTGACGCCACGCGAACAGCAGGTGTTCGAACAGATCACCGCTGGCAAGACCAACCGAATGGTGGCCGATGAACTCGGCATCAGCGTGCGGACCGCGGAATTTCATCGCGCTAGGGTGATGAAAAAACTGCGGACGCAAAACCTAGCCGATCTAACGCGCGCGCGACTCAGCCTCCAGGATCACCTGCTCAGCGAGACTGACCGATAAATAAGCAGGACGCGCGGCGCGCGACTACCGCCAAGGCTTCCACGGGCCGCTCGCCTTCATGGCGCAGCACCACCGTGTCGAGCCGTTCGACGATCAGTCCAGCCACCTCGAGCACTTCGCGCAGATAACGCCCGCTGTGTCGGTAACGTCCCGAGGGCTGTAGCTCCCAGGACTCCCCGCCGGCCTCCTCAGTGGTGGCGATGAACAGCCCCTCGGGCCGCAGCGCTGCGGCAACCGCGGTAACCAACGGCTCCAGGGCGCCCAGGTAGATCAGCACATCGGTGGCAATGATGATATCCCAGGCCTCATGCACGTTGGCCAAGAAGGCCTCGGCATCGGCCTCGTGCAAGGCGTCATAGAGGTTTTGCTCGGCGGCTCGGGCGAGCATCCGTGGCGATAGGTCCAAGCCATCCAGGCGCTGGGCCAATGGGCGCAGGACCGGCCCCACCAGTCCGGTGCCGCAGCCAAGGTCCAGCAAGGCATCCACGCCCTCGGGGCGCGCGGTGCGCAGCAAGTCCTCGACGAGGGTTGGCCCGGCGTAGTCGAGGGCGCCGAGCCGGTCATCGAAGCTCTCGGCGAAGGCGTCGAAGGTGACGCGCACGTAGTGGTCGCTGGCCCGCTCCGGCGGCGAGGCATTCATCAGTGCCGGCGCCAGATGCCGAGCCGTGGGGCTGTCGGGGTAGGCGCTCAGCCAAGCGGCGGCCTCTTGTCTGGCCTTCTCCGGGCTGCCGGCGGCGCGCAGCGCATAGAGGGTCTGGCCGTGGACCGTATGCAGGGACTCCGCAGCGGGCTGCAACGCTAGGGCACGGCGTCCTGCTTGTAAAGCCGCCTCGAGGGCGCCGGCATCCTGAGCGGCCTCAGCCAGGCCGACGCGCGGTGTTGGATCATCGGGCGCGACTTCAGTCGCGGCCTGGAACGCCTCCATGGCCTCTTGTGGCTGCTTCAGCCGGCGCAACGCGTTACCCAGCATCAGGTGCGCCTGCGCCAGCCGTGGAGCCAAGGCAATGGCCTCGCGCGCGGCCTGGGCGGCTTCGTCATCGCGCCCTTTGCGCCACAGCGCCGCCGAGAGCCCGGTCAGCGAAGGGGCATGGTCGGGGCGCTGGCTCAGAGCGCGGCGGTGCATGGCCTCCGCCTCATCCAGATGACCCGTCTCGCGCAGGGCATGGCCACGGGCGGTGAGGATCGCGGCGGAATCGGGCGCTAGACTGACAGCGCGCTCCAAGGCCTCTAACGCCTCGCCATGCCGATCTTGCGCCTTGAGCACCGTCGCCAGATTAGCCAGGATCTCCGGGCTGTTCGGCGCCACGGCTAGCGCATCGCGATAGGCACCCTCGGCCGCGGCCGTCTGGCCAGCATCCTTCAGTGCCAAGCCCAAATGGCGATACATCTCGGGGTTATTCGCATCACCCTTGAGCGCGGCGCGAAAATGGCGAACCGCCTCCTTCGGCCGGCGCCGTTGATGCACGGCGATGCCCAGGAAATAGAGTGCGCGGGCGTCGCTCGGGCGCCGCCGCAGGATGCGGCGATAGGCCTTTTCGGCCTGTTCCAGCTTGCCGGCACGATGCAGGTCCGCCGCCTGCGCGAGCGCCTTATCGCCGTTGCGCGAGGAATTGCGCTGCGTCATAGCGTCTCTCCGGTATCATCGGTGGCTGCGTCCGGATTGTGTTTCGCCCCCACACGAGACGTCAATTGAGCGCCGCTGAGCGGCCCAGCATTCCTAATGTGTCAATGAATACCACGCACCGTAGCCAGATCTATAACATCTATGTGGTCGTTGGCCTCAGCAGCCTGCTGCTGATCAGCAGCTTCTACCTCTTCGGCATGCGCCCCCTGACCGGCTACCTGCGTGCGACCCACACCGAGAGCATCGATCTGGCCCTGCAGAACAGCGTCGGGCGGCTGCAGGCGATCCTGCACAACCACAAGGATCTGGCCCGCCAGGCGGCCAGCCGCACCGCGATTCGCCACCAGCAGGTCGCCTTCCTGCGTGGCGAGATCACGCACGAGGCGCTGGTCGCCTTCAGCCAGCGCAAGCTCGCCGATGCCTTGCACGCCAACGACGCCCTGCGCGCGATTGCCCGTCACGGCCCCGATGGCGAACGCCTGTTCAGCGTTGGCGTCCCGGTGCCCATGAGCCTGACGGCCTATTGTGATGCCGAGACGCTCAAGCGCGTCCGGATGATCCCCACCGAACAAGCCGAGCGCACCGGTGAACTGGTCTACTGCTCGCCGATCGTCGATGACGACCAAGCCTTGATCGGCTTCGACGTCCTGATCATCAGTGACCAGGCCGTGCAACGGTTCATCGACGAACAGAGCCGACCGCCCAACACCCTGGCGCTGATCTTCGATGAGCGCGAGATCAAGTATTGGCCCAACCAGTCCGCCGACGACCAGGCGCATGCGGCGTTGCGAGACTTCCTGGCGTCTCGATCGACCGCCCCGCGCTTCGTCATCCGCCAGCAGCCCCTGGAGGTCCACGCCTGGAGCCTGGTGTCGATCGTCGATGCCGAACAATTCTTCGCGCCCATCGACAGGCAAACGCTGATCCTGCTGGCGACGGTCCTGGGCACGACGATGGTGATCTACCTGCTCACGGTCTTGGCACTGCGTCCGATCATCTCGACCCTGGCGCGCGAAGAGCAGTTGCTGGTGCTCTTGCGCAGTGACGGGCTGACCGGACTCTATAACCACGCGTACATGCAGGAGCTGATCGATGCCGAACTCGAGCGCGCCATCCGCTATCAGCACCCGCTGATGCTGGTGCTGTTCGACATCGACCACTTCAAGGCGCTGAACGACCAACACGGGCATCAGGCCGGTGATCAGGTGTTGATGCAGCTAGCGGACCTGTGTCAGCGCTTCACCCGCACCTCGGATGCGCTGGCCCGTTATGGTGGCGAGGAATTCCTCATCATCCTGCCGGAAACCCGTCGCACGCAGGGCCAGCAATTCGCCGAGCGCTTGCGCCATGAGATCGCCCAAGCGCCCTTCACCTACGCCGAGATCAGCCTGCGGATCACCGTCAGCATTGGCTTGGCGCATTGGGATGGATGCGGTGAGGCACCGACCAAGGCCGAGCTGATCCGCGTCGCCGATCGCGCGCTCTATCAGAGCAAGGAGCAGGGGCGCAATCGCGTCACCCTGGGCTGAGGCGCACGCATGAGTCTATCGCCGATGGCTCCAGCCGCAGCCTGGGTACTGGCGGGACTGTTGCTGCTGCTGGCCGGTGTCTGCCTGTTGCAGCGCCACCTGTGGCGGGCCTGCCAGGGCTTCGTCGCCTTTGCGCTGCTGATGTCGCTGGCCTGGCTGCTGCTCGGCGCGCCCTGGCTGGCGCTGGCCGAGGCGCTGCTCGGCGCGCTGCTGACCGGCGGCCTCTTGCTCTGGACACTGCGCGGTCGCGGCGCCTTGCCGCGCCTACCGACGTTGGATCGAACAGCCCGACGCGGGCGTCTCGCGGCGCCCCTGCGCTGGCTGCTGATCCTGACCTGGCTGGGCTTGATCGCCACCGCCCTGGTCGGGCTGCTCGGCCTCGAGGCGCTGGCGCCACCGGCGTCGGTCACCACGCTGTTGGCCGCGACCGGCGTGCTGATCATGGGCCTTGGGCTCTGGGCCTTCAGCACGCAGCGCCACCTGCTGCGCCGGCTGCTGGCCTTCAACCTGCTCGGCTCCGGGGTCTTCCTCGTCCTGGCCGGGCTCGCCGGGCCGGGCGCCGAAATTCGCGGCTTGATCCTGATCGGCTTGGTGGTCGCGCTGCTCGGCTCGGTGCTCGGTGCCGCGCTGTTGCTGCGCCTGCATGCACGGGCGGGTCAGGTCACCCTAAATCCCGTCTTCGGCACATGAGCCCGACGCCGCTCCATCTCCTCTGGCTGCTGTTCGCGCCGCTGGCCCTTGGTCTGCTGGCCTGGGTGCGCCCGCCGCGCCACAGCGGATGGGTGTTGCTGGCCGCGCTGCCGCTGCCGCTGGTGGCGCTCTGGCTACTGCTCGGCGTTGAGACCGGGCCGATGGCCGGACGCCTGGCGCTCGGGCCGCTGACACTGCACTGGCGCCTGGATGGGCTGGCGGCCTCGTTATGGCTGTTGACGCAGCTATTGCTGCTGGCCAGCGCCCTGTATGCCGCCAGCTATGCCCACGCCACACCACTGAGGACGCGCGGCTACGCCTGGCTCTGGCCGCTGCTCGGCGGCCTGGCGTTGGGGCTGGGGCTGATCTGGATCGCGGCCGATCTGCTGCTGCTCTACGCCGGCCTGGAGCTGATGGGGCTCTGCGCCGTTGGCATGATGCTGCTTCCCGGCAGTGTCGAGGCGCTCACCGCCGGCCTGCGCTATCTGCTCTTCGCCCTGGTCGGCTCGCTGACCTGGCTGCTCGGCATCGCTCTGCTGCTCGGCGCTTGGGGCCGACTCGATCTGGCCGGGCTGGCAGCGGTTGCTCAACCCGACCCGGTCACTCAGATCGCCGTCGCGCTGCTGGCCAGCGGGCTGTTGCTGAAGGGGGCGATCTTTCCGCTGCATAGCTGGCTTGCGCCGGTCCATGACAGCGCCTGGACCCCGATCAGTGCGATCCACGGCGCGCTGGTGGTCAAGGCCTCGTTCTTCATCCTGCTGCTGCTGTGGCGCGCGCTGCTGCCGGAGGCCATCGCTGGCGCCTGGGCGCTTGGCCTGCTCGGCAGCCTGGCCGTGCTCTGGGGTGGGGTGCAGGCCTGGCGCGCCGTCGGTCTCAAGCAGCTGGTGGCCTGGTCCACGGTTGGCCAATTGGGCTATCTGATGCTGGCCTTCCCGCTGCTGGCCGGGACCAGCGCCGCCGTCGCACTGATGGCCTGGCAGGCGACCTGGCTGCAGCTCGCCGGGCATGCGTTGGCGAAGGCCGCGATGTTCATGGCCGCCGGTAATCTGTTGCTCTCCACCGGCGCGCATCGGCTCGAGGGCCTGACCGGAACCAGCCGCCGACTGCCGCTCTCGCTGATGACCTTTGGGTTCGCCGCCGTGACCCTGATGGGGCTGCCGCCGAGCGCCGGCTTCACTGCCAAGTGGCTGTGGCTGCAGGCCTCGCTGGCATCGGGCCAATGGCTTTGGGTGCTGGTGCTCGCGCTGGGCAGCCTGCTCAGCGCCATCTATGTGTTCCGGGTGCTGCGCTGCTCGTTTGTCGAGGACGCTCCCGAACCGGCGTTCCGCCCTCTGCCGTTGGGGATGGAGCTGATCGCCTTGGTGCTGGCGCTGGCCGCCATCGGGCTGGGTCTGGCAGCCGCCTGGCCGCTGTCGTTCCTGGCGCCAGCGGGGGTGCCATGACCGCCGTGCTGCCGCTGGCGACCCTGGCCAGCTCGTTGCTCACCGCGGCGGTGATCTTCATGCTGCCGGAGCAGGCCCTGCGCACCCGCACCGCGCTGAACCTCGCCGCCGCGCTGGTCAAGCTGGTGCTGGTGATCTGGATGGCGTGGGGATTGATCGCGGGCGAGGTCTATGCGGTCGAATTTGCGGTGGTCGAGGGCCTGAGCTTCGTCTTGCGGGTGGATGCGCTCGGGCTCACTTTCGCCGGCCTGTCTTCGCTGCTCTGGCTGTTTACCACCATCTATGCCATCGGCTACCTCGAGGACTCGCCCAACCGCCGGCGCTTCTTCGGCTTCTTCAGCCTCTGCGTCGCCAGCACCCTGGGCATCAGCCTGGCCGGCAACCTGTTCACCCTGCTGATCTTCTACGAGCTGCTGACGCTCTCGACCTATCCGCTGGTCGCGCATCGCGGTACGCCTCAGGCATTGGCCGCCGCCACCGTCTACCTTCGCTATACGCTCAGCGCCGGGCTGCTGTTGATGATCGGCATGGTGGCCTTGCAGGTCTTGGCTGGGGATCTGCGCTTCGGTCAGCAGGAGATCCTGGCCGAACTCGGCCCTGCGGCTCACCCCTGGCTGATCGGGCTGTTCTGGTTGCTGATCCTTGGCTTCGGCGTCAAGGCGGCGCTGGTGCCGCTGCATGGCTGGCTGCCGCGCGCGATGGTGGCACCGGCGCCGGTCAGCGCCTTGCTGCATGCGGTGGCCGTGGTCAAGGCCGGCGCCTTCGGCATCGTGCGGCTGGTCTACGATGTCTATGGCATCGGTTTCAGCGCGGCCTTAGGCGTGCTCGAGGGGCTGGTGGTGATCGCCTGCATCACCATCCTCTATGGCTCGCTGCGCGCGCTGGCTCAGCAGGAGCTGAAACCCCGCCTGGCCTACTCCACGGTCAGCCAGGTCGCCTACATCGTGCTCGGGATCGGGCTGTTCGGCCCGCTCGGGACCATCGCCGCGCTCGCACATCTGCTGCATCAGGGGCTGATGAAGGTCACGCTGTTCTTCTGCGCCGGCAATTACGCCGAAGAATTAGGGATTCACCGCATCGATGAACTCGACGGCGTCGGTCGGCGCATGCCGCTGAGCAGCCTGGCCTTCACCATCGGCGCGCTCGGCATGATCGGTCTGCCGCCGGTGGTCGGCTTCATCAGTAAATGGATGCTGGGGATGGGCGCGGTGCAGGCCGGGAAGCCCTGGGTGATCGCCGTGTTGGTGGCCAGCACCCTGCTCAACGCGGCCTATTTCCTGCCCATCCTCAACCGCCTCTGGTTCCGTCGTGGACCGGCTCATGGGGTCGGCGCCTGGCCGGCTGAGCGTGCGCCGAGCCGGCTCGAGACCAGTGCATGGCTGCTGCTGCCGGCCCTGGCCACGGCGCTGCTGAGTCTGCTGGCCGGGATGCTGGCGGGGCTGCCGTTCAGCCCCTTGCAGTGGGCAACGCGGGTGGTACAACAGACCTACCTGATGCCATGACCGAGCTGAGCCTTGCACCTTTCCCCCTCCTGCGCCTGCCGCTCGCGCCTTTGCTCTTCGCAGCACTGCTGTGGCCGCTGCTGCTGGGCCTGCGCGCTGCACTCGGGGCGACAATCAGCCTTGGCCAGCCGCGCCCTCACCTGAGCCGCCCCCTAAACCAGCCCCTCAGCCAATCCCTGCATCAGCCACTGGACTGGCTCTGGATCAGCGCGCCCTGGCCCGCGCTCGCGCTCGTCGTGCTCGGACCTGACGGCAGCCTCTGGCTGGAGGCCTGGCTGCTGGGAGGATGCTGGGAACTTGATGACCAACGCCGCCTGCTGTTGGCCTTCAGCGCCCTGCTGTGGGGGCTGGCGGGCTGGTACGCGCGGGGCTACTTCGCCGCTGAGCAGGCCCAAGCTGCAGCCGGCGATCCGGACAGCCGCGCGCGCCTGCTACGCTTCGCGCTGTTCTGGCCGCTCGCCCTCTGCGGTAATCTGCTGCTGCTCGTCGCCGAGGACATCGCCAGCTTCTACCTCGGCTTTGCGCTGATGACCTTCTCGGCCTATCCGCTGGTGATCCACAATGGCACTCGCGAGGCGCGCACTGGCGGCCTGGCCTACCTGGTCATGGCGGTGCTTGGGGAGGGGATGATCCTGGCCGGCCTGCTGTGGGGCGCCGGCACCGGCTCGGCGCTGACCCTGTCGGAGCTGCGCGCGACCCTGGCGACAGCGGACATGGGCCTCTGGATGGGGCTGTTGCTCTGGCTCGGCTTCGGGGTCAAGGCCGGGGTGATCGGTCTGCACCTGTGGCTGCCGTTGGCACATCCGGTGGCACCAACGCCAGCCAGCGCCGTGCTCAGTGGCGTGATGATCAAGGCCGGACTGGTCGGCTGGCTGAGCACGCTGCCGCTGGGCATGGCCGGTATCGATGACGCCTTCCAGGGGCTCGGGCGGGCGATGCTGACCGCCGGCCTGATCGGCGCCTTCGCCGCAGCGCTCTTGGGCGCCGCGCAACGCCACCCAAAGGCGGTGCTGGCCTATTCCAGCGTCAGCCAGATGGGCATGATCGCGGCCCTGGTCGCGCTCGGGCTGCTGCAGCCTGACAGCTGGCCCGCGCTCAGCGTGCTGGTGCTGTTCTTCGCCGCTCACCACGGCTTGAGCAAGGGCGCGCTGTTCCTCGGGGTCGGCATCAGCGAGCAGCCACCGCGCTTACCTGCCTGGCTGCTCTGGACCCTGCTGATCCTGCCAGCACTATCGCTCGCCGGCGCGCTGGGCTCGGGACTGATCGCCAAGTGGAGCACCAAGAAGGCGCTCGAAGCCGCTGGAGAGGAGACCCTGGCCGTCTGGCTGAGCCTGGCGGCCGTCGGCACCACGCTGCTGATGGCGCGGACGCTGTGGCGACAATGGAGGCCATGGCGTGAAACGATCGAGACGAATCAAAGACCAGGCCATAGCCTAAGCACGAGCCATAGACCAAGCCAAACGCTAAGGGCGAGTCATAGCCCCAGTCCCAACCCGAGTTCCAACCCAGATCAAAATGATCAGCACTTGCTCGCACCGATGCCGTTGGCCTGGCTGCTGGGCATCGTTGCCGCGCTCAGTCTTCCGTTTTGGGCCGGCTGGCTTGCGGGTGGACTCACGGCTGAGCTTGCTGATCAGCTCGC
Source organism: Halochromatium salexigens (assembly GCF_016653295.1). Classification (GTDB taxonomy): domain Bacteria; phylum Pseudomonadota; class Gammaproteobacteria; order Chromatiales; family Chromatiaceae; genus Lamprobacter; species Lamprobacter salexigens. Next base: position 25,714 of record NZ_NHSF01000056.1, on the reverse strand, counting down.
AGACGGGATCGACGGCGAGCTTGAGGGTGCATTTTCGAGGCAATTGGCGGGCGGATTGGCCTCGCCTCCGCTCAGCGCGCTCCCCGCCCTCCTCTGGCCGCTGGGGCTAGGGCTGCTGTTCTCGATAGTCCTCGGCTGGAGCCTGCGCCGAGTAGCGACGCGGCTGAGCCACTGGCTGCCCGCTGGCGATCTCTGGTGGCCATTGGCCTTCTGCGGCCGTTGGCTGTGGTGTCTCGCCCGTGGACTGCTGCAAGGGCTGGTGATCCTGCAAGCGGCCTGGATCGCTTGGTGGGTCGCGCGCGAGCGCGATGGCTTGACCGGCCTCGAGATGCTCACGCGCGCCGAGGGCTGGCTGCGCCGTCAGTTGGCGCTGTTACTGCTGGCCGTGGCGCTGGGCTTGGCGGTGGTGCTCTTGCTCAACGCCAAAAGCACGTTGCTTTGGCCCTGAATGGCAGGAAAGCCCGCACAATCTTTCAAGGCCAGCAGCAATCAATCGGCTGGCGTGGTCTCGACCACGACATCCAACGTTGGAGACAAATCCATGGAGACACTCATCATTGAAGCCGCGACCGATGAAGACATCAACGCGCGGATTCTGCAGGCAGCTGATCGTGGCGAGCCGCAGCCTCCAGGATACTTTTTCGACTCCGAGGAGACGCGCTTAGATACCCTCAACGGCAATCGCTTGCTCGTTGAAGCCAGCGCCGAGGGTCAGGCTGTCGGTGGTGGTTGCGTCGGTCGCAGTCGTATTCAGGGTCATGGCAGGTCTCCAAGTTTCAGTCGATAAGTCAGCGCGAGCGCGCTTGGGCCGTCTTGCTGTGCCGAGGAGGCATGCAGCGAGGAGGGGCTTCGACGGTCGGGAACGGCTTCATTAAGGCTGCGCACGCGAGGCACGGCCCTGAACCTGAAAGGCATCTCGGGAAAGCAATGTCGGGAAGGAGCGTCAGCCGAGCCTGCATTTCGGTATTGGAGGGAGAAATGCTGCATCGGGCTGGGGAGCGCATCAGCCCGAGATAGAGAGGCTAAGGGCGCTCGCAGCACTCAAGCTGCGCCGGCCGCCTCGGCGGCCATGCCGTTTTGCTGGGGCGGGCGCCGGTATCAGCACGACTGGGCAGCCCACCGTCGATCTCGATCGTAGCGGACCTGAATGTGCTTACGTGAGCGCTTGGGGCTTTGGGAAGGCAGGCATCCATGGGCTTCTCACCCCGCATCAAGGGCCGCGTACTATGTGACTCGTCCCTAAGCGGCACTGAAATGAGATCTTTGGGCCATGATAATCGATTGACGAGCGATTGCAACCTGGTGGACGACCTCGGCGATGAGGCAAGAGCGTGCATGCTCATTCGGCGGTAGAATCCCGCGCCTTTCGTCCACCGCCGGTTGGCTAAGGTGCCTTGGGACCAAACCTTGACTAAGGCTGAAGCCGCAACGGATCGACACCTTGAACGACCTGGAGCTGGAAGACCTCCCAACGTCTCAATCCAGCGGCGCTTCAATGCTCGCTCCAAGCTACGATTTGCCACTCCGCCATCGGCACCGCCGCTATGATTCGCATGACCTCATCCCGAACGCCACCGAACCGAAGCCGCCACGCTCCCAGGATTCCATCATGACGGATCGTCCACCACCGAAGGTGCGTAACGGCTTGACCGGCGGGCGCCGCAGCGCCCGTCGATCGACCAAGCCAGAGACCGCTCAGTCGGGCGATAACCGCAGCGCTCAAGAGCTTTCCGACTGGGCCGAGGAGATCTACACCGCCCCACCCGGCAACCGCCACCGCGAGGATGTCGATGCCCAGGTCACGGTCAGCACCCGCTTGCGCAAGCCCAGGGTCCATCTCACGGCCCCGAACACGGTGGCCTATCTCGATCTCAAGCGCTACATGGGCCGCTGGTACGAGATCGCCAGACTGCCCTACTTCACCCAGCGCCGCTGCACCCAGGATGTGCAGGCCGATTATCGGCTCGGTGACGACGGCGTCGTCTACGTCACCAATCGCTGCACCCATACCGATGGTGGCATCGGCACCGCCAAGGGCATCGCGCGGGTGGTCGATCGCGGCAGCAACGCGCGCTTCGAAATCAGCTTCCGCATGCTCTACGGCGTGCACGTGCTCTGGGACCATTATTGGGTGATCGGGCTCGGCGATGAGTACGAGTATGCCCTGGTCGGGCAGCCGTCGCGCCGCCGCGGCTGGGTGCTCTCACGCGCGCCCGAGCCGTCCGAGGCCGAGGTCCAGCAGTGGCTGGCCGAGTTCGCCGACAAAGGCTTCCCGGCCGATGCTTTTGAGCGCACGCGCCAGACCAGCGCCTCGAGACAGGCCTGAGCCGCAGCGCGCCTTGGCCATATCGATCAACGACTGTTTAACGACCTTAACGAGGTGAGCCCAAACGATGGAGCGTTCCTTCCGACTGATCGTGTCCTGCCCCGACCAAGTGGGCATCGTCGCCGCCGTCAGCGATTTCATCGCCCAGCATGGTGGCTGGATCACCGAGGCGCATCATTACTCGGACCCGGAGAGCCAGTGGTTCTTCATGCGCTACGTGGTCCGCGCCGCCTCGCTGCCGTTCGGCGAGGAGCGCTTGCGCGCGTTGTTCGAGCCCATCGCCACCCGGTTCGCGATGCAGTGGTATCTCACCGATACCGGCATCAACCGCCGCGTGGTGCTCTTGGCCAGCAAGCAGGCGCACTGCCTCTCCGACCTGCTCTATCGCTGGCGCAGCGGTGAACTCGACTTCGACATCCCCTGCGTGATCTCCAACCACGCCGACCTGCGTGACTATGTCAGTTGGCACGGGATCGCCTATCGACATCTGCCGGTCGATCCGACCGACAAGGCCGCCCATTTTGCCGCCGTCAATGCCGCGATCCAGGAGGCCGAGGCCGATCTGGTGGTGCTGGCGCGCTACATGCAAATCCTACCGCCCGATCTCTGTGCGCGGTATCCGGGGCGGATCATCAACATCCATCACAGCTTCCTGCCCTCGTTCGTCGGCGCCCGGCCCTATCATCAGGCCTCGGCGCGCGGGGTGAAGCTGATCGGCGCGACCTGCCACTACGTGACCAGCGAGCTGGATGCCGGGCCGATCATCGACCAAGACGTGGTGCGGGTTGGCCATCACAACACGGTCGAGGACATGGTCCGCCTCGGCAAGGATGTCGAGAAGACGGTGCTCGCGCGCGGCCTGCGTTACCATCTCGAAGACCGCGTGCTGTTGTATGGCAACAAGACGATCGTCTTCGCCTAAGAGCGCGCGCGCCCGCTCGCTGCCTATTGCTTGGGCGGCACGTAGCCCTCCGGCATCGCCGCGCCTTCGCCGAAGAAATACTTCTCCATCTGTTCCTCGAGGAAGGCGCGCGCCTTCGGGTCCATCGGGCTCAGACGATTCTCGTTGATGAGCATGGTCTGATGCTTGAGCCAGTCGGCCCAGGCCTGTTTGGAGACGTTCTCGAAGATGCGCTGGCCCAGCGCGCCGGGATACGGCGGCCGATCCAGCCCTTCGGCCTCGCGGCCGAGCTTCACACAATTGACCATACGGCTCATCCGGGCTCCTCCTGTCGTGCAATGGCGGTTTCGGCTCCCAGCTCGGTGAGCAGACGGGCGATCGGCGCCGGCAACCCAAGATCGCCCGGCGCGGCCGGCTCGATCCAGGTCATCGCGGCCTCGTCGGCGACCCGCGTCGGCTGCGTTGCGAGCCGTACCTGGACCGGGCGCATCTCGAGCTGGAAGTGGCTGAAGGTATGTCGGCGCGATGGGCGCTTTTCAAGGTGCAGCACCGAGGCATCCAGGCGCGCGCGACACCACGCCTCGGCGCTCTCCTCGAGGCCGATCTCGGGCGGCGTCCAGAGTCCCCCCCAGATCCCGACCGGCGGCCGACGTTGCAGCAGCAGCCGATCGTCGGGATCGCGAATCAGCAGCAGCTGCACCGCGCGCGGCGGTGTCTGCTTGCGCGGCTTGGGGGCCGGATAGGTGCTCACCGCATCCCGTGCCAGCGCCTGACAACGTTCGGCCAAGGGACAGGCCTGGCAGGCCGGTTTGGCGCGCGTGCAGAGGGTCGCGCCAAGGTCCATCATCGCCTGATTGAAGGCCGCCACGCGCGCCACCGGCGTCAACGCCTCGGCGAGTGCCCAGAGCCTCGCGAGCACCGCGCTGTGCCCCGGCCAGCCCGAGATCGCGAAGCAACGCGCCAGCACGCGCTTGCAGTTGCCATCGAGGATCGGATGATGCTGCCCGAGCGCCAGCGACAGGATGGCACCGGCGGTGGAGCGGCCAATCCCGGGCAGGGCCTCGAGCGCCTCGATCCGCTGCGGGAAGCGGCCCTGATGGTCGGCGACGATGAGCCGCGCGGTGCGATGCAGATGACGCGCGCGGGCGTAATAGCCGAGCCCGGACCAGCGATGCAGCACCTCGTCGAGGTCGGCCGCGGCCAGTGAGGCCAAGTCCGGGAAGCGCGCCATGAAGCGCTCGAAATAGGGCACCACCACCGCCACCTGGGTCTGCTGAAGCATGATCTCCGAGATCCAGACCCGATAGGGCGTCGCCTCGCGTTGCCAGGGCAGATCGTGGCGACCGTGGTGATCGAACCAGGCGAGCAGGCGACGCGCGAAGTCGTCGGCGAACACCGCAGTGGGCGTCCGCGGCGAGGCCGGAACAGGGTCCGGAACAGAATCCGGAAGGGACGCCGGTGAGCGAGCCGACCTCGGCGGCGCGGAACGAGCGCGCGTCACTGCCCGAGCAGCCCTGGCAGGATTTGGCGCAGTCCGTCGCCGAGGCCCTTGATTCCAGTGCGCTCCTCGAGTTCATCGAGCAGATCGCTATCCTCGCGCAAGGCGCGCCGCGCGGCCTGACCGAGCGCGGTGTTGATATCCACCTCCCAGCGCGGATCGGACCAGGGACCCTTGGCGCTGATTGGGATCGGGATGCCTTCCAGCTCCTTGATGCCGCGCCCCTTGGGCGGCTTGGTCATCACCGCCCGCAGGTCCAAGGCGATCTGCTGCGTGGGCAGCTCGAGCCAGCCGCCGCCATCAATCGCGAGCAGATGCGAGCGCAATTGGATGTCCTCGCTGCGGAAGCGGCCATCCGCGCCCCTGGCCGTCAGACTGAGGACGCTGAATCGGGTCAGGTCCTCGGTCTCCTCGCGCGAGACACCCATGGCCCCCACGGTGCCGATGATCAACTGCCCGAGATCGACCATGGTCACGGCGCCATCGCGCACCACGACAGCGACCTCGCCGCCGAGGGTGTCGAGCATCGCCTGCGGATCGGTGTCGCGCCCGACCAGATCCAGTTCGATCTCGGCGCGGCCGGTCAGCGGCGCTTGTGCGCGTCCATCCCGCTGCAGATCCGCCAGTAGAGCCGCCACATCGATCGCGCCCGCGCTCATGGTCAGGTGAACGACAGGAACTGTTGCCATCGCTGATGTGGCCGCTCCCATCTCCTCTGTCGGTGCTAGGGCGCTGCTCGAGGGCTGGGATGCAATCAAGCGAGCTTCGAGCTGACCGCCATAGACATCCGCGTTCGCCTCCAGCTCGAGTGCGTCCGCAAGCGCCCGCCCGCTGAGCGTCACCGGGGTCTGATCCAGCATGAACACCGCACGATCGATGACCAGCTCCGCTCCTCGCAGGCTCAGCTCGAACTGCCCGCCGACCTGGCTCAGGCTGTCAGCGGCGCCCGGTAATGCGATCGCCGCCTGCGTGCGTAGCCAGCGGCGTAGATCGAAGGGCGGCATGTGCATCTGTGCATCCATGGCCAACCCGGCAGGCATCGAATAGAGTTCGGCGGCACCGTCGACGCGCAGCCCATCGGCGCGCAGCTCGAACGGATCGAGCAAGACGCGAGCGTTCAGCAGATCGATCAGGATCTCGGTCTCGACCTGAACCGGCAGGCCCGGCCCGCCAGCGGCGGCGCCCAGGCGCAGTTGCAGCGGCTGCAGTCTGACTTCGGTCAGCGGGTCGGCGAGCACGATCTCGGCCTCGGCCTGGCCCGGCAGCGAGAACGCCGGTTGCTCGCCAGTCAGTGTGAAGGTCGCGTCCAGTCGACCGCTTTGTCCAGGCGCCAGCGGGCCGGCGGTCAGATTGAGATCATCGATCCGGGGCATCGCGGGCCCTGGCGGCGCGGACGTCCCCGGACTTTCAACAGGCCCGCGCAACTGACCATCGCGGATGATCAGACGGCGAATCGGCGGCAGCGCTGGGGTGCTTGCTACCACTGTGCTGCTCGCCCCTGGTGCGCGCGTCTCGGATGCACTCGACTCGGAGACGCCAAGCGCATGCCATATCGCTGACACGGGTTGCACAACAGGCGCTGGCAGCGCCGCCCCTTGGCGCGTCGTCGTTCGGCTCACCGGCGGTTCGCTCGCCATGGCTTCGCTCACGGTGGCGAGCTGCTGACCAGACGCCACTGGCAGGCGCATCCGTGGCCGATCGATCAAGACCTCGGCGAGAACCAGCCGGCCACTGAGTAAGGGCCAGAGCGCGGCATCCAAACGCAGGGAATCGAGCGCAATCCACACCGGGGCGCCGGCGTCGGCAGTCTCCAAGAGCCGCACCCCCGCGAGCCGGATGCTCGGGGTCGGCAACAGGCGCAGCCGATCGATGGCCTTGATCCGAGTCGGGCGTCCCAGCGACTGCGCGATCTCGGTCTCGAGAGCGCGCCGCAGTTGCTGCTGATCGATCAGGCGTGGCGCTAGGAGTGCGGCGCCAAGCGCCAGCAACAGCAGCGCGAGGACAAGACCGGTGAGTCGCTTGATCCAAGTGGGCATCGGCAGGCGTCCCTTTAGTGTTCGGTGCCGCAACGCCAGCAGAGATCGAAGCTGCCGTCGACCAGCTCGCCGCAGCCGCGGCAGACCCAAGCGCTGGCCTCGGCGCGACGTCGATGCTCGCGCAGCCAATCGTCGAGCAGCCCCTTGGCGCGCGGCAACTCGCGATCCTCCAGCACCCAGACGCTGGGATAGATGTCGACCGGCAGCTCGCCGGCGGCACCGCTGAGATAATCGCCGAAGACACGAGCCTCGATCCGATGTCGAGCGAGGAGATCCTGGAGCAGCTGGGCCTCGATCCGGTCAGCGGCTTGATAGAGTGGCTGCATGATCGCTAGGGAAGTGGAGCGGGCGATGGGAATCGAACCCACATTGGAGGCTTGGGAAGCCCCTGTTCTACCATTGAACTACGCCCGCTTGGGCAGTCGATTCTAGAGCCAGTGCTCGACCAGGGCAAGCGGCCAGAGCCGATTCTAAAGATGCTCGGCATACATCCGCTCGACCGCGTCGCGATAATGCGCGAGCACCTGGTTGCGCTTGACCTTCATGGTCGGCGTCAGCAGGCCGTTCTCGACCGACCAGGGCTCGCGCGTCAGCGCCACCCGGCGCACCTTCGCGTAGCCCGGGAAGTCGGCCAGGGCGTCGCGGATGCGCTTCACCAGGTCGCGCAGCAGCGGCGGATGCGACAGGCTCTCCGCGTGCTCCGGGTCCAGGCCATAGTCGCGCGCCAAGCTCGGCCAGAGATCAGGGTTCATCACCAGCAGCGCGGTCAGATAGGAGCGCCCCTCGCCGACGATCAACACCTGATCGAACAACGGGTCCAGCCCGAGGGTCATCTCCATATCCGCTGGCGGCACCTTCTCGCCGTTGGAGAGCACCAGGATGTCCTTGATGCGACCGGTGATGTAGACATGACGGCCGTCGATGCGCGCCTGATCGCCAGTGCGCAGCCAGCCATCGGCGGTGAACAGATGCGCGGTCGCGGCATGGTTGTTCCAGTAACCGAGCATGTTGCAGGGGCCTTTCACCTGCAGCTCGTCATCGGCGCCGATGCGCACCTGGATGCCGCGCAGCGGGATGCCGACGCTGTCGGGCCGATTGTCCTCGAGCGGATTCACCGCCACCACCGGGCTGGTTTCGGTGAGCCCATAGCCCTGCACCAAGGGGAGTTCCAAGCCGATGAACAGCCGCGCGACCCCGAACGGCATGGGCGCGCCGCCGCTCACCGCCGCGCGCAGCCGCCCGCCGAGTCGCTCCAACACCGGCCGCGCGACCTTGCGCCGCAGCCAGGGCCAGAGCAGCAGCAGCGGATGCCAACCCCGGCGCCCCTGGCGGTGCTCGAAGGCCATCCAGCCGACGTCGACCGCGAGCTTGAACAGCGCGCGCAGCGGCTTGGGGCGTCCTTCGAGCTGATCCTGGATGCGCTGATAGACGCGCTCGAACACGCGCGGCACGGCGATGATCACGCTGGGACGAATGGTCTGCAGATCCTCGCCGAGCTGCGTGATCGAGCGCGCGTAGGCGACGGTGGAGCCGGTCATCATCGGCAGGTAATAGCTGCCCATGCGCTCGAGCATGTGCGAGAGCGGCAGGAACGACAGGAAGAGGTCTTCCTGGTAGACATCGAGCATGGTCACGCTCGCGTGGGCATTCGCGAGGATATTGACATGGCTCAGCATCACACCCTTCGGCCGGCCGGTGGTGCCGGAGGTGTAGACGATGGTCGCGAGCGAATGCGGATCGGCGACGCGTTGCGCCCAGGGCTCGCCGCGCTCCGGCAGCCAGCGCGCGGCGATCACCGCGCGTTCGTCATAGGTGGCGACCCGGCGCGACTGTTCGCTGTCCTCGAGGATTACCACCCGCTGCGGGTAGCGTGCCTCGCCGAGGGCCGGCGCCAAACGCTTCCAGCGGCTGGCATCCTGGATCAGCAGCACCTTACAATCGGCGTCCTGGAGGATATGCGCCGCGTTCTCGGCGCGATCATCGGTATACAGCGGCACGCTGACCAGCCCCAGCGAGAGCGCGGCCTGATCGAAGATCACCCAGTCCGGGCCATTACGCAGCAACACCGCGACGCGATCCCCGGGATGCAAGGACTCGCCACTGAGTGCGGCGCGCCAGCGCGCGACCTGCTCGGCGGTCTCGCGCCAGGTCAACTGCCGCCAGGTCTCGGCACCGCGATCGAACCATTGGTACGCGGGGCGGTCTGGTGAGCGATGCAGGCGTTGATGAAAGAGCCCATCGAGCGTGCCTGCGCGCTCGACCGAGATCAAATCCTCCGACCATTGATTCACGGGCGGTGCCTCCCCATTGGTTTTGGTTCGTAGAGATCAGGAGATATTAGCCGATGTCGATGCAGATCCACGTCAACGGCGAGCCCAAGACGATTCCCGATGCCATGCGCATGTCCGGCCTGCTCGAGCAGCTCGGCCTTGCCGAGCGCCGCCTCGCCGTCGAGGTCAACCGCGAGCTGGTGCCGCGCGGGCGCTTCCCCGAGCATGAACTTCAGGCCGGTGATCAGGTCGAGATCATCCATGCCGTCGGCGGTGGCTGAGTGGGGCAAGACAATCCGCAGCGCGGAAGCGCCGCCCAATCCGCTATCGTCGACCTCAATCCTTCACTGACTGTTCAGCTCGCTATGACCGCATCGCCCAATCACTCAGACAGCTTCTCCATCGCCGGCCGCGAGTACCACTCGCGCCTGTTGGTCGGCACCGGCAAGTACAAGGACATGGACGAGACCGCGCGCGCCATCGAGGCCAGCGGCGCCGAGATCGTCACTATCGCGGTGCGCCGCGCCAACATCGGCCAGTCGGCCGATGAGCCCAATCTGCTCGAGGTGCTGCCCCCCTCGCGCTACACCATCCTGCCCAACACCGCCGGCTGTTACGATGTCGAGAGCGCCGTGCGCACCTGCCGGCTCGCGCGCGAGTTGCTCGACGGCCACAATCTGGTCAAGCTCGAGGTGCTCGGCGACGAGAAAACGCTGTTCCCGGATGTGCTCCAGACCATCGAGGCGGCCAAGGTCTTGGTCGCCGATGGCTTCGAGGTGATGGTCTACACCAACGATGACCCGATCATCGCCAAGCAGCTCGAGGAGATCGGCTGTGTGGCGGTGATGCCGCTGGCCGCGCCCATCGGCTCCGGGCTCGGCATCCGCAACCGGCTCAACATCCTCACCATCGTCGAGAACGCCAGTGTGCCGATCCTCGTCGATGCCGGTGTTGGCACCGCCTCCGATGCGGCGGTGGCGATGGAACTCGGCTGCGATGGTGTGCTGATGAACACCGCCATCGCCGCCGCCAAGGATCCGGTACTGATGGCCAGCGCCATGCGCAAGGGCATCGAGGCCGGCCGCGAAGCCTATCGGGCCGGGCGCATGCCGGCGAAGCGCTTCGCCTCGGCCTCCTCGCCGATCGAAGGGACGTTCTTCTGATATCAGACCACCTTGGTCAAGGGCTCGCCGTCTGGCTCGTCGCCCACCGGCTCCAGGGTTACATCCTCGTAGATCGCGTCCATCGTGCAGTCGAAATCCAGGGCCTGCAGCTGCAGCCGACCGTCTTCGGCCACCGGCTGCAGCAGCCAACCGTCGGCATGACGACGAAACACCTCGATCACATGCCGACGCGAATCGATCAGGACATACTCCTGTAGGCTATCGAGCAGGCGGTAGCGCGTGAACTTGTCGCCACGGTCATAGCCCTCGGTCGACTTCGACAAGACCTCGATGATGACCGTCGGCGAGCGCTTGATCAATGGCTCCGCCGCGTCGGCTGCTGCGCAGGTGACGAAGACATCGGGATAGAAGAAGGCGTTGGCCTGCTCCACCTGGAGCTTCATGTCGGTGATGTAGACTCGGCACGGGCCGCCGCGCAGGTGGGCGCGTAGCAGGCTGAAGACGTTGCCCGCGATGGTGACATGCGCATCCGAGGCGCCGCCCATCGCAAAGACCTCACCATCCACATATTCGTGCTTGATCGGCGACTCGGCCTCGCCAGCCAGGTAATCGTCGACGGTGATGAATGACGACACAGCGAGATTGGACATGTGGGGCTCCCGGTTGGTCCATGAAGACCAATACCTTAGCACCAGCGGCACAGCGACTCGAGACAGTAGACCAGAGCGATGACCAAGACCCTGATCCTGAGTCACCCAGATGCGAGCACTCATGCCGCTGAGCCAGCCCGTGTGTCGTCGCACGAGCAGGGGAGGCGACCGATTCGCAGCTTCGTGCTGCGCGAGGGCCGGCTGACAGCCGGCCAGGAGCGCGCCTTTCGTGAACTCTGGCCGCGCTTTGGCATCGACTGGCAGCCCGGTGAGGTGCTCGATCCGCAGGCGCTGTTTGCCACCGCGCGGCGGATCACGCTCGAGATCGGCTTCGGCGACGGCGACTCACTGGCGGCGATGGCCGCCGCCGCCCCGGAGCGCGACTTCATCGGCCTCGAGGTCCACCGCCCTGGTGTCGGTCATCTGCTGCTCGCGCTCGAGCAGCAGGGACTGACCAATGTGCGTGTGCTGCGCGCCGATGCTGCGGCCCTGCTCGAGACTGGCCTGCCCAGCGCCAGCCTGGATCGCGTGCAGCTGTTCTTCCCCGACCCTTGGCCGAAGAAGCGCCATCACAAGCGGCGCATCGTCCAACCTGGGTTTGTCGCCGCCGTGGCGCGGGTGCTGCGACCCGGCGGCACCTTCCATCTGGCCACCGACTGGACGCCCTACGCCGACTGGATGCTGGCGATGCTCGACGGCGCCCCCGAGCTGTTCGAGAACAGCGCCGGGCCGGGCCGGTTCAGCGCGCGACCGGCGCAACGGCCGATCACCAAGTTCGAGCGCCGGGGTCAGCGCCTCGGCCATCAGGTCCATGACCTGATCTACCGGCGCCGCTGATGGCCGCGCTGACGCTCGCACGCCTGCAGCCAAAGCTCCTCGCGCCGATCGAGCTTGAGATCGGCGCTGGCGAGCTGGTCTTCATCTCCGGCCCCTCGGGCGCTGGCAAGAGCCTGCTGCTGCGCGCCATCGCCGACCTGGACCCGAGTCAGGGCGAGGTGCTGATCGACGCGCAGCCGCGCTCGCTGATCCCCGCCCCCGAGTGGCGCCGGCGCGTCGGCCTGCTGCCCGCCGAGACCGGCTGGTGGGCCGATCAGGTTGGCGCGCATTTCGCCATCTCGCCCGCTGAACCAGCCCAAGCGTCGGCGATGGCAACGCCTGCCGGCGCTGTCGACGCGACACCGACGCAGGGTGGCTTTCCTGATGAAGTCGCTCAGGTCAAGGGCGACCAACTCGGAATCACAGGGCTGGCGCGCTTACTCGCGCGGCTCGGCTTCCAGTCCGATGTGCTCGACTGGGACGTGCAGCGGCTCTCGACCGGCGAGCGCCAACGTCTCGCCTTGGCACGGCTGCTGGTCAACGGCCCAGAGGTGCTGCTGCTCGACGAGGCCACCGCCAACCTGGACCCGAGCAATCGCGCGCAGGCCGAGCAGCTGATCGATGACTATCGCCGCCAGCGGCGCGCGGCCGTGCTCTGGGCCAGTCATGATCCGGATCAACGCCAGCGCCTGGCACAGGCCGCTGGCGGGCGCTGTTTCGTCATCGAGGCCGGTCGCTTACAAGCGGAATCCCCTGCCTGATGCGAATGCTAAAGCCACCGATCATGCCCCTGATGCGCCAGTCACTCCGGCACGCCCTCAACCACGTCATCGAGGTGGCTGGACCATGGACCTGATCTCGCTGAGCCTCTTCGATCTGGCGCTGGCCTCCGGCCTAGTGCTGCTGTTGGCCGCGCTCTCCTGGCGCCTGCATCTCGGCATCGAGCGACGTATCCTGATCGCCGCCGCGCGCAGCACGGTGCAGTTGGTGCTGCTTGGCCTCGTGCTGAAGGTCTTGTTCGCGACCACTAACCCGCTGCTGATTGGACTGCTGGCGCTGATGATGCTCTCGGTGGCGGGCTGGGAGGTGATGGCGCGACAGCGGCGGCGTTTTCGCGGGGCCTGGGGCTATGGGATCGGCGCGCTGTCGATGTTTTTGTCCTCGTTCAGCATCACGGTGGTGGCGCTGACGGTGCTCATCGGCGTCACGCCCTGGTATCAGCCGCAATATCTGATTCCGCTGCTCGGCATGCTGCTTGGCAACACCATGAACGGCATCGCCGTCGCCCTCGATGGCCTGACCCGACAGACCTGGGAAGGTCGCAACCGTATCGAGGCCCAACTGCTGCTCGGCGCGACCTGGAGCGAGGCGATCGCCGATATCCGCCGCGACGCCTTGCGCGCCGGCCTGATCCCGATCACCAATGCCATGGCCACCGCTGGCCTGGTCAGCCTGCCAGGGATGATGACCGGTCAGATCCTCGCCGGCAGCCCGCCGATGGAGGCGGCCAAGTATCAGCTGCTGATCATGTTCCTGATCGCTAGCGGCACCGGGCTCGGCAGCGTCGCCGCGGTCTGGATCGGCGCTCGGCGGCTGTTCGATGGGCGGCATCGGTTGCGCCTGGAGCGGCTGCGGGCGGCCCGAGGATGAGGCGGCTTGTGCATGGATCACGGACCAACGAGAGTCAGCGTGAAGCGGTGTAGTGGCGACCAATGCTCGGCCGGCTCGTTTGCTGGATCTCGAGAGGCGGCGGTTTGACGATCGCCCAACCGCTCGGCTCGCAGCCGCGCCAGAAGTTGTTCCCAGAGCACCGCATAGCACTGCCCAGCGATCGGATGCCGTTCCTCGGGTGCCACATCGGCGAGCGGGCCGAGCACGAAGGCATAACACAGGATCTCATCGCGCGGGATGCGATAGCCGTCGAACTCACCGCTGCGGTCGCCGAAGGTCAGCAGATCCAGATCGAGCGTGCGCGGGGCGAATGGTTCACCACTGCGCTCGCGGCCATGGTCGGCCTCGATGCGGCGCAGGATGGCCCGAATCTCGCCCACCGTCAGCGTCGTCTCGATGCCGGCGACCAGATTCAGGAAGGGATCACCCACGAAGCCCTCCGCCTCGGTTTCGTAGACCGGCGACAAGATGAGCGCCCCGAAGGCGTGCCGCAGCCCCTGCACGCCGCCCCGGATCGAGGCCTCGCGCGCGCGGTTGCTGCCGAGGCTGATCCAGCAGCGCCGTGCTGGACCGGCGGCCTGTATCGATCGCTCAGGCCGAGGCTGATCCGTGCTCGGCATCCGCCTGCCCTGAGCTGTCGTTCGCGGCGTCGCTCCGCGAGCCGGTCGCTTCCGATGGCTGCCCGCGCGGCTCGCGCTCGATGATGACGCCGACGCCTTCGGCGTCACTCAGCGCGCCGATCTTGTTCAAGGTCAGCCGTACCCAAGGCACCGCGAACTCGTCCAGGATGATCGCCGCGCAGCGCTCGGCCAGGGTCTCGACCAGCTCGAAGCGGGATTCACCGATGAACGTCTTGAGCCGCTTGGAGACGGCCTTGTAGTCGAGCGCGTCCTGGATGCGATCGCTGGCGGCGCCACGCCGCACGTCGGTGCCCATCTCGACATCGAGCACCACGGGCTGGCGAATCGCCTTCTCCCAGTCGTAGATGCCGATGATGGTCTCGACCCGTAGCCCCTTGATGAATACGATATCCATGCCTGTCGTGTCTCCGCTGTTGCGCGCATTCTTCAGCGCCGAGTCCTCGTTGGCAGGCATCATGGCGCTCTGAGCCATATTTGCAACCATCCCGTCACAGACGATGGCGCTTGACCAATGCCCTCTCAGCCCGTCCAATAGCCGCCCATGGACCTACTGCTCTTCGCCAACACCGCGCTGATCGCCTGCGCCTACCTGCTCGGCTCGATTTCGAGCGCGATCCTCGTCTGTCGCGCCCTGGGCCTTGCCGACCCCCGTACCCAAGGTTCGGGCAACCCAGGCGCGACCAATGTGCTGCGTATCGGTGGTCCCAAGGCGCGCAAGGCGGCGGCGATCACCCTGTTCGGCGACAGCCTCAAAGGTTTCCTGCCGATGTTCGCCGCGCATCTGCTCGGCGCCATGGGCCTGGTGGATGCCAGCGCCTGGTTGCTCGCCGCCGTGGGGCTGGCGGCCTTCCTCGGCCACCTCTATCCGGTCTTCTTCGGCTTCCAGGGCGGCAAGGGCGTGGCCACGGCGCTTGGCGTGCAATTCGGACTCTTGCTCTCACTCGGCGCTGCGGTTGCCGCGATCTGGCTCTTCGTCGCCAAGGTGCTCAAGGTGTCCTCGGCCTCGGCGCTCGTCTCGATGGCCGCCGCGCCGCTGCTGATCTGGCTGCTCTGGCCACTGCACGCCGACAGCGGCACCGGGGTGCTGGTCGGCATGCAGACCCTGATGACGCTGCTGCTGTTCTGGCGCCATCGCAGCAATATCCGCAATCTGCTCAGTGGCACTGAAGACCGTATCGGTGGCGCGAACGACAGCGGCGCGCACGAGCGCGACAGGCCTTGAGCAGGGGATGAGTTCAGGTATCAGGACGCAGGATCGCCGTCGAGCGTGGACAGCGCCTCGAGCGCCCAGCGTGGGCGCGCACCAAAGCTCAACGCCTCATGCTGACCGGCCACCAGGCGTTCATGCCCCGCCAAGGCGATCATCGCGCCGTTATCGGTACACAGCGCCGCGCGTGGATAGAAGACCGCGACCCCGCGCGCATCCATCTGCTCATCCATGCGCGCGCGCAGGCGCCGATTGGCACTCACCCCGCCGGCCATGATCAGGCGCTCCGCGCCGGCGGCCTCGACCGCGCGCCGGCACTTGATCAGCAATGTGTCGACCACCGCTTCTTCGAACGCGCGCGCGATGTCGGCGCGCGCCTGTTCGAGATCCTCGCGCTCGGCTTGCACCTGCCGCCAGGCATTGAGCGCAAAGGTCTTCAGCCCACTGAAGCTGAAATCCAGCCCGGGCCGATCGGTCATCGGCCGTGGGAACCGATACCGAGTCGGATCGCCCTGCTCGGCGAGCCGGGCGAGCGCGGGACCACCCGGATACGGCAGGCCGAGGATCTTCGCGGTCTTGTCGAAGGCCTCGCCGGCGGCATCATCGACCGATTCGCCAAGGATGCGATAGCGGCCGATGGCCTGCACGTCGACGAGCTGCGTATGCCCACCCGAGACCAACAACGCCACGAACGGGAAGGCTGGCGCCGGGTCTTCCAGCAGTGGCGCGAGCAAATGCCCTTCCATGTGATGCACCGCCAGCGCCGGCACGCCCCAGGCCCAGGCCAGGCTGCGCCCGAGCGCGGCGCCGACCAGCAGCGCCCCGACCAACCCCGGCCCCGCCGTGTAGGCGATGCCCTCGATCTCGGCCGCGCTCAGCCCAGCCTCGTCCAGCACCTGCTCGATCAGCGGTAGCAGCTTGCGGATGTGATCCCGCGAGGCCAGCTCTGGCACCACGCCGCCATATTCGGCATGCAGCTCGACCTGGCTGTAGACCGCGTGCGCCAGCAGCCCGGCGCCATCGGGTCCGCCGTCGTAGAGGGCGACCCCAGTCTCGTCGCAGGAGGTCTCGATACCAAGCACACGCATCCGGGTCAGCTCCTGAAAGATTGCTGGTTGCATCAGTCGGCATTCACCGGCTATGCTGGTAGATTATCCGTAGTGTAACCGATTGATCCCACCCACTGGACATCGCCAACGGGAGTCTACATGCCCAGCGTCCGCGTCAAAGACAATGAACCCTTCGAGGTGGCCCTGCGTCGCTTCAAACGCTCGTGTGAAAAGGCCGGCGTCCTCGCCGAGGTGCGTCGTCGCGAGTTCTATGAAAAGCCGACCAGCGAGCGCAAGCGCAAGAAAGCCGCGGCCGTGAAACGCCACCACAAGAAGCTCTCGCGCGAGGCGCGGCGCTGGGAACGCACGTTCTGATGTTGAAAGCGCGCTTACAGGCCGACATGAAGGCGGCGATGAAGTCCGGCGACAAGGCTCGTCTCGGGGTGATTCGGCTCATTCATGCCGCCATCAAGCAGCGCGAGGTCGATGAGCGCAGCGAACTCGACGAGACCCAGGTGCTCGCGGTGCTCGACAAGATGCTCAAGCAGCGGCGCGACTCGGTCGCGCAGTACAGCGAGGCCGGGCGCGAGGATCTCGCCGAGAAGGAACGCTTCGAGATCGAGATCTGTCAGGACTACATGCCCGCCGCGTTGAGCGACGAGGAGATCGATGCGCTGATCAACAGCGCCATCGCCGACACCGGCGCCGCCGGCATGCAGGACATGGGCAAGGTCATGGGCCTGCTCAAGCCCAAGCTCCAGGGGCGCGCCGATATGGCTGCGGTCAGCGGCGCGGTGAAGGCAAGGCTCGCAGGCTGAGGCGCCGTGTAGACGGCCGCCACGCCTGCCTCAGGCGTGGGAGACAATGGCCGGCCAGTTTCCGCCAGATTTCAGAGCACGTCTCCTCGAGCGCATCGAGATCGCCGAGGTCGTCGGCGCGCGCGTGCAGCTAAAGAAGGCTGGCGGGCTGCTGAAAGGGCTTTGCCCCTTCCACACCGAGAAGACGCCCTCCTTCGTCGTCACCCCCAGTCGCCAGACCTACCACTGCTTCGGCTGCGGCGCGCATGGCAACGCCATCGACTTCCTCATCGAGCATGATCGGCTCGGGTTCCGTGAGGCGGTCGAGGAATTAGCGCAGCAGGCCGGCCTGGAGCTGCCAAGCGAGGCCGATGCGGCACCGGCCGGCCCCGACCCCAGACCCCTCTACCTGCTTCTCGAGCAGGCCGCCGCCCTGTTTCAACAGCAGTTGCGCGAGCATCCACAGGCGCGGCGCGCGGTGGACTATCTGCGCGGCCGTGGCCTCAGCGGCGAGGTCGCGGCCCGTTTCGGGCTTGGCTTCGCGCCCCCGGGTTGGGACTTCCTCCTCAAGCAGCTTGGTCAACACCCCGACGCCCAGACCCTGCTCGAGCGCGCCGGCTTGGTCATCGAGCGCGACGGGCGGCGCTACGATCGCTTTCGCAACCGCGTCATGTTTCCGATCCGCGATCGGCGCGGCCGGGTCATCGGCTTCGGCGGCCGCCTGCTCGATGACGGCGAGCCGAAGTACCTGAACTCTCCCGAGAACTTGGTCTTCCACAAAGGGCGCGAACTCTACGGCCTGTTCGAGGCCCAGCAGGCCAACCGGCAGCCGCCACGCCTGCTCGTCGTCGAGGGCTACATGGATGTGATCGCGCTCGCGCAGTTCGGCGTCCCCTATGCGGTGGCAACCCTCGGCACGGCCACCACGCCCGAGCACCTGACTCGACTCCTGCGCAGCGCCGCACCTGAGCTGGTGTTCTGTTTCGATGGTGACCGGGCCGGGCGCGATGCCGCCTGGAAGGCACTCAAGATCGCATTGCCGCAGGCGACCGGCCAGACGCCGATTCGCTTCCTGCTCCTGCCCGAGGGCGAGGACCCGGATAGCCTGATTCGCCAGGAAGGCGCAGGCCCCTTTGAGCAGCGCATGGAGCAGGCGATGTTGCTCTCCGACTTCCTGTTCGAGCATTTGACCGCCGAGCGCGACCTCGGCAGCGACGAAGGCCGAGCGAGTCTGGATGCCGCCGCCCGCCCCTTGTTGAACAAGGTTCCCGTCGGCACCTTCCGTGATCTGCTCGAGCAGCGCCTCGCCAAGCTCACCGGCGTGGCAAGCAGCGCGCGCCAGCGCCAAGGCCCTTCACGGACACAAGGACGAATTCAGAGGCAAGCTCAGGGTCGAACCCAATTAACCCAGCTCAATCCGATGCGACGCGCCATCGCGCTGCTGCTAGACGATCCAACCCTCGCACCGCATGCACTCGCCGAACCAGGCGACTGGCGCGAAATCGATAGCCCCGGTGTGCGGCTGCTCGAGGAGCTGCTCGAGGTGATCGGCGAGCGGCCGGGGATCTCCTCCGCCGCGCTGCGCGAGCATTGGCGCGAGCGCGACCAAGCCACCATCGTCGATCGGCTCTCGAATTCCGCCCTGCTCGCCCATATTCCGCCAGAGGGCAAGGGCGAAGAACTCGCCGGCGCCATCCGGCGCCTAAACCGCGATGGACTGTTGATCTTGCGCCAACGTCTTTTGTCTAAAGCAAGTAGCGAAGGCCTCACGGCCGAGGAGCGGACACAGTTGCAACGCAGCCTGAACCGCGCGGCTCATACCGCACCGCAGCAAACAAAAAAATAGACGTTTCAGTCCACTACTGTTATACTGGTGTGTTGCTTATTAGGGGTTTTTTAGTCTCATTGCCCTTGAGCAGCGCCCCCTGACATCTCGACTTCGCCGTACGGGTACCTGCATGGATCAAGAACAGCAGCAGTCGTCCCAGCTCAAGCAGCTGATCGCTAAAGGTAAAGAACAGGGGTTTTTGACCTACACCGAGGTCAACGACCACCTGCCGCCCGGCATCGTCGAGGCGGATCAGATCGAAGATATCGTGCGCATGATCAACGATATGGGCATCACCGTCCATGAAAGTGCGCCCGCCGAGATTGATCAGCTCAGCAACGACTCCGCCGTCGCCGATGACGAGGCCGCCGAGGCCGCCGCCGCCGCGCTGGCCTCGGTCGACAGCGAATTCGGCCGCACCACCGATCCTGTGCGCATGTACATGCGCGAGATGGGCACCGTCGAACTCCTGACGCGTGAAGGCGAGCTGCGCATCGCCAAACGCATCGAGGAAGGCCTCAACCAGGTACTGATCGCACTCTCGGTCTATCCGCGTACCGTGCAAGAACTGCTCGACCTTTTCGCTAAGGCCGAGCAAGGCGAGATGCGCCTAGCTGAAGTCATCAGTGGCTTTCGCGATGATGATGACGCAGTGCCCGAGCCCGTGATCAAGAATGGCTCCGCCACTGATGAGGACGATGAGGAAGACGAAGAGACCGTCGATACCGGACCGGACCCGGAAGAGGTCGCGCGTCGCGTCGGCGAGCTGCGCACCCATTATCAGGCCTTCGCCGACTTGCTCGAACAGCACGGGCGCGAGCATCCCGAGACCCAGGCCGCCCTTGCCCAGGTCTCGGAGGATTTCCTGCAGTTCAAGCTCGTCGCCGGCATCTTCAATCGCCTCGTCGAGATGCTGCGCGAGACCATCGAGCGCATCCGCTCGCAAGAGCGCCAGATCATGGGCCTGTGCGTCGATGGCGCCGGCATGCCGCGCAAGGCGTTCATCGACTCCTTCCCGGAGAACGAGACCAACAGCGATTGGATCGAGACGCAGATGCAGGGCAGCAGTGCCGCCTGGACCAAGCGCCTCGCCAACTATGCCGACGAGGTGCGCCGCGCCCAGCGTCGGCTGCAGGAGATCGAGCGCACCAATCTGCTGACCATCGGCGAGATCAAGGAGACCAACCGCAAGATGTCGATCGGCGAGGCCAAGGCCCGCCGCGCCAAGAAAGAGATGGTCGAGGCCAATCTGCGCCTGGTGATCTCGATCGCCAAGAAGTACACCAACCGCGGCCTGCAATTCCTTGACCTGATCCAAGAGGGCAACATCGGCCTGATGAAGGCGGTGGACAAGTTTGAATACCGTCGCGGCTACAAGTTCTCGACCTATGCGACCTGGTGGATTCGCCAGGCCATCACCCGCTCGATCGCCGATCAGGCGCGCACCATCCGCATCCCGGTGCACATGATCGAGACCATCAACAAGCTCAACCGCATCAGCCGTCAGATGGTGCAGGAGATGGGCCGCGAGGCCACGCCCGAGGAACTCGCCGAGCGCATGGAGATGCCCGAGGACAAGGTGCGCAAGGTGCTCAAGATCGCCAAGGAGCCGATCTCGATGGAGACGCCGATCGGCGACGACGAGGACAGCCACCTCGGCGACTTCATCGAGGACGCGGCGGTGATCTCGCCGGTCGACTCGGCCACTTCCGAAGGGCTGCGCGAGGCCACCCAGAACATGCTCGCCAGCCTCACCTCGCGCGAGGCCAAGGTGCTGCGTATGCGCTTTGGCATCGACATGAACACCGACCACACCTTGGAAGAGGTCGGCAAGCAATTCGACGTCACCCGCGAGCGCATCCGCCAGATCGAGGCCAAGGCACTGCGCAAGCTGCGCCATCCCACCCGCTCCGAGAAGCTACGCAGCTTCCTCGACACCGACTGATAGTGATTATTGGCTTACCTCGCCAACCGCGCAGGGATGCGTCCTGCGGCAGCCCCCAAGCTGCCGCGCCCCTCCCCGGGGCCGTTAGCTCAGCGGTTAGAGCAGGGGACTCATAATCCCTTGGTCGTAGGTTCGAATCCTACACGGCCCACCATAAATACATCTGCTTAGGCGCCTCTGTCGCCTTCCCTGCCACTCTGGCGCACCGCCTTAGCCTGCTTCATAGTCCATACTCCTAGAAACATTTGCGCTGTCGTAACACTCTGACTCTGTTTCGAAAAACTGAGGTGTCAAATTTCTTTTACCCCAAACTTACAACGAAGAAACAACAGCTTACGTTATTTCCGAGCTGGCTTTCGGGTAAGATTGAACATTTTCACCCCACTTTAAAATCAATGACTTATGCTGAAGTTAAAAAGTTAGCTTGAGTATTTTCAGTAAGTTAAAGACAGCGCAAATGTCTCATACTCCTACCGCTAGACAAGATCCCGATTCGGGTCTATCTTGAGTACCCATTTCGCCTGGGCTGCGCTCCTGAGCACGGAAGTCCGGGTTTCCACAGCTTGGGCTGGAGCCGCTAGAGGTGAGGCGATGGCAAGTTTCAGCCCCCGCGTGAACGGTCGCTACATTGATAAGTATGGCGACTATTTTAGCATCTTACTTGGCACCCACCTCGTCGACTGTCTCATCCGAAAACATTTTCATCAGTGGGGTTTTTGAAAAGCAGAAGAATAATTTTTATGAATAGAGCATACATGCTAACATTCGTCTTTATCCTTTTTTTTCTCCCTATAGATCATGTGGTGGGCAGAATTTTAAATAATAAAAATATCTACTCATGGGGTCATCATTTAGAGACCAAAGAGACAGGAGTAATAATCCAAAATAATAATGCATCCCAAAATATACTAAAACGTGCTAGCGCTATACACACAAGGTATTTCTTAAGTGCTAACCAAGATGACGATATCTTTGCTGAAACTTGGAGACAAGAGAAAACAAAAGCAGAAAAACAAATCTATTATAATAAGATAGAAGCCGAAAAGCGCATAGATTCCATTAGACAGTGGAGGACTAAAATTAGAGATATGTGTCCAAATGTATCACGAGAGGATTTTCCTGAAGATTATTTAAT
Organism: Halochromatium salexigens; assembly: GCF_016653295.1. Classification (GTDB taxonomy): domain Bacteria; phylum Pseudomonadota; class Gammaproteobacteria; order Chromatiales; family Chromatiaceae; genus Lamprobacter; species Lamprobacter salexigens. The sequence goes on along the minus strand of NZ_NHSF01000056.1, from coordinate 3,820 downwards.
TTATCTGTCCAATCGCTGGGGTGTCTCTCTTAAATCATTAAAGTTTCTTAAATCTGAAATTGTGGATGGCAATTGCATTGCTTACTTTGACACTTCAAGGGGAGTCCAGCTAACTGTGAAAGGTGAAGAAAAATGGTTTTTAAATTAATCAAGCTTGGCTTTTTTATGGGCATGTTTATCTCTGGCTCCGTGTTAGCTAACACGCTTGAAGAAGAGTTACTTAAGACACAAGAAAACGAAGAAAAAAAATTGCATTTAACTCAAGAAGAAGCAAAAAAATATCTAACCCTGCTGAAAAAATCTTTTAAGCTTTTTGATGCAATCGTAAAAAACAAGGATAGTAAACAAGTATCTATACATGATTCAGTTTTGACAAGAGAGATAGATTCCATATTAAAATCAGATGGAGTCTCCAAAAATTTGGGCACTGAAGAGCTTATTTTTTCTCCTCCTTATATTTTACGAATGTCAAAACCCTACAAGCAGGTAAAGAAAATCTTGAATGAAGACAGGCAACAATATTATTTTCCGGTTCACTATCCTTATGTTTTTACACCTATTGGCAAAATAGACAAAAAAGGAAATTTAGACTTTTTAGACGAAAACATCCAAGTACAGTTTGTAAACTGGGGACAGGATGGGAAAAGTGAAAAGTTATTAGTTAAAAAAAACATAAATGCAAGAATCGACGAAGGCTCTTATTTAAGAACACCGTCACTGGCCCAACTATATTTAATCTTTTTTAAAGATTTGCATAGTTTGGTAACTTTACCCTCACTAAAGGGAAAAAACTGGACGCTTATTGTCGACTACACTAAGAAATTTCAAGAAAAACACAGAAAGACCTGCATAAATGCTTTAGACAAAGAGTGGCCAAACCTGCATAAACTAAACAGGGAAGAATCAATCAGAAGTTCTTGCTACTAAATACATACCGATCTCATCCAGGAATTCGTCTCGGCACACTAGCAGTAGCCCATAATTCCGTTTAGATCTTTATTATTTGGCACGACTACCTCAAAGAGCATGAATTCGCGGAACTTTGATTTGGTTAATTAAGTCATTGTATGAGGGGCTGAAGTGATCCGTAAAATTTAACAAGCCTGGGTACATTTGGATCTCAGGACAATGTTTAGCAACAAAATATCGCCAAACCGATTGCACCAGAAATTTGGAGGCCAATCACCATCAACCCGCTTCGGCGGGTTTTTTTATGCCCGGAGAAAATGCAATGCTGGCGTTTCAAGGCGTCGAAGACATCCATCAACTACCAACGACCCACCCAGCGTATCCGAAGGTCAGAGAACTCGTCCGACTCTGTATCGAGGCCATCGAAGACTACGACCCCGACATCCACGGCAAAGTCTACCTGATCGAGCCCGGCGATGTCTCCAAGCACCTTCCCGACATCTGCGAGCCATGTAAGCTTTATGAAGTCCAGTGGGAAGGCGTCACCCTGGAAGACGGGCACTTCGTCTGTGTCTATCTCGGCAGCGGTGACTACGGATTAGTCTTCGTCGTGCCTGACGCACCTTGGCTACCGCCAAAGCTCCGTGAGCGCCTGCTCTACTTCCTTGACCCACCGATTGCGCCCTAGCGCCCATCTTATCTGAAGACGCAAAGTCTTCATCCTTCCCCAACAAACCAGGAGTTAAAGATGTATCGAGTCACTCTCGAGGCTTTGCTGTGCGTGCTTGATTTTGATCTGCCCGATGAAATGATTCCTGACCTATTGGCTGAGCAGTACCGACTACTAAGTGGAAACGACTGCGACTAAGCATTGAGGGCTACTGCAATGGCTACACGAAAGAAACAGCAAGAGAAAGTACTGAAAACCGCTGACTGCCCCTCTCTCAGTGGAGCATCGACCCTGACCTATCACGTCGGACTGACCACCAACGGTGAGCTGGCGCTGAGAATATGGCAAAACACCGGCGGCGGTTTATTCGCAAGGGAGTGGGTGCCTTTGAAAACCTTGGAGGGTGTTTTGGATACCGACAAACCGATCACTGCGGGGTACCTCAAACGCGCAAAAATAACTGTATCCCGGTCAGCCAATCTCGCCGGATTTCTATTAGCCGCACTGAAGGCTGAAGGTCTGGTGGAGCCCCTAGAGAGTGGAGGGCATAAGAAGACGGATAGCAGTGCTTGGCTGGAGGAAATGAAACAACTGACAGAAGGTAAATAGATGCTACCGATGTTCGCTATTGCATCAGCATTGGTCTTGAGTAAGGGCTCACACCGTGGCTGGGGATTGATTCTCTTCGCTTTGATCGCTGCCGCTCACCCTGCGACGTTTACGGTCGCTTTACTTGCTGTTGGAATCGTTATTGCCATGAGGTAAATGTGCTGGATTGGGACTATCCAGACGAGTTGCTGCCCTATCTGCTGGCAGACCAACTCAGGCTTCAGGACCGAGCCGATCCTTCCTACTAACACCCCATAGAGCCCCGTTCTTCCTCGTGTAGCAGCTTCACCGCTGAGGGTTGCGTGCGCCTGGAAGACGGTGCAGGAGAATCATCGATGACCATTACGAAGACCGAAGTCCCTGAGTCGAGCCGCATCAAGGAGACTGCGCGGCTGTTTGGTTATGCATTCCCATTGAAGATCGAGCCAACGATCTACCACCTGGCTGATGATCTGAGCCAAGACTATCACGGTGGGTATTGGCAGTTCTGGCGGCTCAGCAATCTCGGGTTTTACATGGCTCCGACCTATCCGGCGACGTTTGAGGTGCAGGCTGAGAACGGCTACCAGGGTACGCTGAGCACCGATGCGTTCGGCATCACCTGCTGTCTCTACGCCTATAGCCACCTGAGCGGTCTGGCTGAGCACTACCACGCGCTGAGGGCGTACGTCTGGGAGCACGCCGAGGCCGGGGGCATCGTGAGGGCCATCGACTAGGGGCCAAGGAGCCCCTGGAAAGGATGCCGGGGGCGGCCATAGCCTTAGTCGGCCCAAGAAACGGACCTCTGGCCCAGAAATTTCGGGGGGCGATAGCCCCAGTGGCTACGACTTCGCCTCGAAGCCAGTCCGCTACTGCAGCAAGGCCCTTTCGCTTAGTGTCACCGGCTAAAGTATGCGTTTGGCCGTTGCGATCATTTTCGCCCCCGCTCCTCAAGTTTGAGGCGCACACCCGCCCGGGACAGCTCGATCCTCGTCTATGCGCCAGCGCGACGTTTGCTATGTGGCCGGGGCGGGGCCACCCAGAAAACCCACTTTACCCACCCATGGGTCGAGCCAGGTGCCGAAGGTGGGGTTTTTTGCGAGGGGGCTAGCGCTGCTGTGCAGAAAAGAAACGCCCCTTCAACCCGATTCACAACTGGGTGTTGACTCCGCTCATCCATGTGCGGTAGCTTTCTCCATGGCTGGCACTCCCAGTCATTGTACGAGGGCCGATCCTTCACCTGCTTTGTGTGAAGGCCGATCATAAAGTCCGTCGCATAAGCGGATTCCCTTAATTCGTCACTGCATCCTGCCGGATGCATGAATTAAGAGCAATCCATCATGTCTACCACGGACTTGGCCCCGAGCCAGCCCCCCATCGAAGCCAGTGATGCGACTGGCGACGCTTGCCCATCACACGACATCATTACCGTCGTGCGCGACCCCGAGCACAGCCTCGGACAGGGCGAAACCGTTCTGACTCTGACTGACCAGCAGTTGAGGGATTTACCCTCGATTCTGGACAATTCCCTTCGTCTGGTCCAAACTGCCCGCCACTGTTGGTTGGCGAGGTAGCGGCGTGAACGTGCACGACATCACCCTGCGCCCGGTCGCGCACGAGGAAGAGCCGCGCTTCAAAGCGCTGCTTGATGCG